>NZ_JAEQMY010000004.1 GCF_016743775.1 Microvirga aerilata | reverse complement strand
GCGAAGAGGATGGGCTGCTCGCCGCGACCCAGGATTTTGACATTGTTACGTTTAAGAACAGACATGGGTGCTCCGTGTAGCTCAACAGTTGATGCGCAGGGACCATAGCACCTGTGACGGCAGGGCGAGCTTAAGGGCTGAGACGGCCTATTTAGATTGGCCGGTCATCGTTTCAACGCGCTGACGCTGCAACTCGCCACTCGTCCTCCTCGGGAAGGGGGCTGTGGATTGCGGGCACAAAAAAAGCGTGGCCATTCCGTTTTTAACCTCGTCTCCACCGCCCTAGTTTATGGAACAGGTTTGGAGAAACACGCCGCGTGCGCTACCCGCCCCAAATTCTCGAAGAGATCCGCGCCCGGCTGCCGACCTCGGCGGTCGTGGGCAAGCGCGTGCGCCTGAAGAAGGCCGGACGGGAGTGGAAGGGCCTGTCGCCGTTCAACGCGGAGAAGACCCCGTCCTTCTACGTGAACGACCAGAAGCAGTTCTATCACTGCTTCTCCTCCGGCAAGCACGGGGACATCTTCACCTTCCTGATGGAAACCGAAGGCCTGTCCTTTCCCGAGGCCGTGGAGCGCCTCGCCGGCGAGGCGGGGGTGCCCCTGCCCAAGCTCACCCACGAGGACAGGGAACAGGAGATCAAGCGCAAGAGCCTCCATGACGTCATGGAGCTCGCGGCGGTCTTCTTCGAAGCCTCGCTGCTCGGGCCCTCCGGGCCCAAGGCGCGGGACTATCTTGCCGGGCGCAGCTTGAGCCGGGACACCCAAACCCGCTTCCGCATCGGCTATGCGCCGCCGGACCGCTACGCCCTGCGCGATCACCTGGCCGGCAAGGGCGTTCCGGTCGACATGATGGTGGAGGCGGGTCTCGTTCACCCGGGGGAGGAGGGGAAGATCCCCGCCGACCGCTTCCGCGACCGGGTCATGTTCCCGATCTGCGACGTGCGGGGCCGGGTCATCGCCTTCGGCGGACGGGCCATGAGCGCGGATGTTCCGGCGAAATACCTCAACTCGCCCGACACCCCGCTCTTCAACAAGGGGCGGCTCCTTTACAACTACCACCTCGCCCGCCAGCCGGCCCATGACCGGGGCACGGTGGTCGCGGTCGAGGGCTATGTGGATGTGATCTCGCTCAGCGCCGTGGGCTTTCCCCATGCGGTCGCGCCGCTCGGCACGGCGCTCACGGAGGATCAGCTTGCGCTGCTCTGGCGCCTGGCGGAGGACCCGATCCTCTGCTTCGACGGCGACAAGGCCGGCCAGCGGGCGGCTTATCGGGCCCTCGATGTGGCCCTGCCCAACCTGAGCCCGGGCAAGTCCCTGCGCTTTGCCATGCTGCCCGAGGGGCAGGACCCGGACGATCTGGCCCGCGCCGGCGGGGCCGCCGCCGTGGAGCGGGTGCTCGCCTCGGCCCGGCCTCTCGTGGAGGTTCTCTGGGCCCGGGAACTGGAGGCGGGCCCCCTCGATACGCCCGAGCGGCGGGCGTCCCTGGAGCGGCGCCTGCGCGAATCACTGGCGCTGATTCGCGACGAAACCCTCAAGAAATACTACCGGGAGGACATCGAAGCCCGGCTGGCCGCCCTGAATCCCGACGCCCGGTCCAACCGGTACAACCGGCAGGCAGGAGGGTTCCGGCGGGATCAGCGGGGGCCTTCCCCTATGACACCCGGTTCGCGGCTGAGCGTCTCGCCGCTGCTTGCCCGCAACGCGCTGTTTGCCGGAAATTCCGGGGAAAGCCCCCGGGAAGCGATGATCCTCTGCACCTTCCTGGTTCATCCGGAACTGCTGCAGAATCATGCGGAAACCCTTGCAGACCTTGAACTTGAGGGCCGGTCTACCCAGATGGTGTGCAGTCTCCTGCTCGATGGGGCCGCCAGCGGCGAACCTCCCGATGCGACGGTGGTGAGAGCCCGGCTCGACCGGGCCGGGCTGACGCCGGTGGCCGACAGGCTCGCCGCTCTGGTCCGTCCCGGCGACCGCTGGATGCTGGATCCGCATGCGGATCCGTTGCGGCTTGAGGACGCATTGAGGCAAGCGATCACCTTGCATCGCCGCGCACGCACGTTACATAGCGAACTTCGGGCTGCCGAGCGCGCGCTCGCGGAAGAGGACAATGAGGCCAATCTCGCCTGGCTGCGAGAGGTCCAAAACCAGCTGTCCTCCGTTGAGGGTGCCGAGGCCGACATGGACAATGCAGGGATCCTTGGGGGTCACTGATGTCCCACACGCCAGAGGGCGGCAGGCGAGGCGGCTGCCGCAGTTTGTGCAGGGGATGGTTAACGGTTAGTCAAGCGACTTGCTGTTTATAGTTGGGAATGAATTTCGGGTGGTGGAGCCCTGAGCTTGCCGCCTATTCGCGCATCGTAGATCCGGATTAGGGTGATTTGCGGGGCGCCGGAGTTGAGCAAAGCATGGCAACGAAGACAACCGGCGGCGACGAAGGCGATACCACGACGACCGAGCAGCAGAGCGACGGGCCTCTGCTCGACCTGAGCGATGCCGCCGTCAAGCGGATGATCAAGCTCGCGAAGAAGCGCGGCTATGTCACCTATGATGAGCTGAACGAGGTTCTGCCTCCCGAGGAGTTCAACTCGGAGCAGATCGAGGACGTGCTTGGCCAGCTCTCCGAGATGGGCATCAACGTCGTCGAGTCCGAGGAAACCGAAGAAGGCGAGAAGGCTGAGGCCGCTGACGAGGAGGAAGCCGAAGGCGGCGACCTCGTCGAGGCTTCCCAGACCCGCGCCGTCGCCGTTCGCGAGACCACGGCCAAGGAGCCCACCGACCGCACCGACGACCCGGTGCGCATGTACCTGCGCGAGATGGGCTCGGTGGAGCTTCTCTCCCGCGAGGGCGAAATCGCCATCGCCAAGCGCATCGAGGCCGGCCGCGAGGCGATGATCGCGGGCCTGTGCGAAAGCCCGCTGACCTTCCAGGCCATCATCATCTGGCGCGACGAGCTCGTCGAGGGCCGGGTGCTGCTGCGCGACATCATCGATCTCGAGGCCACCTATGCGGGCCCCGACGGCAAGGGCGCCCCCAAGGTGGACGCCCTGGGCGACGGCGAGGCCGAGGAGGAGACCCCCGAGGGCGAGGAGGGCATGACCCCGCCCGAGGGCGACCTCGACGACGACGACATGGAGAACAACGTGTCGCTCTCGGCCATGGAGGCCGAGCTGAAGCCGCGCGTTCTCGAAACCTTCGACTCCATCGCCGACAACTACAAGAAGCTGCGCCGCCTCCAGGTGGAGCACGTGGAGCAGCGCCTGCAGAACAAGCAGCTGACGCCTGCCCAGGAGCGCAAGTACAAGGAGCTCAAGGCGGATATCGTCGCGTCGGTGAAGTCGTTGTCGCTGAACAACAACCGCATCGAGGCCCTGGTCGAGCAGCTCTACGACATCAACAAGCGCCTCATCTCCCATGAGGGCCGCCTGATGCGCCTGGCCGAGAGCCACGGCGTCGCCCGCGAGGAGTTCCTGCGCCACTACCAGGGCTGGGAACTCGACCCGAAATGGGTGCTGCGCGTGTCCAAGCTCGGCGGCAGGGGCTGGAAGGACTTCGTCGCCAAGGCGAAGGACGGCATCCACGACCTGCGCGAGAACATCCATAACCTGGCGAGCGAGACCGGCCTGGAGATCCAGGAGTTCCGCCGCATCGTCATGATGGTGCAGAAGGGCGAGCGCGAGGCGCGCCAGGCCAAGAAGGAAATGATCGAGGCGAACCTGCGCCTCGTGATCTCGATCGCCAAGAAGTACACGAACCGCGGCCTGCAGTTCCTGGACCTGATCCAGGAGGGCAATATCGGCCTCATGAAGGCGGTCGACAAGTTCGAGTACCGGCGCGGCTACAAGTTCTCCACCTACGCCACCTGGTGGATCCGGCAGGCGATCACCCGCTCGATCGCCGACCAGGCCCGCACGATCCGCATCCCGGTGCACATGATCGAGACGATCAACAAGATCGTGCGCACCTCGCGCCAGATGCTGCACGAGATCGGCCGCGAGCCGACCCCGGAGGAGCTGGCCGAAAAGCTCGCCATGCCCCTGGAGAAGGTGCGCAAGGTGCTCAAGATCGCCAAGGAGCCGATCTCCCTCGAGACGCCCATCGGCGACGAGGAGGATTCGCATCTCGGCGACTTCATCGAGGACAAGAACGCGATCCTGCCCATCGACGCGGCGATCCAGTCGAACCTTCGCGAGACCACGACCCGGGTTCTCGCCTCGCTCACGCCGCGCGAGGAGCGCGTGCTGCGCATGCGCTTCGGCATCGGCATGAACACCGACCACACCCTCGAGGAGGTCGGCCAGCAGTTCTCGGTGACCCGCGAGCGCATCCGCCAGATCGAGGCGAAGGCCCTGCGCAAGCTGAAGCACCCCTCGCGGAGCCGGAAGCTGCGGAGCTTCCTGGACAATTAAGACCAATCAAAAGGCGGGCCTAAAGCCCGCCTTTTTCTCAACCCGACAAGTTCTACTTGGTGCTCATCTTGTATCAGGAAGTCTTCGAAGCTTGGTATGACGAAGCTGACAACAGTGTAGAGCTCACATCTGTCAGCGAAGTCGAGAGGATGAGGGCAATAGGAGGCTGGCTAAAAAAGCCGATTTTTCTTCACCGGATCCAAGCTGAAGATCTTGAGGCTGCAATTGAGATCCATGGAGACATGATGGATTGGGATAATTTCTGGGCCCAGAAAGACCCTGTCCAACTTTGCCACGGGTGTGGGGTTCGCTACTTTCTGCGGCGATCTATTTCCTGTCCCAACTGCGGCTGCAGCCCCGACTCCAAGCACCCATGATCATCAGCCTGACCGTCATTCTTCTGTGCCAGCTCCTGGGCGAGGTGGTTGCCCGTGGCTTCGAGTGGCCGCTGCCGGGGCCGGTGCTCGGCATGGTGTTCCTGCTCTTCTTCCTGGGCCTGCGCGACCGGATCGGCATGAGGGTGCCCGAGTTCGGCAAGACCTTGGATTCCACCGGCAAGGGACTGCTCGCTCACCTGTCGCTGCTGTTCATCCCGGCGGGCGTCGGCGTCGTTCAGCACCTCGACGTTCTGGCACAGCATGGGCTCGGCCTTGCGGTCGCCCTGGTGGCATCGACCCTCGTGACCCTGATCGTGACGGTCGTGACCTTCGTGGTGGCATCCAGGCTCACTGGCTCAGCGGTCGAGGGAGCAGGGGAGGATCGGGCGCCGTGAACGAGTTCTCCTTCCCGCTTTGGGCCTACCTTTCGCAAACCCCGCTGCTCTGGCTCACGGTGACGCTCGTGGCCTATGTGGCGGCGGACCGGATCTCGCTCGCGTCCCGGCGCAATCCCCTCTGCAATCCCGTGCTGATCGCGGTTGCGGTGATCGCTCTGGTTCTCTGGGGCACGGGAACCTCGTACCCGGTTTATTTCGAAGGCGCGAAGTTCGTGCACTTCCTGCTGGGGCCTGCCACCGTGGCCCTGGCAATCCCGCTCTACGAGAACCGGCGCATCGTGCTGCGGGCGATTGCTCCCATGGTGCTGGCCTTGGTGGTGGGCTCGGTCACGGCCATCGTGTCGGCGGTTGCCATCGCAAAGCTCTTCGGCATTCCGAACACTGTCCTTATCTCGCTGGCGCCGAAATCCGTGACGGCTCCCGTGGGCATGGGCATCGCCGAGATGCTGGGCGGCGACCCGGCGCTGACCGCGATCCTGGTCATCCTCACGGGCGTCATCGGGGCCATCACGGTCACGCCGCTGATGAACGCCTTGCGCATGAAGGACTGGCGCGCCCGCGGTTTTGCCGTGGGGCTGGCCTCCCACGGGATCGGGACGGCCCGCGCCTTTCAGGTCAATTCGCTCGCCGGCACCTTCGCGGGGATTGCCATGGGGCTCAACGCGCTCGTCACCGCGCTTCTTCTGCCGATGGTGCTTGGAAAGCTGCTGGAGTAATCACGGCATCGGCGCTGGATCGGTTGGGGCGATGCTCCCCGTCCGGTGCTCCGGCTTCGGCAGAAGCGCCGGCACGAGGCCGTCCGCGACCAGGGCGTGGAGCTGGCCGATGTGGTTGTCCTCCCGCGAGGGCGAGGTGGGGTCGGAGGTCATGACCACCGTCAGCCCGAGGCTCGGGATCACGTAGAGCATCTGCCCGCCGAAGCCCCAGGCGTAATGGGCCATGTGCCCGCGCATCTCGCGCATGAACCAGCCATAGCCGTAAGAGTCGCCGGTAAACGGCGACGATGTGCGCGGCGTCCAGGATTCCCTGATCCAGTTCTCCGAGACCACGCGCTTGCCGTCGATCACGCCGCCCTGGCGGTACATCTCGCCGAAGCGCAGCAGCGCGCGGGGCGAGAGGGCCATCTCGTTGCCGCCGAGGTAGATGCCCTGCGGATCGCGGGTCCAGGGAGCGATCCTGATGTCGAGCGGCCCGCCCAGCCATTCGCGGGCCAGCTCCAGGGTGCTGCGCTTCGAGGCGCGCGTGAGCGCCGCCGAGAGCAGATGCGAGCTGCCCGTGGAATAGAGCATGCGTCCGCCGGGCTCGTCCACGAAGGGCCGCGCGAGGGCGTCGCGAACCCAGTTGCCGCTGCTGATCCAGGCGCCGTAGTTGCGGCCTGACGTGCGCTCCAGCCCGGCCCGCATGGACAGCAGATGGCCGATGGTGATCTGCCTGACCCGCGGATCGGCCTCCGCCGGGATGCTCTGCGCCAGGATCGATGCAACCGGCTGGTCCACGCCCTGCAGGATGCCACGGTCGATGGCGATCCCCACGAGGGCCGACATGATGGTCTTGGAGGCCGATTTGATGTTCGTCGGCCGATCGGGCCTGGGGCCCCGAAAAGCTTGCTCGGCCAGCACGGTTCCGTTGTGAGACACGATGAACGAGCGGAGATTCGGAAGATCCCCGGCTCGGGCGACCGTGTCTTCGATCAGCTTCCTGTCGGGCGCCGAAGCCGCCGGGGGAGGGGCGGGCTGCGCGGAGGCGCCGAGAGCACCCGCTGCCATGAGGCAGAGGGTGAGGGCGAGGTTTCGTGGATGAAGGCTCGAGAGCGAAAGCATAGACCGTTCGGATATTCCGTTGCTGCGGGACAAGAACCGAAATGGACCCTCGTTCCGCGCCCACAACAGGCCACACGCCATTGTGAGCCCCGTCATCCATGCGGCTGCCCGGCCTCAGCCCTGCGCCTGCGGCATTTGCGCTGCTGCGAGGATCCGCCTATTTTGCAAGCAAGATCGTAAATGCAAGGCAATCAACATGTTTCAGTTGTGGTTTGCGCGCCCGCTCTGGCAGCGGGTCGCGGTGGGCTTTGCCCTGGGCATCCTGGCGGGCGTTCTGGCCGGCGAGCAGGCGGCCGTCTGGTTCAAGCCGCTGGGCGACATCTACCTGAACCTCGTGCGAATGATCGTCATCCCGCTCGTGTTCTTCACCATCACGTCGAGCGTGGCGAGGCTGGCCGAGGCCGGCAACGTGGCGCGCCTCGGCTTGCGCACCCTGTTCTGGTTCATCGCCACATCGGCGGTTGCGGTGCTGGTGGGCATTGCCTTCGGCCACCTGATCGATCCCGGCCTCGGCCTCTCGAACCTGCCGCTCGGCGAGGTGAAGCCGCGCACCATCCCGACGCCGCTTGAGGTGCTGATCGGCATCGTGCCGACGAACCCGATCAAGGCCATGGCCGACACCAACGTGCTGCAGGTGCTGTTCTTCTCCGGCATCGTGGGGGCTGCGCTCGTGTCGCTCGGCGAAAAGACCGCGGGCATCCGCAGCCTGGTCGATCAGGGCGCGACGCTTGTGTTCCGCATCACCCGCTGGGTGCTGCAGCTTACCCCCATCGGCACCTTCGGGCTGATCGCCTGGGTGGTCGGCCGCTACGGCCTGTCCTCGCTGCTGCCGCTCAGCAAGTTCATCGCCGCCATGTATCTCGCCTGCCTGTTCCACATCGTCGTGGTCTATGGCGGCCTCCTGAAGGCACACGGGCTCAAGGTGGGCCGCTTCTTCCGCGGCGCGCTGCCGGCCATGCAGATGGCGTTCGCCACCTCGTCGAGCCTTGCCACCCTGCCCATGAGCTTGCGGGTCGCGGTCGAGAAGCTCGGCGTGCCGCAGAGCTATGCGAGCTTCGCGGTTCCGCTGGGCGCCAACGTGAAGATGGACGGCTGCGGCGCGATCTATCCGGCCATCGCGTCGATCTTCATCGCCCAGTATTTCGGGCTTGATCTCACGCTCACGCAATATGTGCTCATCGGCCTGACCGCCGTGCTCGGCTCGCTCGGCACGGCCGGCGTGCCCGGCACCTCCATCGTCATGCTGACGCTGACGCTCAGCACCGCGGGGCTGCCGCTCGAAGGCATCGGCTACATCGTCGCCATCGACCGCGTGGTCGACATGATGCGCACCATGACCAACGTCACGGGTCAGATCCTCGTGCCGGTGATCGTGGCGAAGGAGGAAGGCGTTCTCGATCGGGCCGTCTATGACGGTGTTGTCGAGACGCATACGCCTGCCCGCGAGACCGTTCTGGTCGCGGCCGAGTAAAACCCGGCCGGGCTCACGCGGCCCGACCGGTGTCTTCATGAAGCCCCAGAGCACGGGAACATACCGGACGAGGCAAATGAGGCGGGCTCCAGGCCCGCCTCAGGGTCGATGAGTGGTCGTGCGGCTCAGAACAGGAAGTCCGAGGCGCCGATCAGGGAGAGCTTCACGTTGAGCAGCGCAATGGACTGGCCGTCGGCCTTGATGATCACGTCGTCCGCCACGCCGTCGCTGTCGCCATGGCCCTTCGCGATGCTGAGCTCCTTGAAGCTCAGGCCGTTGCCGCGCAGGTCGATCCGGTCGCTGCTGTTCCTGAAGTCGACGATCTTGTCCGCGCTCCACTTGCCCTTGAAGCGGAAGGCATCCGCGCCGGAGCCGCCGGTGAGCGTGTCCTTGCCGGCGCCTCCGGTCAGCGTGTCCCTGCCGCTGTCGCCGTAAAGCCGGTCGTTGCCGCTGTCCCCTGCGAGGGCGTCGTTGCCGCTGCCGCCATGAAGCTTGTCGTGGCCGGCTCTGCCGGAGATCGTGTCGTCGCCGCCCAGGCCCTTGATCGTATTGCCTCCGGTCGTGCCGTAAAGGGCATCGGAGGCCGAGGTCGGGCCAGGGGTGGTCACCGGACCCGTTACGGGATCGATCAGATCGAGCTTCACGTTCGCGCTGCCGACCGTCACCTGCTTGGTCACGGCGGTCATTGCGCCGCCCGAAAAGGTGATCGTGTAGGTGCCGGCGCTCAAGGCGAGGCTGTAGCCGCCTGCGTCTTGCGTGGTGGCGGTATAGCGGGCGCCGGTCGAGCTGACGGCGGTCACGGTAAGGCCGCCGAGGCCTTCGCCGATGTCGTAGAAGCGGTCGCCGTCCTTGTCGTCCATGGCGACGCCGGTGAGGAACACGCTCGAGCCGGTCCGGCCGAAGTTCTGGGTGACGAAGGCGCCGTCAAAGCCCTGGTAATCGCCGGTGTTGAAGCCGATGCCGATCTCGCGGAAGCTTCCGTTGAGGATATTGGCCTTGTGGCCCGGGCTGTTCATCAGGTTGGTGTGAAGCAGCTGCACCTCGTCCCCGAGGCCCGTGGGGGCACGGGTGCTGACATAGGCGATGTTCTCGCCTGCCGTCGCTCCGGCCCCGATGAGGCTGTAGCCGGCCTTCTGCATCCGCTGGAAGGGATCCGAGCCGCCGACGCCCGTGTGGGAGAAGACGTCGGCCGAGATCATCCAGTTGCTGTGGGAATCCGCCGAGTCGTTGAGGCTGCTGTTGAAGACCAGCGGCTGCGCGCCCGCCTTCGCGCGTTCCGCGTTCACCAGTTCGAGCATGAACTGCTCGTAGACGGTCGCCTGTGACATGAAATCCCCTTTGACTTATCTGTTTTGCCCGGTGTTCCGGGCTTATTGCTTGAGCGTCTCGACTATACGCCAAATAAGAAGAAGTTGTGGCTTATGTGACACTATGTTGCATTCGCGGCCTTGCCGGAACCGTGACCCTGCATTGCAAGATCAGCGCGGGATCGGCACCATGATCTGGTTTATAGCCAGCTTGGAAACGCCGCAGTCGAGCCGGGCTTGAGCTTGGCCGCATAATGAAGAACGTCAAATGGATACGAAATCCCCCGCCATATCGGCTGCGCCCATTCGAACCACGGCGGAACGGGTGGCGGTTCCGATCCTGGCGGCCATCAGCGTTTCCCACCTTCTGAACGATCTCATCCAGTCGCTGCTGCCGGCGATCTACCCGATCCTCAAGGAAAGCTTTCACCTGGATTTCGGGCAGATCGGGCTGCTGACGCTCACGTTCCAGGTGACCGCGTCGCTGCTGCAGCCTCTCGTCGGCACCTTCACCGACCGCAGGCCGCAACCGTTCTCCCTCGTCATCGGCATGGGCTTCACCCTGATCGGCCTGCTGACGCTGTCGCAGGCGCATAGCTATCCGCTGCTGCTCCTGGGGGCCGCGCTCGTCGGCATGGGCTCCTCGGTGTTCCACCCGGAATCCTCCCGCGTCGCCCGCATGGCGTCCGGCGGACGCTACGGTCTCGCGCAATCGGTGTTCCAGGTCGGCGGCAATGCCGGCACGGCCCTGGGGCCGCTGCTGGCGGCCTTTATCGTGGTGCCGTTCGGGCAGGGCAGCATCGCCTGGTTCTCGGGCTTTGCTCTGCTCGCCATGGCGATCCTGTTCACGGTCGGGCGCTGGTATCAGGCGAAGCTCACGGAGATGCGGGCGAAGCCCCGCACCGCTGAGGTCAGGTCCCCCCTGTCGAGGAACCGCGTCATCGTCTCGATCACCATCCTGATGCTGCTGGTCTTCTCGAAGAACTTCTACATGGCAGGGCTGACGAGCTATTTCACGTTCTACCTGATGGCCAAGTTCCAGCTCTCGGAGCAGAGCGCGCTGGTCTACCTGTTCATCTTCCTGGGGGCGGTGGCGGCCGGCACGGTTCTCGGCGGTCCCGTCGGCGACAGGATCGGGCGCCGCTACGTGATCTGGATCTCGATCCTGGGCGTCCTGCCGTTCACGCTCCTCCTGCCCTATGCCAACCTGTTCTGGACGGCGGTCTTGAGCGTCATCATCGGCGTGGTTCTGGCCTCCGCCTTCTCGGCCATCCTGGTCTACGCCACGGAGCTGGTGCCGGGCCGGGTCGGCATGATCGCAGGGCTGTTCTTCGGACTGTCCTTCGGCATGGGCGGCCTGGGCGCCGCGGCCCTGGGGCAGCTTGCGGACATGACCAGCATCGAGACCGTCTACAAGGTCTGCTCGTTCCTGCCGGCCATCGGGCTCCTGGCCTATTTCCTGCCGAAAATTGAGAAGCCTCGCGCCTGAGAGGGCGCGAGGGCAGGTCTTCCTAGACGAGAGCCGCGCGTGCGGCATCCTCCAGAGCCTTCATGACCAGGCGGTATGGCCCCGGCCCATGGCTGATCCGCGCCACGCCGAGCTCCGCCAGCCTGGCGGCAGGCGGCATGCTTGCGTTGAACATCACATTCACCGGCAGGGGCGAGCCTTCGACCACGAGGCCGATCAGCCGCTCGTCGGCCAAGCCCGGCACGAACAGGCCGTCGGCGCCCGCATCCGCATAGGCGCGGCCGCGCTCGATCGCCTGCGCCACCAAGCCCTCGTCATGGCTGCTGCGGTCCGCCAGAAGGAACACATCTGTGCGGGCGTTCACGAAGGCCGGGATTCCGAGCCTGTCGGCGGCCGTCCGGGCGCCCTTGATCCGCGCCGCCTGCTCCGGGGGCTCGCGCAAGGGCCCAGCCTCGCGGAAGCTGTCCTCGATGTTGCAGCCGATGGCGCCAGCCTTCAGCGCCCGGGCGAATGTTGCGCCCACCGCCTCGGGATCGGCGCCGTAGCCGCTTTCGAGATCGATGGTGACCGGAAGATCCGTCACCGCGACGATGCGCTCCAGATTGGCGATGCAGAGGTCGAACGGCATGTGCTCGCCATCCTCGAAACCGTAGGCCGCCGCAACGGACCAGCTGCCGGTGGCCAGCGCCTTCGCGCCGCTGCCGGCCACGGCCTTGGCGCTGCCCGCATCCCAGATGTTGAACAGAACGACGGGACGGCCCGGCACATGGAGCCCCTTGAAGGTTTCGGCCTTTATCGCTTGGTCGGACATGTCTTTCCTTATCGGTTGGTTGTCGCGGCGGCTCTCCGCTCGTGTTCGAGAAGCCATTGCTTGCGCCAGAGCTTGCCGCCATAGCCGGTCAGCGAGCCATCGGCGCCGATGATGCGATGGCAGGGAACGATGACTGCCACCTGATTGGCGCCGTTTGCGCGCGCCACGGCCCGCGCCGCCTCGGGTCGGCCTATGAAACGGGCGAGCTCACCGTAACTGCGCGTTTCGCCGGGCGGCACCTGCTGCAGCGCGCTCCATACGGTTGCCTCGAAAGGCGTTCCCTTCTGGACCACAGGGATGTCGAAGGACGCCGCTCGTCCCGAGAAATATTGCCCCACCTGATGCGCAAGCGCTTCAAGCATCTTGCTCTGCCCGAAGCGGATGGGTCCCACCCGCTGCCGCAAGCGGGCGATTTCGGTGGGCAGGGCTTTGCGCTCGGCAAACTCGAGAAGATGCACGCCTTCATCGTCCGTCACGCCCAGCATGGCGCCGATAGGCGTATCGATCCATTGAGCCGCCAGAACCTGGCGCGCGTTCATCCTGACCGGCACGTCTCCGACGAGCTTCGTGATTGCATCCCGAAAGCCGCTGCTGGACTCGTAGCCGGCATCCAGTTGAGCGTCCATGACCGAGCCTCCCTGCTGCAGGGTGCTGACGGCCAGGCCCAGGCGCTGCGAACGGGCATATTGGGCGAAGGTGACGCCGTATTCCCGCTGGAAGGCGCGGCGTACCGTGGAGGCGTCGTATCCCAGAGCCTTCAGATCCTCCGCGCTCCAGCGCCTGTCGGGCTCCGCCTTGATCTTGTCCCGCAGGATTTCGAGCGCGCCGCTCGCGGGCCGCTTGGTGTCGAGGGGCTTGCAGCGCAGGCAGGCGCGGAAGCCCGCATCCTGGGCGGCGTCCTTGCAGGAGAAGAAGACGACGTTCGTGCGCTTCGGCTTCCGGGCCGGGCAGGTCAGCCGGCAGAAGATGCCGGTCGTCTTCACGCCCACATAGGCGAAGCCTTCGTAGGAGGGATCGCGGGCGATCAGGGCGGCAAAAAGGGTGTCGTCGTCGCGGAGCATCGGCATGAGGATGTTCTAGCGCAAGCCTCGCGGCCGTGTCGCCGGAAACGAGGCGTCTATTTCTGTTTTCCTGAAGAGGCTAGCCTGTTCCGTATGGAGCCCGACTGAAGTCGTGACGAGAGGAGAGACTATCTTGACGCCGGATGACTTCCGCCGCCTGGCGCTGCAACTGCCGGAGGCTGTTGAGGAGAAGCATATGGAGCATCCTGACTTTAGGGTGCGAGGAAAAGTGTTCGCAACCCTGGGCTGGCCAGACGCCACGTGGGGCGTCATCAAGCTCCCACCTGAAGAGCAGGAGTTACGAACACGGGCGGAGCCCACGGTGTTCGAGCCTGTCCCGGGAGCTTATGGTCGCCGGGGATACACCAAGGTCAGGCTTTCCACGGCGGACCAGCAAATCCTCCAGGGAGCCCTGCGAGCCGCATGGCGCGCCATCGCACCGAAGCATTTGATCGCAGAGCATGATTGAGAATACAGCTTCTACGGTTGCCCAATCGTCCCGCGGTCTGAACGAGACCGATCACTGCCAGGAGTAGTTGAAGCTCACGCTGATGCGTTCGCTCTCGGCCTCGTTGAGCGGCACCTCGTGGCGCAGCCAGCTCTCCCACAGGAGCACCGTGCCCGGCGCCGGCTTCATATAGGCGAACTGCCGGTTTTCCGGCTTCGCCTTGGCCTTGCGGGGCGGGGCCGCCATCATGAAGCCGAGGCGCGGATCCTCGAGCTTGAGGGCGCTCGCCCCCTCGGGGATCGTCACGTAATAGGTGCCGCTGATCACCGAATGGGGATGGATGTGCGAGGTGTGGATGCCGCCGGGCGGCAGGATATTGATCCACAGGCTGTCGAGCACGAGCTTGCGGCCCTGGAGGTCGAACTCCAGCTCCTTGGCGAAGGCCGCCACATGCTTGTCGAGCTCCTTCAGCAGGTCCCCGAACACCGGAACCCGCCAGGGCAGGTCGTTCAGGGACGCATAGGACGTGTAGCCCGGATAGCCGTGCTTCACGCACCAGCGCTGGCCCGCCTCGTCGTCCTCGGCGATGGACAGGCAGGCGGCTTCGAGCTCCGCGTTGCGGCCCTCGGCCTTTGTGCCGGTCAGCTCGGCGCGGTAGATCTTGGTGACGAAAAGCGTGTCGATGCTTGGCATGGCTCGGCTCTATTACGGGGGCTGGCGTCTGTCAAAACGAATGCCTCATTCAGGGCGCATACCAGCTTTCTGGCACGAAATCCTCCTCACGGGTTGCAGGATCCGAGGGGACAACACACCTTGGCTTTATGATGCACCCTTCTTCCTCCCTAGACGCTCCCGGCGATATGCTGGCCCTGGCCCGCAGCCTCGATGCGGAAAGCCTGTCGCGCGCCGTGGCCCTCCGGGACTGGCTGGTCACGGTTGCGGCCCGGATGGAGGACTCGAACGAGGTTCTGACGGGTTTTCTCGAGCGGCTGATCGATTTGGGCCTTCCCATCGACCGGGCCGTCTCGGCCATCGAGGCGCTGCATACCGAATATGCCGGTATCGGCCGATTCTGGACCCGCGAGGAGGGGACGGTCGTGCGCTACCTGCCCCATGGCGACCGCCGCGAGGCCATCTACCAGGTCAGCCCCTTCGCCCATGTCAACCGCACCCGCGAATGGCTGCTGCTCGATCTGGCGGAAACGCCCGACGATCTCTTTCCGGTCATTCCCGAACTCAAGGAGGCGGGCTACCGCCATTATCTCACGATTCCCGTGCGGTTCACCAATGGGGCGGAAAACGCGATCTCGTTTGCCACCCGCTCCCCTGAGGGTTTCGGCGAGCGCGGGCTGACGATCCTGCGCCTCGTGATGCCGTCCTTCTCTCTCGTGACCGAGCTGCGGGCCACGAGCAACCGGCTCGACGAGGTGCTGCGCATCTATGTGGGGGACGATCCGCACAAGGCCATCCTGTCCGGCGCCATCCAGCGCGGGCAGGTGACGCGCATCCGCTCGGCCATCCTGTTCGCCGACATGCGGGACTACACCCATATCTCCTCGACGCTGACCCCTGAGAGCGCCGTCGAGCTGTTGAACAACTATTTCGACTGCCTCGTGCCGCCCATCGAGGACGAGGGCGGGGAGGTTCTGAAATATCTGGGCGACGGGCTTCTCGCCATCGTCCGCGACAAGGGCGACGATACGGGCGGGGCGGCGCAATCGGCGCTCACGGCCGCGAGCCGGGCACTGCAGCGCATCGAGGCCGCCAACAACGAGGGCCGCTTTCCGGTGCCCATCAATGTGGGCTTCGCCCTGCATCACGGCGATGCGGCCTACGGCAATGTCGGGTCCGGACAAAGGCTCGATTTCACGGTGATCGGCCGCGACGTGAACCTGGCGAGCCGCATCGCGGACCTGAACAAGCGCCTTGGCGAGCCGCTTCTCATGTCGAAGCCCTTCGTCGATCATCTGTGGGGCAACCCCCTGCCGCTCGGCAGCCACGCGGTCGAGGGCTTCCAGGAGGCCATCGAGGTCTACCGGCCCTAGAGCATCGGCCGTGAAAAGTGAGCCTGCACTTTTAGAGTCACTCCGATGCTCCCTCCTTGATGAGCCCTTCGCGCCCATGCGGCGCATCGAGATCCATGACGGGGCCGAGGGGCACGACGCCCGTGGGATTGATGGTCTTGTGGCTCTCGTAGTAGTGCGCCTTGATGTGGTGCATGTTCACGGTCTCGGCGATGCCGGCGGTCTGGTAGAGATCGCGCAGGTAGCCCGACAGGTGCGGATAATCCGCAATCCGGCGCAGGTTGCATTTGAAATGGCCCACATAGACCGGGTCGAAGCGCACCAGGGTGGTGAAAAGCCTGATATCCGCCTCCGTCATCCGCTCGCCGCACAGATAGCGCCGTGAGGACAGGCGCCTGTCGAGGGTGTCCAGGGTCTCGAACAGCGGACGAACCGCCTCCTCGTAGGCGTGCTGCGTCGTGGCGAAGCCCGCCTTGTAGACCCCGTTGTTCACGGTGTCGTAGATGAGCGCATTCAGGGCGTGGATCTCCGGGCGCAGATCCTCTGGATAATAATCGCCGGGCGTTGCCTCGATGCCGTCGAAGGCGGAGTTCAGCATGCGAATGATCTCGGCGGATTCGTTGTTCACGATGGCGGCCGAGGCCTTGTCCCAGAGCACCGGAACCGTCACGCGGCCCGTATAGTCAGGCTTCGCCGCCGTGTAGACCTGGTGCAGAAAATCCGCCCCGTTGATGCTATCCGGGATGACGCCGGGACCTTCCTCGAAGGTCCAGCCTCGATCCAGCATGCGCCAATGAACGGTCGAGACGCCGATCATGGCCTCGAGCCCCTTGAGCTTGCGCATGATCAGGGCGCGATGGGCCCAGGGACAGGCGAGCGACACGTAAAGATGGTAGCGCCCGGCCTCGGCCTTGAACCCATCCTGGCCCGTCGGACCTGCGGATCCGTCGGCGGTGATCCAGCTGCGGAAGTCCGAGTCCTTGCGGACGAAGCGCCCGCCGGTGCTTTTGGTGTCGTACCACTGGTCCTGCCAGACGCCGTCGACAAGCAATCCCATCGGCTTCTCCATCTCCTGGCAGGCATCGGGTGACGAGGGGCGCTATGCCGGCACGAGCCATAACTGGATCATGGTTCCCAAAGATCTACCGTCGCTGCGGCAGCGAGGCCCGTCGAGGCAGGACAAAACCGGCTTGACGGCGATGAAGATGTATTACAGGAACACAAGGGTCCTCGGGTGATCCCGGAGGGATCTTTCCTCGACCCCGGTCAGGACAGGGCAGGGGCCTTCCGTCACGCCACGGGGTGACGATAGGGCCTCCGCAGACGACCCTTTGCCTTCCTCGGAAGGGCCTGTAGCTCAATGGTTAGAGCCGGCCGCTCATAACGGTCTGGTTGCAGGTTCGAGTCCTGCCGGGCCCACCACCTTCCTCCCATCCTGCGTCGATCCCAAGCCTTTCGGGCCAGGGAGGTTGCCGTCCCACGTGAACGATCCGCGAGTCTGAAACCATCAACCGGATCCATGTCGATTGTGATCGGGCCACGTCATCCCCATGTCAGACGGTGATGAACGACATTGCCATAGGGGCCGAAGCGCTCAGCCCGCCCATTCTCCTTACCGCTGACGGCAGGCTGCGGCAGGTGGGGGTTGAGATCGAGTTTCTCGGCCCGAATGCCCAAGCCGCCGCTCAAGCCCTTGCGGCTGACCTTGGCGGAACCTGCGAGGCTGAGGACCCGCACGCTTTCAAGATCAGCGGCACCTCCCTTGGGACCCTGTCCGTCGAGACCGACTTGCGGTATGTCCACCCCCAACGGCATCCTGAGCTCGGCCTGAGGCTCGATAGACGTGTTGCGGCGTGGCTCGGCACGGTGGTCTCGCCCTTCGTCCCGCGGGAGTTGATCACCGCCCCCATGCCCATCGCGCGGCTCCCGGAGATGGACCGGGTCGTCGCGAGCTTGCGGGCTGCGGGGGCGTTCGGCCGCGGGGCCGTGCTCTGGGACTCGCTGGGGCTCCACTTCAATGTCGATCCGCCACGCCTCGACGCCACAACGGTAACGGCCTTTCTCAAGGCTTTTCTCCTGGTCGGCGACCGCCTTCGGCAGGAGACCGCGCGCGGGAGCCTTCGGGGGGCTCTCGTCCTGCCTCCCGACTACCCGCAGGCCTACAAGCAGCGCGTGCTCGATCCGGGTTACTGGCCTGACCTGCCACTCCTGACGGATGATTATCTCGCGGCAAACCCGACCCGCAATCGAGCGCTCGATCTTCTGCCGCTTCTGACTCACTTCGATGAGGAGCGGGTGCGCTCGATGCTGCCGCACGAGAAGATCGGGTCGAGGCCCGTATTTCATTATCGGTTGCCGCAAGCGCATCTGAGCGATCCCGCCTGGACCCTCATGCTGGACTGGGAGCGCTGGCTCAGCGTGGAGCATCTGGCGGGGCATCCGGAAAGTCTTGCCGCGCGGGGCAAGGCCGCTTTGAGCCGCCTGAGCTGACGACGGCTTCCAGGCCAGCTTCCGACGGGTGCGAGGCCCATCCGTGATCGCTCTTCGGTCGCCTGGCTTTTCCCTCAGCGTTTCTCGAGCGCTCGACCGAGCCTTGGTGCGGCCTTGACAACCGGTGCGCCTTCATCCAGCCTTGAAGTTGTCAGACCAATTTCAGCAAACGCTCCCTTTTGGGAATGCAGGCGAGCGCTGGAGGCTTGGGCAGGGTGCAAGCAGGATCGGGATCTCAGGCACGCGGCGCCACGTCTGCCCGGATGTCGGGCGCGATGCGGGCCATCGCCGAGTACATCGGGCATTCGGATCTGAAGCCCGGAGACTGCTTGCCTCCGGAGCGTGAGTTGATGGCGGAGCTATCGGTCGGACGTTCCACGATTCGCGAGGTCATCCGCCACTGGCAGGCTCTTGGCGTGGTCGAGAGCCGAAGGGGCAGCGGCACCTACCTCCTGCGGCGGATCTCGCCCGAGACCATGCACCTTCCCCTTGCTGTCGACAGCGGGCGTGACGGTCTTCTCCAGATGCTGGAGGTTCGCCGCGGCTTGGAGGTCGAGGCGAGCGCGCTTGCTGCCTTGCGCGCCGGTGCCGCTGATCTGGAGCGGATCGAATCCAAGCTCCTGATCATGGAGGCCGTGCATCGCGAGAAGGGCTGCGCCGGCCCCGAGGATTTGGCTTTCCACCTTGCCATCTACGATGCGTGCGGCAACCCCATCTTCAACCAGCTTCTGTCGCAGATGCGCGAGAGCGTTCAGATCCTGTTCGGCATGTCGCGCGTGCGGGTGGATTTCGCCGCGCGCTCCTTTCCGTTTCACCGCGAGCTGTTCGAGGCGGTCGCCGCCAAGGATCCCGATGCGGCCCGCGCCAAGACACTTTCGATCCTCGCCATCGTGGAGGAGGATATCAAGGACATGATCAGATGAGTACTTCCGGCGATCCGCTGGCGCGCGCCATGGCAATCCTCGCCCATGACGGGGAGCATGCCTATGAGGCCGTCGTGCCGCCCATCGTTCAGACCTCGCTCTTCACCTTCGGTTCCTACGCCGAGATGGAGGAAACCTATCGCGGGCAGAAGGTGCGGCCCACCTATACCCGCGGCCTCAATCCCACGGTTCGCCTGTTCGAGGAGAAGATGGCCGCCCTGGAATGCGGCGAGGATGCGATCGGATTCGCCAGCGGCATGGCGGCCATCTCGTCCGCCGTCCTGGCATTCGTCCAGCCCGGCGACCGGATCGTGTGCGTGGAGCACGTCTATCCTGACGCGTACCGTCTCTTCCAGACCTATCTCAAGCGCATCAACGTGACCGTCGACTATGTGGACGGCCGCGACCTCGATGCGGTGCGGCGCGCTCTGCCCGGCGCGCGGCTCTTCTACATGGAAAGCCCGACGAGCTGGCTCATGCATGTTCATGACGTGGCGGCGCTTGCGCGGATCGCCCGCGAGAACGGCGCCCTTTCCATCATCGACAACAGCTGGGCGAGCCCGGTCTTCCAGCAGCCGCTGACCCTCGGTTGCGACCTCGTGGTGCACTCAGCCTCCAAATATATCGGCGGCCACAGCGACGTGGTGGCGGGTGTGGTCGTCGGGTCCAAGGCGCTCATCGGCGAGATCCGCTCCCGCGTCTATCCTTACCTGGGAGGCAAGCTGTCCCCCTTCGATGCGTGGCTCCTCCTGCGGGGCTTGCGCACCTTGCCGATCCGTATGAAGGCGCACGAGGCGGCGGCGCTGCACGTGGCGCGAGCGCTTGCGGACCGCCCCGACGTGGTGGCGGTTTACCATCCCGGGCTCGGCAACGGCTTGCCGGATGGGCTGCAGGGCTCATCCGGCCTGTTCTCCTTCGAGTTCGACGACAGCGTGGACATCCCGAGGTTCGCGGATGCGCTGCGGTTCTTCAAGCTCGGCGTCAGCTGGGGCGGGCATGAGAGCCTCGTGGTGCCGGCCCAGGTCGTGCGGGTGCAGGCGGCAGGCCCGAACTCCGCCATCGATTTCGGCGTCTCGGAGCGGATCGTGCGGCTCCATGTGGGCCTGGAGGGCCAGGAAGCCCTGGTCGAGGATCTCTCCCAAGCCATCAGGGAGGCGAAGATGAGTTAGACGAAGCGTCATCCACGAGCGGTCGAACATGTTCGAGTCAAAGCAAACATAGAGGGAAGACCATGATCCAACGCCTACTGCTCGCCACTGCGCTCGCCACCGCTTTCGCCGGCAGCGCATTTGCCCAAACCACATTGAAGCTCACCGAGGTCATCACCAGCCCCGAGCGCACGGAAACCCTCAAGAGCATCGTCAAAGGCTTCGAGGATGCCAACCCCGGCGTCAAAGTGGAGATCACGTCGCTGCCTTGGAGCCAGGCCTTCGAGAAATTCGCCACGATGGTCTCTGCCGGCGACACGCCGGACGTGGTCGAGATGCCGGATCGGTGGCTTTCGCTTTACGCCAACAACGGCGCCCTGGAGAGCCTCGAGCCCTACCTGAAGACCTGGCCGAATACGGCCGGCCTCAACGACAGGGCTCTGGAGGTCGGCCGCTCCGTCAAGAACACCGCCTACACGATTCCCTACGGCTTCTATCTCCGGGCCATGTTCTACAACAAGAAGCTCTTCGAGCAGGCCGGCGTGAAGGAGCCGCCGAAGACGCTGGCGGAGTTCGAGGAGGTCTCGAAGAAGGTCTCGGCCATTCCCGGCAAGTACGGATACTGCCTGCGCGGCGGCCCGGGCGGCCTGAACGGCTGGGTGATGTTCGGCGCCACGATGGCCGGCGACAACACCTTCTTCAAGCAGGACGGGACCTCCACCTTCGCCGATGAAGGCTGGGTGAAGGGGCTTGCCTATCTGACCGATCTCTACAGGAAGGGCTATGCGCCGAAGGACAGCGTCAACTGGGGCTTCAACGAGATCGTCGCAGGCTTCTACTCCAGCACCTGCGCCATGCTCGATCAGGACCCCGATGCCCTGATCGCCATTGCCGAGCGCATGAAGCCCGAGGAATACGGCGTGGCGCCGTTCCCGAAGGGCCCTGACGGCAAGGCTTTCCCGACCCTGGGCTATGCCGGATGGTCGATGTTCGCCAGCAGCAAGAACAAGGACCTGTCCTGGAAGCTGCTTGCCGCGCTTGCCGGCCCCGAGGGCAACATCGCCTGGAACAAGAAGACGGGCGCTCTGCCGATCTACAAGTCTGCCGAGAACGATCCGTTCTATGCCGGCCCGCAGTTCAAGGGATGGTTCGAGGAGCTGGCCGACAAGAACGTCGTGCCGACCATCATGCCGACCTACCTGCAGGAATTCGCCTTCTTCGCCGACTCGCTGGCGGTCAAGACGAGCCAGCAGGCGCTCCTCGGGCAACTCGCCCCGAAGGACATGGCCACGCAATGGGCCGACTACATGACCAAGGCGCAGAAGAAGCACCTCGCTTCGGCCAAGTAGGATGAACACCGGCGCGGCTCGACGAGCCGCGCCGCTTCTCGGTTCGTAACGCTTAGGAGCGCCGCATGTCCACGATGCCCTTGTACGAGGAGGCTGCACCACGCAGGCCCGCGCCCCTGCGCAGGCTGGCGCTCGGGCTGGAGCCGTACCTGTACATCGCTCCATCCGTGATCCTGATCGCGACCATCATGCTGGTGCCGCTGATCGTCGGATTGTCATACGCCTTTCGCGACATGCAGCTGATCAACCCCTTCAGCGGCGGCTTCATCGGCCTGGAGCATTTCCGGGCCCTGTGGACGGATGCGGCGTTCTGGCTTTCCATGAAGAACACCCTCGTCTGGACCTTTGCATCCGTCGCGCTGCAATTCGCCTTCGGTCTCGTGCTGGCGCTTCTCCTCAACAGCCCCTTTCCAGGACGCGGCATCGTTCAGGCCCTGGTCTTTCTGCCCTGGGCCGTGCCGACCTTTCTGTCGGGCCTGAACTGGGCCTGGCTCTTCAATCCGGTGGTCGGTCCCCTGCCGCACTGGATGGCGGCTCTTGGAATACTGCCCGCCCCGGAAAACATCCTGTCGGATCCGAGCGTTGCGATCTGGGGACCGATCATCGCCAATGTGTGGTGGGGCATTCCGTTCTTCGCCATCACGCTCCTGGCGGCTCTTCAGTCGATTCCCCAAGACATCTATGAGGCCGCATCCATCGACGGCGCAGGCGCGTGGCGGCGCTTCACCGACATCACGCTTCCCTTCCTGGCGCCCACCATTGCCATTGCGGTGCTGCTGCGGACCGTGTGGATCGCAAACTTCGCCGACCTGATCATCGTCATGACCAATGGCGGACCCGCCGATCAGACGCAGATCGTGTCGAGCTACATCTTCACCCAGGCCTTCAGGCGGCTCGATTTCGGATATGCATCCGCGATTGCGATGGTTCTTCTCGTCCTGCTGCTGGCCTATTCCTTCGTCATCATTCTGCTGCGGCAGTCCCTGCTGAGACGATGAGGAGAGCATCATGACATCCTCTGCCCGCAGCACTTCGCACTGGCTCTTGCATTACGGGCTTCTCGCCTTCTACGTGGCGTTCGCGTTGTTCCCGCTGTACTGGCTGCTCAAGGTCTCGGTGACGCCCAACGATCTTCTCTACAGCGAGGGCATCCGGCTCTGGCCGTCGCGCTCGTCCCTGGCGCATTACACCTTCGTGCTCGCCCACAGCGACTTTCCGCTCTTCTTCAAGAACAGCGTGATCGTTTCAGGCAGCACCGCGGTGCTGGTGACGCTGATCGCGGCCTTGTCCGGCTACGCCATGTCGCGCTTCGATTTCCGCGGCAAGATGTGGCTGGTCGGGCTGATGCTCATCACGCAGATGTTCCCGCTCGTCATGCTCGTGGCGCCGATCTTCAAGCTGTTCTCGCCGCTTGGACTCACCAACAGCCTGACAGGTCTCGTCATCGTCTACACGGCCTTCAACGTGCCCTTCGCGACATTCCTGATGCAGTCCTTCTTCGACGGCATCCCGAAGGACCTGGAAGAGGCTGCCATGATCGACGGCGCATCGCGCTTTCGCGCCTTCAGGCAGATCATTCTGCCGCTCACCCTGCCGGGCGTTGCCGCAACCCTCGGCTTCGTGTTCACGGCCGCCTGGAGCGAGCTGCTCTTCGCCCTGATGCTTGTATCGAAGGCCGATGCCAGCACCTTCCCCGTGGGGCTGCTCGGTTTCGTGTCGAAGTTCTCGGTGGATTTCGGGCAGATGATGGCAGCCGGCGTGCTGGCCCTGATCCCCGCCTGCCTCTTCTTCCTTCTCATTCAACGGTATCTCGTCCAGGGCCTCACGGCCGGCGCGGTCAAAGGCTGAAGGTTCGCAACATGGCTTCCATCGATATCCAAGGCGTCCGCAAATCCTACGGGACCGTGCCCGTCCTTCATAACGTCGACCTGTCGATTCAGGACGGGGAGTTCGTGGTGCTGGTCGGGCCGTCGGGATGCGGCAAGTCCACGCTCCTGCGCATGGTCGCGGGGCTGGAGGGCATTACAAGCGGCGCGATCCGCATCGGCGAGCGGGTGGTGAACGAGCTCGCGCCCAAGGACCGGGACATCGCCATGGTGTTCCAGTCCTATGCCCTTTATCCCCACATGACCGTCCGGGACAACATGAACTACAGCCTCAGGCTGCGCCGGACGCCGGCCGAGCGCATGGCCCATGTCGTTTCCGCCGCCGCTTCCAAGCTCGGACTCGACACGTTTCTCGACCGCAAGCCCCGCACCCTCTCGGGCGGACAGCGCCAGCGCGTGGCCATGGGGCGCTCGATCGTGCGGCAGCCGCAGGCGTTCCTGTTCGACGAGCCCCTGTCCAACCTCGATGCCCGCCTTCGCGAGCAGATGCGCGTCGAGATCAAGAAGCTGCACCGCGACCTCGGCACGACCTCGATCTATGTCACGCACGATCAGGTGGAGGCCATGACCCTGGCAGACCGCATCGTGGCCATGAACGGCGGCGTCGTTCAGCAGGTAGGAACTCCGCTCGATCTTTATGAGCGCCCCACCAACCTTTTCGTGGCCGGCTTCATCGGCTCGCCTGCCATCAACATCATCAACGCCGTCTTGCGCCATGATGGAGAGCAGCGGCTGATCGCGCTCGAGTCGGGAGAGCGGATTCCTGCGCCTCCTCGTGTCGGTGGTCACGATGGGCAAGCCGTGAAGGTAGGCATCCGCCCCGAGGATGTTCAGATTTCCGCCCAGGCCGAGGGAGACTTTGCCGGCCATGTCGAATTGGTCGAGCCCATGGGCCTGGGAACGATCGTTCACCTTGGGACGGCGCATCATGCCTTGAAGGCGTTCGTAGTGGAGCGCGTCAACTATCCGGTCGGAACGAACATCGCCTACAGGCTGCCTGCCTCCAAGCTTCACATCTTCGATGCCAAGACCGGCCAGAGGCTTCCGGAGTAGGGGCTCGCGTCTCCTGCGCAGCAGGGCCGTGTTGCCGACATCGAGGTGACGTCGGCAACCGTTGCGTCATTGGCTAGGTCGCTGCCTTCTTGACGAAACGATCGTCGAAGGTTGCTGCGAGATCGACCTTGGCATCCCTCAATTCCGGATCGAGCTGCTTGAGCATGTCCATGACGCTCGCCATGCCGTCCGGCGGCACGATGCCGGTGCGGGAGTAGCTCTCCAACGAGTTCTGCACCGCCTTCAGGTAGAGCGCCTTGTCGCCGAGGTGGTATTCCGGCGGCACGGTATCCGCGACCTCTTCCGGCTTGGCCGTCTGAAGCCACCGGAGCGATTTCATGAAGGCATTGACGAGGTGCTGGGTCGTCACCGGGTTGGCGTCGATGAAGTCCTTTTTGGAATAGAGCGTTGCGGCCGGGTTCGAGCCGCCGAAGAGCGCCCGTGTGCCGGCTTCCGTGCGTGTATCGATGAGGACCACGATGTCTCCATCCGATTCCAGCTTGGCGATGACCGGGTCGAGATGCGAGATCACGTCGATTTCGCCCTTCTGCATGGCGGCCACGCCGCTGGCGCCCGATCCGACGCCGATGATCGCGGCGTCCGCAGGCTTCAGGCCCGCCTTCACCATGGCGTATTGCGCCGTGAGCGCGGTCGACGAGCCTGGGGCCGTTACGCCGATCTTGATGCCTTTGAAGTCGGCCGCGGATTTGATCTGCCCGGCCTTGTCCTTCTTGACCGCAATCACAATGGCCGGAAAGCGTCCGAGCTCGGTGATGGCGCGAATGTCCTGGCCCTTGGCCTGCATGCGGATCGTATGCTCGTAGGCGCCGGTCACGACATCGACCGAACCGCCGATGAGCGCCTGAAGCGACTTGGCGCCGCCCCCGAAATCGTTGATCTCGACCTCGAGCCCTTCCTCCTTGAAGAAGCCTTTCCGCTCCGCAATGGTCAGGGGCAGGTAGTAAAG
This sequence comes from Microvirga aerilata, assembly GCF_016743775.1. GTDB lineage: Bacteria > Pseudomonadota > Alphaproteobacteria > Rhizobiales > Beijerinckiaceae > Microvirga > Microvirga aerilata. Next base: position 162,967 of record NZ_JAEQMY010000004.1, on the reverse strand, counting down.
CAGCGGCTTGCCGCCCACTCCCAGGGTGACCTTGCTTTTCTCGGGCTTCGACTGTGCAAAGGCGCCCGGGCCGATGCCCGCGGCCAAGGCAGCCGCGCCCGTTCCGATGAGAAATGTACGGCGTTCCATCCTAGTCTCCCTGCTTGAATGCAGTTTGTCGCAGGGAGAGGATTGCCTAACCTTGCCCGTTTGTCGATGGGCTTGGATGCCAGACCAGGAGGCGCCGTTCGATGAACGTCACCACCGCATCGATGAGGATCACGAAGATGGACAGGATGGCCATGCCGGCGAAAACACCGGTCACGTCGAAGACGCTTTCCGCCTCGTGGATCTTGTAGCCAAGGCCCGCCGAGGAGCCGAGATATTCCCCGACGACCGCGCCCACGAGGGCAAAGCCCACGGAGGTGTGCAGGGACGAGAACATCCAGGTCAGCGCCGCCGGCCAATAAACGTGCCGCAGGAGCTGGCGCTCGTTCATGCCGAGCATCCTCGCATTGGCCAGCACCACAGGGCTCACCTCGCGCACGCCCTGGTACACGTTGAAGAACACGATGAAGAAGACCAGCGTGAACCCAAGCGCAACCTTCGACCAGATCCCCAGGCCGAACCACAGGGCAAAGATAGGCGCGAGCACCACGCGCGGCAGCGCGTTCGCCGCCTTGATGTAGGGGTCGAAAACGGCGGCGAGCAGCGCGCGCCGGGCGAACAGGAACCCGAATAGAATGCCGCCTCCGGCCCCGAACGCGAAGGCGAGGATCGTCTCCAGAAGCGTGATCCCGAGATGCCGCCAGATCTCGCCGGAGGCAAATTCCTTCCAAACCCGCGCGAGCACGTCCAGGGGTGTCGAGAAGAAGAACTGCGTTTGTCGGGTGGGCGCGAGAATGGGGTAGGCGGTCAGGACATGCCAGAGCAGCAGGAAGGCGATGCCGACTGCCAGCTGAAGCAGGATCAACTTCATGCGGTTCATGGGGCGGCTCCCTCTTCCTGTGCATAAGCCTTCTGCACCTCCGCGCGGAGGCTCGCCCAGATCTCCTTGTAGATCTGATGGAACGACGGGTCGAGCCGAACCTCGGCAATGTCGCGCGGGCGCGGCAGCGTGACCGGGAACTCCCCGATGATGCGTGCGGCCGGGCCGGCGGACATGACCACGACCCGATCGGCGAGGGCGATCGCCTCTTCCAGATCGTGCGTGACGAAGAGCACGGCCTTGCGATTGGCGGCCCAGAGATCGAGGAGCAGATTGCCCATGATCTGCCGGGTCTGCGCGTCGAGCGGGCCGAACGGCTCGTCCATCAGCAGGATCTCGGGGTCGCGGATCAGCATCTGGGCCAGGGCGACCCGTTTTCTCTGCCCGCCTGAAAGCATGTGCGGGTAGCGGTCGACGAAAGCCGATAGGCCAACCCGGCGCAGCCAGTCACGGGCCCTGTCCCGAGCCTCCGCAGGCCCGACACCCTTGGGCTCGAGGGCGACGCTCACGTTTTGAAGCGCCGTCTTCCATGGCATCAGCGCGTCCTGCTGGAAGAGATAGCCTGCCCGGCCGTTGAGGCCGGACAGCGGCGTGCCGAAGATCTCCACGTGGCCTTCGGAGGGCTTGAGCAGCCCTGCCGATGCATTGAGCAGGGTTGACTTGCCGCAGCCGGTCGGCCCGACGATGGCGATGAACTCCCCGGGTTTTGCGGCAAGATCGATGGATTTGACCGCCGTATAACCAGCCTCCTTCGCGCCGAAGGTGATGGCGATATTACGGAGCAAAACGGCAGGGGCAATAGGTGGTGCGAGCATGAGGATCGGCGGTTCCCGCGCCTGTCAGCGACGCTTGTGGCTATCCTAAGGGCTTGCACCCGGATGACAAGGCCTGCCAAGCCTGCTGGACTGGGAGCACCCGCGGTATGAGCCCACAGGCGCACATCCGCCCCGTCGTCAATGATCCAAGAATGAGCGGTTTCGATCATCCGTGTAGATGTCGTGCGGCTCCTTCTCGAGCCGGCCCGCAAGGTAGAGCACGCTTGCGACGCTGCCGGTTCTGGTCTCGGGCAGGATCTGCCGGGAAACAAAGGGAAACACGCTGCGGATCGTAGCATCGATGCTGCGGCTGAACCTGTCCTCGAACGTGGGCGACGTGATGATGTTCATGATCACCTGACCTTCCGGGGCCACAGCCTGCCGGACGGCTTCGAATGCCTCCCGCGTGACCAGGTCCGGCGGCAGGTTGATCCGGTTGGTGAAAGCATCGAGCACGACAACATCATAGGTCTGGGTGTTGCGCCGCAGGAATGCGCGGGCCGATTCAGGCACGAAGGTCTTGTTCGATGACAAAGGCTGGCGCAGGAAGTGCTCCTCGCTCACCTCCCGCAGGGCGGGGTCGATGTCGACATAGGTGTAGGCATGGAAGCGATCTTCCAGGCCGATGGTGAACCCTCCGGCCCCGATCACCAGGATGCGGCGAGGCCGATCCGTCTCGAGCCGCCTGAGAACTTCCCTGTCGATGAACTTCAGGTAGGCGAAGCGGTGCTCCGGATGGGCGGCTACCTTGGAAGACGGGCTGTTGTTGATGACCAGCAGGCGGCTGTTCTGCGCCGGGTTCTCGACGACCCGGACCTCGCTGTAAAGATTGTTGCTGACGATGCCGTAGGCTCTGACCGCTGCGGGGCTGTTGATGGCAACGATGTAGGCACCAAGCGCACCCGCCGTGAGAACCAGCCTGTTGCGCCCCTCCATCCGCCAGCCGATGAGGGCGGCGAGCACGACCAGAAGGCCCAGGGTGAGCGCCACCGTGATGTGGACGCCGAAGAAGGTCATGAACACAAGGGTCGACACCACCGAGCCCAGGAACGACCCGAGGGTGGACAGGAACAGCATCAGCCCCGTGGATCGGGGCAGGTTCGCGCCGGTGGAGCAGTAGGCGACCAGCGGGATGGTCTGGCCCAGGAGGTAGACCGGATAGACCAGGAACAGGGAGGTATGAGCGGCAGCCTGGACCAGGCGATGCGTGAGACCAAGGCCGTCGAGGATCTGGAAGAAGGCGGCCAGGAAGGGATGGGACAGCCCGAAGCTGAGGATCAGGGCCGCAATCAGAAGGTTTCGGGTGAGCTGCCGGCGTACGCCCGCCTCATCGCCAGGGACGAAACTGGCCCGGCCGCCAGCCTCGTACCCGAGCGCCAAAGGAAGCAGTACGGCCGCAATGACGATGGCGACGGTGTCGGTGGCATTGCCCACATAAGGGGTGAGCTGACGGATGGCGAGAAGTTCCACCGCCAGAACGGCGTAGCCTTCTATGGCAATCGCCCCTAGCAACAACGGGGAGGAGAACATGAGCAGTTACCGCCTTTGGCCGCTGGGTAGCATGCAGGATGCCCGGCTGACGATCTCATATAGGGGAGACAGGCGTTGGCGGGAGGGAAAGGTCAGCTTCTCCGTTTCGCCAAAGCGGCGCCTGCGCCTATCAGGCAGCCTATGGACGGGGATTGGAGGAAGCATCGGGACAAGCCCTGTCGCCGAGGCTCCGGAACGATGAGGATTGCTGTGACATTGCCTCGATGCCTCCATCGATCTGTTCAGGGATGACGACAACCATGTTCGATAGTCTGCCGTCGGTGTTGATCGCACTCTTCCTGGCTTTATGTGTCCTCTGGCTGATATGGCAGATGTTCAGGCGTCTCCTGTCTCCCGGGAAGAGGAGGCGAGAGCCTTTTCGTGATGTCGAATCACACCCGGGTCTCGAGGCTCCAACCGCGCAGCCGGCGACGGCAACAGTGTCGACAATTCCGGACGCGGCCGACGTTCTTGCCCTCAAGGCGGCAATCGACAACCTGGCCCGGCAAGTTGCTGCTCTCGAGCGGCGTCTCGCGTCAGGTCAAGCCAGCGTCCCGCCCCAGCCATTGCCGGGCGACAGAGCCGTCGAGCAGAGGTCCACGATTCCGTCCGTGACGCCGGACCATCGGATCTGACGCGGAATCGCTGTTGAGCCTTCTGTTTCCAGACCCCTCAGGCCATGCCGTGTCGTGGCGCGATCACGTCGATGTCTGTGCCTCGCCAGCCCACGGGTGCGGTCTGCGCATGGCGGTGTTGCGCCGATCGAGGAGACAGAGCACTGTCATTGCCCCACATCCGACCTAGCTTGTGCAACAAGGACCTTTCCCTGCCAAGCTGTCCAAGGGCACCTCCGGAAGCGATCTTGAAGTTATGACCCATACCCCTGCCGCTACGGATCAGCCCGCCGCCAAGCCCGGCTTCATTGCGCTGCTCATTGCCGTTTCCGCCGTGAGCCCGCTCGGCATCAATATGTACCTGCCTTCGATGCCCGGAATGGCGCGGGCGCTCGGTGTCGATTTCACGACCATTCAGCTTACCCTGTCGCTTTATCTCGGCGCGATGGCGTTCGGACAGCTGGTTATCGGTCCCCTGTCCGATAGACTGGGACGACGGCCCGTTCTTCTGACAGGCCTGCTCGTCTTCGTGGTCGGCTCGGCCATCTGCCTGTCGGCTCAGAACATTGGGGTGCTGATCTTCGGTCGTATCGTGCAGGCCATAGGAGGTTGCGCGGGGATCACCCTGAGCCGCGCCATCGTCCGTGATCTTTACGGGCGCAATCAGGTGGCGAGCATGATCGCCTATGTCACCATGGGCATGGCGGTCGCTCCCATGATTGCACCAACCATCGGCGGCGTGCTCGAGACGTTTTTCGGTTGGCGCGCCTCGTTCGCCTTTCTGATCGGATTCGGCGGGCTGGCCTTGATGTTCGCGTATTGGCATCTTCGCGAGACGAACCACAGTCGCGCCTCCGGGGAGTCCGCCCGCGAACTCCTGCGGGGCTACGGGAGCCTTTTCCGGTCCCGCCAGTTCTGGGGCTACACGCTGGTGACCAGCTTCGTGTCGGCCATGTTCTTTGCGTTCCTGGCGGGGGCCCCGTATGTGATGATCGAACTGCTCGGGCGCAGTCCCGCCGAGTACGGCTTCTATTTTGCCATGGTGCCGAGCGGCTATATCCTGGGCAACTTCGCCACTGGCCGCATAGCAGGCAGGATGGGGCCAAACCGGATGATCCTGGCGGGCACGCTCCTGTCTCTGGTCAGCATCGCGGCCATGGCGGCTTTGATCGCTTCAGGCTTCCTGTCGCCGGTCGCCCTGTTCGGGCCGATGCTGTTCATCGGCGTGGCGAACGGGCTGGTCCTGCCGAGCGGCATTGCCGGCGCCGTGAGCGTGAGGTCCGATCTGGCCGGGGCCGCCGCTGGCCTGTCAGGGAGCTTCCAGATCGGGTTCGGCGCGCTCGTCGCCCCCATTGTTGGCGCGACACTCAGCTCCACTGTCTGGCCCCTCATCGCGATCATGACGATCTGCTCCTCGCTGGCCATCGCCTCGTTGGCACTTGTCGCTACTCGGCGCATGCCGGCGGCTGGCAACTAGGCTGCCGCTGGTGGCGCAAAGGGCGCCGCCGTCACAAATGCAGGCGTTGGCTTTTGCCCCAGAGGAGCGCTGGCGCCGTGCCAGAGCCTAGTTGTTCGGGTCGACCGCCGCCTTGATACGCTGCAGCCCCTCTGGCGTCAGAGGATCAACTCTCAGGATCGGGTGACCTCCTGCCGAATGGCGTTGCGAGAATATAAGGCGGACGTAGCCGCCATCCTGCAGAGGCAGGAAGAAGATCCCGTCTGTTTCTCCCTTCAGAAAGCAGCGCAGGCCGATGTAGAAGCTTTCCTCGTACCCGCCTACGGCGCGCCGGATGGCAGGATGAAGCACAAGGGTGATTTTCTTGCTCTCGCAGACCTCTTCGACGGTTTTGAAACTCAACACTGCTTGACCCTCGCTGACCGCACGGCCCATCGGCCGCTGTCCTGGGTCAACGCAGTTCGCAAGGTTACGGTTCTCGCGGATCATCTCACCGGAAATCACGGGCTTGACCCTCACGAGAGCCATCAGGCTTTCGGACCACGGTGGCGCTCCCATGCGTCGGGTGCCAAGAGGCTGCGCGGCACAGACGAATGGGCAATTTCACCAATCGATGAGGCAAACCTGTAATGTGTTTCCTGCGATATGAGGTTGAGGAGAAGAGGGCTGCGGCATCGGCCGCTTCTAAGTCCTGACTCCATAAGGGATATGCATGAAGTCTCGGACAAATCCGGGTTTTTATCCTTGCGTCCTCTACGTAATACGCTCTGCATAGGAAAGTATTACGCTAATCGTTTGTAAACGCTTTAGAGCAGACGATGCCCCTGGGGTCTGGGTTTCTGTTGTTCCACAGGTGCTGTCATGAAGAGTTTCCGCCGCTTCCTTGTTGCTCCGTGCCTTGCTCGCATGATCTCGAGAGATCTGGGTGTCGATCGTCAGATTGTTGAAGGCTATCTCTCGTCCCAGCCTGGCAAAGACCAATTCATCAGGCTTGAGGCTAATCAGGCTCACTTCGTCCTGTCCGGGAGCGATCCGGCAGGAGATGTGCTGGAGAACCTGGCTCCGCTCCCGCGTGAGCATGCCGAGGCGCTGTTCGGTCTCTGCATCGGCCAGATCTCCTACGACCGCCTCAATGTGCCCGCCCAAAGCGATCTCGGCTATACGATACAGATCGACCGGGTCGTGTATCCATGCAGCATCGATCTCATCACGGTCGCGTTCGCCGATGCCCAACAGGCAGAAGCCTTCGAGATCCCAATGTGGTTTGGGCCTGAGGTGACGGCCGAGTATGCGTATGAGTGGCGCTACATCGCGCTGAACGGCCTGCAGTCGAACCCCGAGGTGCCGCTCTTGAGCCAGCAGGTCGAAGCTGTTCTCGATATGCTGGACCAATCCAAGCAGGCCGTTCAAGCCAGCAACATGTCTGCGGCTGACGACGTTATTGTCGCCCTCAGCCGTTCGCTCGAGACGTCCGGTCTCCTGAAGGCAACAAAGGAAAGCGCTGTTCCGCCAGCCCTGGAACCGGTGGCCGAAGAGTTTTGCGGGCCGGTGAAGAGGTCGGCTCAATAATCTCGTGCAACGGACGCTTGAGCGGAGCGACCCGGCATTCGATGGGGCTGGCCTTGATGCGGACTATTCCGCATGCCGGCCCCATCTGTCAGTGCAACCCTGAGGGATCCCTCACAATGCCTGCTCCTGCGGTCGTGGCCGAAGGCGTTTCCATGACCAGATGAAGGCCGGCCACAGCAGGGCCGCGATGGTCATCGTGGCCAGAACGGCCGAGACGGGGCGCTCGAAGAACGGCAGCAGGCTCCCGTCGGATTTGATCAGCGACGTGACGAAACTCTGCTCGACCATTGTGCCCATCACGATGCCAAGCACCATCGCGGCAACGGGAAAGCCGTTATTTTCCATCACATAGCCAATCACGCCGAAAGCCGCGACGAGGATGATGGCAAACAGGTTGTTGCCGGTCGCGAAGGCCCCGACGGCGCAGCAAACCAGGATCACCGGCATGATGGTCGCACGAGGAGCCCGCAGGATTGAGCTCGCCGCGCGGATCATGACGATTCCGAGCGGGATCATGATGATGTTGGCGAGAATGAAGATGATGTAGAGCGCGTACATGCTCGAGGCTCTCTCCGTGAAGAGAGTCGGGCCCGGATTGAGCCCCTTCATGTACAGGACGCCGATGGCGATAGCCGTAATCGTATCCCCGGGTATGCCGAACAACAGTGCCGGCACCCAGCCGCTTGCAAGGCTCGCGTTGTTGCTTGCTCCCGCTTCGACGAGCCCCTCCGGATGCCCGGTACCGAACTTCTTCGGTTCCTTGGAGAACCGTTTGGACATGGCATAGCTCACCCAGGCCGCCATATCTGCGCCCGCTCCCGGCAGAACGCCGATGATGATGCCAACGACATTGCCCCGGGTCATCTGCCGCCAGTATTTGCGGGTGAGGGCGAGTTGACCGGCCAGGATGCTGCCAAACCTGCGGGACGGCAGGGGAGGTGGTTCAGGCGAGACGATGGCGCGGATAACCTCCGACACGGCAAAGACGCCGACCAAGGCCGGGATCGGCTCGATGCCGCCGAGGAGCTCCGCGACCCCGAATGTGAAGCGAGGCACGCCGCCGGGGTTTTCCATCCCGATGCAGGCGACGAGAAGGCCGAGCAGCATGCTTGCAATTGCTTTTACCGGGGACGACCGCGCCACCAACGTCGCGCACATCAAACCCAGGAAGGCGAGCCAGAAATACTCGTATGTCGAGAAGTTCAGCGCCAGCTCGGCGAGCATAGGGGCCATGACCACGAGCGAAATCGTCCCTGCGACACCGCCCAGTGCGCTGAACCAAAGTCCCGCCCCAAGAGCAACCTCCGCCTGCCCGTTGCGGGTCATCGCATAGGCTTCGTCCGTGTAAGCGGCGGACGCGGGAGTTCCGGGAATGCGGAGCAGGCAGCCCGGTATATCGCCCGAGAAGATCGCCATGGCGGACGCCGCGATGATCGAGGCTACCGCAGCGATGGGAGAGAGATAGAACGTCACCGGCACCAGCAGCGCCGTTGCCATGGTGGCCGACAAACCAGGCAACGAGCCGATGACGAGGCCGTAGATCGACGACAGCAGAATCGCGATCATCACGTCGGGTGCGAGGACGAGCCGGAAGGCTTCAACGAGTTCGTTCATGATCACCAGGGCATCGGTAGAAGGCCGGGAGGCAGTGGGACGCGCAGAAGCTTGTAGAAGATCAGGTGGATGACGATCGGCGCCAGTAGAGCGAGCGGAAGGGCCACGCGCAGCTTGGCGCTGAAGGCCAGGGCCGATATGAAGATCATCACGGCCGCAACCGGAACGAACCCGATCCGGTCTGCGGCGTACACGTAAAACAAAAGCAGAATGGGCGGCAGCAAGGCACGAAGCCTGTAGCTCAAGGGCTCGGAAGGCTGTGCCTCCTGTGACGGTCCCTGAACGGCGGCAAGGTCAGCCTCGGCCTCGTCTTCGAAGCTGTGCCCGATCCCGAACGCGATCATGAGCCCGCACAGGATGAGGCCTACGCCTATCACCATCGGGAACACGCTCGGCCCGACATCCTGACCGGGCACTGGGGGAAGCTGCGAGCCCCCATAGGTTGCCAGCGCGCCCAGCGTGGCGACGAATGAACCGGTAACGCGGTCGGACAGGCGCATGGACGGGGCTCTTCCGGCATGAACAGGATGAACCCGGGCGCCTTCGCTTCGGTAAAGGCGCCCGGTCGGTTAGAAGCCGCTTCGGCTCGGTCCGCCTACGCCTTTGCCAGGCCTGCGGCTTTCATGGCCTCGCCCATCTGCCGATCGGACTCATCCATGAATTGACCATATGCGGCTCTTTCGGCCCATTGAGTCCCGAAGCCTCGGCTGCTCATGAAGTCCTTGTACTCCTTGGAGTCATAAACCTCCTTGAGCACGGCGACCAGCTTGTCCTGAACGTCTGCCGGAAGGCCCTTGGGGCCGGCGATGCCTCGCCACACTCCAACCGATTTATGGGGTCCCATCTGCTCGTCGAGCGTCGGCACGTTCGGAAACTGCGGGTTCCTTTCCGGCGCCAGGATGGCAAGGCTCTTGGCCCGACCGGCGTCGATCATCGGCCGTGCCTCGGGGAGCGAGCAGGGCACGATGTCGATTCCGCCGGCTGCCAGGTCCTGCATCCCTGGCGCGGCGCCGTTCGAAGGCACCCAGGCGACGTGATTGGGCTGCAGCCCGAGAGATTGCAGCCATCCTACGAGGGCCAGGTGCCAGATGCCGCCCTGGCCGGTTCCCGACGCTTTCAGCTTGCCGGGAGGCGCCGCCTTGATGGCGTCGGCGAGTTCCTTGATATTCTTGTAGGGACTGTCAGCCTTTACCTGAATGGCCGGCGCGTCAACGTTCATCAGCGAGAGGGGAGTGTAGCTTTTCGGCGTCAGATCCGTCAGGCCCTGCCAATGCATCATGGCAATCTCGACCGTGAGCAGACCGATCGTATAGCCGTCCGGTGCTGCGGTTGAAATGGCCGTGTGCCCAACCACGCCGTTGCCGCCCGTTCGATTCACCACATTGACGGGCTGGCCGACCTTCTGCTCCATCACCTGCGCGATGATGCGTGCCGTTGCATCGGTGCCGCCGCCTGCTCCCCATGGACAGATGAGCGTTATCGGTCTGCTCGGGTAGTTCGACTGTGAGAAGCCGGGTTTCACCCCAACGATCGAGCTTGCAAGTACGGTGGACGCCGACGCGATAAAACCGCGTCTCGTGAATGAAGTCATGCATTTCCTCCTGGCTAGTCCCCAGCCATGGCTGCGCCTGTTCCCGGCGCTTTGCCGTAGGGTATTCTACGTAGGCTTCTTTTCGGCGCAACTGTGTTTGCCCAGAATTGTCGCGAAAGTGTCCATGCTGGCGGCATGCTCCCGCCCTGAAGGAGCATCGCTGGGTATTTGATGGGCCAGGATGGTGACGAGAGCTTGCGAACTCCGGGCTCATCGCCGCGAACTGTTCATCTCACGCTCTGCGACTCGCGGCAGGCCCGAGTGGCGCCGGTTACTGGCGCGCCAGAACGATCTCGGAGGTCTGCTGGACCGGGCCGCCGGGAGTGAGATTATCCGCGACCGTGATGCGCAGTGTGCCCCTGCCATCGTTGCGGATGACCATCGAGGCTTGCATGTCGCCGTTGACCGGACGCGGCCATTCGATCCTCAGGTTCACCGTGTCGCCGTTGCGCGTGCCGCTGAGACGAGCGGGACCGATCCGGGCGCCGGTATAGGTGCCGCGATAGGTGCTGGAGCGGGCATCATAGGCGAGATCAACCCCGATCGGGCGGCTGAAGATGAGAGCGGCGCGGCAATTGCCCTGGGCGCTGATCCGGTTCTCGGAAGGGTTTCCGGTCACGGAGCAGGTCACCTGCCGCGGCTGGGAATTGCCTTCGCGCTGAACCTGGCCGGAGCCGGACCAAGTGCCTCGGAAGCGTCCGAGGAAGTCGGTCTCGGCAGCCTGCACGGAACTCCAAGTCAGTGCGGCAATGGCGCATGACATGACGGCGGCTGCGATGGGGCGGAGTGCGGCTGTGCTCATGCAGGCGTTTCCTGTGATCCGGCAATAACGCCCGCTCACCGCACCTGTTCCCTCGGTGTCGTGTTCGCACGCCGCACCGTCGAGAAGCGGTTCTCGTGATAGACGGACGTATACGGCACCTGGACGTATTCAAGTGTCTTCCGTGCGGCCCAGCCCGGCAGCGTGTCTCTGTACCTGGCGAAGTTCGGATAGGGTCCGCTTCCGAAGAGAACCTCGTTGAGGTTCAGCCCCACCCCGACATAAAAGGATCGCTCGATCGGGTAGCCGAGCTCGCGCTCCTTGTCCTCGAACCCGCGCGCATCGAAGCCGGCGTGCAGTTCAACGTATCGCAGAGGCGTATTCTTGAGCGTTTCGAACCCGCTGCCCTTCAGGGCCATGATGTAGCGCTGGCGCTCGTACGGAGGGAGAATGCCGTTCTCGCCTGTGACGCCCGGCCGCTCGAAGCTTGCAGGCGTGTACATGATCCGCCAGTCGAGCTTCTCCCGCAGCCCGGGGATGGAGTTCCGGAAGACTGAGAAGAGCGCACCGACGCCGTTCGCCACGATGTCCTCGCGCGAGAAGCGGTGCCTTCCCGTGAAACCATCCAGGGTCTCAACCAGTCCCATGATCCCGAACGCGACAAGCGAGGCCGTGATCGGGGCACCTGCTGGATTAGAGGCATTGGCCCGGATCCTGTCCGTCAGGAGGTCGGCGATAACGTAGGTTGAGAACGAATGGCCGATCTTGTCCATTCCGCCGTGCCGGGTGTTCTTGGAAAACCATCCTTCCTCGATGGTCTGGAACCCCGAGCCGTTGCCCCAATCCCAGTCCATGATGCCGACGGTGACGATGGCCGCGCCCACGATGGCCAGCTCCCATCGGACCGCATGCAGATGATCGCCCAGTTGGCTGACCGAGTAGAAGGTTGGGGGGACAGGCGTCGGCTCTGCCGTCGTGGCTGGCGCTGCTGTTCCGGCCGTGACCGCATGGGGTCGCGCATGCTCCCCTTGCGCTGGATAAAGGGAGCGGTACTCCGGTGGTCCGCTTGTTTGCGCGAGGGATGCCTCAGGGCGCAAGACGGCGCCCAGGATGACGAGGCAGGCGACGAAGGCAACGACCCGCATTGGCCGATCCTCTTCCATAAACCCCTGACAGCATCTTTCTATGGTGCGTGGCGGAACTCAACCCCTTCGGGTCAGATAACTTGCTCCAGGGCCGGGGAGCAGGAAACGAGGGTAAACGGAACCCCAAGAGCGCTCGCTCCAGGAGTTCCGGCCGGCATATGCAGATCAGCAGCTTTGTGCCTCGTCAGTGCCTCTCCAGGATGACGTATAGTCCGGGCACCGGGCGACCTGCCTCAAGCCGGATGTGGCTTTCCACGGACTCCAGAATAACGAAGTCGGTGGCCGCCGTCTTGAGGTGCTCAAGAGAATGAGCAAAACGACCGGACGGTCGCAGCGTGAAGCTTTGTCCTTCTGCAACCTCGATGCTCAGGGCGAGCAGCCCCCCTTGTACCATGGCGCCGGCAGCGGCGCGCAGCAGCGGTCCGAGGTCGCCGAAATAGATCAGCGAATCCGCAGCGAAGATGAGATCGAAGCGGTCTTGCGTTGTTTGAAGATAGGCGACTGCCTCTGACTTGACGAGTTCGGCGTATCCGCCTCGCTTTGCCGCCTCTGCCAGCATGCCGGAGGAGAGATCGACCCCGATAAGGGTCGAGCCGAATCGCATCAGCTCCTCGGCCGCAAGGCCGGTGCCGCAGCCCAGGTCGAGCATCCGGTTGAAGCGGTCCCGGTGCCCGGCCACAAGCTTCGCCATCTGGCTTGGGGCATCGTATTGGAGCGTCCCAAGCAGTTTGCTGTCGAACTGCGGAGCGAACTGATCGAAATACTGTTCGATATATTCGGTGGGAGCAGCCGCCATGGTGCGCCCGACAACGGCATCGAGGAGATAGCGCCGGACCGGATCGTCGGGCTTCTCGGCTAGACGCATCCGGCCGATTTCGGCGGCCGCTTCCAGGTGACCTGAGGCGCTGAGAACCGAAAAGGCGTCCCGCGCGATAACATCGAGATCCTCGCGATCGTCTCCTGCGATCCCGGAATACTCTTGAAGGGCTTCCTGGACACGGCCTTCGATCATGGCCTGGAATGTGATGGCCCGCGCTCGCTTCTGCCTGCTCGGCGCGTCGAGCGGCAATGTAAGCCGAGCAGCCTCGTCGAATGCTCTCGCGCAGCTTGCGAAGTCGAGGGCGATGAAGGACAGGTGGCCGAGGGCGAAATGGGCCAGGCCGTTGACGTAGTCCAAATCAACGGATGCCCGCACGGCAGCCAGGGCTGCTTCGTAGCTCTTGCGCCTGAAGAGCAGAAGGCCAAGCCCGAGATGAGCGGCGGCGGCCTTCGGATTCAGGTCGATCACGCGGCGATATGCGCCTTCTGCGGTCTCGGCATCGTCCAGCCGGTCCGCCACGCTGGCGAGGGTCTGCCAGGATTGAGCATTGTCCGGGGCGAGCTCCAGGGATACTCGGATTGCCGCCAACGCCTGCTCGTCCTGATCCAGTGCGCTGTAGACGCTAGCCAGATCGCGCCACAGATCAGGGTCCTCGGTCGCGAGGGAAAGCGCGGAGGTGAAGGCCCTGGCGGCCGCATCGAAACGTCCGTTCTCCCAGTGAACCAGACCAAGCTGACGGAGGGCTGGAGCCGCATGTCCATACCGGTCGACGATGCGGCCGAAGTCCGGCAAGCTCGCCTTCAGCTGGGTCACCAGCGCCTCTGTGGTGCCGACGTCAGGAAGTTGGATGTTCGTCATGTAAGGATCCACATGTCATTTCTGCCCATCGCGGGTTTGCGACGCTTGTAGCTTGGAGGCCCATTCGAGACTGGCCTTATGAGCTCAGCGCACGAAACCAAATCACTGGGTCCAGGATTAAACGAGCTAGCTTTGCTGGACCTTGCCGGTCGATGGGTTGTTCTGCGGAGGCTGAAAAAAGCCTCATCAATCTTATCCGGTTGGACTTAATTCCTGCTCAAGTTAACGGAATAACGACAACCTTCGGCGGATAGTGGAGAGGATCGTCGCTTACAGGCCGAATCGAAGTCCGTTGTGTCAGCCTCTCTGATCGTTGCCTTCTGCACCCTTATTGCGATTGCCGCCGTCATCGGCGCAGTCGTCCTCCTCGTGCGAGGGTATGCCGACGATCTCGCGAAAGCCGAGGGCGACTTGGCCAACCTGGCGCTGGCTCTTCAGGAGCGGACCGAGGGCATCCTCCAGCCCATCGAGAATGTTCTGGGCGACGTGGTCGGCCGAATTCCGCAAGCGAGCCTCAAGGCGAACGAGTTCGACGGGTTCGCCGGATCTCAGGCCACAAAGGTGGTTTTGGCCGGGGCCTCCTGCATCCTCCCCCAGATCGTCCGTATCGATCTCATCAATGCCAAGGGGCGGCTCGTCGGCACCTCGAACCCACGCCCCGTTTCCGGCTCCATTTATCTGAACGACACGTCCTACTACGAGGCACTCGCGACGGATCCGTCCCTTGTTCTGTATCTGAGCGAACCGATGAAGATCCGGGCGACGGGCAGAAGGGTGCTTTCCCTTGCCCGCAAGATCAAGGACACCGAAGGAAACTTCCTCGGCATCATCGTGTCCACGATCGACCTCAGCCACTTCGAGACAATCTACAAGGATCATCTCAGGACGCGCTCATTGAGCATCACGCTTTATCGGCGCGACGGCATCATTCTTGCTCATGCTCCGGATCCGGAGCGAGCTCTTGGGCGGCGGATTTGGAGGCCCAATACCCCTCTGCAGCGGATGATCGCGAGGAACAGCCCGACGCTTATTCGTGACGCCAGCTGGATCGACAGAAGGGAGAGACTGGTCGCCCTTCATCCTCTTGCCCATTATCCGGCCGGCATCGCTGTCAGCAGAACCGTGGCAGAACTCATGGCGGGCCAGCGCCTCGAAGCCCGCCTGATCGGGTTCGTCGCCTATCTCATGGGGATTGCAATCGACACGGCCAGCCTGCTGGGCTTGAGGCATGTCAGAACCGGCATTCTGAGGGCAGCCAGCGAGAGCTACCTGTCGCGTCACGATATGCTGACCAGGCTTCCCAACAGGCTGTTCTTTGCCGAGGAGCTGAGGCGTACATTCCTGGCTTCGCAAAGAGGAGGCACGGATTTTGCCCTGCACCTTCTCGATCTCAACCGCTTCAAGGACATCAACGACAACCATGGACATGGGGTCGGGGACGAGATCATCAAAACCGTAGCCCGGCGCCTGCGCGAACGTCTCAGAAAGAGCGACTTCATCGCGCGCATCGGCGGGGATGAGTTCGCCATCATTCAAAGGCCCACCAGAGGCCGGCAGCCGGTCATGGACCTGATCACGGCCGTTCAGACCTCCATGAAGACACCATGCACGGCCGCCAACACCGAAATCGACGTCGCGCTGTCCATCGGTGTGGCGATCGCTTCATCTGACGGGAAAACCCCAACCGAGCTCATGAGATCGGCCGATATCGCTCTCTATGCGGCAAAATCAGATCCCGACAGCAGCCATCGGCTCTACGACCCGTCCATCAAGGATTCCCGGGCCGAACGTCGCGCACTCGAGGGAGCCCTGAAGAGCGCCCATGAAAACAGGGAATTCGAGTTGTTCTACCAACCGATTCTCGATCTGGCGACAAATCGGATGTGGGGCTGTGAGGCGCTGGTGCGATGGAAGCATCCGGCGAAAGGCATGATCTCACCTCTCCAGTTCATTCCGACGGCCGAGGAGTCGGGGCTCATCGGCCCCATCGGCGATTGGATTCTCGAGGAAGCCTGCTCGACGGCCATGACCTGGGACCTGCCATTGTCTGTTGCGGTCAATCTCTCCCCGGTGCAGTTCAAGCGTCGGGACGTGTTCGCCAGCGTCAAGAAGGCTCTGGATATGTCCGGCATGCCGGCTCATCGCCTGGTTCTGGAGGTCACGGAATCCGTCAAGCTCACGGAGGAGGCAACCGCGACCCTCAAGCGGCTCAAAGGTCTGGGGGTTTCTATCTCGCTCGACGACTTCGGGACCGGCTACGCATCGATGAGCTATCTCAGCAGCTTTCCCTTCGACAAGATCAAGATCGATCAGTCGTTCGTGCGCGGAATGATGGAATCCCCGGACAGCCGCGCGATCATCAAAGCAACGATCGGTCTCGCGAACGATCTAAGGATGAGCACGACGGCCGAAGGCGTCGAAACGCAGGAGCAGCTCAACGCCTTGCGCTCAGCCGGCGCCTCGCAGGCGCAGGGCTATTTCATTGCAAAGCCCATGCCCCGCGAGGCCATTGCGGCCTTCATCGCGGATTCTCAAAAGGCTCAGCAGAACAGGCGTGGGGAACAGCTCCCGACACGGGCGGTCGCCTGAACTCGCCCGCTTCGCCCTGGTCATCCAACCTGGCTAAAGCTCGACCAGCGCCTTGATTACCCCCGCCTCCGACGTCGACCACTGGGGGACAAGGCCAGGAGCCTCATCGAAGCCGCCGCGATGGCTGGCAAGCCCTGCAACAGGCACTCTGCCGTTGCGCATCGCATCGAGCACCGTTTCGAAGTCATGCCGCGTAGCATTGCGGCTGCCCAGCAGCGACGTCTCACGCTTGTGGAACTCCGGGTCGCTGAAGGTGATGTCGGCGCGCACGATCGACAGGAGCACATAGGTGCCGCCATGACCGACATAGGAGAAGCCCTTCATCATTGCCTTGGGACTTCCCGTTGCATCGAGGACGACATCGAAGAAGTCGCCTTCGGTTGCGGCTTTGAGGCGGTCGTCGATGTCGGGCGAAACCTCGAATGCATGGTCGACCCCGATCTCATCCTGGCAGAAGGCGAGTCGTCGGGTATTCATGTCGAGAACCGATACTTCGGCTCCTCGTGTCTTCGCAAAGATCGCGGCGGCGATCCCGATCGGTCCGGCCCCGACGACGGCGACGCGGCTCGCCGGTCCCATGCCGGAGCGTTGCACGCCATGGGCCCCGATGGCCAGGAACTCGACCATCGCCGCCTCGTCCAGGCCCAAGCCTGTTGCTGGTACGACATTGCGTTCCGGAACCGCGATGTATTCACAGGCTCCGCCATCGCGGTGAACCCCCAGCACCTGCAGGTTCTGACAGCAGTTTGTCTTGCCGAGGCGGCAGGCACGACACGTGCCGCAGTAAAGATAGGGCTCGATGCAGACGATTTGGCCAATCTTCAAGGAGCTGCCGGCCGGCGCCTCGGCGACTTCGCCGGCAAGCTCATGGCCAATCACCCGCGGGTACTCGAGATAGGGCTGATTGCCATGGAAGATGTGATAGTCGGTTCCGCAAATCCCGACCCGCCGAATTCGCACCAGGATCTCACCGGGGCCAACCTTTGGAATATCCTGCTGGATAATGCTGAGCTTTCCAGGCTCGTCGCATCGAAGCGCTTTCATGACCGTCTCCTCCGGCCAAGTGTGCCGGTTCGCCTCGTGGAGTGTAGTGCGAAGACGCAAAAGTCCAAATTCGATGAGGACTGCCTCTGGTTTGACCGCGCGCAGTGAGGACATCCCGACAGCAAGGAGTTCGCCCGGGTGTCAGTTGCAGTCCGAGAGAGGCTGGAGATTTGATGCTCGAACAGCAGGGCTCGGGCTTATCGCAGAAGCGTTTGCCCGAGCCCTGGGGATGGTTCTATTCCGCCGCAGCAGGAGCGGTCGGTGCGGGGCCGCCCGGGCGGCCGCCACGGGCCGGACCTCTTGCGTCGCGAGCGGGACGTTTCGGCGCTGCAATCAATCCTTCGCGGATGGCTTGCTTGCGGGCAGCTTTCCGGGACCGGCGAACGGCTTCCGCCTTCTCGCGCGTCTTGCGTTCCGACGGCTTCTCGTAAGCCTTTCTGGCTTTCATCTCGCGGAAGATCCCCTCCCGCTGCATCTTCTTCTTGAGCGCTCTGAGCGCCTGATCAACGTTGTTGTCTCTGACAAATACCTGCAAAGGATATTCCCTCCCGATAGAGGTGAATGAACTATCGCAGAACGCGTTCCGCGACAGGCGACGAAAGCGTCATTTCAACGAGCGTTAGGTGCCGCGGATTTCGCTCTCACGAACCGCCCTTTCGACCACGCCGGACTTGATCCGGTAGAAGAGCTCCCCGGTCTGATCGGCCGGCATCAGCCGCACGACCTCATAGACGCTCGCAGCACCGGCTCGCGTATCGGAAAAGCCCGGCTGCTGCAGCCGGACCATCTGCCGAACTTTGAATTTGTGAGACATCGTCAATCTCCTTGGATGCTGCATGCATCTTGATGCAGCCCTGTATGAAGGGACTACTTCCGCGCCTTGCGAGCCGCGTAGCGAGCATCGCGGGCGGCCTTCTGCTCCAATTCGAGCTGAGCCTTGTTCGCTTCGTTCTCGGCGGCTTCACGCTCTTGCTGAGCGGCCGCCTCTGCGGCGGCTGCAGCAGCCTGGGCGGTTGCCCGCTCCTTTTGAGCCACTGCCTCGGCTGCGGCCGCGGCCGCATGAGCATCGCGCTCGGCCGTGCGAACGGCCCGTGCCGCGCTCACAGCTTCCCGTGCCAGTCTTTTCTCGACAACAGCCGGATCGTCGGACCCGGGCCGCTGGAGAAACTTGGCCGTCATCGCCTGCTTTGCATTCTTGGCAGCACTCAACCGGTCACTAAAATCTTTGTCTTTCATGCGCTCATCAAATCCTTCTGTCAGCCTCTCAAGCGGATTGTCTGCTCAACGGACACGCTTGACGCTGACGATATTGCCCTCTGGCAGGACACCTTGCTCCTGCTGGGTTCGTGCGATCAGGCCGACAGCCCGTGCGTCGGCCGCCTTCGCGGGATTGTCGACCCAAAGATAGGCCGTGCGGGCGTTGTCGTAGTTTACTGCAAACATCACTGACTTTGCAGGAGAGGCCTTTCGGAACATGCTCATTGGGTCCTCACAGGTTCAATCACCAAGACAAGTCGCTAGAAAAGAAAAGCCGCTCCCATAGGGAGCGGCTTCGTGTTCAGCGCAAAAATCTGCGCCGTTCATCATTAGGCCGTCTGGATGTTGTTGACGGCGACCTTGCCGGAGCGGCGGTCTTCAGCGGTATCGAAGGAGACCTTCTGACCCTCGACGAGACCACGGAGGCCGGCGCGCTCCAGGGCCGTTGCGTGGACGAACACGTCCTTGCTGCCGTCGTCAGGCTGGATGAAGCCGAAGCCCTTTTGGTCGTTGTAGAATTTTACGGTGCCCGTAATCATGGGAATATCCTTAGGCTATACGTTAGTGCACGTGAGCAGCAGGACATGCCGAAGCACGCCCTTACGCTCGGGTTCGTCGATGTTTGGGAGAAGTGTCTGAACGTGCGCCTGGCATGCCAAGGCGAAACAGCCCGATTGTCCGGCCAAATGTCGATATAAGACATATAGGCAGGTTCCTCAGATTTGCAAGTAGCTCAGATGATTTGACCGATGCACAAGAGTTTTGTGCTTGTTCTTGCAAAAGCTATGGCGAGGAAAAATCGGCTTTTTCTTTGAGATAACAGGGAGTGAGCTAGCGATGACGCCCCTGGAATAAAAGGATTTCGGCAGGGGCATCCAGCAGAACGGCGCCTGATTTTTTGTTCATCTTCAATCTTCATGGCCACAGGGGACTGCTGCTCACATCCCTGTTGGAGGTTAGGAATGGGTTCTGCCCGAGCGGCTTGTCATAGCAGGCAGAGACCTGCCGAGCTTAAGGCCTCGTTCGAGAAAAGCCCCGCCCGGAGGGGCGGGGCTGGAGTGATCAGCTGCGCTTGGGCGGGTTGGCCGGCCAGCTCTTGATGAGGGTGTCGTAGTCGACCGTTTCGCCCTTCGGCTTCTCGTTCGCCAGCTTGCGCTGAGGTGCGATGGTGCCTGCGGCTTCGGCCTTCTTGAACCACTCCTCGGCGGAGGTCTTCGGGTTCATCTTCGGTCCGCATTCGCCCTGAACGTTTGCGCGCTCGAGACGGGTGAGCACATCGTCCTGGGCGGCTGCGAGCGAGTCCATCGCCTGCTGCGGTGTCTTGGAGCCGGAGGCCGCATCGCCGATGTTCTGCCACCAGAGCTGCGCGAGCTTCGGGTAGTCCGGGATGTTGTTGCCGGTCGGCGTCCACTGCACGCGGGCCGGCGAACGGTAGAACTCCACGAGGCCGCCGAGCTGCGGTGCCCGGTCCGTCATCGACTTGTGCCAGATATCGCTCTCGCGGATGAAGGTGAGACCCACATGGCTCTTCTTCAGGGAGACCGTCTTGGACGTCACGAACTGGGCGTAAAGCCAAGCGGCCTTGCGGCGCTCGACCGGGGTGGACTTGAGCAGCGTCCACGATCCCGCATCCTGGTAGCCGAGCTTCATGCCCTCCTTCCAGTAGGCGCCGTGAGGCGAGGGGGCCATGCGCCATTTCGGGGTGTTGTCCTGGTTCATCACGGGAAGGCCGGGCTTCACCATGTCGGCGGTGAACGCCGTGTACCAGAACATCTGCTGGGCGATATTGCCCTGGGCAGGAACGGGTCCTGACTCGGAGAAGGTCATGCCGGCAGCCTGCGGCGGAGAATACTTCTTCAGCCACTCGAGATATTTGGTAATGGCGTAGACGGCCGCCGGGCCGTTGGTGTCGCCGCCGCGCTCGACCGAGGAGCCCACCGGGCGACAGCCTTCCATGCGGATGCCCCATTCGTCGACGGGCAGGCCGTTGGGGATGCCCTTGTCGCCATTGCCGGCCATGGAAAGCCAAGCATCGGTGAAGCGCCAGCCGAGCGACGGATCCTTCTTGCCGTAGTCCATGTGGCCGTAGACCTTGACGCCGTCGATCTCCTTCACGTCGTTGGTGAAGAACTCGGCGATGTCCTCATAGGCCGACCAGTTCACCGGCACGCCGAGATCGTAGCCGTACTTGGCCTTGAACTTCTCCTTGATGTCCGGACGCTGGAACCAGTCATAGCGGAACCAGTACACGTTCGCGAATTGCTGGTCCGGCAACTGGTACATCTTGCCGTCCGGCGCGGTCGTGAAGGACTTGCCGATGAAGTCGTTGATGTCCAGCGTCGGCGAGGTGACGTCCTTGCCTTCGCCCGCCATCCAGTCGTCGAGGGCCACCGCCTGCTTGTAGCGGAAGTGGGTGCCGATCAGATCGGAGTCGTTGACCCAGGCATCGTAGATGTTGCGGCCCGACTGCATCTGCGTCTGGATCTTCTCCACCACGTCGCCTTCCTGGATCAGGTCGTGGGTGAGCTTGATGCCGGTGATTTCCGAGAACGCCTTGGCAAGGGTCCTTGCCTCGTATTCATGGGTCGTAATCGTCTCGGAGACCACGTTGATCTCCTGGCCGGCGAAGGGCTTGGCCGCATTCACGAACCATTCCATCTCCTTCAGCTGCTCCTCCTTGGAGAGCGTGGAGGGCTGGAATTCGCTGTCGATCCAGCGGCGAGCTTCCTCCATGCCGGCGAATGCTGCGCCGGTTCCAAGCGCCATGGCGAGGACGCTCGTTGAGACGAACAGTTTCAGGCGCCGGTGAGATTGTGTGAGTTTCATTATTTCCTCCCAGTTTGCGCCCTTGCCGGCTTGTTTGCTGGTCTTGTTCCCTCCGGTTCGGGCTAACCGAAGAGCATTGTTGAGCCATGCCCTCCTAAACGAAGCGGAACACCGCCGCCGCGTAGACGAGGGACAGGCCGGAGGCCCACCACAGATCCGGACCCACGAGTCCGAGCCAGGCGAGATGGATGAAAGCCGCGCCGAGAAGCGAGATGAAGAGGCGGTCGCCGCGCGTGGTCGGAATGCGCAGGATCCCGACACGCTCCGTCTCAGGACGATAGGCTGCCAATAGCGTCATCAGCAGGAGCAGGCTCGCGATCAGGGCAAAGAAAAGCCCCGTCTGCCATGTCCATGCCATCCAGGCGAAATCAGGCATGCGAATCCCCTCAGACGCGCCCCAGGGCAAAGCCCTTGGCGATATAGTTGCGGACGAACCAGATCACGAGCGCGCCGGGCAGAATGGTCAGGACCCCTGCAGCGGCAAGCAGGCCCCAATCCATGCCGGAGGCCGAGACCGTGCGGGTCATGGTAGCGGCGATGGGCTTTGCAGTAACGGAGGTGAGCGTGCGCGCGAGCAGCAACTCGACCCAGGAGAACATGAAGCAGAAGAAGGCCGCAACACCGACGCCGGAGGCGATCAGCGGCATGAAGATCTTCACGAAGAAGCGTGGAAAGGAATAGCCGTCGATGGCGGCCGTCTCGTCGATCTCCCGCGGCACCCCCGACATGAAGCCCTCTAGGATCCAGACCGCAAGGGGCACGTTGAAGAGGCAATGCGCCAGCGCCACGGCCCAGGGCGTGTCGAAGAGGCCGATGGCCGAGTAAAGGTTGAAGAAGGGCAGCGCGAACACCGCCGGCGGGGCCATGCGGTTGGTGAGCAGCCAGAAGAACAGGTGCTTGTCGCCGAGGAACTGATAGCGCGAGAAGGCATAAGCCGCTGGCAGCGCGAAGGCGATCGACAGCACCGTGTTGATGACAACGTAGGTGAGCGAGTTGATGTAGCCCGAATACCAGCTCGGATCCGTGAAGATCTTGACATAATTGTCGAAGGTGATCTCCCGCGGCCACAGGGTGAGGCCGGACGTAATCTCCATGTTGGTCTTCAGGCTCATGTTCACGAGCCAGTAGATCGGCAGCATGAGGAACAGCAGGTAGAGGGTCATCACCACGACGCGGCCGCTCACGCGAGGGCCGGAGAGGGCGCGGTTTGCCGCAAGGGGTGCTGCGGCAGGTTTTACATTGGATGGGCTGACGGCTATGGTTCCGCTCATGCTTCGACCCTGTCGCGCTGCGCATCCACATTGGTCATGACCGTGTAGAAGACCCAGCAGATGGCAAGAATGATGAGATTGTAGACCAGCGACATGGCAGCCGCCTTGCCGAGATCGAACTGGCCGAGGGCGAGCTTCACCAGATCGATGGACAGGAACGTTGTCGCATTGCCGGGTCCTCCGCCGGTGAGCACGAAGGGCTCCGTATAGATCATGAACGAATCCATGAAACGCAGGAGCACGGCAATCAGCAGCACGCGCCGCATCTTCGGCAGCTGAATCGTGCGGAAGACCGCCCAGCGCGAGGCGCCGTCGATGCGGGCTGCCTGATAATAGGCGTCCGGTATCGACTTGAGGCCCGCATAGCACAGGAGCGCCACGAGGCTCGTCCAGTGCCACACATCCATGACGATGATCGTGATCCAGGCATCGATGGGATCGCCCGTGTAGTTGTAGTCGATGCCGAGGTGGTTGACGATCCAGCCGAGGAGGCCGATGTCGCCGCGGGCGAAAACCTGCCAGATGGTGCCGACCACATTCCACGGAATAAGCAGCGGCAGCGCCATGAGCACGAGGCAGAGCGCCACCGTCCAGCCCTCGCGCGGCATGGCCAGAGCCACCGCGATGCCGAGCGGCACCTCGATCAGAAGAATGATGAACGAGAACAGGAGCGTGCGCATCAGCGACGACAGGAACTGTTCGCCGAGCTGGCTCGACGGGTCGAGCAATTCCTGGAACCAGGCGATGCCGTTCCAGAAGAACTGGTTGTTGCCGAAGGTATCCTGCACCGAATAGTTCACGACGGTCATCAGCGGCAGAACCGCCGAGAACGCCACGATGGCGAAAACCGGCAGGACGAAGAACCAGGCCCTGTTGTTGACCGTCTTTGTCACGCGCCATGCCCTCCCGTAGCTTCGCCCGGAACCAGGTGTCCATCCGCATAGATGTGTACGTGGCGCGGATCGATGGCGAGCGCAGCTTCATCACCATCGATGAAGATGCCGTCCGGCACGCTCGCGGCAAGAGGACGTCCGTTCATCTCGACGCGCGCGATGCGGGCGCGGCCGATGTCGTCGATGCGTCTCACCTGCACGGGCAGTCCTGCTCCCTTCGGCTGCAGACGCACGAATTCGGGGCGAATGCCGAGTTCGACGCGGTCGGAATCCGACAGGGTCCGATAGGCCCGCTGCAGGGATATGGTCGTGCTTCCGACGAAGGCCGTGGTTCCCTCGACCCGGCAGGGCAGGATGTTCATTCCCGGCGAGCCGATGAAATGACCCACGAAGGTGTGGGCCGGACGCTCGAACAGCTCCTCGGGCGTTCCCGTCTGAACCACGGCGCCATCATGCATGACCACGACCTTGTCGGCGAAGGTGAGCGCCTCGGTCTGATCGTGGGTCACGTAGATCATGGTGATGTCGAGGGCGTGGTGGATCTCCTTCAGGGTGGACCGCAGCTGCCATTTCAGGTGCGGATCGATCACCGTAAGCGGCTCGTCGAACAGGATTGCCGCCACATCCGGGCGCACGAGGCCGCGTCCGAGCGAGATCTTCTGCTTCATGTCGGCGGTCAGGTTGCTGGCCCTGCGGTCGAGCACGCGGGTCAAATCGAGCAGCCGGGCGATCTCCTCCACCCGCCGTGCCGTCGTTTCGCCGGCTACGCGCCGGTTCTTGAGCGGGAAGGCCAGGTTCTCGCGCACGGTCATGGTGTCGTAGACCACGGGAAATTGGAACACCTGCGCAATGTTGCGCGCTTCCGTCGGCAGATCCGTCACGTCGACTTCGTCGAACAAAACTCTTCCGCGCGTCGGGCGCACCAGACCGGAGATGATGTTGAGAAGGGTGGTCTTGCCGCAGCCTGAAGGGCCCAAGAGGGCATAGGCGCCTCCCTGGCTCCACACATGGTTGACCTCCTTGAGGGCGTAGTCCTCCGGCCTCCGGGGATCGGATCTGTAGGCATGGGCGAGATGATCGAGGGTGATGCGTGCCACAGGGCTCTCCTCAAGCCGCTTTCTGCGCAGGGTCTGCGCCGGCAAGGCGACCGGCTGCATCGAACAGGAAGAGGTGCCGCGGGTCGATATAAGCCGTGACGGAGGACTTCGGCTCCAGGCGCCTCACTCCCGGCACGAGGGCCACGAAACGGTGCTCGCCCGCATCCAGGTGCACATAGCTCTCCGATCCTGTGATTTCGGCAACCGATACGGTTGCCGGAAGGGCGATCCCTTCGGGGCCCATCGGTTCCAGGCTCAGATGATGCGCCCGGAAGCCGACCGTATATTCGCCGTCGGCAACAGCCACGAGGGCTCCTGTCGCCGGAAT
Organism: Microvirga aerilata; assembly: GCF_016743775.1. Classification (GTDB taxonomy): domain Bacteria; phylum Pseudomonadota; class Alphaproteobacteria; order Rhizobiales; family Beijerinckiaceae; genus Microvirga; species Microvirga aerilata. The sequence continues at coordinate 137,923 of NZ_JAEQMY010000004.1, read as the reverse complement.
TCGCTCGCCCGCGCCCAAAGTTACGGCGTCCCCCGTCTTGTGGATCGTCATGGTGTTGAGCGGCGGATCGGAAAAGACCCGTGCGGTGGTGAGATCCTGGGGTTGCCTGTACACGCGGGGCGTTGGCCCGAATTGGGTGAGGCGGCCCTCGAAAAGGGTGGCGGTGTTGCCGCCGAGAAGAAGAGCCTCCGACGGTTCAGTCGTTGCATAGACGAAGATGGCGCCCGATGCCGAGAAGACCCGCGGCAGTTCCTCGCGAAGCTCCTCGCGCAGCTTATAGTCGAGATTGGCCAGGGGCTCGTCGAGCAGCACGAGGTCCGCGCGCTTGACCAGCGCTCGCGCGATGGCGGTGCGCTGCTGCTGGCCACCGGAAAGGTTCAGCGGCTTGCGGTCGAGATAAGGCTCCAGCTTCAGCAGCTTGGCGGCATCGCGGACGCGGGCGTCGATTTCAGATCCCGGCAGGCCGGCGACGCGCAGAGGCGAGGCGATGTTCTCGTAAACCGTCAGGGACGGGTAGTTGATGAACTGCTGGTAGACCATGGCGACGCTGCGGCGCTGCACGGGCCAGCCCGTCACATCCTTGCCGTCGACCAGAACGCGGCCGCTCGTGGGAACGTCGAGACCGGCCATGAGGCGCATGAGCGAGGTCTTGCCGGCCAGGGTCGCCCCAAGCAGCACGTTGAGGGAGCCGCGCTCAAGGGTCATGTGGATGTCATCGATATGGACCGCTGCTCCGACCTTTTTGGAAACTCCTTCCAGAGCAAGCGTCATCCGCGATGTCCTTGATGCTGAGCCGCGTTCACAGGGGGCGTGGCACTGCGCCTGATCCGGCCGAAAAAGGTCACGGTGTGACAGGCCGGTGCATGTCGAGCGATGCCCTGGCCGTTGAAGCCAAGAACATTCGCGACGCCAAGCGCCGCCGATTCATGCGGACTCAATAGCGCTCCTCCTGGTGCCAAGCCTTGGTGGCCTGAGCTTTTCTCTTCTTGTTACGGTGAAGGTATATTGGCCCCAAAACGAAAGCAACTGCCTGAAATGAGACGAGCAACTGGTCTTCTACTGGACTGAAGCGACATTCGGCTCGGGCTTTCAGCAACCGGCACGGCACAGTTTTGAACTCAGGCAATGTTCAGGAGTTCATGCCCTATGCGCCGGGTTCACTTCCTCCCAACAGTGGCCGGTAGCCTCCTCAACACGGATTGGAGAATGCCATGCCCGAAACTGCAAAGCCGCTTGCGATCGTCACCGGTGCATCTGTCGGTATCGGTTATGAACTTGCAAAACTCTGTGCGCAGAATGGCTACGACCTGCTCATTGCCGCCGATCAGGCCGCCATTCACGATGCTGCCAAGGAGTTTCAGGCGCTCGGCGCCTCGGTTGATGCGGTTGAGGCAGATCTGGCAACGCTTGAGGGCGTCGACCGGCTTCATGCTGCGATCAAAGGGCGGCCGGTGGGCGCTCTTCTGGCCAATGCGGGGCATGGGCTGGGACATGCCTTTCTCGATCAGGATTTCGCGCAGGTTCGCCACGTGATCGACACCAACATCACGGGCACGATCTACCTGATCCAGAAGGTCGGCCGCGACATGCGTTCCCGGGGTGAGGGCCGAATCCTCATCACCGGCTCCATTGCGGGCTTCATGCCGGGCACGTTTCAGGCCGTCTATAACGGCACCAAGGCGTTCATCGATTCCTTCTCCTTCGCCCTCCGTAACGAGCTGAAGGACAGCGGCGTGACCGTCACGTGCCTGATGCCCGGCGTCACCGATACCGAGTTCTTCGAGCGGGCCGACATGATGGATACCAAGGTCGGCCAGGACAAGAAGGACGATCCGGCCGACGTGGCGAAGGTCGGGTTCGAGGCCATGATGCGCGGTGACGGCGATGTGGTCAGCGGCTGGAAGAACAAGCTCACCACCGCCATAGCCTCGGTGACCCCGGCCGGAATGCTTGCCGAACAGCATCGCAAAATGGCCGAGCCCGGCTCCGGCCAAAGCTGATCGGGGCCTGGAGCGCTTCCTTCAGGGCCGCTCAGGCGAGACTGCGGCTGCGCATTTGATGATATGTTGACGGCACGGCCGCGATCGGTCAGGAGCGGTGTCGAAGGTTCGGAGGCTTCTCCGCCCCTGAGGGAAGGTGCCTGACGGGCGTGCTTCAACAAGGCATTCAGATGAACATATCGGCGGACTTTCTCCAGCGTCTGACGAGCGCTCTCGGTCCGGCCTCGGTCATCACCGATGGGCCGGATCTCGAGCCTTACTCCGTCGATTGGCGTAGGCTCTTTCCCGGCACACCCGCCTGCGTCGTCCGCCCTTCCTCCACCGCCCAGGTGGCCCACATCGTGCAGGTCTGCCGCGAGGCGGGCGTCCCGCTCGTGCCGCAGGGCGGCAACACGGGCCTTGCGGGCGGCGCAGTACCCGATCCCTCGGGCACGCAGGTCGTTCTCTCCCTGAATCGCATGGCGGCAGTTCGCAATGTGGATGCGGTCGGCATGACGATTGAGGCCGAGGCCGGGTGCATTCTGAAAGTGGCGCAGGATGCCGCCTCGGCCGTTGGCCGCCTGCTCCCGATCAGCCTTGCGGCCGAGGGCTCGGCCACCATCGGGGGCGTCGTGGCGGCGAATGCCGGCGGCGTGAACGTGCTGCGCTACGGCATGACCCGAAGCCTCGTGCTCGGCCTCGAGGTGGTTCTGCCGGACGGTACCGTTGCCAACGGCTTGCGCCGCCTGCGCAAGGATAACGCGGGGTACGACTGGAAGCAGCTGTTCATCGGCAGCGAAGGCACGCTCGGGATCGTCACGGCGGCAATCCTAAGGCTTCTGCCGCGGCCGAAGCACTCCGTAACGGCGCTGCTGTCGGTTGCGGATCCTGCCGCGGCGCTGCGGCTTCTGGCACTCGCCCAGGACGAGCTGGGCGACCAGATTTCCGCCTTCGAGCTGATCTCGGCCACCTCCATGCAACTCGTCGCGAAGCATGCCGGGTTGAAGGCCCCGATTGCCCAAGGTGATTGGTTCGTGCTGATCGAAGCCGCCTCCAGCCTTCCGGGGCTGCGGGAGGCGGCCGAGGCCATGCTGGGTGCTGCCTTCGAGCAGGAGATCGCGCTCGACGGTGTCATTGCCGAGTCGGGTGCGCAGGCGGCTCAGCTCTGGGCCCTGCGCGAGCATGTGACGGAATCGGAGGCGCGGGAGGGAAAGAGCGTCAAGCACGACGTCTCCGTGCCGCTGACCGAGGTTCCCCGCTTCCTCGATGAGGCCGGGGAGGCGCTCGCCGCAGGGGCTCCGGGAACGCGGGTGAACGCCTTCGGACATTTGGGCGACGGCAACATCCATTATAATGTGTTGGTCGACGCAGGCCAGGACGCAGGCGTCGTGAACCGGATCGTTCATGACGTGGTGGCCGCTTTCGGGGGCAGCATCTCGGCGGAGCACGGGATCGGACAGTACCGCGTGGGCGAACTGGCGCGGTATCGTGCTCAAACGGAGCTGGACCTCGCCCGCAAGCTCAAGCGGGCTCTCGATCCCGATGGCTTGCTCAATCCGGGCAAGGTGCTTTCCCCCTGAACGGAGGCCGATCAGCTCCGGCCGAGCATATAGAACTCCTCGTTCGGCCGCATGTTGGTCGCGTTGGCGAGGCGGTTCGACATGGCGAAGAAGGCGGTGATCGCCGCAATGTCCCACACGTCCTCTTCCGTGAAGCCATGCTCGCTCAAGGCCGCAATATCGGCATCATTCACGGAATAAGCCTCAAAGGCCACCTTCATGGCGAAGTCCAGCATCGCCTTCTGCCGCGGCGTGATGTCGGCCTTGCGGTAGTTGATCGCCACCTGATCGGCGATCAGCGGGTTCTTGGCCCGGATGCGCAGGATCGCTCCGTGGGCCACGACGCAATATTGGCACCCATTGGCGCTGCTGGTGGCCACCACGATCATCTCGCGCTCGGCTTTGGTCAGGTTGCCGGGCTTGTCCATCAGCGCATCATGATAGGCGAAGAAGGCGCGAAACTCGTCGGGCCTGCGGGCGAGCACCAGAAAGACATTGGGAACGAAGCCGGACTTCTCCTGAACGGCGAGAATGCGGGTGCGGATATCGTCCGGCAGATCGATGATCTCGGGAACGGGGAAGCGGCTGATCGACGGTTTGCTCACAAGGGCACCTCTCGTTGGCCCCGGTCCGAGGTGGCGCTCCTCAAGGGGCTTCTTGCCATATGAAGCTTATTCGGGTTGGATCGCGTAAACAACGTGTCCGCAACCTGAGGAAAACGCTCATGAGTGCTCAGCAGGCTCCTGCCGCCGACCCCATTTTGCTGCGGGACGACCGCGATGGCGTCGTGACGCTCACCCTCAACCGGCCGGCTCGGTTCAACGCTCTGTCGGAGGAGATGCTCTCAGCTCTCCAGACGGCGCTCGAGGGTATTGCGGCTGATGAAACGGTGCGCTGCGTCGTTGTCGCCGCCGCTGGCAAGGCTTTCTGCGCTGGCCATGACCTCAAGCAGATGCGGGCCAATCCGAAGCAGGATTACTACGAGGCCTTGTTTACCAGGTGCAGCCAGGTGATGCAGAGCATCGTCAATCTGCCCGTCCCGGTGATCGCACAGGTGCACGGGATGGCAACCGCTGCGGGTTGTCAGCTGGTGGCTTCCTGTGATCTGGCTGTTGCCGCCGAGAGCGCCACGTTTGCGGTCTCAGGCATCAATGTCGGGCTGTTCTGCTCCACGCCGGCGGTGGCGCTCTCGCGCAATGTCTCGCCCAAACATGCCTTCGACATGCTGGTGACGGGACGCTTCATCTCGTCCGCCGAGGCCCTGTCCTTCGGGCTCGTCAGCCGGGTGGCGCCGGACGCGGAACTCGACAAGGCCGTGGCTGCACTGACGTCCGATATCTGCGCCAAGAGCCCTGTGGCGATCCGCACTGGCAAGGCCATGTTCAGCCGCCAGCGCTCCATGGGCCTGGAAGAGGCCTACGCCTACGCGGGCAACGTGATGGCCTGCAACATGATGGCGGAGGATGCAGGCGAGGGCATCGACGCCTTCATCGAAAAGCGCAAGCCGAAGTGGAAAGGCCGCTAGGCTCCGCCCCTGTAGGCGCGTGCCATTTCCCTGAGCTGGAACTTCTGAATCTTGCCGGTGGAGGTCTTCGGCAGCTCCGTGAAGATCACGGTGCGGGGGCACTTGTAGGATGCCAGATGCTGCCGGCACCAGGCGACGATATCCTCAGGCGATACGGACTGACCGGGCTTCACCTCCACGAAGGCGCAAGGGGTCTCGCCCCATTTCTCGTCGGGCATCGCCACAACGGCCGCTGCCTGAATGGCAGGATGCTTGTAGAGAGCATCCTCCACCTCGATGGATGAAATGTTCTCGCCGCCCGAGATGATGATGTCCTTGGAGCGGTCCTTCAGCTGCACGTATCCGTCCGGGTACTTCACTCCGAGATCGCCCGAATGAAACCAGCCGCCTTCAAAAGCCTTGGCCGTGCCGGCGGGATTCTTCAGATATCCCTTCATCACCACATTGCCGCGGAACATGACCTCGCCAAGGGTCCGTCCGTCCGCCGGCACGGGCAGCATCGTCTCCGGGTCGAGCACATCGAGCGCTTCGAGCACCGGATAGCGCACGCCCTGCCGGGCCTTCTTGGCCGCATACTCGCCTGGATCGAGATCGTCCCACTCCCGGTGCCATTCGTTCACGACCGCCGGGCCGTAGACCTCCGTGAGGCCATAGAGATGCGTCACGTCGAAACCCGCAGTCTTCATGGCGGCGAGCACGGCTTCCGGCGGGGGAGCCGCAGCCGTCATGAATGTCACCGTGTGGGGCAGGGATCGCTGTTCAGACGCCGGCGCATTGAGCAGCGTCGACATGACGATGGGCGCGCCGCAAAGGTGCGTGACCCCATGATCGGCCAGGGCATCGTACATCGGCCTAGCGCGCACGGCTCGCAGGCAGACATGGGTGCCGGCCACGATGGAGAGCGACCAGGGAAAGCACCAGCCGTTGCAGTGGAACATGGGCAGCGTCCACAGGTACACCGGATGCTGCCTCATGCCTGCCGTGAGGATGTTGCCCATGGCAAGCAGGTAGGCGCCGCGATGGTGGTAGACGACGCCCTTGGGGTCGCCGGTCGTGCCCGAGGTGTAGTTCAGCGTAATGGCGTCCCACTCGTCCTGCGGCGGGCTCCAGGAGAAATCCGGATCGCCCTCGGCCAGCAGATCCTCGTACTCCTGGGAGCCCAAGCGCTCGCCCGGTCCGGTGAACTCCGGATCGTCATAGTCGATGACGAGAGGCCTTGCCGAGGTCAGCTCCAGGGCTTCCTTGACGGTGGCCGAGAACTCCCGGTCCGTGATCAGCACCTTGGCTTCGCTGTGCTCCAGGGAGAACGCGATGACCTTGGCATCGAGGCGTGTGTTGAGGGTGTTGAGGACTGCACCGGCCATGGGGACGCCGTAATGGCATTCGAGCATGGCCGGCGTGTTGGGCAGCATCACCGACACGGTGTCGCCGCGCCCGACGCCGCGCCGGGCGAGGGCCGAGGCGAGCTGGCGTGAGCGGGCGTAGAAGTCACGGTAGCTGCGTCGCAGGGGACCGTGAATGATGGCTGTTCGGTCAGGATGAACGCTGGCCGCCCGCTCCAGGAAACCAAGAGGGGTCAGGGGCTGAAAGTTCGCCGGATTCTTGTCGAGGTTCGTGTCGTAAACGGTTGCAGCCACTGTGGTCCCTCGCATGCCGGGCCGTGAGTATCGCCAGGAGCCATGAGCCTGACAAGCCTACGAAATGTCAGCACCAATGCGTTTTGCCGGAACCCGTCATGCCTTGATGGACATGACTGCCCTCTCGGCTTTCGCGGTGATGTCGTTCCACGCCTTCGCGCGAATGTCGGACGTCTGGCAGACCCAGGATCCGCCGATGGCCACGACATTCGGCAAGGTAAGCCAGTCTCTGGCATTCTTCTCGTCGATGCCTCCGGTCGGGCAGAAGCGGGCCTGCGGAAAGGGACCAGCGAGCGCCTTCAGGGCGGGAATGCCGCCCGAAGCAACGGCAGGGAAGAACTTCACCGTCTGGAAGCCGTGCTCCAGGGCTCCCATCAGCTCCGACGCGGTTGCGATGCCCGGAATGAACGGCATCTCGCTTCCGGCGGCAGCTTCGAGCAGGGCCGGCGTGGCGCCGGGGCTCAGGGCATAGCGCGCGCCCAGCGCCTGAGCGCGTTCCAGGTCCCTGGGCGTCAGAACCGTGCCTATTCCGACGATCGCCTCCGGCACCTCCTGGATGATGGCTGCGGCGGAGTCCGCTGCTGCGGGGGTTCTCAGCGTGATTTCCAGCAGGCGGAGCCCGCCGGCCACGAGAGCCCGCGCGAGAGGAACGGCATCGTCCACACGCTCCAGGGTGATGACGGGAACGATGGGGCCGGCCCGGAGGATGTCGGCCAGCTTTTTATCACGGGAGCCGGAGAGGCTCGTCAGGTCTTGGGTCACGCAAGGGCCTCCTTGAAATGGGCTTGCAAGATCGGGCTCAAGGCATGGCCTCGGCCGGAATGATCGCGCCGCGGTAGCGCACAACCTGACCGGCGAGACGATGCCCCGCGCTTGCAGCGGCTTCGGGGTTCGCACCGGACAGGCGCGCATCGAGATAAGCGGCCGCAAAGCTGTCGCCTGCGGCGGTCGTGTCGACGACATCTTCCGCGGCCTTGCCCGGCACCAGCACTTCCTGACCCTGCGCGATGACGCGGCAGGTCAGGTCCGGGAGCTTGAGGACGATTTCAGCCTTCTCGGAGAAACCTAAAAGATCGTCGACGCCGGCATCGCCGAACAGAAGATCGAGGTCCTCCGTCGATGCGAGAACGATGTCGGCGCATTCAAACGCCTGGCGGAATGCGGCCCGTGCAACTGTCGGGTCGGGCCAGCCACGGGGGCGGAAGTTGGTGTCGAAGGCAATGCGCCGTCCATGCATGCGGGCCTCGTGCAGAACCCTGAAGAGGCGATCCCGCCCGTCCTCCCCGTAAAGGGAAAGCGTGATCCCTGAAAAATAGACCAGGTCGTATGTGCCGATGGCCGTGACGCTGTCTTGCGCCTCGGGCGCTTGGAACAGGGATCGCGCCGCAGCGCTGTCGCGCCAATACGAGAAACGGCGTTCGCCTTTCGAGTCGGTCTGGATGATGTAGAGGCCCGGAAGGCGGCCGGGCAGGCGCGGCACCTGCTGCGTGCCGACTCCTTCGGCGTTCCATGCTGCGATCAGCTCATCGCTCCAGCTGTCGTCGCCCAGAGCAGTGATGTAATCGACCTGCGTCCCAAGACGGGCGAGATAGACTGCCGTGTTGAGCGTATCACCGCCAAAGCTCCGGGACAGCCTTCCATCGACCTCCTCCCGAAGCTCGATCATGCATTCTCCGATGCAAGCGACTCTGGTCATGCGTTCACCGTAGTTTTCCCGATCCCGATAGCGTTGATGACCGGCTTGTCGTTATTCTTTTGTGACGACCACAAGGCTGCAGCGTCCCGAGGACGGAGGTGACATCAGTTCGCTCCATCCTGTCTAGTCTTTATTCCAAGGATGATATCAAGCAACTTCAATCGTTCATAGGATCCCGGCGAATGCGAGGTTTGAGTGCATTCGTCAGGCAATCTTTGATCGGGTTGCGCGCCGCAGCGGTTCAAAGAGCCTGGAGCGTTTCTCATCTTCAGGGTTTGATTTCGGGCAGCATTCAGGGGCAGCCCGGCGAGAATTGCAGGATCTATCCAAGACTATTGTGCGGAAACCTCATTTTGCCATCTTTAAATCTTGGTCAAAAGCGCTATTCAGATTTTGCTGTCTATGAGTTCACAGTTCAAAAGAAGGAGTTTCTGATGGCCAAGACTGCAACCAAGGTTTCGTCCAAGAAGGCCCCTGCCAAGAAGGCTGCGGCGCCTAAGGCTGCAGCAAAGGCATCGGCCAAAACCGCGAAGGCACCTGCAAAGGCAGCCACCAAGGCAGCTGCAACGAAGGCTGCCGCGAAGGCCCCTGCCAAGAAGGTTGCATCCAAGGCCCCTGCAAAGAAGGCCGTCAGCAAGGCCTCCGCAGGTGGTGCAGCGTCCGTCCTGACGTTGCGCAACATCGCGGAAAGGCTTTCGGAAACCCACGAGCTTCCCAAGCGCCAGGCGAACGAGATGCTCACCCAGGTGGTCGAGATGATCGCAAAGAGCCTGAAGAAGGGCGAGAAGATTCGGTTGACGGGTCTCGGCATTCTGCAGGTGCGCAAGCGTGCTGCCCGTATGGGCCGCAATCCGCAGACGGGCGAGCCGGTGAAGATCAAGGCTTCCAAGAAGATTGCCTTCAGGGCTGCAAAGGACCTCAAGGAATCCGTATAAATTTCCTGGAGCTTCGAGAAGCGACAGATCCAGCATTGGCAAGGCGGTCCGCCGCCTTGCCGTCGGATACGTCGGAGGCCGCTGCGGCAGGTGGCCTGCCAGATGATCAAACCAGCGGCGTGTCAGTTCAATGAATGGTCGCGCTGCGCCATCTGGCTGAGGACGGAGACAAGCCGTTCCTGACTGAACGGCTTTTGGAGGATGGCGAGCGGCCCCGTTGCCTCCGCGGCCTCCCGTGTTGACGGGTCCCCCGAGCCGGTGATGAACATATGAGGGATTTCGCGGGCGCGCGTTGCCTGCGCCAGATCGATCCCGTTCAGACGGCCCTTCAGCCTGATGTCGAGGATGGCGAGATCGATAGCGCTTCGCTCCAGATATTCCAGCGCCTTCTCTCGCGTCGCGGCGATGCCGATGACCTCGTGCCCAGCCTCCTCCACGAGGTCGGCAATAAAGTCCGCCACAAGCGCTTCATCATCAACCACGAGAACCCGAAGCTTCTCGCTCATAGAGGAACGCTCACCTGCCATGCGGCTCCTGCCGCATGGTGCTCGAGCGATACTTCGCCCTCGATTTGAGTGGCAAGGCGCTGGATCAGGCGCATCCCAAGGCCGGTCTTGGCCGTATCCGGGTCCTCCCCGGATCCAGCCCCGTCACCGGAAATTCGGAGGATGAGCGTTTCCGCTATCTGTTCGAGCCGCATGGAGAGGTGCCCTGGACGATCATCGGGAGAGGCATGCTTGAGCGTAGCGTTGAGAATTTCGTTGGCTATGAGACCCAATGGAACAGCCAAGTCGACGGGTAATTCAACTAGGTTAAGCTCGGCCGTAAGTTCGATGCGGCCTCCTGAGGTTTCCAATAGATTGCGAGCCAATCTCTCCAGAAAGCTGCTGAAGTTCACGCGCCGGAAGTCTTCCGAGCGGTAGAACTCTTCCTGAAGGGCGCTGAGAGCCTGGATGCGGCGCCCGAGATCGGCAATCTGCTGTCTGTCGCTTTCATGCCCAAGGGTCTTTTCGGTCATTCGCAGGAGGCTGATCACAAGCTGAAGGTTGTTGTGCAGCCTATGGTACAGCTCCTTGAGAACGAGATCGCGGCTTTCGCCGAGTTCGCGCAACCTGTTGTTGCGCTCATAGGCACTGCGAACCGTGATCGCGAGACGGCGAAGCTGCTTGGATCCTTTGACCACATAATCATCAAAGCCGTGCTTGAGGGCTCGCACGGCAAGTTCCTCATTGCCGGTTCCGGTAAACATGACGGTGCAGCACAGGGGGTTCGCGGCCTTCACCCGGTCAAAGATCTTTATCCCGTCAGTCCACCGCAGGTCGAAGTCCGTAACGAGGATCTCGGGAGGCCGCTCCTGCAAAACCTCATCAAGGCTGGTCAGGTCCATCGCCTCCCGGATGGTGGCATTCGGGAACTCATGGGTAACGGCCCGAATTGCCAGCGCACGGGTATCTGGATCATCATCGACAAAGAGGATTCTCATGGGATCAGGCAATCCGAAGCAGCGATCGGCGGTTATGTGTCAGTTCAACGATAACGAATAGGGGAAGTTGTTGCTCCCTTTCAAAGTTAATCCGCCGCTTCGCTGGAGTTCCGATGCAAGCCCGGCGCAGCATGGAACCGATCCGGAGCCGCCTCGCTTCGGATCGGCTGCCGTTACGGCGGCATTCGTTCTCGCCGGAGCGCTCATGGTGGCAAGCGCGATTGCCCTGAACCTGATCCTGTCGAGCCTTGGGCAGAATCGCGTCTTCGTGCTCCAGACCAGCGCAATGCTGCGGGAGATGGCTGAACTGCATGTGGATGTGCGAGCGGCCGAAACGGGCCAGCGCGGCTATATCCTGACGGGAGAGCGTCGCTATCTCGCGCCCTACGATCGGGCGGTCGGCAAGGTCTGGACAAGTTTTGGGACCCTTGAAGGCGCAGTCAGGGACCCGGCGCAGAAAATCCGCCTGCAGCGCCTGCGTGGTCTTGTCGAAGACAAGCTGGATGAACTCTCCCAAACGGTTTCCTTGCGCCAGCAGGGGTTCGATGCCGCCTTGGCCGTGGTCCGAACGGACGTCGGGCAAAAGCTGATGGAGGATATCGATGCCGCAATCGTAGACCTGGAGAATGCGCAGCAGAGTCTTCTGGCCTCGCGAACGCGACAGCTCGAGAATCAGGCGGCCTGGGCGACCGGGATCGCTGTTCTGGGTGGGGTGTCTGCTCTCGTCAGCACGATTCTCGGCATGCTCTGGCTGTCACGGCAGCGCGCCAATGCCAAGCTTCTTGAGGCCGAGCGGCGTTTTCGGCAGGATCTGGAGCGGCAGGTGGAGAGCCGGACCGCGGAGCTGACCCAGGTCAACCGGGAGCTCGATGCCTTTGCGTACACGATTTCCCACGATCTGCGCGCGCCGCTGCGGTCCATGCATGGCTATGCCGATGCCCTTGTTGAGGATTACGGCGCTTCTCTCCCGGAGGAGGGCAGGGGCTTCACGCAACGGATCGTTGCGGCGGCGGACCGGATGGACAACCTGATCCAGGATATTCTCACCTATAGCCGGCTGGCCCGTGGGGAAGTGAACCTGCGCCCCGTGGCGCTCGAGCAAATCGTTCATCAGGTTCTAGCGCATAGTGAGCAAATGGTGAGCGAGGCCCGCGCGGAGATCGAGGTCGAGCGCCCGCTGCCCAGCGTAAAAGCGCATCCTCCGACGCTGGTGCAGGCCGTCGAGAACCTGATCTCGAATGCGATCAAGTTCGTGCCTCCGGGGAACAGGCCCTATATCCGCATTCGGGCGGAGAGGCAGGCGAACCGCGTGCGGCTTTGGTTCGAAGACAATGGCATCGGCATCGATCCCGCTCATCAGGAGCGCGTGTTCCAGCCATTTCAGCGCCTGCACGGTGTTGAGGCCTATCCCGGAACAGGGATCGGCCTGGCAATCGTCCGAAGAAGCCTCGAGCGCATGGGCGGCGAGTGCGGCGTCATATCGAAACCCGGGGAGGGGAGCCGCTTTTGGATCGAGCTTCCGGCCGCGGAGGAGGGGACACAATGAGCCAGGATGAGGGAATGGTGCTGATTGTCGAGGATAACGCCGACGACCGGGACCTGCTGGCACGAGCCTTCAAGAAGGCCGGCATCGCCGTTCCTCTCTGGTTCGCCAAGGATGGGGATGAGGCCGTGGCCTATCTGGAACAGACTGCGACAGACCCGATGCAGGCGAGCCCTTTCATCATTCTCTTGGATCTCAAGCTGCCCCGCCGTTCGGGCTTCGAGGTGCTGGAATGGATCAAGGGAACGGCAAGGCTGCGGCGCATCCCGGTCATCATCCTGACGTCGTCGCGCGAAAACGTCGACCTGGAGCGCGCCTATGACCTCGGAGCCAATTCGTACCTGGTCAAGCCGGCGCGGCCGGAGGCGTTGCGCGAGATGGTCGAGCAAATCAATGCGTACTGGCTCGGCTTGAATGAGATGGCGATCCAGGGGTCCAGCCTGTCCTAGAGTCTCAACCGGCTGGTTCCCAACCTGCCGAGCCCTAGAACAGGGGCGTGCAGGACGATCATTCTCATCCACGGCGGCGTTCCAGGCTCGTGCCGATCATCCTTGGCCGGCTTGCCGTTGTAGTCGCCATGGGACTGGCGGTATGCGGCGGATTGCTTTGGGCCGGCGTGATCGTGGTTCCCAATCACCTCAATCCGTTCAGCCCCTTGCGTATTGCGGACAGCCCAAGCTGGCTCACGCGACTCAAGCTTGGCCGCCTCGAGCGGAATGGCGCGCAATGCCTGGCCGTGCTGGCCGATTCGGAGGTCTCGCACAAACCGGTCACGGACCAGCCGCTGGAGCAAGGGTGCGGGTTTTCGAATGCCGTGGAGGTGAGCCGGTCGTCCGTGGGGTTGAGCCGCGGATTTACGGCCACCTGTTCGCTCACCGTGGCATGGGCCCTGTTCGAGGAGCATGTTCTGCTGCCTGCCGCCCGTCGGCATCTGGGGCAGGAGATCGTGCGTGTTACGCATTTTGGAACATATGCCTGCCGCAACATCAACCATCGCGCAGGAGGGCGGCGCAGCGAGCACGCGACGGCCAATGCCATCGACATTGCAGGCTTCGTACTTGCCGACGGACAGCAGATTACGGTCAAAGGCGATTGGATAGGAAGCGATCCGCGCCGCAGGGCATTTCTCCGTGCCCTGCGGGACGGTGCCTGCGATGTTTTCGACGTGGTGCTAAGCCCCGATTACAACGAGGCTCACCACGATCATTTTCATTTCGACATGGGATCCTACCGGACATGTCGGTGAAGGCTCGGTGCTTGTCGCCAGCCTTCGAGCGTGGCGCTGATCAGTTGAACGCGTAGCTCGGAGCATCGCCCATCTGAGCGGCCTTGGCGGCCAGCAGCAGGGCCTCGCCGAGTTCGCGGGCATGTTCGGGGGTCATCGCGACCGGCATCTGGCGCCGGATGCCGCGCTCGTATTCCTCGGTGGTTGTTGCGAGTTCGATCACCATCATCGCGTCGCGGCCGTCGAGCGTGCCGACGGAGAAGCTGGTGAGAGCGCCGATCAGGTCCATATCCGGTTTCATTGTGTTGCCCCTTGCGTAACGTAAGAAAACCATAGCTGAACCTCCCAACCCTTGTCTGCTCTGCGTATGGAGAGTGGATTTTGTTACGTGTGTCTTGGGCCAGGGGCGCACCCCGGAAAACCGAATAACTCAACCGTCGACTCCCCTCCATTCAGAGGGGCCGGAGATCAAGTCCAAGCTTTTGGCCCGTCACGAGCGGCCTTGATGTTTTATCCCGAGCGCCAGCGTATCAAACAGCTGGCTGAAGCGTTGACAGTTGCAATCTTGGCAGCGGTCGCAGGATCGGCAGCCGGGGCGGAGGTGGCCATGGCGAACAGGCTCCTGAGTACTCTCGCGTTTTTGCTGCTGGCAGGCGATGCTCTGGCAGGCGGGCCCGCCGGAGCCGAGCATCCGCTCGATGTTGCCCTTGTGATCGCAGTCGATGTCTCGTCATCCATGGAAAACGATGAGCAAGGATTGCAACGGTCTGGATTTGTCGACGCCTTTCGCTCTGTTCTCGTTCACGAGGCCATTGCGAACGGCATGCACGGACGGATTGCCGTCACATATGTCGAATGGTCCGGCGCGAGAGACCAGCGCGTTCTGGTGCCTTGGACGGTCATCGACAGTCCTGAGGACGCGCGCTCCTTCTCGGATCTCTTGGCTTATCAACCCATTCGGCAGGCCGGGATGACGTCGATCTCGGGCGTGATCGACTACAGCCGCAAGCTCTTCGCAGATCTCGGAGGGGCCCCGATCCGGCGCGTCATCGACATCTCCGGCGACGGCCCGAACAATGACGGTCGCACCATCACCTATGCGAGAGATGAGGCCGTCGCGGACGGCACCATCATCAACGGCCTGCCCATCATGTATAAACGGACGACGGGCAGCGCGGAACTGGCGGATCTCGATCTCTACTTCAAGGAGTGCGTCATCGGCGGCATGGGCTCCTTCGTGCTGCCCCTGCACGATCCGGAGCAATTCGCCATGGTCATCCGCACGAAGATCATGCGGGAGATCGCCGGCCTCGGGGACATGCGGCCTCTGATCGTTCCAGCGCAGCAAAGCATGAACTGCGTGACAGGTGAAAGGCGCAAGCAGGAGGATCTGCTGAGCCAGGAGCGGAAGCCGTAAAGCGCCGCGGTCGGAGGCAGGCGCAAGCGTCGCGCCTGGCTTCCCACGGCATGTTGCTCCAGGCGCTTACTTCATGAGCCCGGCGGCCTTCAGGGCTTTCGTGATCACCGCGTTCACATCGAAGACAGACCGGGCGGCTTTCTCGCGAGGCTCATGCGAGCGCCGTGCCGTCCTCTTGCGCCCGATGGCTTTCGGCGCGTCCGAATGAGCCGGATCCGCGCCCTCATTCTTTCGAGCCGATTCGTCAGCCGTTCGCTTCTTGACCGCGCCAACCGGCCGCCCCGTCAGCCCCCAGAACTTTGCGATCCGGTAGCTCGACGAGATGCCCACATCGAGGAGGAAGGGGCCAGCCGCCCCATAGCTGTTTTCATCGTCCCCCACTGCCAGAGGGGTGCCGTGCGCCATGCCGGTGATGACATATTCCTCGATGACCTCCTCGCCTGCAGCGTTGGTCCAGACCCGGTGCGGATATCCATCCACCGTGTCGCTGCGGCTCGGGTTGGCTCGCAGGCCGTGCACATTCGTCCATTGCTTGAGGATCTCGCCCGCATTCATGGGTTTGACAGTCGCGTCGGCGCTTCCGTGCCACACGGACACCTTTGGCCATGGCCCCTCGTGGGAGGAGGCGCCTCGAACGAGGTCGCCCCATTCCTTCGCCGACCGACCCTTGCCCTGGAACATGGCTTCGAAAGCCTCCGCGACACTGGTGGCGGAATGGTAGGGCAGCCCTGCGATGATGGCGCCGCCGGAGAACACCTCAGGGTAGGCCGCGAGCATCGTCGAGGTCATCGCCCCGCCGGCGGAGAGCCCGGTCACGAAAACGCGGCTGCGATCCACCTCATGGGCCCGGATGGCATGCTCGACCATCTGCCGGATCGAGCATGCCTCTCCCCGGTCGCGCTGGATGTCACCGAGCTGAAACCAGTTGAAGCAGCGCTTGGGGTTGTTGGCATCCTGCTGCTCGGCGTAGAGCACGACAAACCCGTACCGGTCCGCAAGCTCCGACCAGCCTGAGCCATGATCGTAACCGGCAGCCGTTTGGGTGCACCCGTGCAGGACCACCACGAGGGCAGGGGATGGAGCAAGGATCTCCGGCACATAGGTCAGCATCCTAAGGTTGCCGGGGTTGGAGCCGAAGCCCGAAACTTCCGTCAGACGGCTCGGCGCGGGCGGTTGGCCGTCGAATGAAGACTTTGCCGCCCCCGCAGCCTTCATCAACCCCTCCCATTGCGTGCGGGAGCGGGCCAGCTGATGAATCATTTTTCCTAAGCGCTGCATGATGACCGGGCCCTTCGGGGTAAGGAGTTGTTCTTATGGTAACGCCTGATATGGGGGCTCCGTTGCGTTGCACAATAGAATTGGTGCGATGCAGCAATTTTGGGCTGACAAGCCTTCGGAACGGCAGGAAGGGGATTCTACGGCGCAAAGCGCGATACAGCCGGGCTGGGCCGTTTTTCAGCTAGGTCTTGCGTTGAGATGGACGACGCTCGTTTAAACAGAAAAAGGGCGGGGCATCCGTCTGCCCCGCCCTTGTTTCACCTGTTAGGAACGCTTTTCAGCAGAACGCTTCTTGTCCTTCGGGCCTTTGGAGCTCTTGAAGTCTCTCGGGCCGGTGGAGTCCTTCGGACCCTTGCGATCCTTGAAGTCCTTGCGCGGAGGC
Organism: Microvirga aerilata; assembly: GCF_016743775.1. Taxonomy (GTDB): domain Bacteria; phylum Pseudomonadota; class Alphaproteobacteria; order Rhizobiales; family Beijerinckiaceae; genus Microvirga; species Microvirga aerilata. The sequence continues at coordinate 121,264 of NZ_JAEQMY010000004.1, read as the reverse complement.
GCCGCGCCCCTCTCCTTCGTCCCCTTCTTGGCGGGGCCATCCCAGGACTTGCCCGAGCCGGCATCGGCCGGCTCGATGCGGATGTCCTCGTCATTGGTCTTGCGCACGGCCGAGGCGAATTTCGGAGCGTGGGATTTCACGATCTCGAATTTGGTCTCCCGGTCGAAGATCTTGATCGAGCCGATCTCCTTCTTCGTCACATGGCCCAGGCGGCAGATGATGGGGAGAAGCCAGCGGGGATCGGCGTTGTTGCGCCGTCCGACGCTCATGCGGAACCACACCATGTCCTCCGACGAGCGCTCGAACCCGCCCTCGGACGAGTCCCGGCCACGTTCCTTCGGCCCGCGGGTGCGCTCCTCGGTCCGCTCGCGCTTGTCCTTGCGCAGGCGCGGCTCGCGGTCGGAGCCCGCATCGACGATCTCTTCGGGAGCGGGCAGGCGAGCCCGATGAAACTTCACCAGGGCATTGGCGATCTCTTCGGCCGAGCGCTCGGCAAGAAGCGCCCGCGCCATGGCGAAATCGTCTTCCGTCGCCTCCTCGGCGAAGATCGGATCCTGCATCAGCCGTTCCCGGTCGCGCACCCGGATCTCGTCCGCGGACGGCGGGCCGGCCCAGCTTACGTCGATGCCGGCCATGTCGATCAAACGCTCGGCCTTGCGGCGACGGGTGTAGGGCACGAGCAGCACGCAGGTGCCCTTGCGGCCGGCGCGGCCCGTGCGGCCGCTGCGGTGGAGAAGCGTCTCGTGGTCGTTCGGCAGGTCGAAGTGAATGACGAGGCCGAGATCGGGCAGGTCGATGCCGCGGGCGGCCACGTCGGTGGCCACGCAGACCCTCGCGCGTCCGTCGCGAAGGGACTGCAGGGCGTTGCTGCGCTCGTTCTGGGTCAGCTCGCCCGACAGGGACACGGCCGAGAAGCCCCGCTCCACCAGGCTCGCATGAAGGTGCCGGACCGCCTCGCGGGTGTGGCAGAACACCATGGCGCCGCGGCTCTCGTAGAAGCGCAGCACATTGACCACCGCATGCTCGACCTCGTTGGGCGCGCACCGGAGCGCGCGATAATCGATGTCGCCGTGCGGCTGGTTCTGGACCAGGGTGTCGATGCGGTGGGCTTCGCGCTGGTAGCGCCGCGCCAGGGCGACGATGTTCTTCGGCAGGGTCGCGGAGAACAGCAGGGTGCGCCGGTCCTCCGGCGTGGCATCGAGGATGAACTCCAGGTCCTCGCGGAAGCCGAGATCGAGCATCTCGTCGGCCTCGTCGAGCACCACGACGCGCATCTTCGAGGTATCGAGACGGCCGCGCTCCAGGTGGTCGCGCAGGCGGCCAGGGGTGCCCACGACGATGTGGCAGCCGTCGGCGAGCGCCCGCTGCTCCCGGCGCACATCCATGCCGCCGACGCAGGAGGCCACGCGCGCGCCCGCGGGACCATAGAGCCAGATGAGCTCCCGGTTGACCTGGAGGGCGAGTTCGCGGGTCGGCGCGATGATCAGCGCCAGGGGCTCGCGCGGCGGGTCGAACCGCTCGGCGTCGCCCAGGAGGGTGGACGCCATGGCGAGGCCATAGGCGACCGTCTTGCCCGAGCCCGTTTGAGCCGAGACGAGCAGATCCCGGTTGAGGGCGTCCGGCTCGAGCACGGCGCCCTGGACGGGGGTGGGGTCATTATAGCCTTTGTCGGCGAGAGAGCGTTCAAGGCTGGGATTCGTTGCAGGAAAAGGCATGAGAGTGTGGCTGAACCGTTTCTAGGGAGACGTGATAGGCCCCGGTAATAATGATCAGCCAGAGGCGGCGGTGTCGTCTATTTCGTCGATCGACACCAGAAACACGACATCGATATCGAGGTCGTCATCATCGTCTTCGTCGTCTTCGTCGACCTCGTCCTCTTCGTCCAGGGCCTCATAGAAGGCATCGATCTCGTCTTCCGATGCCGGCCGTGTCGTCAAGGCAGCTGAGCCGTCCCAAAGGGACCGGCTCTCGCTCTTAAACGACTTCAGGTCATCTTTAAAGCTCTCACTGAGAAAGAGTTCGCGGGCCTGATCCTCATCCGCATTCGTCACGGCAACCGCTTTGCCGGCAATCTCAAGGGTGACCATGGCTTGTCCTTCGCCGATGCAGGGTGATCCAAATCACTAACGCCCAGGCTGGGAATTCGATCAAACCGATCCTGCATAAGCCTTTTGGAGGCCAGGAAGGGTGTGAAAAGCGCCTAAGACCAGTCTGGACAGGACGCAACCAATATGAGACCAGTTAAGCTGTGAACGCTACCGGCCCTTACCCTCTTTTCCGGTCCCTGCACCGGCTTTCCGTACCAGGCTCCCGCATCAATGAGGACGGGATCGGCCTGCACGGCCGCTTCGCCTGGGTGATCGACGGCGCCACCGGGATGGCCGACGAGCAGCTGACCGCCGGTGGCAGCGATGCCGCCTGGCTTGCCGGCCGGATCGGCGAGCAGCTGATGAAGCTTTGCGGCAATCGGAGCATGGATGAGGCGCTGGGCCGGCTTGAAGCCGACATTCGCTCGGCCTTCGGGGAGGCGACGGCGCATGTACTGGCAATCGATGACCACCATGCTCCCTCCGCGTGCCTCGGCCTGATCGAGGCTCAGCCGGGGGAAAGCGGCCATATCGGCATCAAGGGCCGTTTCCTGGGAGACGTGATCGCCCTAGTGCCGACGGAGAACGGGATCGTTCGGTGGACCGACGAGCGGGCAAAGCCGTTCGAGCGGAAGACCTTGGCGGCTCTTGGAACCCACGGGCATGAGCCCGGCCGGATACCCGAGGGGGTGAAGCGCCAGATCCTTGAGAACCGCACCAAGCTCAACCAGCCGGACGGCTACTGGGTCGTCAACCCGCGCCGCCCTTGGGCCGGTCACGAGCTCCGGTTCGAGGCAAGGGTGAAGCCGGGTGACGCCATCGTGCTCGCCACGGACGGCTTCATGCGGCTTGTCGATGTTTTCGAGGCTTATTCGGACAGCGCTCTTCATGCCCGGCTCGCTGCGGGCAGGGGAGGCAACCTGATGCAGGAGTTGCGGGAACGGGAGCGTGGCGACCTTGAAGCGGGGGCTTATCCTCGTGTGAAAACGCACGACGACGCGACCTTTCTCGTGATCACAGCCGAGGCACACGGCTGAAAATTTTCCGCAGGGCATGCCGTTTGGACATGCCGTGCGGTGGGAGGACAAGGACTTCAACAATGAGGGAAACAACAATGAAACTGACCCGACGCATTCTCATGGCCGCTGCCGCCGGCAGCGTCCTGCTCTCAGGCACGGCCGCCATGGCCCAGCAGACCGAGCTCACCTTCTGGAGCTGGCGCCAGGAAGACCGCGCCTTCTACCAGGACGTCATCAAGAAGTTCCAGGCCAGGGAGCCGGGCATCTCGGTGAAGTTCGAGACCTATGCGCCCGAGAACTACCAGACCATCCTGTCCACGGCGCTTGCCGCCGGCCGCGGCCCGGACGTGATCCAGGTGCGCGCCTATGGCAACCTGGAGACCATCGCGACCCCCGGCTATCTGCTCGCCCTCGACAAGCAGAACGTGCCGGAGCTGGCGAATTTCCCGGAAGCGGCGCTCGCCGCCGAGACCCTGCGCTCGGACAGCAAGGTTTATGCCGTTCCCTTCGCCATGCAGGCCCAGCTCGTGGTCTACAACAAGAAGATCTTCAAGGATAACGGCGTGAACCCGCCGAAGACCTGGGACGAGATGATGGCGCTTGCTCAGGCGCTGAAGGCCAAGAACGTCACGCCGTTTGCCAACGGCACCGCGACCGCCTGGCAGAACGAGACCATCGTCGGGGGCCTGCTGTCGTCCATGCTCGGCAAGAGCTTCGAGGAGGAGATCGTCTCGGGCAAGGCGAACTTCACCGATCCGCGCTTCGTCGGCGCGCTGGCCAAGCTCAAGGACATCAGCCAGTACTTCTCGCCGAACTTCACCGGCGTGGACTATCCGTCCTCGCAGCAGCTCTTCGTGGCGGGCCGCGCGGCCATGTTCGCGGGCGGATCCTATGAGGTAGCGAACTTCAAGAACCAGAATCCCACGCTCGATCTCGGCGTGTTCCCGGCTCCCGTCCTGAAGGCGGGCGATCAGGCGCTGATCGCCACCTATTACGACGGCGGCTATGCGGTGAACGCCAAGACCGAGAAGAAGGATGCGGCGCTCAAGTTCGTGCGCTTCCTGGCGACGCCCGAATACGGCACGTCCTTCACCAACGCCCTGAAGAACCTGTCGCCGATCAAGGGCATCAAGATCGAGGACCCGATCACCCAGGAAGTGGCGAAGCTCGCCGAGAACGCCATGTCCTACCTGATGCTCGTGCGCTTCCGCTACCAGGAGCCGAGCGGCTCCGTGCTGCTCCAGTCGAACGTGCAGAAGATGCTCGCAGGCCAGCAGACCCCGGAACAGGCCGCTGCCGAGATCAACAAGGGCATCGCGACCTACTACAAGCCGTTCCAGAAGTAAGATTCTGACAAGGAGGCGGCCGGTTCATCGCCGGCCGCCTCTTTCTCGAAAGTGTTCACGCCATGCCCGTTTCTCCCAAACAGGCCCGTACGCTGAAGCATCGAAGCTGGGTGGCGTTTCTCGTCATCCCGTCCATCGTCTTCATGTCCCTGTTCGTGGTCTATCCGATCCTCTCCGCCTTCGCCTATGCCTTCTACGATTGGCAGGGTTTGGCGCGCGGCGAGTTCGTGGGCTTGAAGAACTTCAGGGAAGTGCTGTTCGGCGCCACTATGGCGCCCGTGGTGTGGAACGCCTTCCTGCACAATGTCTATGCGCTGATCGCGCTGATGATCGTCCAGAACGGCGGCGGATTCTTCCTCGCCTGGCTGCTCTACAAGGAGCCCTTCGGCTTCCGCTTCCACCGGGTGGCGGTGTTCGTGCCCGTGGTGCTGTCCACGATCATCGTGGGCTTTCTCTGGAAGCTCTTCCTCAACCCCAATTTCGGCGTCATCAACCAAGCGCTTTATTCCCTGGGCCTCGACGCGCTGGCCAAGCCCTGGCTCGGCGACTCGTCGACGGCGCTTGGAGCGCTCATCCTCGCCAACGCCTGGCATTTCGTGGGCTTTCCGACCCTCGTCTACCTCGCCGGCATGCAGCGCATCCCTCCTGAGATCATCGAGGCGGCGCGCCTTGACGGCACCAGCGAGTGGCAGCTTCTGAAGAACATCGTGTGGCCGCTGGTGGCGCCCAGCACCACGATCCTGTTCACGCTGCTCTTCATCGGCGCGTTCAACTGGTTCGAGATCCCTTACGTGATGGTGGGGCTCGACGGCTCGCCCTTCGGCACAACCGACGTGCTGGGCCTCGTCTTCTACCGGACGGCCTTTGGCAACCAGAGCGCCAGCATCCAGAACTTCGGGTTAGGGTCCGCGCTTGCCACGCTGCTCTTCCTCTTCATCGTCGTCTTCGCGTCCATGCTGACCCTGTGGCTGCGCCGTCGGGAGATCCAGTTTTGACCGCTCTCACATCCCAGGCGCCCGCATCGCGTCAGCCCATCTCCTTCGCGCTGCTCGCCCAGGTCATCCTGATCGCCAATTCCTTCATCATGCTCTACCCGGTCGTGGTGATGGTGCTGTCCGCCTTCAAGACTACCGGCGAGATCTTCGAGCATCCCTTCGCGCTGCCCGATTTCACGCAGGTCGGGAACTTCGCCAAAGTGCTCGGCGAAACCGCGATGCCAACCTACTTCGTCAACTCGATCCTGGTGACGGGCACGTCGATTGTCCTCATCCTCGTGCTCGGCACCATGGCGGGCTATGCGGTGGCGCGCTACGAATCGCGCACCAACACCTTCATCCTGCTGTTCTTCCTGGCAGGCCTGATGCTGCCCTTGAAGCTCGCGGTCATTCCGCTCTTCATTCTCCTGCGGGATCTGGGCCTGCTCGACAGCCGCTGGAGCCTGATCGTCACCTATACGGCCATCGGCCTGCCGTCCGCCGTGTTCATCATGGCGGGCTTCCTGCGCTCCCTGCCGTCGGAACTCGAGGATGCGGCGCGCATCGACGGCGCGTCCGAGCCGCGCATCATGTGGTCCGTCATGCTGCCGCTGGCACGTCCTCCCATGGCCATCGCGGCCATTCAGAACGCGGTGCCGATCTGGAACGACTTCTTCTTCCCGCTCGTCTTCATCCAGACCGATGCCCGCAAGACCCTGCCGCAGGGGCTCACCACCTTCATGGGCGAGTACACCACCGATTGGGGCATGCTGTTCGCGGGCCTCACCATTGCGGCTGCTCCCATCACGCTTCTCTACATCGCCCTGTCGCGCCAGTTCATTCAGGGCATGACGGCAGGCGCGGTGAAGTAAGAGGCGACCATGCTGATCCCGAAAGGCGCTCTTGTCGTCTCCTGCCAGGCCCGCGCCGACAACCCGCTTCACGGACCCGTCCACATGTCCGCCATGGCGCAGGCGGCGGAGGCCGGCGGCGCAGGAGGCATTCGGGCCAACGGCGCGGAGGATGTGGCCGCAATCCGTGCCGTGACGAGGCTGCCCGTCATCGGGATCGCCAAGGTGTGGGACGACCGCTTCCCGGTCTACATCACGCCGGGCTTCGAACAGGCGGCGCGTGTCGCGCTGGCGGGGGCCCACATCATCGGCCTCGATGCGACGGCGCGCCCCCGCGACGGCGAGCCGGTGGAGCGCCTGATCGGCCGCATTCGGGACGAGCTCGGCCGGGAGGTCTTTGCCGATATCGCGACCCTGGAGGAAGGCCGCGCGGCGCATGCCCACGGCGCGACCTACATCGCGACGACCCTCTCGGGCTACACGGACGAAACGGCCTCCCGCAAATCCGCAGCTCCCGATCTGGAGCTCCTGTCGGCTCTCGTGGCCGAGGTTCCGGCACCGGTTGTGGCCGAGGGACGCTTCGATACGCCGGAGCTCGTCGCCGAAGCATTCAGGCGCGGAGCCCATGCGGTCGTGGTCGGCACCGCGATCACCAATCCGCGCGAGATCACGAGAAAATTCGCTCAGGCCGCTGAGGCTTGGGCCGCAACGGAGAGATTGTGATGGCCAATGTAGCAATCCGGGATGTCCGGAAGTCTTTCGGAGCCGTTTCGATCATCAAGGGCGTCGACGTGGACATCCAGGATGGCGAGTTCGTCATCCTGGTCGGACCGTCAGGCTGCGGGAAGTCGACGCTCCTGCGCATGATCGCGGGTTTGGAGGATATCACCGGCGGCGATATCCGCATCGGCTCCCGGATCGTCAACGACGTTCCGCCCAAGGATCGGGACATCGCCATGGTGTTCCAGTCCTACGCGCTCTATCCGCACATGACGGTCGCTGAGAACATGGCCTTTTCGCTCAAGCTGAAAGGCGTATCCCAGGCCGAGCAGAAGAAGCGCGTGGGGGATGCGGCGGCCTCGCTCGGCCTGACCCCGCTCCTCGACCGCTATCCGCGCCAGCTCTCCGGCGGCCAGCGCCAGCGCGTTGCCATGGGCCGCGCCATCGTGCGCGATCCGCAGGTGTTCCTCTTCGACGAGCCGCTCTCCAATCTCGATGCCAAGCTGCGCGTGCAGATGCGGGCCGAGATCAAGGAACTGCACCAGCGCCTGAAGACTACAACGATCTATGTCACCCACGACCAGATCGAGGCCATGACCATGGCCGACAAGATCGTCGTGATGCATGACGGCATCGTGGAGCAGATCGGCGCACCGCTGGACCTCTACGACCGCCCGGCGAACCGCTTCGTGGCAGGCTTCATCGGCTCGCCCGCCATGAACTTCCTCGACGGGCGCCTGGAGGAGGGCGGACTTGTCCTGCCGAGCGGGACCGTTCTGCCCCTCGACCTGCGGCCGTCCGTCCCGGCCGGGACGAAGATTACCCTCGGCATCCGGCCCGAGCATCTGCAGATCGCCCCGGCTGGGACGCCGGGCTCCATCCCGGCCACCGTGTCGGTGATCGAGCCCACGGGCGCCGACACCACCTTGATCGTCAAGGCGGAGGGCGGCAATCTCACGGTCGTGCTGCGGGAGCGCTGCACCCTGAAAGCCGGAGAAGCCGTGGCCTTGAGGCCTGTTCCTCAACAGGCGCATCTCTTCGACGAGCAGGGGAAGCGCATCGCATTCGTGTGAGATGCGTACCCTGTAACGGAAACGTGAGAGCACCCCTGGCGTTCTCGGGTGTACCCATTCACAATGGGTTCCAAACGAGGTGCCGCCGTGCTGATCCGCCGCCCTGCCGATATCCTGCCCTCCGAGATCACCCCTCGGGAGGTCTACTTCAACCGACGCCAGTGGATGGCGGGCGCTGCCGGGCTTGCCCTGACGGCGGCCCTGCCGAAGGGTCTCGGCGCGGCGCCTCTGCCCGCCGCGAAAAGCCCGTTCTCGACGGACGAGAAGCTGACGAGCCGCGAGGACGTCACGAGCTACAACAATTATTATGAGTTCGGCACAGGCAAGGAGGATCCGGCCGCTAATGCCAAGACTCTCAAGACCTCGCCCTGGACGGTCAAGGTCGACGGGATGGTGGGCAAGCCCGGCGAATTCGCCATCGAGGACCTGATCAAGGCGTCTGCCCTGGAGGAGCGCATCTACCGCATGCGCTGCGTGGAGGGCTGGTCCATGGTGATCCCATGGGTCGGGTTCCCGCTGGCGGACCTGATCAAGCGCGTGGAGCCCTTGGGCAGCGCCAAATACGTGGCCTTCGAGACCGCCTACCGCCCCGAGGAAATGCCCGGCATGCAGTCCATGTTTCCGGTGCTCGACTGGCCTTATGTGGAGGGCCTGCGCCTCGACGAGGCCATGAACCCGCTCACACTCCTGGCGGTCGGGCTTTATGGCGAGACCCTGCCGAACCAGAACGGAGCGCCGATCCGCCTCGTGGTCCCGTGGAAATACGGCTTCAAGGGCATCAAGTCGATCACCCGCATCAGCTTCGTCGAGAAGCAGCCGGAGACCGCCTGGAACAAGCAGGCGCCGGGCGAATACGGCTTCTATGCCAACGTGAACCCGAGCGTGGACCACCCGCGCTGGAGCCAGGCGACCGAGCGGCGCATCGGCGAAGGCGGATTGTTCGTGAAGCGCCGCCCGACCCTGATGTTCAACGGCTATGCCGAGCAGGTGGCGAGCCTCTACACGGGCATGGACCTGCGGAAGCTCTACTGATGGCCGGCAGAGCCTCCGCATCCGGCGCAGGCAAGGGCTTTGCTCTTCCCCAGGTGCCGAAGATTGCCGTCTATATCGCTGGCTTCATCCCGGCCGTGTGGCTGTTCTATGCGGGCATCACGGATCAGCTCGGGGCCGATCCCATGCGCTACCTGGAGCAGGCGCTGGGGCTCTGGGCCCTGCGCTTCCTCATCGGATCCCTGGCGATCACGCCCCTGCGTCAGCTTCTCGGCATCAATCTCCTGCGCTACCGCCGGGCCATTGGGCTTCTGGCCTTCTACTATGCGGCCCTGCATCTCATCACCTATCTGGTGCTGGACCAGGGGCTCGATTTTGCGGCGATCTGGGCCGATATCGTCAAGCGTCCCTACATCACCATCGGCATGGCGACCTTCGTCGTCCTCGTCCCCCTGGCCTTGACCTCCAACAATGCCGCCATCCGGCGCATGGGCGGGCAGGCCTGGGCGCGGCTGCACCGCCTCGTCTATCTTGCGGCCATCGGCGCGGTTCTTCATTTCGTGCTCGTGGTGAAATCCTGGCCGCCCGAGCCTCTGGTCTACGCGGCCATCGTGGCCGCTCTTCTCGGCTACCGGATCGTGCGTTCCATGGTGAAGAAGCCATCCCCGAGACAGCGTCCCGCTTGAAGAGAAGGCGCACTCGGTTAGGATGCGCCCGATAGCGGCAGGGCTTCGCCATTGAGACACAAGACCATGCATCCGGCGCGGCTCCTTCCAGGTGCTTCCTTCAAGGCTCTCCTGTTCGGGCTGGTTTCCATCACCCTTGTCCTCGCTCATGGGAGCCAAGCCGAAGCAAGAGACGTCGTGGTCTTTGCCGCAGCCAGCCTGAAGAACGCTCTCGACGATGCCGGCGCCGCCTGGACGCAGGATTCGGGCAAGCAGGTTGCGATCTCGTATGCGGCCAGCAGCGCCCTGGCCAAGCAGATCGACGCGGGAGCACCTGCCGACCTGTTCTTTTCCGCCGATCCCGATTGGATGGACTATGCCGCCTCGAAAGGCCTGATCCGGCCTGAAAGCCGGGCCGATCTTCTAGGCAATTCCCTCGTCCTGATCGCCCCGAGGGACTCTGCAGTGCAGATCCCGCTGCAGCCCGGGCTCGATCTCGCTGCGCTGCTGGGGGGCAATCGCCTCGCCATGGGGCATGTGGGTGCGGTGCCGGCGGGAAAATACGGCAAGGCTGCTCTCGAAAAGCTGGGTGCCTGGACGGGGGTGAAGGACAAGCTCGCCCAGACCGACAATGTTCGGGCCGCGCTCCTCCTCGTCTCCCGGGGGGAGGCGGCCCTGGGGATCGTCTACCGGACCGATGCCGCGTCCGACCCGAATGTCAGGATCGTCGCGGTTTTTCCCGAAGGCACCCACCCGCCGATTGTCTATCCGGTTGCGCTCACGGCAGAATCGAAGCATCCCGATGCCGCTACGTTCCTCGCATTCCTGCGCTCCTCAAAAGCCAAGCCCTTTTTCGAGAAGCAGGGCTTCGTCGTCATGAGCAAGGCAGGCTCAGGCTCGTGATGGAAGGGCTTTCTCCCGAAGAATGGGCGGCGGTTCGCCTCAGCCTGAAAGTTGCCTTCGTGGCCATGGCGGCAAGCCTTTTGCCGGGTATCGCCATTGCCTTTCTGTTGGAGCGCAAGCGCTTTTGGGGGCGGCAGGCGCTCGATGTCCTTGTTCATCTGCCTCTGGTCCTGCCTCCTGTGGCAGTCGGCTGGTTCCTGCTCATCGGCTTCGGCCGCCGTGGAACCATCGGGGCCTTTCTGGCCGAGCAGTTCGGCATCGTTCTCTCCTTCCGCTGGACGGGGGCCGCGCTTGCCTGCGCCATCATGGGCTTTCCGCTGCTGGTGCGTGCCATTCGCCTCTCCATCGCATCCGTGGACCGCAGGCTCGAGGATGCGGCCGGCACCCTCGGCGCGCATCCTGCCTGGGTTTTCCTCGTCGTGACCCTGCCGCTGATCCTGCCCGGCATCATCGCCGGCATGGTGCTGTCCTTTGCCAAGGCGATGGGAGAATTCGGCGCGACCATCACCTTCGTGTCGAACATTCCCGGCGAGACCCAGACCATTCCGTCCGCCATCTATGCCCTCACGCAGGTTCCGGGCGGCGAGGGCGGTGCGATGCGCCTGACACTGGTCTCCATCGCCATTTCCGTTGCGGCGCTGTGGCTGTCCGAATGGCTGGCGCGGCGGGTCGGCAGGAGGGTTCTTGCCCCATGATCCTCGACGTCGACATCAGGCACCGGCAAGGCGCGTTCACCCTGCAGGCGCGCTTCCAGTCCGAAGGCAAGCTGACGGCCCTGTTCGGCCCGTCCGGCTCCGGCAAGACGACCCTGGTGAATGCCGTCAGTGGGCTGATCCGGCCCGATCATGGCAGGATCGTCGCGCAGGGGCGGGTGCTTCTGGACACCTCGCAGGGCGCCTTCGTGCCCAAGCACAGGCGACGGATCGGCTACGTGTTTCAGGAAGGACGCCTCTTCCCGCATCTGAACGTGCGGCAGAACCTGCTCTTCGGGCGCTGGTTCACGCCCAGGCGGGAGCGAAAGGCGGGCTTCGACAGGGTGGTGGCGCTTTTAGGGATCGGCCACCTCCTCGACCGGCGGCCGTCGACCCTGTCGGGCGGCGAGAAGCAGCGCGTCGCCATGGGACGCGCACTCCTCTCCGATCCGCATCTGCTGCTGATGGACGAGCCCCTGGCATCCTTGGACGAGGCCAGGAAAGCCGAGATCTACCCCTATATCGAACGGTTGCGCGACGAGGGCGGCGTTCCCATCGTGCTGGTCAGCCATTCCGTCGCGGAGATCGCGCGCTTGGCCACCTCGATCGTCGTCCTGTCGGACGGGCAGGTGGTTGCTTCCGGCCCGGCTTCCGAAATCCTGCGGCATACGGGCCTTTTTCGGCAGCCGGGTCCCGTGGAGGCCGGAGCCCTGATCGAAGGGCGTGTGGTGCAACACGAAGAAGCCTTCGAACTCACGGTGGTGCAGACCAGAGCCGGAACACTCACCGTGCCGAGGCTCGATTACCCCGTCGGCACCCCTTTGCGGGTTCGCCTTCGCGCCCGCGACATCATCCTGTCCGTCAAGCCGCCCGAGGGATTGAGCGCCCTGAACGTGCTCAGGGGACAGGTTTCCTGCACGGGCGAAGCCCATGGGCCGAGCATCGACGTGATCCTCGACTGCGAGGGCGAAGCTCTCGTTGCCCGCGTGACCCGCAAGTCGGTGGAGGAGCTTGACCTGGTGCCCGGCCGTACCGTGCATGCGATCATCAAGAGCATCGCTTTCGACCCGGAGGCTCTTGGCGGGTCTGGGTTCGTGAATATGCGAGACATGAACGATTGAGGTTGCACAGGTTTTCGAGCCGTGTAGCCTCTGCGTCTCATTTTATGCTGCGAGAGATGCCTCATGAACGAACAGTTCCGGAACCCGGCGGATGCCACGTCCCATGCCAAGCTTCTCGACCGCTTGGCCGAAGTCGCCGTGCGCGTCGGGCTGGGGCTGAAGCCCGGCCAGGAAGTGATCATGACCGCGCCGCTCGATGCCGTTCCCCTGGTGCGGCGCATCACGGAACATGCCTATCGGGCGGGCGCCTCCCTCGTGACCACGGTCTACTCCGACGAGGAGACCACGCTCATGCGCTTCCGCCACGGGCGCGACGAGAGCTTCGACACGGCCTCGGCCTGGCTCTACGAGGGCATGGCGGCCGCCTACAAGAACGGCGCGGCCAGGCTTGCCATCGTGGGCGAAGACCCGTCCCTGCTGGCCAGGCAGGATCCGGAGAAGGTCTCCCGCGCCAACCGGGCCCGGTCCAAGGCCTACATGCCGGCGCTCAACATGATCGCAGGCTTCGAGACCAACTGGACCATCGTGTCCGCCGCGACGCCGGCCTGGGCCAAGGCCGTGTTCCCGGACGATCCGGAAGAGGTGGCGGTGGCCAAGCTGTGGCAGGCAATCTTTGCCGCCTCCCGGGTCGATACGCCTGATCCCATCGCCGCGTGGGAAGCCCACAACGCGAACCTGCAGGCGCGCACGCGCCTGCTGAACGCGAAGAACTATGCGGCCCTCCATTTCCGCGGCCCGGGCACCGATCTGCGCGTCGGCCTTGCCGATGGGCATGAGTGGAACGGCGGTTCGACGGCGGCCAAGAATGGCCTCGTCTGCAACGCCAACATCCCCACCGAGGAGGTTTTCACCACGCCGCACAAGGACCGGGTGGACGGCGTCGTGAGCAGCACCAAGCCGCTCTCCTACAACGGGACGTTGATCCAGGACATTCGGGTGACGTTCGAAGGCGGGCGGATCGTGGAGAGCAGCGCCCGTACCGGCGAGTCCGTGCTGGACAAGGTTCTCGACACGGACGAGGGCGCGCGCCGCCTCGGCGAGGTGGCCCTGGTGCCGTATTCCTCTCCCATTTCGCAGAGCGGGCTTCTCTTCCTCAACACCCTGTTCGACGAGAACGCCTCCAGCCACATCGCGCTCGGCCAAGCCTACAGCAAGTGCATCCGGGATGGCGGCTCCATGAGCGAGGATGAACTGTCGTCCCGCGGCTCCAACCGCAGCCTGATCCATATCGACTGGATGATCGGATCCGATCAGGTGGACGTGGACGGCATCACGCAGGACGGCCAGGCCGAGCCGCTCATGCGCGGCGGAGAATGGGTTAATGGGTAACGATTTGGCGGCCTTGCCGCTCATGGCGGACCTTTGATCCTGCGGAATGCCTGTTTGCTGGCAAACAGGCCTTGACGCCGGGGTCAGCGAGGTGGATTGAGAACAGGTATTAAAGAGGTGCTGACCTAAACCTCGGGTCAGGTCGGCGCTCTCCTGCAGGCACGGATGGATGTCGGACAACACAGCCAATCTCAAGTCTCAAGATCACGCTCTCCTGTCCGTTCGCTCCCTGTCGGTGGAGTTCGGCACGAGCCAGGGAGCCTTCCAGGCCGTCAAGGACGTCAGCTTCGATGTGCAGCCCGGTAAAACCCTGGCGGTGGTCGGCGAGTCGGGGTCGGGCAAATCCGTCACCTCGCTGGCGATCATGCGCCTTACCGACTACACGGGCGGGCGCATTGCCGGCGGGCAGGTGCTGTTTCGGCCATCGGCCGGTGAAGCCCTCGATCTGGTGAAGGCTTCCGACAGCAAGCTCCGGGAGATCCGCGGCAACGATATCGCGATGATTTTCCAGGAGCCGATGACGTCGCTCAATCCGGTCTTCACCATCGGCAATCAGATTTCCGAGACGCTGATCCTGCACGAGGGATTGAACGGGCGGGATGCGCGCCTGCGGGCCAGGGATCTGCTGCAGAAGGTTCGCCTGCCGGATGCGGACAAGCTCCTCGACCGCTACCCCCATCAGCTCTCCGGCGGCATGCGTCAGCGCGTGATGATCGCCATGGCGCTTGCCTGCAATCCGAAGCTGCTCATTGCCGACGAGCCGACGACGGCGCTCGACGTGACCATCCAGGCGCAGATTCTCAACATCATCCAGGATCTGCAGCAGGAGATGGGCACCGCCGTCATCTTCATCACCCACGACATGGGCGTGGTGGCCGAGATGGCTGACGACGTGGTGGTGATGTGGAAGGGCGAGAAGGTGGAGCAGGCCCCGGTGCGCGACGTCTTCGCCTCGCCGCAGCATCCCTATACGCGGGCGCTTCTGTCCGCCGTGCCGCGCTTAGGCAGCCTCAAGGGGCAGCCGCTGCCGAAGCGCACGCCGGTCATGGTGATGGATGGCGGCGTGGCCAAGCCCGTCGGCGATACTCATGAGCAGAACACCGCCGATTATACGAAGCCGATCCTCCAGGTGGAGAAGCTCACCACGCGCTTCGATGTGGGCAAGACCTTCTTCGGCCGCGTCACCCATCGGGTGCATGCGGTGGAGGAGGTGAGCTTCGACATTTATCCAGGCGAGACCCTGGCGCTTGTCGGTGAATCCGGCAGCGGCAAGTCCACCATCGGGCGGACCCTGCAGCAGCTCGTCGAGCCGACGGGCGGCACGGTGCGCTTCGATGGACGTGACATGGGATCCATGAGCCCGGGCGACCGGCGGCGTCTGCGACAGGAAATCCAGTATATCTTCCAGGATCCCTTCGCGTCCCTCGATCCGCGCCATACGGTAGGCTACAGCATCGCCGAGCCCATCATCGTCCATGGCCTGATCAAGGATCGCAAGGCCATCGAGCGGCGCGTGCACGAACTCCTGGAACAGGTCGGTCTTCTGCCGCAGCATGCCAAGCGCTATCCGCACGAATTCTCCGGCGGCCAGCGCCAGCGCGTCTGCATTGCGCGTGCTCTCGCAAGCGACCCCAAGCTCGTCATTGCGGACGAATCCGTATCCGCCCTCGACGTGTCGATCCAGGCGCAGATCATCAACCTGCTCATGGAGCTCCAGGAGAGGCGGCGGCTGTCCTATCTCTTCATCACTCACGACATGGCGGTGGTGGAGAAGATCAGCCATCGGGTCGCGGTGATGTATCTCGGCCAGATCGTCGAGCTCGGCACGCGTCAGGCGATTTTTGAGAATCCGCAGCATTCCTACACCCGCAAGCTGCTCGCGGCGGTGCCGATCGCCGACCCGCAGCGTGAGCGTTCGAAGACGCGCGTCGAGGGCGAGATCCCGAGCCCGGTGCGTCCCGTGGGCCAGGAGCCTGCCATTCATCGCATGCGCGAGGTCGCGCCCGGACACTGGGTTGCAATCGAATCCGATCAGCTTCGCGGAGCTGCCTGAAAAACTTCCAGAGGGAGATAACAAGATGAAGTTCTCTACAACCCTGAAGGCTCTCGGCTTGACGGCGGCCGTCGCCCTGTCGCCGCTCATGGCGTCCGGGGCACAGGCCGCCGGAACCTTGACGGTGGCCGTCGCCATCGATCCCGGCAGCTGGGACCCGATCGACACCTTCCTGGTCGATTGGTCGTCCGCCGCCAACAACATCTACGACGGCCTGACGGCCCGCGGCGCGGACATGAAGCTGAAGCCCGCTCTTGCGACCTCGTGGGAGTTCCTCGACAACAACGCCCGCATCCGCTTCAAGCTGCGCCAGAACGTCAAGTTCCACAACGGCGAACCCTTCAATGCCGCGGCCGTGAAGTTCACCTTCGATCGCCTTCTGGGCGAGGAGGGCAGGAAGGGACCGCAGCAGTCGAACTATACCTCCATCGATCGGGTCGAGGTTGTCGACGACACCACGGTCGACTTCATCATGAAGCAGGCCGATCCGGTTCTGCTGACGAAGCTTGCCGGCTATGGCGCCATGATCGTGCCGCCGAAATACATTCAGGAAAAGGGCGACGCCCATTTCAACATGAACCCTGTCGGCACGGGCCCGTACAAGTTCGCGGAATACAGCCCGAAGGTCAGCCTGACGCTCGAAGCCTTTCCCGAGCATTGGGGCGGCGCGCCTAAGCTCGACAAGGTCGTGACGCGGTTCATCTCGGAGGCCAACACCCAGGTGGCCGAACTGCAGTCGGGCCGCATCGACGTCGCGACCCTCATTCCCTTCGGCCTTGCGCCGACCGTCGAGAAAAGCCCGAACCTGAGCCTCCTCAGCATTACGGGCCCAACCGTTGTCTCGCTGCGCCTCAACACCAAGGAGGGCATCACGAAGGACTTGGATGTTCGCAAGGCGCTGATCATGGGCATCGATCGCGATGCGATCATCAAGGCGGTCCTGCTCGGTCACGGCAAGCCTATCGCGAGCTTCCAGGCGGACCTGTCCTTCGGCCATGACCCGAACCTCAAGCCGCTGCCCTTCGATCTGGCCAAGGCGAAGCAGATGCTGCAGCAGGCGAAGGTTCCAGCCGGCGCTCCCGTGCGGATCGATTTCCGTGGCAACGACGCAACCTTCCGCGAGGTTGTGCAGGCGGCGGCAGGCTATCTCCAGGCTCTCGGCCTCAAGCCCGCGCTCCAGCCCCACGAGCCTCCGGTTCTGCTCAACGACATCATCCCGAACGGCAAGACCGGCGAAGCCTGGCACCAGTCGTGGGGCGGCTGGACCTTCGACTACGACAACAACGCCTACCTGATGTATCACTCGGGCGAGAAGTGGAATCCGTACTACAACGACGCCACTCTCAACGCCCTGCTCGAAAAGCAGCGGACGATCTACGATGTGAAGGAGCGTGAGAAGGTCCTTCAGGAAATCGCCCGTTACGTGGCCGATCAGGCCCTCGAGATCCCGCTCTACAACCAGAACACGATCTATGGCGTGAACAAGCGCGTCAAAAGCTTCGACGCGCCTGCCGACCGCCGCTTCCGCTTCACTGAAACGACGGTGGAATAAGCTGCTGTCTCGAGCGCTTCCGGCAAAGGCTGGCGCTCGAGACCGACTGATATAACCGAAGGCCCCGCGAGAGCGGGGCCGTTTTTCCTGGACTGCGAAGGATCACCCCATGGCCGGCTTCATTCTCAAGCGATTGTTGCAGGCCGTCTTCGTGGTCCTGGCCGTGACATTGATCGTTTCCTTCGCGATCAGGCTGTCGGGCGACCCCGCCATCATGGTGATGGGGGGCGGCAACGTGACCGAGCAGGATCTGCAGAACATCCGGCAGGCTCTCGGCCTGAACCGCCCGTTCTACGTCCAGTACCTGAGCTTCCTCCAGGGGCTTTTCGTCGGCGATTTCGGCAAGAGCTTCATGGGCGGCACGCCTGTTTCGCTGCTCATCTCCCAAGCCCTTCCGGCAACGCTTCTGCTGGCATTCGCCTCCCTTCTGACCTCCATCGCCCTGTCCGTTCCGCTCGGCGTCTATGCGGCCGTCAATCGCGGACGCTGGCCGGATCAGCTCATCCGCATCCTGTCCCTGGTGGGCCTGTCGTTTCCCAACTTCTGGCTTGCCATCATGCTGGTGCTCCTGTTCTCCATCGTGCTCGGCATCCTGCCGCCGAGCGGCATGGAAGGCCCCGAGAGCTTCATCATGCCGGCGCTGACGATGGCGATCATTCTCACCGCCACCAATATGCGTCTCGTGCGCACCTCGATGCTGGAGACGCTCTCGCAGCAATACATCATGGTGGCGCGTTCCAAGGGGCTGCGCGACCGCGTGGTCCTCTACAAGCATGCCCTTCGCAATTCGGCCATTCCGCTCGTGACCTATATCGGGCTGCAGTTCGGAAACCTGATCGGCGGCATCGTGATCGTGGAGCGGGTGTTCAACTGGCCCGGCATGGGTACGCTCGCCTTCGACGCCATCTCCAACCGGGACTATCCGGTGCTTCAGGCGACGATTACCGTGCTGGCGCTCTTCATCGTCTTCATCAACCTTATGGTCGACGTCGCCTACGGGCTGATCGATCCTCGCATCCGGACGGAGTGACCCCCATGGCTGCTGCTCAGGCCTCGTCCGCGCCACGCCGGTTCTTCAAGTCCTTCGAGCTCGTCGTCGGCCTTCTGCTCACGGGCTCCATGTGCCTGTCCGTGCTGTTCTCGGGCTTTCTGTTCCCGGATGGCGGCGAGAGCATGGACCTCATGGCGCGGCTCACCCCGCCGTTCACGGACACGGCCCATGTTCTCGGCACCGACCCGCTCGGCCGCGACGTGCTGGCCCGCGTCATCGTCGGCGGCAAGATATCGCTGACCGTCGGCGTTCTGTCGGTTCTGGGCGCCGTCGTGGTCGGCACGCTCGTGGGGCTGGTTGCCGGCTACTACAGGGGCATCGCCGAGATCCTGCTGATGCGCTTTGCCGACATCCAGCTGGCGCTGCCCTTCATCCTTATTGCGATCATGTTCCTCGCCATTCTGGGAACGGGCGTGAACAAGATCATCTTCTTCATGATCGTCGCGCAATGGGTGCAATATGCCCGTCTGGTGCGCGGCTCCGTGCTGGCGCTGCGCGACCGGGAGTTCATTCTCTCCGCCCGCGCCATCGGCGTCGGCAACGGGCGCATCATCTTCACCCATATCCTTCCCAACGTGCTCGGCCCCATCGTCATCCTGATGACGCTGAACGTAGCCAACAACATCCTTCTCGAAAGCAGCCTGACCTTCCTGGGCCTCGGCGTCGATCCGTTGATCCCGAGCTGGGGCGGCATGCTGGCCGATGGGCGGACCTATCTGCAAACGGCCTGGTGGGTCAGCGTCTTCCCGGGCCTTGCCATCATGTTCACGGTGCTCGGCCTGAACCTTCTGGGCGATTGGCTGCGCGACTTCTTGGATCCTACAGGACAAACCTCGAAATGACAGTATTGCTCGATGAGCGGGTCCCTCGCACCCTCGACACCCTCGTGCGCGCATGGACGGGAGACGATCATAAGGGCACGGTTCTCGAAGCCTGGCTGTTCGAGGACGTGGCGGCGCGTCGCGAGGCTGAACGCATTCTGGCCGATGCGGGCGTCCACGCCCGTCTGAGAAGCGCCTACAAGCCGCTCGTCCATGCCTTCCTGGAAGAGTTCGACATGGCGGGCGTCGCCCGGGCGACCGTGCGCTATCCCGTGCACGAGAAGGCCGACCGTTTGCGCTTCCTCTCCGAGGCGTATCCTCTGGCCGCGCTGCTCGAAGGCATCGAGACGCACTTCGAGCCCGGAGACACCGATCTTACCTATGAGATCACGCTGGAATACGCGGATGAAAGCATAGCGAAGCATGAGGTCTTCGCCCCCAACCGACTGCGCGCCAACCATCTCGATCAGGTTGACCTCACCCCGACCGGCTGGCTCAAGGTGACGGGGCGTGCCGATGGGGGGCCTGACCTGGACGAGCCGCTTGAAACCGAGATCGAGCAGGTGTTTCACACGGCGATGGCCGCAGTCATGGCCCACGAATGGCCTGCGGCGGAGCCTTATGCCGAGACGCTTGCCATCGATGTCGCGATCCCCGGCATCGAGCGGCCTCTCGACTACGGTGACGAGGTCATGAGCACCCGTGAGGCGCTCCATGAGGATTTCTATTTCTCCATCATAGAGTTCTTCAAGCATCGGTCAGGCCGCCCGCATCAGGATCGCAGCCTGCAGCCGGGCCAGATCGTGCCGGATATCCGCGCCGGCGAGGGCGACGCCCATGTGCGGGTCAGCCTGCGCACCTTCGGACCGCCGCAGGATCCGGTCAGGCCGGAGCAGGACATCGAGACCGCCGATGCGGCTCCGGGCCTTGCCCAGATCCACCGCGAGCTCGCGGCCCTGCCGGGCGAGGTCTTCGAGGGCATCTCCCGCGAGGGACGCCCCGTGCGAGGCCTCTACCGGCCGGGGTCCCGTCCGGCCGTGCTCGTCACGAGCGGGCAGCACGCCAACGAGACCTCCGCGCCGGTCGGCACGTTGCGGGCCGTGCGCCGGCTGCTGGCCAATCCGGAGGCGAACATCGCCTATATTCCGGTCGAGAACCCGGACGGGTATGCCCTGCACGGACGGCTTTGCGAGGGCAATCCGCGCCACATGCACCATGCGGCGCGCTATACTTCCCTGGGCAACGATCTGGAATACGGGCGGGACGAGCCCCTCTACGAGATCGGAGCCCGCAATCAGGCGCTGGCCCTATGCGGCGCGCAGCTGCATCTCAACTTTCACGGCTACCCTGCCCATGAATGGACGCGCCCCTTCACCGGCTACCTGCCGCGGGGCTTCGAGCTCTGGACGATCCCGAAGGGCTTCTTCCTGATCATGAGGCATCATCCCGCCTGGGGCGAGACCGCGCGGACGCTGATCGAAGCCGTCACGACGGGCCTGTCCGCCGTTCCGGGACTGGCGGAGTTCAACCGGCGTCAGATCGAGATCTGCTCGATTCATTCGGGGGGAACGCCCTACGAGATCATCAACGACATCCCCTGCCTGATCACGGCGGAGGAGCGCCATCCGACGCCTCTGACGCTCATCACCGAGTTTCCCGACGAGACGATCTATGGCGAGGCCTATCGTTTCGCCCATACGGTGCAGATGGCAACCGTGATTGCCGCCGAGGAGGCGTTCACGTCGATCATGGCCGGGGTGGCCTGAGGATCCCGGGAAGCCTCACGCCATTGGGAGGAAGGCGGCTCCTCGCCGGAAACGGCGGGGCTTGAGGCTGAGGGTAACCCATCTTCCCACCGGGCCGGTCCGGCTTCGCGACACCTGAGATTGCCAAGATGCCGAGCCCTGAAGAAAAACCGGGGCAGAAGCGATAAAGACTTTTTTCCTTATCTACTCTGGAATGAGCTGTTCCCTGATAAGGAATGCTTAACTTTGATGCCTCTGAGGCCCCTTGTGGAGCAGTTATTATAACGTTATATCACAAAGATAATCCGAGAAGCGCATAAGCGCGTCGATCCTATCCGTAGGGGCCAGTCTACAATGCCTAAGCTGTTCGACTTTCAGGCCGAGAGCATGCCGTCCTGGTGGGATGGCAACTACCAGATGCCGTGGAGCAAGGAAAATCTCGAGCTGATCGCCCAGGACGGCGCTTCGCAGGTCGTGATCGTTCCAACCGTCTACATGGACAGCCTGACATCGACCAAGGTCTACCGCGACAACAATGATCCTGGCGGCATTTCAGTCGGAACGGAGACCTATCCCGGAACCGACGACTTGATCAACTTCGAAGGCTCGCGAACCGAGAGCGACGCCTCGATCAGGGTAGCCATCGAACGGGCGAAGGCTCTCGGCCTGGAGATCATCTTCAAGCTGCACGTGAACATCCAGAACGAGGACTGGAACGCCCTGATCGGGCCGCCAAAGAAGAATGCGGACGGGACTCCTCTCACCGAGCCGCAGAAGAAGGCTTGGGCCGATGCATGGTTTGCTTCCTATAAGGAAGCCGTCGTGCATTACGCCAAGCTCGCGCAGGAGCACGGCGCCACGGCCTTCGCCATCGGCAACGAATGCGAGAGCATGACCGGCTCGCAGTACCGCGAATACTGGGTCGACATCATCGAGGCCGTGCGGGAGGTTTACGATGGGCAGCTCACCTATGCGGCCACCTGGACCGAAGCTCTCAACGTCAGCTTCTGGGACAAGCTCGATTACATGGGCGCCAACCCCTACATCAGCTTCACCCAGGACAACAAGAATCCGAGCCTGCAGCAGCTGATCGACGGATGGACCAAGCCGTCCGAGATCTGGGGCGTCAAAACGCCGATCGAGGATAGGTTCGGCGAGAACATGTCCGCCATCGACGCCCTGAAGCGCATTGCCGAGCAGTATGGCAAGAAGCTGATCTTCACGGAAGTCGGCTTTCGCAGCCTGGACGGCAGCAACGCCACCCCGTGGATGTGGGGCAATGGCGACATCGACGAGCTCGAGCAGCTCAACATGCACAAGGCCTTCTACAAGATCATCACCGATCGCGTGGACGAGGGCTGGCTCGGCGGCTACTGGCACTGGAACTACGATGCTGGCATGGACGTGTCCGATCCGGCCCCAGACGATGGGTTCAACACGCATGGCAAGCGCGCCGATGCCCTGATCGAGCAGTACTTCAAGGACCCGCGTTCAATCGTCGGCCGCTCTCTCTCGGGCACGGCAGCCGATGATACGATCACCGGCGGCTTCAACCATGACACGCTCGCAGGCGGGGCCGGGAACGATCTGCTGCGCGGCGGTGCAGGAGCGGACATATTCATCTATGCGGGCGGGGACGGCGCCGACATCATCTCCGATTTCAATTTCGGGCAGGGCGACAAAATCGCCCTGATGAACACCGGCACTCTGACCTTCGCCGATCTTCAGATTTCCACGACCACCGGAGGCTATGTCGTCAGCTTCGCGGCCGGCGGCTCTCTCACCATCCTGACATCGGAAACACTGTCGGCCGATTGGTTCGCGTTCAACGGCACCGGGCAGCCCGGACCCTCGACCCGGCCATCCTCTGGGGACGACCACGTTACCGGAACCACCAAGGGCAACACGATCGATGCCCTTGAGGGGAATGACGTGATCGACGGTCTTGCCGGCAACGACAAGCTGACCGGCAACGCCGGCGACGACACCATCGATGGCGGCCTCGGCAACGATGCGCTGTATGGCGGCGTCGGTGAGGATTTCATCGATGGCGGCACCGGTACCGACCGGATCTATGGCTCCGCAGGCTACGACATCCTCTATGGCGGTGCCGGAAACGATCAGATCCGCGGCGAAGACGACGATGACATGCTCTACGGCGACGTGGGCAATGATCTCATCCGCGGCGGCAACGGGGCCGACTTCATCGATGGCGGCGAAGGCACCGACAAGCTCTACGGCGACGCCGGTAACGACCGGATCGATGGCGGCAAAGGAAACGACCTGATCCAGGGCGGCAGCGGCGCGGACCGGATCGACGGCGACGACGGCGACGACAAGATCTACGGCGGCAACGGCAACGACGTGCTGGACGGCTGGTTCGGCAAGGATCAGATCTGGGGCGGGGCCGGCAACGACGTGCTCGGCGCGGGAGCCGGCAACGACAAGCTCTGGGGCGGCACGGGCTCCGACCGGTTCGTGTTCAACGAGGGCACGGGCAGCGACATCGTCTATGACTTCAAGGTCAAGCAGAACGAGATGCTGCTGATCCGGCACAACATCAATCAGACCGGCATCGTGGACTTCGACACGCTCAAGCCGCACATGAAGCAGGTGGGCAAGAACGTGGTGATGGAGCTCGGCAAGTACGAATGGGTGGAAGGACCCGACGTGCTGACGATCGTCAACGTTCAGCTGAAGGACCTGAAGGAAGAGCATTTCTATTTCTATTGGTAGGCTCGAATCCCGAAGCGGAAGCACGGCCGGAGATGGCTTCTCCGGCCGTTTCCATTTCTGCCGCAGGTGAGCGACGGGCGGGAACAAGCCCGCTTCCGCTGCCGTTCTTCGGCAGAGCCGGGTCCAACTATCCGGCATTGTGGGAGATGCAGCCATGGCCCGGTTGTCCTGGAAGCGGAATGAGAACGATGCCTCCATCAAGGAGGCCGTCGATCTCGTGCGCGAACATGGGGAGCCTCTGCCGCCGATTGCCGACGAGGAGGCCTTCGGGGCCATGTTCGACCGCTTCGCGGACGCCAAGGTCGTGCTCCTGGGCGAGGCCACCCACGGCACCTCGGAATTCTACCGCGCCCGGGCCGCGATCACCAGGCGCCTGATCGAGCATCACGGCTTTTCCATCGTGGCGGTCGAGGCCGACTGGCCGGACGCGGCGCGGATCGATTCTTACGTGCGCCATCGCGCCGTTCCGGATGGCGACGATGCGGCCTTCGAGCGCTTTCCCACCTGGATGTGGCGCAACGAGGAGGTGGCGGATTTCGTCAACTGGATGCGCGAGCACAACAGGCAGCGCGCGGACGACGACCGCGCCGAGTTCCGCGGGCTCGACGTCTACAGCCTGAACGCATCGATCAAGTCCGTTCTGGACTACCTGGACAAGGTCGATCCGGAGGCCGCCAAGGAGGCGAGGGGGCGCTATGGCTGCCTCAGCCCCTGGCAGTCGGACCCGGCCCGCTATGGCCGCGCGGTTCTCACCGGGCAGAAGAAGCCCTGCGACGAGGCCCTGCTGCGCCAGCTCCAAACCATCCTCGACCGGCGGATGGACTATCTCGAGGCCGATGGCGGCGAGGCCTTCTTCGACGCGGTGCAGAACGCCAGGATCGTTCATGCGGCGGAGCACTATTACCGGATCATGTACGAGGGTGCGACGGAGTCCTGGAACGTGCGCGACCGGCACATGTTCGACACGCTTCAAAGCATGCTCGCCCGGCGGGACAACGCCAAGGCGGTGGTCTGGGCCCATAACTCCCATATCGGCAATGCGGCTGCCACGGCTATGGGCTGGCAGGGCGAGTTCAACATCGGCGAGCTCTGCCGCAAGACCTATCGCGACGAGGCCGTGCTCATCGGGTTCGGTACGGATCGCGGCACCGTCGCCGCTGCCGACGACTGGGACGAGCCCATGCAGGTCAAGACGGTGCTGCCGGCCCGCCCCGACAGCCATGAGCGGATTTTCCGCGACGCCGGGCTTGGCTGCTTCCTCACCGACTGGCGGCAGAACGGCCAGGCCGACCTGACGGAGGTTCTCTCCCGGCCGCGCCTGGAGCGGGCCATCGGGGTGGTCTACCGGCCCGACACGGAGCTCTACAGCCACTATTTCGAGGCCGTGCTGGCCGAGCAGTTCGACGCCTTCGTCTGGTTCGAGGAAACCAGGGCGGTGACCCCGCTCGCCCACGCCCATGGGAAAGGCATGCCGGAGACCTATCCGTTCGGGCTTTGATGCGGATCTCCCTCTCCCGCAAAGGGGAGAGGGATAGCGGGATGAATGTTCCACCTTTGTTCTTGACTTCTGCGGCAACCTTAGCTATATCGTTGCACAGCCTGGTCCTGACGAGGGGCGCGCTCGCGAGGCGTCGCAGTGTGGGAGCAGGCACGGTCCTGTGCATGAGCTCAACGCAGGCTCATGGGGCAGGAGGCCCTGGTGAGGGGCCGGAAGCGGGTTGGGCCCAAGGCCTCCAGCATGGCCGCCTTGGGCCAGCGCCGCACCGGTCGCACCAGTCCGCCTGAAAAGAACCGTGCGCGAAGAGGCAGTTCGGCTCTTCCCTTTCATACCACAGCGAGCCGGGCTGCAGCTTGCGCCACCCTCGTGTGCTCTTCAGGCTCGCAGCCCAAGGCTGCGGGCCCGAAGGCGCTGGCTGTCGGGAACTCTGCTGGCGAAGGACCTGTGGCGTCACTCCTCCGCCTTGCCCCGGTCGTCCGCCCCTGCTAACTGACGGCCAACTCCATTCACATCTCGATCAAACAGGGCTTTTCCCGTGTCCCGTCAATTCATCTACCACATGCGTGGCCTCACCAAGACCTATTCGGGCGGCAAGAAGGTCTTGGACAATATTCATCTCTCCTTCTATCCCGACGCCAAGATCGGCGTGCTCGGCGTCAACGGCGCCGGTAAGTCGACGCTGCTGCGCATCATGGCCGGCACCGATACGGACTGGACCGGCGAGGGCTGGGTGGCCGAGGGCGCGCGCGTCGGCTACCTGCCCCAGGAGCCCCAGCTCGACCCGTCGAAGAACGTCCGCGAGAACGTGATGGAGGGCGTGGCCGCCAAGAAGGCGATCCTCGACCGCTACAACGAGATCGCCATGAACTACTCCGACGAGACGGCGGACGAGATGACCCGTCTCCAGGACGAGATCGAGGCCAAGGGCCTGTGGGATCTCGATTCCCAGGTCGATCAGGCCATGGATGCCCTGCGCTGCCCGCCGGACGACTGGGCCGTGGACAAGCTCTCGGGCGGCGAGCGCCGCCGCGTGGCCCTGTGCAAGCTGCTCCTGGAGCAGCCCGAGCTTCTGCTCCTCGACGAGCCCACCAACCATCTGGACGCCGAGACCACCGCCTGGCTCGAAGGCCATCTGCGCAGCTACCCCGGCGCGATTCTGATCGTCACCCACGACCGCTACTTCCTCGACAACGTGACGGGCTGGATCCTGGAGCTCGACCGCGGCCGCGGCATTCCCTATGAGGGCAACTACTCGTCCTGGCTCGAGCAGAAGCAGAAGCGCCTCGAGCAGGAAGGCCGCGAGGACGAGGCGCACAAGCGCACCATCGAGCGCGAGCGCGAATGGGTCTCGGCCTCGCCCAAGGCCCGCCAGGCCAAGTCGAAGGCTCGTATCCAGCGCTATGAGGAGCTCGTGGCCAAGGCCAACGAGAAGGGCCCTACCACGGCTCAGATCGTCATTCCGATTGCGGAGCGCCTCGGCAACAACGTCATCGAGTTCGACAACCTGAAGAAGGCCTTCGGCGACAAGCTCCTCATCGACGGCCTGTCCTTCAAGCTGCCGCCCGGCGGCATCGTGGGCGTCATCGGCCCGAACGGCGCCGGCAAGACCACGCTGTTCCGCATGATCACGGGCCAGGACCAGCCGGACGAGGGGTCCATCCAGATCGGTGAGAGCGTCAAGCTCGGCTATGTGGACCAGAGCCGCGACTCGCTGGATGCCAACAAGACCCTCTACGAGGAAATCTCCGGCGGCAACGAGGTGCTCTATCTCGGCAAGCGCGAGATCAATGCGCGGGCCTATTGCGGCGCCTTCAACTTCAAGGGTTCCGACCAGCAGAAGAAGGTGGGCGTGCTCTCCGGCGGCGAGCGCAACCGCGTGCATCTGGCCAAGATCCTGAAGTCGGGCTCCAACGTCCTGCTCCTCGACGAGCCCACCAACGACCTCGACGTGGATACCCTGCGGGCCCTCGAAGAGGCGCTGGAGGATTACGCGGGCTGCGCCGTCATCATCTCGCACGATCGCTGGTTCCTCGACCGCATCGCAACCCACATCCTCGCCTTCGAGGGCGAGAGCCATGTGGAGTGGTTCGAGGGCAACTTCGCCGACTACGAGGAGGACAAGAAGCGCCGCCTCGGCACGGATTCCACGATCCCGCATCGGATCAAGTACAAGAAGTTCTCGCGGTAATCCTTCTCCATGGGAACATATCTCATCACAGGCATCGGGCGCGGGATCGGGCAGGAGCTCGCCCGCGTTCTTTTGCTCCGTGGGGATCGCGTGATCGGCACGGTTCGGGATCCGGACGGAGCATCTGCCGAGTGGGATGGGTTTATCAAGAATGGGCAGCTCAAACTGCTATCGTTGGATGTCCGTGACGGAGGCTCGATCAAAGAGGCTGCGAAGCGATTGGACGAGCCTCTCCATGTGCTCATCAACAATGCCGGGATTATCGGGCCCGACCGGCAATCGACCCTCGACATGGATTTCGACGGTTTTCTCGACACCCTGAACGTTAACACTCTCGGCCCCCTGCGGACCGTTCAAGCCTTCCTGCCGCACCTGAGACGTGCGAGAGCCGCCAAGATCGTCACGATCAGCAGCCGTATGGGCTCCATATCCTATGCCAAGTCCGACCGGATCGCCTACCGAGCCTCCAAGTCTGCCGTGAACAAGGTGATGCAGGGACTCGCGACGGATCTTCGGGAGGACGGAATTATCGCCATTTCTGTTCACCCTGGCTGGGTACGCACGGACATGGGCGGCTCGGGCGCTGATGTATCAGTACAGGATAGTGCCGACGGTATCATAAAGCTTATCGATGGCATCACCCCTGGAAACAGCGGCGGCTTCTTCGATTGGCAAGGAAAGCCTGTTTCATTCTGAATGCGGTGATAAAGATCCTCCAAAAGACACCGGAAAACCTTCAGCTCAAGTTCATCTTGGCTGGGCTATCTTTCCTGCTATGAGAAGGAGCCAGGATAGCCACGAGACGTGATCTCCTGATCTTCGCTCCGCGTGGAGGTTCACATGGTCTGCATGAAGCAAGTTCTGACGGTCGGCGCCGCCGCTCTCGTCCTGAGCGGTTCTCTGGTGGCTGCCGCTCCTGCGACGGCCGGCGAACGCACGGGTCGTTGGCGCGATGGATCCTATGCCACTCCATACGGGATCGTTCGCCCGCACCGTGATTACGGATACCGGCCCTATCATCATCGTCGCCGCTCGAATGCCGGCGGCGCTGTGGCTGCCGGCGTGATCGGCGGCTTGGCGCTCGGGGCGCTTGCGGCGCGGCCCGCTTATTCATACCCTGCCTATCCCACCTACTATGGCTCTCCGGCCTATGCTGCCCCTTCCTGCTACACCGTGAGCCGTCGCTTCGTGGATGACTGGGGTCGCACCATCATCCGCCGCGAAGAGGTCTGCGAGTAAGGGCTGAGTTGAGGCGAAAGCAGGAATGCCGGACCCACCCGGCATTCCTTTCAGCCGCGTTTGAGCTGTCCATAAGGCAGTTGGGTTCTCCGGCGAAACAGTGTATGACCCTTGAGGCACGAGACATAAGAAGAGAGTCCACGTGCCCGTCGATCAAACGTTAGCCTTCCAATCCGTCGCGACACCCGAAGAGGCCGTCGAGCGGCTCATCGAGCTCCATGACAGCGCCATCGAGGCGCAGCGCCACGCGCTGGAGCACTTCTTCGCCACCGGCACGGCCCCGACCCCTCTCGAGCGATCCCGCTTCCGCTATCCGGAACTGCGCCTCGACTACCGGGCCGCCTCCGTGCCGCCGATCAAGCAGCGCGCCTATGCCAAGTTCCAGGGAGCGGGCATCTACGCGACGACGGTCACGCAGCCGGCTTTCTTCAAGAACTATCTCCTGGAGCAGCTGAACTTCCTCGTGCGCGATTATGGCGCGACCATCGAGGTTGGGGTCAGCGATCAGGAAATTCCCTATCCTTACGTTTTCGAGCGCGGCGACGAGCTGGGCCGGGGCGCGCATTCCGCCTCCGAACTCGCCCAGCACTTTCCGACGCCGCTGCTCGCCAAGGTCGGCGACGAGATTGCCGACGGCACCTGGATCTTCCACGAGAACGAGGCGCGGCCGCTCGCGCTCTTCGATGCGGCGCGGGTGGACTACTCGCTTCGCCGCCTCGTCCATTACACGGGCAGCGACTGGCGCTCGGTCCAGCCCTGGATCCTGCTCACCAACTACCACCGCTATGTGGACCAGTTCATCCGTTGGGCCGTGAAGGAGCTCACCGACGAGAAGGGGCCCTATACCAGGCTCGTCCTGCCCGGCGGCGTGACCATCGAGCGGGGCATGGGCGAGGCCGCCGTGGAGGAGCTGATCGCCTCCTCGCCCTGGCACCGGTTCCAGATGCCGGCCTATCACCTGATGCGGGGCGACGGGCAGGGCGTGACCCTGGTCAATATCGGCGTGGGCCCCTCGAACGCGAAGAACATCACGGACCATCTGGCGGTGCTGCGCCCCCATTGCTGGCTCATGGTCGGCCATTGCGGCGGCCTGCGTCAGTCCCAGTCCATCGGCGACTATGTGCTCGCCCACGGCTATCTCCGGCGGGACCATATTCTCGACGGCGCGGTGCCGCCGGAAATCCCGATTCCGGCTCTTGCGGAGATCCAGCTGGCCCTGCAGGCCGCAGCGGTGAACGTCACCGGCGAAGAGGGCGATGCCCTCAAGCGGCGCCTGCGGACCGGCACGGTCGTAACCTACGACGACCGGAACTGGGAGCTCCGCTGGAGCCAGGAGCGGCGCCAGATCAACTTGTCCCGCGCCATCGCGGTGGACATGGAAAGCGGCACCATCGCGGCCCAGGGCTATCGCCTGCGTGTGCCCTACGGCACTCTCCTGTGCGTCTCGGACAAGCCGCTCCATGGCGAGATCAAGCTGCCGGGCGCGGCCAACGCCTTCTACGAGCGTGCGGTGAGCGAGCATCTCATGATCGGCTTGGCGGCTTTGGACATCCTTCGGGGTCAGCGCACATCTCTTCATTCGAGGAAATTGCGCAGCTTCGACGAGCCGCCCTTCCGCTGAGCTGAAGCTTTACGCAGCGGAAGGCCTTGGGCCAATCCTCCGCTCCGTCGGCGCTCCGGATCAGCTGGCACTCATAGCTTTTCGGCTGGTGCCAGCGGACCTCAAGCGCGGGCGGCGCCTGGCGCTTGGCCCTAATCGTCCTTTGGCTCATCGCCTCTTCCGACCCTGCCGAGATCGGCCGAGAAAAGTCCTAAGACTTCGCTTGCTCTCATTTGGCAATACATATAAATATATCTTTATATGTAAGAGCGAGATTTGCCCGTGGCCGAGTCGCCGTCTCCATCGCTGGATCTGACCCTGGATGTCCTGCGGGCTGCCGCCGAGGAGACGCGCCTGCGGATCCTTGCCCTATTGACGGAAGGGGAGCTGTCGGTCTCCGACCTCACGGACATCCTGGGGCAGTCCCAGCCGCGCATCTCCCGTCACCTGAAGCTTCTGGTCGAAGCAGGCCTCGTGGAGCGGCACCGGGAGGGCGCGTGGGCGTTCTTCCGGCTGACTGACCGCGGCGTCGCCCTGCGCATCATCCGCCCGACCCTGGAGAGCCTCGACCGCTCCGATCCGCAACTGCTGGAGGACCGGACCCGTCTCGAAGCGGTCCGGGCCCAGCGCTCGCAGGCGGCCCAGGCCTTCTTCTCCCGTCTGGCGCCCGATTGGGACCGCATCCGCTCCCTTCATGCCCCCGAGGCGGTGGTCGAGGCCGCCGTTCTTGACGCATTGGGGCAGGGCGGCATCCGCAACCTCGTCGATCTCGGCACCGGCACCGGCCGCATGCTGCAGCTGCTGGCGCCTCGGGCCAAGCGGACCGTCGGGCTCGATGCCAGCCATGCCATGCTGTCCGTGGCGCGTTCCAATCTGGAAAAGGCAGGCCTGAGAGGCATCGAGCTGCGGCAGGGGGATATCTACGCGCCTCCGTTCCCCCGCAACACCTTCGATCTCGTCGTCATCCATCAGGTGCTGCACTACCTCGACGATCCGGCCCGGGCGATCCGCGAGGCGGCGCGCCTCGTGGCGCCGGGCGGGCGCATCCTCGTGGTCGATTTTGCCCCGCATAATCTGGAATTCCTGCGCGAGGCCCAAGCCCATCGCCGTCTCGGGTTCGCTCCGTCGCAGGTGGCGGGCTGGCTCGACGAGGCGGGCCTCGACTGCACGCTCAACCGGGAAATCGCTTCACCGAAGAAAGGTGACGAGCAATTGACCGTCTCCCTTTGGCTTGGCCAGGATCGCCGCGTGGTGACGGATTGGCCCTTGAGTGAACCCGACAGAGAGGTCGCCTGATGTCACCCATCGCCCTTCGCCCCAGCCGCCAGGCCTCCTGTCCCATCAAGGTCTCCTTCGAGTTCTTCCCGCCGAAGACGCCGGAGATGGAAACGACCCTGTGGGCGTCCATCCAGCGCCTCGCCCCGCTCAACCCGCAATTCGTCTCCGTGACCTATGGGGCGGGCGGCTCCACCCGTGAGCGCACCCATGCCACGGTCTCGCGCCTCGTCCAGGAAACGCAGCTCAAGCCTGCAGCCCACCTCACCTGTGTTGCGGCCACAAAAGGCGAGATCGACGACGTGATCCGCTCCTATTGGGATGCGGGCGTCCGTCACATCGTCGCCCTGCGGGGCGATCCGGTAGCCGGCATCGGCACGGCCTACGAGCCGCATCCCGGCGGCTATCGGCAGACCTGCGATCTTGTCGCCGGCATCAAGGCTATCGGCGACTTCGAGGTCTCCGTCTCGGCGTATCCGGAAAAGCACCCGGAGGCGGCGTCTCTCGATGCGGATATCGACGCGCTGAAGGCCAAGGTCGACTGCGGGGCTGACCGTGCCATCACGCAGTTCTTCTTCGATAACGATCATTATTTCCGCTATCTCGACCGCGTTCGCGCGCGCGGCATCGACATCCCCATCGTGCCGGGCATCGTGCCGGTGCAGAACTTCAAGCAGACGGCGAACTTTGCGTCCAAGACCGGCGCGAGCGTGCCAGAATGGCTCGCCGCGCGCTTCGAGGGGCTCGAGGGCGATGTGGAGACCCGCAAGCTCGTTGCGGCCGCGGTTGCGGCCGAGCAGGTGATCGATCTCGTCGACCGCGGCATCAACGAATTCCACTTCTACACCATGAACCGCGCCGATCTGGTCTTCGCGATTTGCCACTTGCTGGGCTTGCGCGATCAGAACGTGAAGGCGGCTGCCTGAGAATACACGATGCCTGGCATCGATCATGCCGGGCACTTGCATGTGTCGTGCTCAAAAAAGCATGAGCGGCCGGATGCGAAACGGCCGCAGTGAAAAGAGAACCATCGAATGACTGTGTTTACTCCCTCTCCCGCCAATGGCGCCGATGTTCTCAGGGCGCTTCGCGAGGCCGCCATGGGTCGGATTCTCGTGCTCGACGGGGCGATGGGAACGGAGCTGCAGCGCTCGCGCTTCTCGGAGGAGGATTTCCGCGGGGACCGCTTCAAGGATTGGAAGCAGGACGTCAAGGGCAACAACGACCTGCTCATCCTCACGCAGCCCGATGCGGTGCGCAATGTGCACCTGGACTACTTCCGCGCAGGCGCGGACATCGTCGAAACGAACACCTTCTCCGGCACCTCGATTGCGCAAGCCGATTACGGCATGGAGGAGATCGTCTACGACCTGAACTTCGACGGCGCGCGCTTGGCCCGCGAGGCCGCGCTGATCGCCCAGAAGGAAGACGGTCGCCGCCGCTTCGTCGCCGGTGCCATCGGGCCGACGAACCGCACGCTTTCCATCTCGCCGGACGTGAACAATCCTGGCTATCGCGCCGTGACCTTCGATCAGGTGCGCGATTCTTACGCGGAGCAGGTGAGGGGGCTGATCGACGGCGGCGCGGAGATCATCCTCATCGAAACGATCTTCGACACCTTGAACGCCAAGGCCGCGATCGTCGCGATCCATCAGGTTTTCGCCGAGAAGGGCGTGAAGCTGCCCGTGATGATTTCGGGCACGATCACGGACCTGTCCGGGCGCACGCTCTCAGGGCAGACGCCCACCGCCTTCTGGCATTCGGTGCGCCACGCGGAGCCGTTCTCCATCGGCCTCAACTGCGCCCTTGGCGCACGGGAAATGCGTGCGCACATCCAGGAGATCGGGAGGGCTGCCGATACCCTCGTCTGCGCCTATCCGAATGCCGGCCTGCCCAACGAGTTCGGCCTCTACGACGAGCGTCCCGAGGCCACGGCCACCATGCTGGCGGAGTTTGCGGATGCGGGGCTCGTCAACGTGGTCGGCGGCTGCTGCGGCACGACGCCGGAGCACATCCGCGCCATCGCGGAGGCCGTTGCCGGAAAGGCGCCGCGCCGGGTCTCTCAGTCCAAGCCTCTCATGCGCCTGTCGGGTCTCGAGCCCTTCACGCTCACCTCAGACATTCCCTTCGTGAATGTGGGCGAGCGCACGAACGTCACGGGCTCCGCCAAATTCCGCAAGCTCGTCACCAATGGCGACTACGCCGCAGCCCTCGACGTGGCGCGCGATCAGGTGGCGAACGGCGCCCAGATCATCGACATCAATATGGACGAGGGCCTGCTCGATTCCGAGAAGGCGATGGTGGAGTTCCTCAATCTCGTCGCGGGCGAGCCTGACATCGCCCGCGTTCCGGTGATGGTGGATTCCTCCAAGTTTCACGTGATCGAGGCCGGCCTCAAGTGCATCCAGGGCAAGGCCATCGTCAACTCGATCTCCATGAAGGAGGGCGAGGCGGCGTTCATCGAGCAGGCCAGGATCTGCCGCTCCTATGGTGCCGCCGTCGTGGTCATGGCCTTCGACGAGCAGGGCCAGGCGGACACCCTGGAGCGCAAGGTCGAGATCTGCACGCGCGCCTACAGGATCCTCACCGAGCAGGTGGGCTTTCCCCCCGAAGACATCATCTTCGATCCGAACGTGTTTGCGGTCGCAACCGGCATCGAGGAGCACAACGGCTACGGCGTCGATTTTATCGAGGCCACGCGCATCATCCGCGAAACCCTGCCGCACGCCCACATCTCGGGCGGCGTATCAAACCTTTCCTTCTCGTTCCGCGGCAACGAGCCCGTGCGCGAGGCCATGCATTCGGTGTTCCTGTTCCACACCATCAAGGTCGGCATGGACATGGGCATCGTGAATGCCGGTCAGCTCGCGGTGTACGAGCAGATCGACCCCGAGCTGCGCGAGCTCTGCGAGGACGTGGTTCTCAACCGTCGCTCCGATGCAACGGAGCGCCTGCTGGAGGCAGCGCCCCGCTTCAAGGGCGATGGCACGGGAGCCGTGAAGACGGCCGATCTCGAATGGCGCTCCTGGTCCGTGGGGAAGCGCATCGAGCACGCGCTCGTCAACGGCATCACCGAATTCATCGAGCAGGACACGGAAGAAGCGCGCCGGAACGTGGAGCGTCCGCTGCACGTGATCGAGGGCCCGCTCATGGCCGGCATGAACGTGGTCGGGGATCTCTTCGGCGCAGGAAAGATGTTCCTGCCGCAGGTGGTGAAATCCGCCCGCGTCATGAAGCAGGCCGTGGCCTATCTCATGCCCTACATGGAAGCCGAGAAGGCGGCTTCCGGCTCGACCGAGCGCTCCGCCGCCGGCAAGGTGCTGATGGCGACCGTGAAGGGCGACGTGCACGATATCGGCAAGAACATCGTGGGCGTGGTGCTCGCCTGCAACAACTACGAGGTTCTCGATCTCGGCGTCATGGTGCCGGCCCAGAAGATCCTGGAGACGGCGCGCAAGGAAAACGTCGACATAATCGGCCTCTCCGGCCTCATCACGCCGTCGCTGGACGAGATGGTGCATGTGGCAAGCGAAATGGAGCGCGAGGGCTTCGACATACCGCTCCTCATCGGCGGCGCGACCACGAGCCGCGTGCATACGGCGGTGAAGATCCATCCGAACTATCACAAGGGCCAGGCCGTCTATGTGACCGATGCGAGCCGCGCGGTCGGCGTCGTGTCGTCGCTGCTGTCCTCGGACATGAAGGACGGCTATGTGGAGACGCTCCGGGCCGAGTACCGGAAGGTGGCGGAGGCTCACGCCCGCTCCGAGTCCGACAAGCAGCGCCTGTCGCTTGAGAAGGCCCGCGCCAACAGGCCTGTGTTCGACTGGTCGTCCTACCAGCCGCCCAAGCCCACCTTTACCGGCGCACGGGTGTTCCGCAGCTACGACGTGGGCGAGCTGGTGCCCTATATCGACTGGACGCCCTTCTTCCAGACCTGGGAGCTGAAGGGCCGCTTCCCGGCCATTCTCGAAGACGAGAAGCAGGGAGAAGCCGCGCGTCAGCTTTGGGACGATGCCCAAGGAATGCTCAAGCAGCTCGTCGAGGAGCGGTGGTTCAATCCCAAGGCAGTCATTGGCTTCTGGCCCGCCAATGCGGTCGGCGACGACATCCGTCTCTATACCGGCGAGAGCCGCTCGGAGGACCTCGCCACCTTCCATGGACTGCGCCAGCAGCTCTCCAAGCGCGACGGCAAGCCCAACATGTGCCTTTCCGATTTCGTGGCCCCGGCAGAGAGCGGCAAGCCGGACTGGATCGGCGCCTTCGTGGTGACGTCCGGCATCGAGGAAGTGCGCATCGCGGAACGGTTCGAGCGCGCCAACGACGATTACCGCTCCATCATGGTGAAAGCTCTGGCCGACCGTCTCGCGGAAGCATTCGCGGAACGCATGCACGAGCGCGTGCGCAAGGAGTTCTGGGCCTATGCGCCGGATGAGAACCTCACGGGTGACGGCCTGATCGGCGAGGAATACCAGGGCATCCGTCCGGCGCCTGGGTATCCGGCCCAGCCCGATCATACGGAAAAGGCTACCCTGTTCAGCCTGCTCGAGGCGGAACGCCGGATCGGCGTGACGCTCACCGAGTCCTATGCCATGTGGCCGGGCTCCTCCGTGTCGGGCCTCTACCTGTCCCACCCCGAGGCGTATTACTTCGGGGTTGCCAAGGTGGAGCGCGACCAAGTGGAGGACTACGCGGCGCGCAAGGATATGAGCGTGGCGGAGGTCGAGCGCTGGCTTGCGCCGATCCTGAACTACGATCCGGCGCGCTATCGGGTGATGGCGGCGGAGTAGGGCCCGGCTACTTGTTGCTGCTCCGGGACTGCGGAGCAGCAATTTGCTCAGTAGACGAGAGTAGCACGACCGGACCTCCTCCCCTTGTGGGGAGGAGTTGGAGGTGGGGGTGTGAGCGATAGCCTATGAGGCTCTGGCGCCGACACCCCCACCCCGGTCGCTGCCGTGACCACCCCTCCCCACAAGGGGGAGGGAAGCCCGCGCTCTACCTGTCACTCGATCTCGGATCGGCTTATGCCGTCCTAAACGACACCTTTGACAGCTACTCCCGCCGCAGCGCCTCGATCGGGTCGAGCTTCGCCGCTCTTTGCGCCGGATAGAACCCGAAGAAGATGCCGACCAGCGCAGAGAAGCCGACGGCCATGAGGATGGCGTTGGTGGAGACCAGCGACGGCCAGCCGGCGAGCTGCGCCACGAGATAGGCGGCGCCTGCGCCGAGGCCGATCCCGAGCGCACCGCCGATGGTGGAGAGCGTTGTTGCCTCGATGAGAAACTGGCTGCGGATGTCGCGCGGGCGCGCGCCGACGGCGAGGCGCAGGCCGATCTCGCGGGTGCGCTCGGTGACCGAGACCAGCATGATGTTCATGATGCCGATGCCGCCCACCAGCAGCGATACGGCCGCGACGGCCGCAAGCAGCATGGACAGGGTATTGGCGGAGGCGGACGCCGTGTTGGCGATCTCCGTCAGGTTGCGGATGGAGAAATCGTCCTCCTGCTCGCCGGTGATCCGGTGGCGCTGGCGCAGGAGCTGCGTCATGCTCTCGATGCCGGGCTCGATGTCCTCCTCGTTGGCGAACTTCACGAAGATCGAGCCGACGGAGCCGTCCTTGGCATAGTTGCGGCCGATCACGCGGCGGCGCCCGGCATCGAGCGGCACGAAGATCACGTCGTCCTGGTCCTGCCCGAAGGCGGATTGGCCTTTGGGCGCCATCACGCCGATGACCCGGAACGGCACGTTGCGCACGCGCACCACTTGATCGAGAGGGTCGGCCTCGCCGAAGAGATTGCGGGCAACCGTTTGGCCTAGGATGATCACGATGTCGCCGCGGCGCACTTCCTCCGGATCGAAGGTGCGTCCGTCAGCGACATCCCATTCACGGGCGGAAAACCAGTCGAGATCGACGCCGTAGATGCGCGTGCCCCAGTTGCTGCCGCCGGCCACGACCTGGGCTCCGCCCTGCACGAAGGGCGCTGCCGCCACCACGCCGTCGACCTCGCGCCGGATGGCCTGCGCATCCTCGTCCGTGAGGGAGGAGGCGGCGCCTGCGCCGAGCCGAGCGCCGCCCTGCGTGACGTTGCCCGGCGTGACGATGGCAAGGTTCGCGCCCAGCGAGCGGATTTGGCTGTCGACGAGATTGCGCGCCCCTGAGCCGATGGCCACCATGGCGATCACGGCGGCCACCCCGATGACGATGCCCAGCATGGTGAGAAGGCTGCGCAGGGCATTGGCCATGATGGCGGAGAGCGCGGAGCGGATGGCCTCGACCAGTCTCATTCGGCGGCCTCCGGCGCGAGATCCCGCGCGTCGACCGGCGTCTGGCGCCGATCCTCGATCACGCGACCATCCCGAAACCGGACAAGCCGATGGGCATG
Source organism: Microvirga aerilata (assembly GCF_016743775.1). Taxonomy (GTDB): domain Bacteria; phylum Pseudomonadota; class Alphaproteobacteria; order Rhizobiales; family Beijerinckiaceae; genus Microvirga; species Microvirga aerilata. The sequence goes on along the minus strand of NZ_JAEQMY010000004.1, from coordinate 83,353 downwards.
GCGGCCCACCTCGGCGTCATGGGTCACGAGCACGATGGTGACGCCTTCCCGGTTGAGCTCCTGGAACAGGCTCAGGATCTCGTTTGCCGTGTGGCTGTCGAGCGCGCCGGTCGGCTCGTCGGCAAGGAGCAGGCTCGGGCTGTTGACCAGCGCCCGCGCAATCGCCACGCGCTGCTGCTGGCCGCCGGACAATTGCATCGGGCGGTGATGTGCCCGCTCGGCGAGGCCCACGCGGCTCAAGGAGCGCAAGGCCTGCTCGCGGCGCGTCTTGCGGTCGAAGCCCGCATAGACCATGGGCAGTTCCACGTTGCTCAGGGCATCGACCCGGGGGAGCAGGTTGAACTGCTGGAAGACGAAGCCGATCTCGCGGTTGCGCAGGCGCGCGAGCCCGTCCGCATCAAGGCTTTCGACCGCCGCGCCGGCGAGCCGATATTCGCCGCTGCTGGGCCTGTCGAGGCAGCCGATGAGATTCATGAAGGTGGACTTGCCCGAGCCGGAGGGTCCCATCACGGCGACGAAATCACCCTGGTCGATAGCGAGCGACACGCCGTCGAGCGCCACGACGCGGCCGGCGTCGAGATCGTAGACCCGCCTCAGATCGCGTGTTTCGATGAGGGCCACGGCGCGGCTCCCCCTAGAACATCCGCGGCGGGCGCGGGCGACGAGTGCCGGGCGCTCCTGCCGCGTCTTCCGTCGCGCCTGCACGCGAGGCGCCGACGATCACCGCAGCGCCCTCCTGAACCTGCCCGCGAACGATCTCCGTATAGGCTCCGTCCGTCACCCCTAGGCGGACCGGCACGGGCTGCGGACTGCCGTCGGGGCCAGGTCGATAAATGCGTGCACCGGTTCCTTCCTCGACGCTCGCCCGGTCCGCCTGGCTGCGCTGCCGCCGCCTGGAAGGCTCGCCCTCCGGTGCGGCGGTTCCGTCCCCGCCCCCGGCCACGGCAATCGCCGGCCGGAACCGCAGGGCTGCGTTGGGGATGCGCAGCACGTCCTCGCGCTCGTCGGTGACGATCTGGAGGTTGGCCGTCATGCCGGGCAGGAGCGATTGATCCCGGTTCCTGACCCCGATGACGGCCGTGTAGGTGACCACGTTCTGCACCGTCTGCGCGGAAAGGCGCACCATGCGCACGCTGCCCTCGAAGGTGCGGTTGGGATAGGCGTTGACGGTGAAGCTTACCTTTTGGCCTTCCTTCAGGCGGCCGACATCCGCCTCGTCGATATTGGCGTAGATGTCGATCTGGCTCAGGTCCTGGGCGATGGTGAAGAGAGTTGGGGCCGAAAGCGAAGCGGCAACGGTCTGGCCGAGTTCAACCTCACGCTTGATGACGACGCCGTCCACAGGAGACTTCACCTCGGTGCGGGCCAGGTCGATCTCGATGTCGCGCAGCTTGGCCTGGCGCTGCAGGATGATGGCCTCAGCGGATTTGACGCCGGCCTCCGCCAGGGCGAGGTCGGCCTTGAGGCCCTCCAGCTCCGCGCGGTTCGAGGCGATCTGCGCCTGCGCCGAGGCGAGGTTCGCGGTCTGGATCTGCACCTGCGTTCTGGCCTGCTCAAGGGCCGTCTGGGTTCCCACGGCGCGGGCGGTCAGCTCCGTCTGCCGCTCGAAATTGCGCTGCGCCTCGTCAAGCTGCGCCTGCGTCCGGTTGCGCTGCGCCACCAGATCGTCGGCCTGTGCCTCTGAGCGCTGCAGGGCCGAGCGCGCCTTGTCGATCTGGGCCCGCTTGGTGTCGAGGTCTGCCCTGGCCTGGGCAAGGTCCGCGAGCGCCGCGTCCCGGCGCGACTTGATCTGCTCGGAATAGATGCGGGCCACCACCTGGCCCTGCGTCACGGGCGTGTTGTAGTCCGCCAGGATCTCGACCACCTGGCCGGAGAGCTGTGAGCCCACCAGAACCGTGGTCACCGGATTGAGGGTTCCGGTCGCCCGTACGCTCGCCGTGATGGAGCCGCGATCCACCGTGCCGAGGCGATAGGCCTGATCCGACGCATTGCTGCCTGTAGGCTTCCACAGGACGTAGCCGGCGACCCCGGCCACGAGCAGGATACCGATCAACCACAACCAAGCGCGACGCAACGAACAGCCCTCTTCCAGACAAGCCTGTCTATGAGCGTCGATTGTGGCCTATTTGCCGGAGTGTTTCGAGTTAACTCTTTGTCATGCGGCGGTTGTTGGCCGTGCGGCGATCAGGTTGCGCAGAGTCATGATCGTGGAGGCATCCGCCACCCCGTCGACGCGCTCGGGCCTGAAATGGCGCTGGAACGCGGCGACCACCTTTTCCGTATCCTCGTCGAAGGTGCCGCTGATCTTCACGCCGTAGCCGTACATGGCGAGCATCGCCTGGAGCGCCTCGATGGGCATGCCCTGGTCGCCCCGGGAGAAGAAGCGCCCGTCGCTGGTGACCGCAGGCGAAACCCAGTGGCCGACGCCCGCCTGGTGCAGCTTGTGCCAGGGAAAGAGCTCGCCCGGATCGACCTTGCGGCCGGGCGCCACGTCCGAATGGCCGAGCACGCGGGTCGCCGGGATGCGCCAGCGGGCGACGATGTCCCTGGCCAGCGCCGCAACGCTCTCGATCTGTTCGTCCGGAAAGGGCGGCAGGCCTCCCGGATGGCCGGGATTGGCGATCTCAATGCCGATGGAGCAGGAGTTGATATCGGACTCCCCCTCCCAGAACGACATGCCCGCATGCCAGGCCCGCCGGGACTCCGGCACGAGCTGGAGAACGCGCCCGTCGCCGAACACGAAGTAGTGGGCCGACACCTGGGAGATCGGGTTGCAGAGCCACTGGAGCGCTTCGCCCTCGTTGGGCATGCCGGTGTAGTGAAGGACGAGCATGCTCGGGCGCTGGCCGTCCTTTCGCTCCCCATGATTGGGCGACGGAAACACCTTGGCGGCAACCGGGCTTTCAGGGGACAGGGCGCTCATGCGGCTACCTGATGCCCCTCTCGGTTGCGATCTGTTCCCACGCCGCATTGATGGCCGCGAGACGCTCGGTCGCGATCTTGACCGCCTCGGGCGGCAGGCCGCGGGCGATTTCCCGGTCGGGGTGGTTCTCGGCCACGAGCTTGCGGTAATGCCGTTTCAGCTCGTCGTCGCTCATCCCGCGCTCGGCCTTGATGATGAGATAGGGGTCGTCGGCGCGTTGCACATGGCGGGCGGCGATGCGCTCGAAATCCATGTCAGAGAAGGCGAAGATCGCCGCCACTTCCTTGAGGTAGGCATACTCGGCCTCATGGATCGCCGCGTCGGCCTTGGCGATGTGAAACAGGCCGTCGAGCACATCCTCCAGGAGCGCAGGCTCCTCCTTGAACTCCTCGGCGAGCTGCCCGGCGTAGGACTCGAAGCCGTCGGAGGTCTGCATGGCGAGCCTGAACAGGCGCTCGACCCGATCGTGCTCGGTGTCCGGAACCTCGACGATCCGTTCGAACGCCTCGATCTCGATATCGACGACGACGCCGTCGGCCTTCGCCATCTTGGCCGCCAGGGCCACGAGGCCCATCGTGAAAACGATGTCGCGCGGCGGCTTTCCGAAAAGAGAGCCCTCCCGATCGACGAGCATGTGGCCTGCGACGCCGCCCAGGAGAGCCCCAATCGGCCCCCCCAGCGCCAACCCTAAGCCGGCACCGCCCAGCTTTCCCCAAATCGACTGAATCATCTTGGATACAGTGGTAAGCCCAAGTGAGGGCAAAAGAAAAGATGAGGGCAAAAGAAAAGGGGCCGAGATCGCCTCGGCCCCCGATATTCGATCCTGGATGCGTGATTAGCGGCAGTACACGTTGCCGTACACGTCCTGGTACGTGCCATAGGGGCATGCCGGGCCGCGCGGAGTCGTGCTGGCTCCGACGATCGCGCCGCCAGCACCACCGATTGCCGCGCCGGCAAGAGCGCCGCCTGCAGTGCCGGTGGCAGCGCCGCCGATTGCCGCACCAGCCAGACCGCCGATAGCAGCGCCGCCGACGGCACGCTCGCCAGGAGTGTTGCACGCTGCCATCGAGAGGGTGAGAGCACCGGCGGCAATTGCTGTCATGATCTTTTTCATGGAGGCTTCCCTGTTATCTAGCGGGCTGTAGGCTACCCAGCCCTACTTAGCTTGACCTTACGCTGTCGCCAACTCCCGGCAACAGAAAGAGTTCCTTGCAGCGCCCATAAGCTGCCGAAATTCTTGTGGTTTCCCACAGGCTAAAACGGGCCGGGCCAGCCCGTATTTGCCAGTTTCCATGGTCAAGCTTGAACATCTCCTGAACATAGTTTTGGCATGATGTGCCACATCTTCGCCTTATTTGCCCCTCACCGACCACACCCTCACGATCAATGCCGTCCGGAGTTTGGGTATGACTTGGCAACATTTCCTCAGAACCTTGGCCATTGCGACTCTCGGTGCGGCCGCGTTGGCCGTTGCATCGCAGGCCAGGGCCGAGGGAGGAAATGGAGGCGCCGTCATCTCGCCGGACCAGGCTGAGGAATTCCTGAAGGCAGCGGCCGAGGCCGAGAGGGCTTTCGCCGAGGAGGAGACGGTCGAGGCTCCCGAGCCCAAGGCCTCCGCGAAGACAGCCAAGGGAGCGGACAAGAAAAAGGCGAAGGAGGCTGTCGCCGAAGCCGGCAAGCCCCGGGAGACCGAGGAGAGCAGGGTGCGGGAAGCCGCGGCCGAGCCGGAAGACGAAACAACCGAAGACCAGAGTGCCGCTCTGTCCCTGCCTCAGGTCGAGACCAAGACAAAGGCCCGGTTGTCCGATGCGGTGCGCGCCAGCGCCCTCAAGCCGCTGATCGTGCGCTATGCCTCCGAGAACGATCTGCCCTATGAACTCGCCGACGCGGTCGTTCGTCTCGAGAGCCGCTACAATGCCGGCGCTCGCAACGGTCCGAACATGGGCCTGACGCAAATCAACTTCCGCACGGCCCAGTCCCTGGGGTACCAGGGGGCGGCAGCCGGGCTTCTCGATGCGGAGACCAATCTCCGTTACGGGCTCAAATATCTGGCCAAGGCCTACCAGCTCGCCGGCGGCGACACCTGCGGCACCATCCTGCGCTATCAGTTCGGCCACCGCACCCAGACTATGACGGGCGCATCGCGGGCCTATTGCGCCAAGGTGAAGGTGATCACGGCGGCGGCCGAATAATCGGTCCTTGACGGACCGCCTCTTTTGGCACCACATCCCCTCCGTCAGCTGGCCGGGCGGCCGCTTCGAGCTCAGCTCGGGGAGGAAAGTCCGGGCTCCATGGAAGCACGGTGCCGGATAACGTCCGGCGGGGGCAACCCTAGGGAAAGTGCCACAGAAAGCAAACCGCCCCGCAAAGGTTCTCGGATCTTCGGGGTCAGGGTGAAAGGGTGCGGTAAGAGCGCACCGCGGACGCAGCAATGCGGACGGCATGGTAAACCCCACCAGGAGCAAAACCAAATAGGGACGACAGGCGTTCGCGCCAGGCCCGCTTCCAGGCTGGTCGTCCGGGTTGGTTGCTCGAGGCGGTCAGCAATGACCGTCCCAGAGGAATGGTCGCCACGTCCAAGGTCTTAGACTTTGGGCCCTACAGAACCCGGCTTACAGGCCGGCTGACCCCATCTTTCCACAGGCCCGAAATTTGCGAAAAGCGGAGCAAACCTTTGCTCCGCTTACGATTCATTAACCGTAAATGCGTCTCATGTGGAACGCATGCCAAGAGGCGTGCAGTCCATCCTCGTTCCGTTGACGCCCATATTATCCCATGTTATCCCAAATCATCCCGTCGACGGTGTCTTCCGAAGGGGGCGTCAAGCACTCAAGAAATGCTGGCGTTCGGCTTCAGAAAGTAGCGTCTCAACCGACAACGGGTGGCGGATCGTCAAGATCTGCCGGGGGGCTGACAATCGGGAGCTTGCGAGCTGCGGCCAATGAACCGCTTCGTGTCCAATTTCACCAACAAGTTGGATTCGAAGGGTCGCGTCTCGATCCCCGCATCCTTCCGGGCCGTGTTGGCCAGGGATGGATTCGAGGGTCTCTACGTACATCCGGCGCTCGACGCGCAGGCTCTGGACGCAGGCGGCAATGTGCTTCTGAACGAGATCGATGCGTTCTTGTCGACGCTGTCGCCCTATTCGGACGAACGGGATCAGCTGTCGACGGCGTTGTTCGGAACCAGCGAGATTCTCAAGGTCGATCCGGAGGGGCGTGTCATCCTGACGGATACAGTGAAAGTGCATGCCGGGATCGGCGATACGGTGACGTTCGTCGGGCTCGGTCACAAGTTCCAGATTTGGGAGCCCGAGCGCTTCCGTGCGCACTTGGAGGAGGCGCGCACGAAGGTCCGAGACCTGAAGAAAGCTTTGGGAACCCGAATGATGGAGCCACGTACAGTGCAGAACACCTCACCAGGAGTGCGGGAACGATGATGGGACGCGGCGACGGCCCAGGAGCCGGAGCCGCTGGCGGACCGACCCGTCACGTTCCTGTTCTCCTGGCGGAGGTCTGCACGGCGCTCGATGTCAAGCGCGGCGGAACGTTCATAGACGGTACGTTCGGCGCCGGCGGCTACACGCGCGCCATTCTCGACGGCCATCCGCAAAACAGGGTGATCGCCATCGACCGCGATCCCGATGCGATCGCGGGCGGGGCCTCTCTTGCGGCGAAGTTCAAGAAGCGCCTGATGCTCGTGCCCGGCCGCTTCGGCGATCTCGACGAACTCGCGCGCTCGCAGGGCTTCGAGAGCGTCGACGGCGTGGTGCTCGACATCGGCGTGTCGTCCATGCAGCTCGATCAGGCCGAGCGCGGCTTCTCGTTCCGCAACGACGGCCCCCTCGACATGCGCATGGAGCAGGACGGTCCGAGCGCTGCCGATCTCGTCAACGAATCCTCCGAGGCCGAACTCGCGGACATCTTCTACCATTATGGCGAGGAGCGCCGCGCCCGCGCGGTCGCCCGCGCCATCATCGAGATGCGCCGTCGTCAGCCCTTCGAGACCACGCGGCAGCTTGCCGATCTGGTGGCCTCGCTGATCCGCCAGGAGCCCGGCGGCATCCATCCGGCAACCCGCGTGTTTCAAGGCCTCCGCATCGCCGTCAACGACGAGCTGGGCGAACTGGTGCGCGCGCTGCATGCGGCCGAGCGCATTCTCAAGCCCGGCGGCCGCCTCGTGGTCGTGACGTTCCATTCGCTCGAAGATCGCATCGTGAAGCAGTTCTTCGCAGCCCGCACCGGGCGCGCGGCCACCGGCTCGCGCCATCTGCCGACGGCCGCCGCTCCGGAAACCACCTTCGACGCGATGACCAGGGGACCTGTCGGTCCGAGCGAGCAGGAAATGGCGCGCAACCCCCGGGCCCGCTCGGCGAAGCTGCGGGCCGGCGCCCGCACCGAGACGCCGCCGCAGGAGCCCTTGAGCGCCATCACCATGCTGGCCGAACTGCCGCAGACAGCTGAAAAACGGGGAGGGCGCCGGTGATCCGACTGCTCCACATCATCGCCATTTCGGTGCTCATCGCGTCGGCGGGCTATGCCTACTCGATCAAGTACGACACGCTCTTCTACGCCGAGCAGGTGGCAAAGCTCAAATCCCAGGTGCAGCGCGAGCGCGAGGCCATCGCGGTCTTGCAGGCGGAGTGGCAGTATCTCGACCGCCCTGACCGTCTTCAAGAAGCCGCCGACAAGCATCTCGATCTTCATGCCTTGAAGATCCAGCAGCTCGCCCGTTTGTCCGACCTGCCGAACCGTCCCTCCCGCGAGGACGAAATCGGCCGCAAGCTCGAAGCCCTCGGTCTCCTCGGGCCCACCGCGACTCCGAAGGATAAGACGTCCGACGTTCGCACCCCGACGACCCAAACCCCGAAACGGTGAGCCTCGTGTTGCAAGAGACCAGAACCGCATTGCAGGGCAAGAGCCTCCCTTCGAAACGCAGCATCCTCGGGCATGCCCGCGAGCTGTTTCGCCTGCGCGTCGACAAGAGCACGTCGCGGGTGGGCCTCGCCGCCGTCTGCTTCGTCGGCCTCTTCAGCGTGATCGGCGGGCGCCTCGTTCACCTGGCCCTCACCAGCGAGAACACGAGCGAGGTGCGCCGCGCGGCCTCGTCCGAAATCTCCGCCGCGCGTCCCGACATCATCGACCGCAACGGCGATGTGCTGGCCACCGACGTGAAGATGGTGTCGGTGTTCGCGGAGCCGCGCAACATCATCGACAAGGACGAGGCGGTCGAGCTCCTGACGGCGGTGCTGCCCGATCTCGACGCCACCGATCTGCGCAACAAGCTCGGCACCAAGAAGGGCTTCGTGTGGGTGAAGCGCGAGATCACGCCGCGCCAGCAGGCGGAGGTGCATCGCCTCGGCATTCCGGGCGTCGGCTTCCTGCCCGAGAACAAGCGCGTCTACCCCAATGCCGAGGCGGCCGCCCACGTGCTCGGCTTCGCCAACGTGGACAATGTGGGCATCGCTGGCATCGAGAAATACATCGACAGCATGGGCCTGCAGGACCTGAACGGCGCAGGCTTCAACATCCAGGCCGCCGATCTGAAGCCCATTCAGCTCTCCCTCGACCTGCGGGTGCAGCACGCGTTGCGTGACGAGCTCCAGAAAGGCATGGCGAAGTTCAAGGCCAAGGCGACGGCCGGCGCGATCCTGGACGTGAACACGGGCGAGATCATCGCGCTGGTGTCTCTGCCGGACTACGATCCCAACAACCCCGTCGATGCGCTGGACAAGGACCGGATCAACCGCATCAATGTGGGCGTGTTCGAGATGGGCTCCACCTTCAAGGCCCTCACGGTCGCGATGGCGCTCGACTCCGGCAAGTACAACATCAACTCGACCTTCGACGCGAGGGCCGGCCTGCGTTACGGCCGCTTCACCATCGGCGATTACCATCCGACGCGCCGCGTTCTCACCACGCCGGAAGTGTTCGTGCACTCGTCCAATATCGGCACGGCCCGCATGGCGCTCGGCATTGGCGTGGAAGGCCACAAGGCGTTCCTGCGCAAGATGGGTCAGCTGTCCCGCCTCGAGACGGAATTGCCCGAATCTGCCTTGCCCATCATTCCGCCGCGCTGGGGTGAGCTGAACACGATCACCATCGCGTTCGGCCACGGCCTCGCCGTTGCGCCGCTTCAGGCTCTTTCGGCGGTTGGCGCCCTGGTGAACGGCGGCGTCATGATCAAGCCGACCTTCCTGAAGCGCACCGAGGCCGAGGCTCGCCAGAATGCCCTGCAGGTGCTCAAGCCCGAGACGAGTGAGGCCATGCGCTATATCATGCGCCTCAACGCGTCCACGCCGGAGGGTTCTGCAGGCTCCGCCTCCATCGCCGGCTTCTTCGTCGGCGGCAAGACCGGTACCGCCGAGAAGGTGATCAACGGCCGCTACGCCAAGAGCAAGAACTTCACCACCTTTACGGCGATCGTGCCGTCCGACAAGCCGAAATACGTGTTCCTGACCATCATGGACGAGCCGCAGGCGGTGGAGGGCACCTATGGCTTCTCGACGGCCGGCTGGAACGCAGGCCCTGTGACCGGCAACGTCATCGAACGCGTGGCCCCGCTGCTCGGCGTGCCGCCGCGCTTCGAGCCGCCGGCTCAGCCCTTCCCGCTCATGTCGCGCCTCGGCGCCTGGGGCAGCAATCGATGAACGCACGAACCATGCATCTCGGCGATCTTCTCGATCTCGCGGCAGGCGACGCCAAGGCGTCCCTTGCGGTTGCCAAGATCGCTTCCGACAGCCGCAAGGTGGAGCCCGGCACCCTGTTCTTCGCCGTGCCCGGCACCAAGGTGGACGGCATGAGCTTCGTGCCGCAAGCGGTGTCCGCAGGCGCTTCGGCCATCGTCGGAGAGGCCGAGCGTCCGTCGGATCTCCCGAGCAGCATCGCCTATGTCCAGGTGAAGGATGTGCGCCGCACGCTGGCCCTCGCGGCGGCCCGCTTCTATCCAAATCAGCCTGAGAGAACCGTCGCCGTCACGGGCACGAGCGGCAAGAGCTCGGTGGCCGATTTCACGCGCCAGCTTTTCGCCCATCTGGGATACAAGTCCGCGAGCGTGGGCACGCTCGGCATCATCACGTCTGATGGCGCGGCCTATGGCTCGCTCACCACGCCCGATCCGATCACCCTGCACGAGGGGTTCGACCGACTGGCGACTGACGGCGTGACGCGGCTCGCCATGGAGGCGTCATCGCACGGCATCGACCAGCGTCGTCTCGACGGGGTGCGGCTGCAGGCGGCAGGCTTCACCAATCTCGGCCGGGACCATCTCGATTACCACGCCACGACCGAGGCCTATGCGGCCGCGAAGCTTCGCCTGTTCGACACCCTGCTGCCGCAGGATGCGCCTGCGATCATCAATGCGGACGGCCCCTATGCCGACGTCTTCCTGCACGGCGTCCGCAACCGTGGGCTCAAGATCATCACCACCGGCAGCATGGGCGAGACGCTCCGTCTCGTCGAAGCCCGTGCGGACGGCTTTGCCCAGGCCCTGACCATCGAGGCTTTCGGGAAAACCTTCCGGACCACCCTGCCGCTGCTCGGCGCCTTCCAGGTCGAGAACGCCCTCGTCGCCGCCGGCCTCGTGCTGGCCGTTGAGGGCGAGGGCAGGGCGGCCGAGGTGTTCGAGGGCTTCGAGACGCTCAAAGGGGTGCGTGGCCGCCTGGAGCAGGTGGGCGAGGTGGATGGAGCCATCTGCATCGTCGACTATGCTCACAAGCCCGATGCGCTCGCCCATGTGCTCGATGCGGTGCGGCCCTTCGTGCAGGGAAAGCTGGTCTGCGTCGTCGGCTGCGGCGGCGACCGGGATCGCGGCAAGCGCCCGCTCATGGGGCGCATCGCCAACGACAAGGCGGATGTTGTCATCGTCACGGACGATAATCCTCGCTCGGAGGATCCGGCCGCCATTCGCGCAGAAGTCATGAAAGCCGCGCCCCGCGCCCGCGAGATCGGCGACCGCGCCGAGGCCATCCGCACGGCCGTGGGCGAGCTTCGCACGGGCGATATTCTGGTCGTGGCCGGCAAAGGCCATGAAACGGGCCAAATCATCGGCGACCGGACCCTGCCGTTCTCGGACCACGACGAAGTCCGGGCGGCCATTGCAGCGAGGCAGGGATGAACGCGCCCCTCTGGACATCGGACGAGATCGCAGCCGCCACCGGCGCCCGCATTGGCGCGGGCTTTGCCCAGGCCACCGGCGCTTCCATCGACACGCGCACCCTCGAGCCGGGCGATCTCTACTTCGCCATCAAGGGCGACGTGCATGACGGCCACGATTTCGTGTCGGCCGCCCTGGAGAAAGGCGCATCCGCCGCCGTCGTCTCCGAGGACAAGGCTCCAGCCTTCGGGGCTTCCGACCGGCTGATCGTGGTGCCGGACGTGCTCGAGGCCATGCGCCAGCTCGGCCGTGCCGCCCGCAGGCGCACGAGCGCCAAGATCGTCGCCATCACCGGCTCCGTCGGCAAGACCGGCACGAAGGAGGCCATGCGCCTCGCGCTCTCGCGCCAGGGCACGACTCATGCGTCCGTCGCCTCCTACAACAATCACTGGGGCGTTCCGCTCACGCTCTCGCGCATGCCGCGAGACACCGAGTTCGGCGTGTTCGAGATCGGCATGAACCATGCCCACGAGATCCTGCCGCTCACCGGCATGGTCCGCCCTCATGTGGCGGTGATCACCACGGTCGAGCCGGTTCATATCGAGTTCTTCCCGTCGCTCTGGGGCATCGCGGACGCCAAGGGCGAGATCTTCTCAGGGCTGGAGCCCGGCGGCACGGCGGTGATCAACCGCGACAACCCTTACTTCGAGCGCATGCGCGCCCACGCCTTCGCGTCCGCGGCAGGCCGCGTGGTCACCTTCGGCGAGCATGAGGCCGCGGATATTCGCGCTCGCCGCATCATCGTGAAGCCCGATCACTCCATCGTCGACGCCACGGTCTTCGGCCAACCCCTGACCTACAGGATCGGCACGGCGGGCCGGCACAACGCGCTCAACTCCTTGAGCGTGCTTGCCGCCTCCCATGCGCTCGGCGCGGATCTGGCCCTGGTGGCGCTCTCCTTCGCCGACATGAAGCCCCCAGTCGGGCGCGGCGAGCGCACCATGCTGTCCATCGGCGAGGCCGAGGCCCTGCTGATCGACGAGAGCTACAACGCCAACCCGGCCTCCATGCGCGCGGCGCTTGCCAATCTCGGCGCGGTCGAGCTCGGTCGCGGGGCGCGGCGCATTGCCGTGCTGGGCGACATGAAGGAATTGGGCGAGAAGGGTCCCGGCCTCCATCGGGAGCTGGCGGAGGCGGTCGAGGCCAACAGGATCGATCTCGTCTTCGCGGCCGGACCCCTGATGCGAAACCTCGTGGACGCCCTGCCGAAAGCCAAGGTCGCGGACCATGCGGAGACCTCCGCCGAGCTGGTCGATGCGGTGCTGGCGGCCCTGCGTCCCGGCGACGCGGTGACCGTGAAGGGCTCGCTCAGCATGAAGATGGCTTTGGTTGTCAAAGCCTTGAAAGAACGTTACGGCGCGAGCCCCACGGCCCACGCGCTGAAAGGATAGTCGATGTTAACCTGGTTGGCTGAGTTCAGCCCCTATTTCAGCCCCCTCAACATCTTCCGCTACATCACGTTCCGCACCGGCGGCGCGACGGCGACGGGGCTTCTCTTCGTGTTCCTGTTCGGGCCGTCGATCATCTCGCTCCTGCGCGTGCGCCAGGGCAAGGGGCAGCCGATCCGCGAGGACGGGCCGCAATCGCACCTCCTGACGAAGCGCGGCACGCCCACCATGGGCGGGTTGATGATCATGGCGGGCGTTCTGGTCTCGACCCTGCTCTGGGCAAATCTCGAGAACCACTATGTCTGGATCGTGCTGTTCGTCACCGTGGGCTTCGGCGCCATCGGCTTCTACGACGATTACCTGAAGGTCACCAAGCAGTCGCACAAAGGCTTCTCCGGCCGCTCGCGCCTTGCCATCGAGGCCCTGATCGCGATCGTTGCATGCCTTGCCATCTCGTTCATGGCGACGCCGGGGCTTGCCAACAAGCTGGCGCTGCCCTTCTCGAAGGAGCTGATCTTCAATCTGGGCTGGTTCTACATCGTGTTCGCCGCCTTCGTGATCGTCGGCGCGGGCAACGCGGTGAACATCACGGACGGTCTCGACGGCTTGGCCATCGTGCCGGTGATGATCGCGGCCGGCACCTTCGGCTTCATCGCCTATCTGGCCGGCAACGCGGTGTTCTCCAACTACCTGCAGATCCATTTCGTGCCCGGCACCGGCGAGCTCGCGGTGATTTGCGGTGCGCTCATCGGGGCCGGCATCGGATTCCTCTGGTTCAATGCGCCTCCGGCCCAGATCTTCATGGGAGATACCGGGTCTCTGGCCCTTGGCGGTCTTCTCGGCACGATTGCGGTCGCGGCCAAGCACGAGATCGTTCTGGCCATCGTGGGCGGCCTGTTCGTGCTGGAGATCATGTCAGTGATCATCCAGGTGGCCTCGTTCAAGCTCACCGGCAAGCGCGTGTTCAAGATGGCGCCGATCCACCACCATTTCGAGCAGCTGGGCTGGACCGAGCCGCAGGTGGTGATCCGGTTCTGGATCATTGCCGTGGTGCTGGCGCTCGTCGGCCTGTCGACCCTCAAGCTGCGGTGAACCCATGACGCCCGTCACCACCTTCTCCGGCAAAACGGTCGCCCTCTTCGGCCTCGGCGGCTCGGGGCTCGCGACGGCGCTTGCCCTGAAAGCGGGCGGAGCGCGGGTGATCGCCTGCGACGACAATCCGGCGAAGATGGCGGAGGCCAATGCCAAGGGCATCGAGACCGCAGACCTGCGCGAGGCCGACTGGTCCGAGGTCACGTCCTTCATTCTCTCGCCCGGCGTGCCGCTCACCCACCCCGAGCCGCACTGGTCGGCGAAGCTGGCTAGGCAAGCCGGCGTCGAGATCATCGGCGATATCGAGCTGTTCTGCCGCGAGCGGGCCAGCATCGCGCCCAACGCGCCCTTCGTGGCCATCACCGGCACCAACGGCAAGTCCACCACCACGGCCCTCGTCGCGCATATCCTGCGCGAGGCGGGCCGGGACGTGCAGATGGGCGGCAATATCGGCACCGCGATCCTCTCCCTGGAGCCGCCGACCGAGAGCCGTATCCATGTGGTCGAGTGCTCCTCGTTCCAGATCGATCTCGCACCCTCCCTCGCGCCCACCATCGGCGTCCATCTCAACCTCTCGCCCGATCACATCGACCGGCATGGGACGATGGAGAATTATGCGGCGATCAAGGAGCGGCTGGTGGCCGGAGCGGGCCTTGCCGTCATCGGCATCGATGACCCGATGAGTCGTGCGATTGCCGAAGCCTGCGAAGCCAAGGGCGTGAATGTCGCCCGCATTTCCGTCGAGCCGATCGGCCGGAAGGGCGTTTTTGCGGACGGGGAAACGCTTGTCGGCATAACAGGGTCCGACGCCGCTCCCGTGGCGAACCTGTCGGGCATCGGCTCGCTGCGTGGCGCTCACAATGCGCAAAACGCCGCCGCCGCCGTTGCGATCGCCCTGGCGCTGAATGTTTCCCCTGACGAGATCCGCTCGGGACTGCATACCTTCCCGGGCCTGCCGCACCGGATGGAAGAGGTCGGCCGCATCGGCGAGACGCTCTTCATCAACGACTCTAAGGCCACCAACGCGGATTCCACCGAGAAGGCCCTGAAGTCCTTCGACGATATTTTCTGGATCCTCGGCGGCAAGGCCAAGGAGGGCGGCATCGAGCCGCTGAAGTCCTACTTCCCGAAGATCCGCAAAGCCTATCTCATCGGCGCGGCCTCGGACGATTTTGCAAAGACGCTGGGCAGCGACGTTCCCCATGTCCATTGCGGCACCCTCGACAGAGCCGTGGAGCAGGCGGCGTCCGATGCTGCTGCCATGAACGGCGCATCGGTCGTGCTGCTGTCGCCGGCCTGCGCGTCCTACGATCAATTTTCGAATTACGAAGTGCGCGGAAACCATTTCCGCGATCTGGTTCGGGGCTTACCCGGCCTTGAAGCCAAGGGGGCTTGAAGATGGTGTCGCGCGCGGAACGCTCGGCTTTCGGCGATTGGTGGTGGACGGTCGACCGCTTGCTCATCGCAGGCCTCGCCGTCCTCATGCTGTCGGGCCTCGTCTTTCTCATGGCAGGCGGCCCGCCCGTCGCGGAGCGCCTCGGCCTCTCCACGTTTCACTTCGTGAACCGGCAGGTGTTCTTCCTGGTGCCTGCCTTGTGCATCATGATCCCGGTCTCGTTCCTGTCGCTTCGCCATATCCGGCGGCTGGCGCTGCTGGTTTACGGCCTCGGCATGGCGCTGATCCTCCTGGCCTTCCAGTACGGCCCCGAGATCAAGGGCGCGCACCGCTGGATCGTGATCGGGCCGCTCGGCATTCAGCCGTCGGAGTTCGTCAAGCCCGCCTTCGTGGTGCTCTCGGCCTGGGCCTTCTCCGAAGGCGCAAGGCGCAAGGACGTGCCGGGCACGCTTCTGGCGTTCCTGCTTCTGCCCGCCACTATCATCCCGCTTATCCTGCAGCCGGATTTCGGCCAGACCATGCTGGTCACCATCGTGTGGTGCGGCATCTTCTTCGTCGCGGGCCTGCACTGGTTCTGGGTCATGGGCCTTGGTGGCGCCGGGCTTCTGGGCATTGGCGCGGCCTATCAGTTCCTGCCGCACGTGCGCGCCCGCATCGAACGGTTCCTGGATAAGGATTCGGGCGACAGCTTCCAGGTGGACACCGCCATGGAAGCCTTCTCCCGCGGCGGCTGGCTCGGGCGCGGCCCGGGCGAGGGCACGGTCAAGCGCATCCTGCCCGATGCGCATACGGACTTCATCTTCGCCGTTACGGCGGAAGAGTTCGGTATCGTGGTGTGCATCCTTCTCCTCATGATCTTCGCGTTCATCGTCGTGCGCGGCCTGACGCTTGCCCGCCGCAACGAGGATACGTTCTGCCGTCTGGCCGCCACCGGCCTCATCTTCATGTTCGGCCTGCAGGCCTGCATCAACATGATGGTGAACGTGCACCTCATGCCCGCCAAGGGCATGACGCTGCCGTTCATCTCCTATGGCGGCTCCTCTCTGTTGTCTCTGGCGCTCGGCATGGGCTTCCTCATCGCGCTCACGCGGCGTCGCCCGCGCGCGGAGATGATGGACAACTTCAATCAAGATTGGCCGCGCGGATGACCGCTCCTCTCATCCTCCTGACCGCCGGCGGAACCGGCGGTCATCTGTTTCCGGCCGAAGCTCTCGCGAATGCCCTGAAAGCCTCAGGTCTTCGGGTGGCGCTCGCCACCGACAAGCGCGCCAACGCCTTTGCGGGCTCATTCCCGGCGGACGAGATCGTCGAGGTTCCCTCCGCCACGCCCTCCGGCCGCTCCATCCCGCAGATGGCAAAGGCCGCGCTGATGCTGGGGCAGGGGACCCTGAGGGCCGCTTCCGTCATCCGCCGCCTGAAGCCCGGCGTTGTGGTCGGCTTCGGTGGCTATCCGACCGTGCCGCCGGTGATCGCCGCCTCGCTCCTCAAGGTGCCGACGGTGATCCACGAGGCGAACGGCGTGATGGGGCGCGCGAACCGCCTGCTCGCCCGCCGCGCTACCGTGATCGCCACGGGATTTGCCGGCATCAAGGGCATCCCGGCGAACATCCCGGGCAAGGTCGTCCACACGGGCAACCCGATCCGGCCAGCGGTGCTAGAGGCCGCCAAGCAGCCCTATGCCACCCTCGAGCCCGCCGGAAAGCTGCGTCTCCTCGTGGTCGGCGGCAGCCAGGGCGCGCGAGTCATGAGCGACGTGGTGCCGCCTGCCATCGAGCTCCTGCCGCCGGAGTTGCGCTCACGCATCGTCGTCACCCAGCAGGCCCGCGGCGAGGATCTGGAGCGCGTGCGCGACCATTACGGGCGCCTGGGCGTGGAATTCGAGGCCGAGCCCTTCTTCAAGGACCTGCCGCAGCGGCTGGCCCAGGCCCATCTGGTGGTCTCCCGATCCGGCGCCTCGACCGTGGCGGAACTCGCCGTGATCGGCCGTCCGTCGATTCTCGTGCCCCTGCCGGGTGCGCTCGATCAGGACCAGGCCGCCAACGCCAAAACCCTTGGAGATCTTGGCGCGGCCATCGTCTGCCCGCAATCCGATTTCACTCCTGAGCGCCTTGCAGGCGAGATTCGTTCATTTTTTCAAGAGCCTGACCGCTTGACCCAGGCCGCCGCCGCTGCACATAGCGCCAGCATCACGGATGCGGCGGAGCGCCTGGCGCAAGCCGTTCTTCCTTTAATCCCTTTGAGCAATAACGGAAAAAACCCATGAAACTGCCGCCGAAGCTTGGTCCCATTCACTTCATCGGCATCGGCGGCATCGGCATGTCGGGCATCGCCGAGGTCATGCACAATCTGGGCTATACGGTGCAGGGCTCGGATGCCTCCGACAACTACAACGTGAGGCGCTTGGCCGATAAGGGCATCAAGACCTTTATCGGACACAAGGCCGAGAACGTGGAAAATGCCGAGATCGTGGTGGTCTCCACCGCGATCAAGCGCGACAACCCGGAGCTGATCGTCGCCCGCGAGAAGCGCCTGCCGGTGGTGCGCCGTGCCGAGATGCTGGCGGAGCTCATGCGCTTCAAGTCCTGCGTCGCGGTGGCCGGCACCCACGGCAAGACCACCACGACCTCGCTCGTCGCCACGCTGCTGGACGCGGGCGGGCTCGATCCCACGGTCATCAACGGCGGCATCATCAACGCCTACGGCACCAACGCCCGCATGGGCGACGGCCAGTGGATGGTGGTGGAGGCGGACGAATCCGACGGCACCTTCCTGAAGCTCCCGGCGGACGTGGCCATCGTCACCAACATCGACGCCGAGCATCTCGATCACTTCGGCACCTACGACGCGATCAAGGACGCCTTCCATTCCTTCATCAACTCGATCCCGTTCTACGGCTTCGCGGTGATGTGCATCGACCATCCGACCGTGCAGGACCTCGTGGGCCGCATCGAGGATCGTCGCATCATCACCTACGGCGAGAACCCGCAGGCCGACGTGCGCATCATGGATGTCGATCCGCGCGGCGGGCAAACCAGGTTCCGGGTGATGATCCGCGACCGCCGCCCCGGCTTCCGCCTCGAGCTCGAAGACCTCGTGCTGCCGATGCCCGGCGCGCACAACGCCCTCAACGCCACGGCCGCCATCGCGGTCGCCCACGAACTCGGCGTGTCGCCGGACGCGATCCGCAAGGCGCTCGGCGGATTCGGCGGCGTGAAGCGCCGCTTCACCCGCACGGGAGACTGGAACGGCGTCACCGTGTTCGACGATTACGGCCACCATCCCATCGAGATCGCGGCGGTGCTGAAAGCAGCCCGCGCCTCCACGGACGGCCAGGTCATCGCCGTGGTGCAGCCGCACCGCTACTCGCGGCTGTCGTCCCTGTTCGACCAGTTCTGCACATGCTTCAACGATGCGGATGCGGTCATCGTCGCGCCGGTCTATGCGGCGGGCGAGCAGCCGATCCAGGGGGCCGACCGCGACGGTCTGGTGTCCGGCCTCAAGGCGCGCGGCCACCGCAACGTGATGGCGCTCGAACGCTCCGAGGATCTCGCGAGCCTCGTCAAGGGCGTCGCGAGGCCGGGCGACTACGTGATCTGCCTCGGCGCCGGCAACATCACCCAGTGGGCCTATGCCCTGCCGAGCGAGCTCGAAGCGCTGGGCGAGAAGGCGGCCTGATGTTTGCCGATGTCACCCCCAGCCTGAAAGCGGGCATGCCCGAACTGCGGGGCAAGCTGGAGGCGAACGCGCCGACGGCGCCCCTGTCCTGGTTTCGCACGGGCGGCCCGGCGCAGGTGCTGTTCACGCCGGCCGACGTGGATGATCTGGCCTACTTCCTGCAGCATCTCGACCGGCAGGTGCCGGTTCTGGTGGTCGGACTCGGGTCCAACCTGCTCATCCGCGACGGGGGGCTGGAAGGCGTCGTGATCCGGCTGGGCAAAGGCTTCGCCGACGTGTCGGTCGAGCCCGGCCTGCGCGTTCGCGCCGGCGCCGGCGCCCCCGACGTGAAAGTGGCGCGAGCGGCGGCGGAGGCCGGCATTGCGGGCCTCTCCTTCCTGCGCGGCATTCCCGGCGCCATCGGCGGCGCGCTTCGCATGAACGGCGGCGCCTACGGGGGCGAGACCAAGGACGTGCTGGTCGAGGCCAAGGGCGTCACCCGCACCGGCGAGGCCGTCGCCTTCACCAATGCCCAGATGGGCTTCACCTATCGCCATGCGAGCGTGCCGGAGGACGTGATCTTCACGGAGGCCCTGTTCGAGGGGCGGCCGGGTGATTCGGCCGAGATCCTGGCGGAGATGAACGCCATCACGGAGGCGCGCTCCTCGACCCAGCCGGTGAACACCCGCACGGGCGGCTCCACCTTCAAGAACCCGCCGGGCCGGAAGGCGTGGGAGTTGGTCGATGCGGCCGGGTGCCGGGGCCTGCGCGTGGGCGACGCCCAGGTGTCCGAGATGCACTGCAACTTCCTGATCAACCATGGCTCGGCCTCTGCGGCCGACATCGAGGGCCTCGGCGAGGAGGTCCGCCGCCGGGTCCGGGAGACCTCGGGCGTGGAGCTCGAATGGGAAATCAAGCGGGTCGGGCTGCCCAAGGCCTGATTCGAATCACTTTTGACCCGGTTTCGCCGGGGCGCATGACGGGAGAGACCCATGGCGAAGCACGTTGCCATCCTTTACGGCGGCTGGTCGGCGGAGCGCGAGGTGAGCCTGGCTTCGGGGCGGGCCTGCTGCAAGGCCCTGGAGGGCCAGAGCTACAAGGTCACTCCCATCGACGTGCAGGCCGACATCGCCACCGTTCTCCAGGCGGTTGCGCCGGACGTGGTGTTCAACGCTCTCCACGGGCCTGTGGGAGAGGACGGGACGATCCAGGGCCTGCTCGAGGTGTTAAGAATTCCCTACACCCATTCGGGCGTTCTCGCCTCGGCGGTCGCCATGCAGAAGGACAAGGCGAAAGTGTTAATGGCGGCGGCCGGGGTGCCGGTGCCCAAGGGCATGGTCGTTAACCGTCTGGAGGCGGCGAAAAGTCACGTTCTGCCCGTGCCCTACGTGCTCAAGCCGATCAGCGAAGGCTCCTCCCACGGGGTCATCATCGTCCGCGAGGACCGTTCCCATCCGCCGCAGGAACTGCTGCGGGAGGACTGGCCCTACGGCGAGGAAATCCTTGCAGAATCATATGTTGCGGGACGCGAGCTCACCTGCGCGGTCATGGGCGACAGGGCCCTTGGGGTCATCGACATCCAGCCCGCCACCGGGGTCTTCTACGACTACGATGCAAAATATGTGAAGGGAGGCTCCATTCACGTCCTCCCGGCAGAAATTAAACCGAATATTTACCAAAAGGTCCAAGAGTTGTCGTTAACGGCGCATCAAGCGCTCGGCTGTCGGGGAATCAGCCGTGCCGACTTGCGGTACGACGACACTCCTGGGGGAACCGGGGAACTCGTTGTTCTCGAGGTCAACACGCAACCCGGCATGACCGAGACGAGCTTGGTGCCAGAATTGGCAGCCCATGCGGGCTATACGTTTGGCGAGCTTGTGCAATGGATGGTGGAGGACGCTACCTGCAACCGATGACGGCCTACCCGGCCGGCGCCACGGTTGCGCGCGCTGCCTCCGGAGGCCGGAGGCCAGCGTCGTCTCGAATCAGCAAGATTTTCGGCTCCTCAGGCAGCGTTCGCCGACGCTCCTCCGCCGTTGCGATCGAGCAGCGCCTTCCGCGCTTCCTCGGATCCGGCCTGACCCTCGCGTTCTTCTCGGCCGTGGTGGGCTACGGTCTCTGGCAGGGCGGCCACATCGACGGGTTCATCCGCGCCCATGGCGAGCCGCATCATGCCCTGGCCCGCGCCGTGGGCCTGGGCCTCGATCAGGTGACGATCTCCGGCATCTCGCAGATCGGCGAGAACGAAGTTCTGGCCGCCGCCGGCCTCGACGTGAAGGTCTCCCTGGCCTTCCTCGACGTGAACGATCTGCGCGAGCGCCTGGAGCGCGTGCCGATGATCAAGTCGGCAACCGTGCGCAAGCTCTATCCCAATGAACTCGTGATCACGCTCACCGAGCGCGAGGCGCACGCCATCTGGCAGAACAACGGCGAACTCTTCGTCATCGCCTCGGACGGCACGGTGATCGACCTGATGCAGGACGAGCGCTACCTCGATTTGCCCTTCGTGGTGGGCGAGGGCGCCAATGCCCGCAGCAAGGATTATCTCGCGCTGATCGAGGCCGCAGGCCCGCTCAAACAGCGCATCCGCGCCGGCACCCTCGTGGCCGGCCGGCGCTGGACGCTCAAGATGGACAACGGCATGGACGTGCGCCTGCCGGAGACCGGGGCCGCCGATGCGCTGGCCCGTCTGGTGAAGCTCGAGCACGAACAAAAGATTCTGGAAAAGGACGTTCTGGCGATCGATCTGCGCATGGCCGATCGGGTCGTCGTTCGTCTGACGGAAGAAGCAGCCTTGGCCCGCGCCGAGGCGCTCAAAAAGAAACCAATGCGCGGCAAGGGGGTCGATACGTGAGTCTCTCGGGTCATGGTCTAACACCGCGCTTGAAGCCGCTGTCAGCGCGCAAGAGCGCCATTCTCTCGGTTCTCGATGTGGGAACGAGCAAGGTGGTCTGCGTCGTGGCGGAGCTGAAGCCGGCCGACGAAATCGAGTCGCTGCGCAGCCGCACCCATGTGGCGCGCATCCTCGGCATCGGCCACCAGCGCTCCGTCGGCCTGAAGGGCGGCGTCGTCGTCGATCTGGAAGCGGCGGAGAGCGCGATCCGGCAGGCCGTTCATGCGGCCGAGCGGATGGCGAAGGTCGAGATCCAGTCCGTGATCGTGAACCTCACGGGCGGCCGCCTCGCCTCCGAGCATTTCGAGGCGCATGTGCCCGTGCGCGGCGCCGTCAGCTCCGGCGACGTCCACCGGGTGCTCGACGCCGCATCCAACTACGACCTGCGCCGGGGCAGGGCGGTTCTTCACGCTCTGCCGACGGGCTTCTCCCTCGACCAGCAGAATCACATCGTCGAGCCTGCCGGCATGATCGGCGAGCGCCTCGGTGCCGACCTTCATGTGGTGACGTCGGAAGCCGCGGCCGCCCGCAACCTGATGCTCGCCGTCGAGCGCTGCCATCTCGGGGTCGAGGCCGTGATCGCGACGCCTTACGCGGCCGGCCTGTCCGTTCTCGTGGACGACGAGGCCGACATGGGCTGCGCGGTCGTGGACATGGGCGGCGGCACCACGAGCGTCGGCATCTTCTCCAACGGGCATCTGGTGCACAGCGACGCCATCGCGGTCGGCGGCCATCACGTGACCATGGACATCGCGCGCGGTCTCACGACCCGCGTGTCCGCCGCCGAGCGGCTCAAGACCTTCTACGGATCCGCCATCTCATCGAGCGCGGATGACCGGGACATGATCGCGGTGCCCCAGGTGGACGAGGACGAACGCGACGTTCCGAATCATCTGCCGAAGTCGCACCTCGTTCGCATCATCAAGCCGCGGGTTGAGGAAGTTCTCGAACTCGTGCGCGACCGGCTCAAAGGCGCGGGCTTTGCGGCCCAGGCCGGACGGCGGGTCGTGCTGACGGGCGGCGCAAGCCAGCTCGTCGGGCTGCCGGAAACGGCGCGCCGCATCTTGCAGGGCCAGGTTCGTGTCGGGCGTCCGCTCGGCATCAAGGGTCTGCCGGAGGCGGCGAAGGGCCCTGCCTTTTCGGCGGTGGTCGGCCTCCTGGTTTATCCCCAGGTGGCGCATATCGAGTATTTCGAGCCGCGCTCCAGCGGCTTGTTCCAGAGTACGGGAACCGACGGCTACTTCTCGCGGGTGGGCCGGTGGATTCGCGATAGTTTTTAAACCGAGTAACGCGTTGGCGCGGCGGGCCATCGTGAAGAGTTCAAAACAAGGGTCAGCGTCGGCCAAACGCTCATCGGTACAGGCCAGAAGAGGCACAGGTCATGGCTATCAATCTGCAATCTCCGGACATCCGGGAACTCAAGCCGCACATCACGGTTTTCGGCGTCGGCGGCGCCGGCGGCAATGCCGTGAACAACATGATTGAATCCGGTCTGGAGGGCGTCGAGTTCGTGGTGTCGAACACCGACGCGCAGGCGCTGGCCTCCTCCAAGGCCCAGCGGGTGATCCAGATGGGCATCCAGGTCACGGAAGGCCTGGGCGCCGGATCGCAGCCGGAAGTCGGCCGCGCGGCCGCCGAGGAGGTCATGGACGAAATCCGCGATCAGCTCGCCGGCTCCCACATGGTGTTCATCACCGCCGGCATGGGCGGCGGCACCGGCACGGGCGCTGCCCCGGTCGTGGCCCGCGCGGCCCGCGAGCTCGGTATACTGACGGTTGGCGTCGTCACGAAGCCGTTCCAGTTCGAAGGCGTGCGCCGCATGCGTCTGGCGGAGGCCGGCATCACCGAGCTCCAGCAGGCCGTCGACACGCTCATCGTCATCCCGAACCAGAACCTGTTCCGGGTCGCCACCGAGAAGACGACCTTCGCGGACGCCTTCGCCATGGCCGACCAGGTGCTCTACTCGGGCGTCGCCTGCATCACCGACCTGATGGTGAAGGAAGGCCTCATCAACCTCGACTTCGCCGACGTGCGCTCCGTCATGCGCGGCATGGGCAAGGCCATGATGGGCACGGGCGAAGCCTCCGGCGAGAAGCGCGCCATGCGGGCGGCCGAAGCCGCCATCGCGAACCCGCTCCTCGACGACGTGTCGATGAAGGGCGCGCGCGGCCTGCTCATCTCCATCACGGGCGGCAACGACCTCACCCTCTACGAACTCGACGAGGCGGCCACCCGCATCCGCGAGGAAGTGGATCAGGATGCCAACATCATCCTGGGCGCCACCTTCGACGAGAGCCTGGAAGGCATCATCCGCGTCTCCGTCGTGGCCACCGGCATCGACCATGCCCTGCTGGAGAACGGCGTCGACCTCACCGCCACCGAGCAGCGCATCTCGGAAGTGGCCGAGCGCCTGCGCGCCGAGGCCCGGGCCCGCGCCACGCACACCCAGGCCGTGCCGACCTTTCGCAACGCCGCCCAAGCCGAACCGGTGAAGGCGGCTCAGATCCTGACCGAAGGAACCCCGGTTCTGGCTCCGGCCCCCATGGCCGCCGCTCAGGCGGTCGAGGCCGCTCCCCAGCCGGTGATCCGCGACGACGTGGTGCTGACGCCCGCTCAACCCCGCCAAGCCGTGGCCTACGAGGCGCCGGCTGCCCAGCAGGCCGTCTATGACGAGCCGGTCGAGCAGGGCTCGTTCATCCCGCCGCAGGCGGAGCGGGCCATGCGCCCGGCCCGGATGCCGCGAATCGACGAGCTGCCGATGCCGGCCCAGAACCAGATCCGCGCCAGCCGCGGCGAGGAGCAGGCCCAGGAACACCGGCCGTCCCTGATCCAGCGTCTGGCGACGATCGGCTTCGGCCGCCGGGACGAGGCTCAGCACGCGCCCGCCGAGCCGCGCCAGGAAGCGCCGCGCCAGCCCATGTCCTCGGTGCATGCCGAGTACGCCAGGCGGCCGGCCGCGGCCCCTCAGGCCCAGCGTCCGCCGCAGGGCCAGATGGCTCCGGCTCCCCGGGTTGCATCGGAAGACGATCAGCTGGAGATTCCCGCCTTCCTGCGCCGCCAGGCCAACTGATCGAACCCTGACGCTCCTGTCACGGTTGTTACAAAGGGCTCCCAGCCGCGTGCCGGCTGGGAGCCCGTTTCGTTAAAAATCCATTAAGGTCAAGGGGTTGCAGGTTATCCAGGCTGTAACACACGGTAAGAAAGCGTGATTTGGCCTAGCCTGACAGGGGGACTATGGTGCCCCCAAGTCAAAAGGGGCACCGCTTAAAAGAAGCCTTCGGCAGGAAGCATAACGCAGCCAATGCGAATTCCGCCGGCAAACGGGCTCTAGAGGCGACAAGGGTAGTTGAGGTCCAGAGATAATGAAGCAAAGCCAGCAAACCACGCTTCGCGCCGCCGTTACTCTCGTTGGGACCGGAGTTCATTCCGGGGATGAAGTGAAGATGATTCTTCATCCGGCTGAAGTGAACCATGGCGTTGCTTTTCTTCGCACGGGCCTTCCGGGCGGCCTGGACCGCCTGATCGACGCCCGCCACCTGGCCGTGACCGCCACCGAGCTCTGCACCGTGATCGGTGACCGGGACACGGGCGCGGTGGCCACCATCGAACACCTCATGGCGGCCCTGTCCGGCCTCGGCATCGACAACGTGCTCGTCGAGGTCGACGGGCCGGAAGTTCCGATTCTCGACGGCAGCTCGGCTCTCTTCATCGACGCCATCGACCAGGTCGGCATCACCGTCCAGGGCGCCAGCCGCCGCTACCTGAAGGTTCTCAAGCCCGTCCGCGTCACGCAGGGCAGGTCCTTCGCCGAGCTTCTCCCCAACGACCGCGCCTTCCGCCTGGACGTGGAGATCGACTTCCCCACCCCGGTGATCGGCCGGCAGCGCAAGGCCATCGACCTGTCTCCGTCCGTGTTCCGCCGCGAGATCTCCCGCGCCCGCACCTTCGGCTTCATGCGCGACGTGGAGAAGCTGTGGAGCGCCGGCTTCGCCCTGGGCGCGTCCCTCGAGAACACCGTTGCCATCGGCGATGACGGGATCATGAACCCCGAGGGCTTGCGCTACGCCGACGAGTTCGTGCGCCACAAGCTGCTCGACGCGGTCGGCGACCTGTCGCTCGCCGGCCTGCCGCTGCTCGGCACCTACCGCTCCTATTGCGGCGGTCACCGGATGAACTTCTCGGTGCTGGAAGCCCTGTTCGCGAGCCGCTCCAACTACGCCATCGTCGACGCGGTTCCCCGCCGCGAGACAGGTTATGCCGAGATCAGCAGCGCGGGCGCGCCGGTTTATGCTTCCGAAGTGCATTAAGGCCGCTCCGGCGGCTTTTCCTGCTGCCAAAAGCACCGAGCGCCCATTGGCCGCATGATTTCGTGCAGGCTTTCTTAATTCCTGTTGGGTAAACACTCACGTGTGGGCTTGGCTCTACCCATATGCTCGGGCAAGCGCATCGTGCGGAAAAGTGGTTCCGGTTTTCGCTGACGCGGACCTCCGGTTCCGCGCCCTACGATGCGCCAGCCATAATCTGGAGCATCGGATGGAGCCCAAAAGTGCCTTCCACTTTTGGGTCCGATGCTCTAAAGAACCCCTGGTGCATCGTTAAAACGTCGGGCACGGTTTTTGGAGGACCGCGAAGCATGTCTTTCGCGAAGGCTTATTCGGGAATGAAAGGTGCGGCCGGCCGCGCCCTGATCCTTGGCGTCTGCGGCTTGGGGCTCGCCGGTTGCGATACCCTCTCGTCGATGAACCCGTTCAACAAGAACGACACGTACAAGCCGGAGATCGTGGCCAATGCTCCCGCCGAGGAGATCTACAACGATGGTCTCGGCCGGGTCCAGAAGGGCGACTTCGAAGGCGCCGCCAAGAAGTTCAGCAGCCTCGACAAGCAGTACCCCTATTCCGAGTGGGCGCGCAAAGGGCTGATCATGGAGGCCTACGCCACCTATGAGGGCGGCCTCTACGAGGAGTCCATCACGGCCTCCAGGCGCTATCTCCAGAGCTACCCCAACACGTCCGATGCGGCCTATGCCCAGTATCTGATGGCCTCGTCCTATTACGACCAGATCCCGGACATCACCCGCGACCAGGAAAAGTCCGAGCGCGCCATCCTGGCGCTGCAGGAGCTGATCCAGCGCTATCCGAACTCGGAATACGTGGCGGACGCCAAGAAGAAGATCCAGGTTGCCAGCGACCAGCTCGCCGGCAAGGAGCTGGAGGTCGGCCGCTTCTATCTGCAGAAGCGCAACTATGCGGGCGCCATCAACCGCTTCCGCACCGTGGTCGCGCGCTATCAGACGACCCGCCATGTGGAAGAGGCCCTCGAGCGCCTCACCGAAGCCTACATGGCCATGGGCATCGTCAGCGAGGCGCAGACCGCCGCCGCCGTTCTCGGCCACAACTTCCCTGACAGTCCTTGGTACAAGGACGCCTATGCCCTGCTGACCAAGGGCGGCGTGGAGCCGCGCGAGGATTCCCAGTCCTGGATCAGCAAGGCGTTCCGCGGCGTTCCCCAGGTCGGTCAGAAGACGGGTTAAACCTCACCTTCCATGCTGATCCAGCTGGCGATTCGCGATATCGTCCTCATCGACAGGCTTGAGCTTCACTTCCACGAGGGGCTGAGTGTCCTCACGGGTGAGACGGGTGCTGGCAAATCCATCCTGCTCGACGCCTTCGCCCTGGCCCTCGGCGGGCGGGGCGACGGAAGCCTCGTGCGCCATGGCGAGAACCAGGGCCAGGTCACGGCCGTCTTCGATTGCCCCATCGACCATCCGGCCCGCCGCATCGCCACGGATGCCGACATCGACATCGACGGCGACCTGATCCTGCGCCGCGTGCAGGTGGCCGACGGGCGCACCCGCGCCTTCGTGAACGATCAGCCCGTCAGCGTTCAGGTTCTCAAGGCCATCGGCGCGACCCTGGTCGAGATCCATGGCCAGCACGACGACCGTGCCCTCGTCGATCCCGTCACGCACCGGGCGATCCTCGACGCCTTCGGAGGCCTTAACGCCGAGGCCCAGGCGGTGGCGGACGCCGCGCGCCGGGTGCGCGAGGCGAGGGGGGCGCTGCAGGATCACCGCAAGCGCATCGACAAGGCCCGCAAGGAGGCCGACTTCCTGCGCCATGCGGTCGAGGAGCTGACCACCCTCAACCCGCAGGCCGGGGAGGAGCAAACCCTCGCCGAGCGCCGGATCGTCATGATGCAGTCCGAGAAGGTGGCCCAGGACCTGAACGAGGCCTATGAGGCCGTGGCCGGCAACGCGTCCCCGGTGCCGGAGCTGTCGGCCGCCGTGCGCAAGCTGGAGCGCCGGAGCGCGCAGGCGCCGGCCCTCGTGGAGCCGAGCGTGCGGGCGCTGGATGCGGCTCTCGTCGCCATCGACGAGGCGCGCGCGGCCCTGGATGAAGCGATCCGCGCCACGGAATACGATCCGCGCGAGCTGGAGCAGACCGAGGAGCGCCTCTTTGCCCTGCGCGCTGCCGCCCGCAAATACGACGTTCCCGCCGACGAGCTCGCCGGCTTGAGGCAGCGCTTCGAGGAGGACGTGGCGGCCATCGACGCCGGCGAGGAGAGGCTCATCGGCCTGGAGGCCACCCTGAAGGAGGCCGACAAGGCTTATGTGGCGGCCGCCAGGACTCTGTCCGCCGGCCGCAAGAAGGCCGCCAAGGCTCTCGACGCCGCGGTCCAGGCCGAGCTGCCGCCCCTCAAGCTGGAGCGGGCGCGCTTCATCACCGAAATCACCGCCGACGAGGAGAGCCGCGACCCGAGCGGCTTCGAGCGCGTCGAGTTCTGGGCCCAGACCAACCCCGGCACCCGGGGCGGCCCGCTCATGAAGGTGGCGTCCGGCGGCGAGCTCTCCCGCTTCATGCTGGCCCTCAAGGTGGTGCTCGCCGACAAGGGCTCGGCGCCGACCCTCGTGTTCGACGAAATCGACACCGGCGTGGGCGGCGCGGTGGCGGACGCCATCGGCCAGCGCCTCGCGCGCCTGGCCCGGCGGGTTCAGGTGATGGCCGTCACCCACGCGCCGCAGGTGGCCGCCAGGGCCGAGAGCCACTTCCTCATCGCCAAGGAGGGCGTGCGCGGCGCCGAGGACCGGGTTGCGACCCGGGTCATCCCCCTCGACGAGGCGCCCCGGCGCGAGGAGATCGCCCGCATGCTGGCCGGCGCCACCATCACCGAAGAGGCGCGCGCCGCCGCCAAGCGCCTGCTGGAAGCGGCGGCGCATTAGGATCGCCGCCGTCTGGCCTGCTGCTCATTCAAGCGGACGGGCTCGGGACATCATGTCTCGCAGCCGACTTCGCATGCCAGCTTGTGCTCCGTCGTTCCGGCCTGGGGTACCACAAGGGGCTTTGCCGGGAGCGCCGCGAGGTCCCGGGGCGGATTGGCGGAATCGCCGCTTATCTCAAGTCCCGCGGGGGCCGACGAGGCCGAACAGGGCGCCTTGCGGATCGCCGGCGACGACGATGTGGACGCCGCCGGGCACCTCGGCCGGGCCGAAATGGATTGCGCCGCCGTTGCCGGTGACAACTTGCGCGGCATGGTCGATGTCCGCGACGCCGAAATAGAAGGTCCATGCGGCCGGCGGCCCGTCGGGCATCCGGTTCATCACCGCGCCGAGCATTCCGCCGTGGTGGTTGATGAACCGGTAGTCGCCCATCTCGCCCATCGGCATGGCGTCGCCCTGCTCCCAGCCGAACAGGCCGGTGTAGAAGACCAGGGCCGCCGCTTGGTCGCTGGTGGCAAGCTCGTTCCAGTGGCAGTGGCCGGTTTGCGCGGGCGAGAAGGAGGTGCTCGCCCCATCCATCGCGCCGCGCATCACGTAGAACGGCACCCCTTGCGGATCCGTGACCATGGCAAGACGGCCGACCCCGGGAATGTCCGTGGGCGGCATGTGTTGCGCGCCGCCCGCCCGGACGATCCTGGCCACGGCCGCATCCACATCGCGCACGCCGATATAGCCCAGCCAGCGCGGACGCATCCCTGCGCGCTCGGCATCCGGCGGGATCCGCATGAAGCCGGCAATGTCCGTGCCGCCGGTTCCGAAGAGCCCATAGCCCGGAACCGACCCTTCGGCGTCACGGGCCCGCCAGCCGACGACTGCGCCGTAGAAACGGGCGGCCGCGTCGGTGTCGGCGGTCATAAGCTCATACCAGATGAAATCGCCATGCTGGTTGGCCATGCGGCACCTCCTTGCGCGTTGCGCAGAACAGTGAACCCGGATGTCCGGGGCCGACGATGCACCGGAGCTGGTCCCACTTGCGCGAAATCAGCTCTCCTTGCTTTGCCGAAAGATGATCTAGACGTCGAGGATGGGCGCGAAGCCGCCGAAGATCATGCGCTTGCCGTCGAAGGGCATCTGCTCGCCCATGGCCTGCATGCGCGGATCGGCCATGATCTTCTGGTTGGCAGCGTCGCGCACCTCCTTGGATGGATACTCGATCCAGCTGAACACCACGACTTCACCGTCCTGCGCCTTCACGGCGCCCCTGAAGTCCGTGAGCTTGCCGTCCGGAACATCGTCGCCCCAGCACTCCACCATGCGGATCGCCCCGAACTCCATGAACAGGGGAGCGGCCTCGGCGGCATGCATGCGATAGACTTCCTTCTTGTCGGCCGGCACAGCCAGCACGAAACCGTCCACATAGGTCATCGAGCATCTCCCCTGGCCGGCCCGGAGGGCCCTGCCGTGTTCGTCTTGACAATTATGTTGATATCAACGTAAATGGGCCATGTCAATCGCCCGGAACGTTCCCTTCGAGACAACCCTTCAGGTGCGGGATACCTGCCTGTGCCTGCATACCCAGCGCGCCGCACGGGCGCTCGCGCGGCGCTTCGACGAGGCGCTGCGGCCCGTTGGGCTGACCTCCGGGCAGTTCTCGCTGCTGAACGCCCTCAACCGGCCCGAGCCGCCGTCGATCGGGGCGGTGGCGCAACTGCTCGCCATGGACCGGACGACGCTTACCGCAGCCTTGAAGCCCCTCGAGCGGGAGGGGCTCGTGGCCGTAGCGGCCGATCCCGGCGATCGGCGCAGCCGTCTTCTTCGCCTGACCGGCAGGGGCCAGGAGGTGCTGGCCTCCGCCGTGCCGATCTGGCGCGATCTTCATGCGGCCATCGAGGCCGGGCTGCCGGCGTCCGGGCCTGACAATCTGCGTGGCGCGCTGGCGGCTCTGTCGCAGCCTGCGCTTCGATAAGGCCCACCAGAGGACCGCCGCTGGGGCATCCCGGAACGGCCGGTGCCTCCGCCATTGCAGCCGCCGCTACAGGCAGGAATGACAGGGCTGCCGTCCTGCGGTGATCCATAAGCTTGGCAGGGGCGCCTTAGCACCGTGGCGGCTCCTTGAGGCGTGAATGGCCGCATAGGGTCCGGCTATGACGGGGCGGGTGTCATCCCCGG
This sequence comes from Microvirga aerilata, assembly GCF_016743775.1. Lineage (GTDB taxonomy): Bacteria > Pseudomonadota > Alphaproteobacteria > Rhizobiales > Beijerinckiaceae > Microvirga > Microvirga aerilata. The sequence continues at coordinate 52,468 of NZ_JAEQMY010000004.1, read as the reverse complement.
CGAGCGCAGCGAGGGAAGGGGATCCACTCCACGCTTGACGCTGATAGATTCCCTTCCCCTCCGCTTCGCTGCGGCCGGGAATGACACCGAGGGGAGCACCACAAGGCCAGCGCCACGCTGTCATCCCCGGCGAGCCGCAGGCGATGGAAGGGGATCCAGAACCGCTGACGCTGCAGAACAGGCACCTCCAATGGCGCCGGGTGGCTCCTGCCGCAAACGTTGGGGCGTCTCCCCGCCTGCACGGGATCGCCTGCGGTCGCGTTCTGCTTTTGTTCTTGACTTTATGCCTAACCTTGGCTATGGGTATGCGGGTCCGGTCTCACGAGGGACGCGCCCGAGGCGTCAGTTGTGGGGGCGGGATGCGGTTCTGGCCGCTGTGGGACAAGACGCTGGTTCCGCATGCCAGGGCTCTGAGTGGAGGCACGAGACGGCAGGCCTGTTCGGGCAGGCTGGCGTCGTCGATCTCCCAAGCCTCGCCGGCACCGGCGCACCCGGGGCTGCGCGACATGACGCGCCGCAAAGCTCTCTGAGGGTTTGTCCCTGATGGGCTGAAGCGCGAGGCTCAGGGTCGAAAAGCCGTGCGCGGGAGGCAGGGTGCTTCCCGTCCGGGCGGAACTCCCGTCCCGACCCGATCTTCGCCCGCTCCACCGGAGTGAAGCGAAGCAGCCTTGCCTCCCGCGCTTCCCTCGCCCCACGAGACAAGCCAGGACCAAGCCGAAAGCCCTTCGCGCCAAAAGCGCGAAGCTGCCGGAGCATGGCCGAGGAGCCCATAATACGGAATCCGGCGAGGCATCCGTAACTCTTCCCTGGAGACTCCCGACCGGAGCACTATGGTTCAAGCACCTCACACGCGATTCGATCATGCCCCCACACAGCACGTCCTCCCAGAAGCCCGTCGACCACCTGACGCCCGATGAGGCGCGTGCCGAGCACGATGCCCTCGGGGTCGAGATCGCGGAGCACGACAGGCGCTATTACGAAGAGGATGCGCCCACCGTCTCGGACGCGGAATACGACGCCCTGCGCAAGCGCTACGAGGCGCTGGAGGAGCAGTATCCCGCGTTGAAGACGCCCGAGAGCCTCACCCAGAAGGTGGGCTCCAAGGTGTCGGAAAGGTTCGGCAAGATCCGGCACCGGGCGCCGATGCTGTCGCTGGCCAACGGCTTTGCGGACGAGGAGGTGGAGGAGTTCGTCGAGCGCATTCGCCGCTTCCTCAACTGGGCCGCCGATGCGCCGCTCGCCTTTACGGCCGAGCCCAAGATCGACGGCCTGTCCTTGAGCCTGCGCTACGAGAACGGCAGGCTCGCTAACGCCGCCACACGCGGGGACGGCGCGGTCGGCGAGGACGTGACCAACAACGCCCGCACGGTTGGTGACATCCCCCATGCCCTGAAGGGCTCGGGCATTCCCGATGTGCTGGAGGTGCGCGGCGAGGTTTATCTCTCGCACGAGGATTTTGCCGCCATCAACGAGCGCCAGGCGGCGGCGGGCAAGCCGCTTTTCGCCAACCCGCGCAACGCGGCGGCCGGCAGCCTGCGCCAGCTCGATGCGGGCATCACCGCATCGCGGCCCCTTCGCTTCTTCGCCTATGCCTGGGGCGAGGTGAGCGCCATGCCGGCTGCGACGCAGCACGGCATGATGGATTGCTTCAGGAGCTTCGGCTTCACGGTCAATCCGCTCACCCGTCTGTGCACGAGCATCGCCGAGATGCTGGAGCATTACCACGCCATCGAGGCCGACCGGGCCAATCTCGGCTACGACATCGACGGGGTCGTCTACAAGGTCGATTCCTTGAGCCTGCAGCAGCGCCTCGGCTTCGTCTCGCGCTCGCCGCGCTGGGCGCTGGCGCACAAGTTCCCGGCGCAGCAGGCGATGACCGTGCTGGAGGACATCGAGATCAATGTGGGCCGCACGGGTTCGCTCAATCCGATCGCCCGCCTGAAGCCCGTCACCGTGGGCGGCGTCGTCGTATCCAACGCGACCCTGCACAACGAGGACTACATCAAGGGCATCGGCGGCAACGGCGAGAAGATCCGGGGCGGCGTCGATGTGCGCATCGGCGACACGGTGATCATCAACCGCGCCGGCGACGTGATCCCGAAGGTGCTCGACGTGGTGCTGGAGAAGCGCCCGGCCGAGGCAAAGCCTTACGCGTTTCCCACCGTATGCCCGGCCTGCGGCAGCCATGCGGTGCGCGAGGTCAATCCGCGCACCGGCAAGGAGGATGCGGTGCGCCGCTGCACCGGCGGCCTCATCTGCCCGGCGCAGGCCCGCGAGCGCCTGAAGCATTTCGTGTCGCGCAACGCCTTCGACATCGAGGGCATGGGCGAGCAGCGCATCGACGAGTTCTATGCCGAAGGCTTGGTTCAGCGTCCGCAAGACATCTTCACGCTCGAGGCGCGCAACGCGCGCAGCCTCAAGCGGCTCGAGAATCGGGAAGGGTGGGGCGAGACGAGCACCAAGAACCTGTTCGCCGCAATCCAGGCGCGCCGCTCCATCTCGCTGAACCGCTTCATCTTCGCCCTCGGCATCCCGCATATCGGCGAAACCTCCGCGCGGCTGCTGGCGCGCCACTTCGGCACCTTCGAGCACCTGCGGGAGACCGCCAAGGCCGCGGCCGATCCGGCATCGGAAGCCCATGCGGAGCTCACCGCCATCGGTGGCATCGGGCCCGTGGTGGCCGAGGCCGTGGTCGAGTTCTTCAAGGAGGGCCACAACGAAGAGATGCTCGATGCGCTCCTCGCCCAGGTGTCCATCGAGCCCATGGAGATGCCGGCTGCCGCGAGTTCCCCCGTCGCGGGCAAGACCGTGGTGTTCACCGGCTCCCTCGAGCAGATGACCCGGGAAGAGGCCAAAGCCATGGCCGAGCGGCTCGGCGCCAAGGTGGCGGGCTCCGTCTCAAAGAAGACGGACATCGTGGTGGCCGGCCCCGGCGCGGGCTCCAAACTCGCCAAGGCAGCCGAACTCGGGCTCCAGGTGATGGACGAGGACGGGTGGTTCGCCCTTGTCGGGCGGGGGTGAGACTCCTGTCCAAGACTTGGCAGGCGCGATATGGCATGGTGCGCCCATGACGGTGATCACCCCTGAGGTCTCGCTCGATCCTGCCCAGGTTGGAGCGGGCGACGTGACGCATTTCTGGCGGGTGCCGCGCTATCGCGGCCTCGACTGCCTGCGCGCGACCTTCCGCCGTCACGCCTATGCCCGCCACAGCCACGACACCTATGCCATCGCGGCGGTGCTGGCGGGCTGCGAGACGTTCTTCCACCGGGGCGAGCAGCATTATGTGCCGGCAGGCTGCGTGGCCGTCGTCTGCCCCGACGAGATCCACGACGGCGAGCCCTATGGCGGCGGATTCGAGTATCGCACCTTCTATCCGTCGTCCGAGCTGATGCAGGAGATTGCCGGGGATGTGGCCGGAAGGCCATTGTCCCGTCCGCCCTGGTTCCGGCATTCCGTCATCCGCGATCCCGAGCTTTTTCAGGCTCAGGTCAGGCTCCATGCCTGTCTCTGCCAGGAGGACAGCTTGGCCTCCGAGATGGAGCAGGACACCCGGCTCATCGACTTCCTGAGCCGTCTGATCGCCCGCTGGGCCGATCTCGATGCCCTGCCAAGTGTCCGCTACGGATCGAGGAGCATCCTGCAGGTGCGTGATTATCTCGACGCGCATATCGGCGAGGAGGCGGACCTCGCGGGCCTCGCCAGCCTGGCGGGCCTGTCGCGCAGCCATTTCATCCGCGCCTTTGCCAAGGAGACCGGGCTGACGCCTCATGCCTACCTTCTCGATCGCCGCTTCCGCGCCGCCACACGACTCCTGGGCCAGGGCGAGGCGCCGGGGGACGTGGCGGCGGCTTGCGGGTTCTTCGATCAAAGCCACCTCAACCGGGTGTTCAAGGCCCGCATGGGCGTGACGCCGGGCGCCTACCGCACGGCGTGAAACAGCACTTTCATCCAAGACCAAGGGCTGCTCCTGGTCCATAAGGCTGCGAAACGAGCACCGCCATGGATCAAGCAAACCCACTTCCCACCTATCGCCGCGAGATGCGCGCCGGCCTGCGCGACATCGCGCCCATCGTAGTCGCTGCCATTCCCATCGGCCTTCTCTTCGGTGCGGTCGCAGCCGCGAAGGGCATGTCCACGCTCGAAGTCATGCTGATGTCGGCTCTGGTCTTCGCCGGCGGAGCGCAGTTCGCAGCCATCGAGACGTGGATCCATCCCGCGCCCATCGCGACGCTGGCTTTTGCAACCTTGCTGATCAATGCGCGCCACGTGCTGATGGGAGCATCGCTCACGCCCAAGATCCGGATGTCGCGGGTCCAGACCTTCCTCGGCTTCTTCTTTCTGACCGACGAGGCCTGGGCCCTGTCGGAGCGCCGGGCCATGGAGCGGCCCGTCACGGGAGCTTATTGGTTCGTCATGGCCGTGGTGCTGTGGGCGAACTGGACCCTGTCCTCGACCTTGGGCGCCGTCCTCGGCTTATTCCTCGGTGACCCGGAGCGGATCGGTGCGGACTTTGCCTTCACGGCCCTGTTCATCGGCCTCGTGGCGGGCTTCGGCCGCAGCCGGGTGACGCTGGTGACGGTGGCCGTGAGCGCGGGGGTCGCGGCCCTCGTGCATCTCTTCATCGGGGCCCCCTGGCACGTGGCCTCGGGCGCGCTCGCCGGCATCGCCGCTGCCTATCTTGCCGCTCCCAAGGAGGCGCGCTCATGAGCCTCGACACCACAACCCTGCTCGCCATCCTGGCCATGGCCGTGGTGACCTACATCACGCGCATCGCGGGTCTCTTCGTGGCGGACCGGCTGGTGCTCACGGGCCGCGCGAAAGCCGCCTTCGATGCGATCCCGCCGGCGGTGCTCGTTTCCGTGATCGCCCCGACGGCTCTGACCACCGGATGGCCGGAGGCCATCGCGGCGGCCATCACGGCGGTTGCGGCGTTCAGGCTGCCGCTGCTCGGCACGGTCGCGGTTGGTGTGGCCTGCGTGGTGGTGCTGCGCAACCTGATCTGATCAGGCTTCTCCCTGCCGCTCCGGGCTGGGCTCCTGCGGGCCGCCCGGAACGACAGTGCGGGGCTAACCGATCATCCGCGTTGCTGCCTCGAGCCAGGCACGCGTTTCCGCATCCAGGCTCGGGCCGATCTTTTCGCGCACGGCCGCATGATACGCATTGAGCCATGCGATCTCGTCCGCAGTCATGATCGCAGGTTCCACCAGGCGCAGGTCGATGGGCGTGAAGGTGAGCGTCTCGAAGCCCAGCATCTCGCGGTCGCCGCCGGGAATCGTGCGGGGCTCCACGAGGATGAGGTTCTCGATGCGGATGCCGTAGGCGCCGGGCTTGTAGAAGCCGGGCTCGTTGGACAGCATCATGCCCGCCTCCAGCGGGGTGTGACCCGTCTTGGCGATGCGCTGCGGGCCTTCGTGCACGGACAGATAGCTGCCGATGCCATGGCCGGTGCCATGGTCGAAATCGAGCCCCGCCTCCCAGAGCGGCTTTCGGGCAAAGGCGTCGATCTGCGCACCTGTCGTGCCTTTCGGGAAGACGGCCTGGGCAATGGCGATATGGCCCTTCAGCACCCGGGTGAAGCGGTCCTTCATCTCCGCCGTCGGCTCTCCCACGATGACCGTGCGTGTGATGTCCGTGGTGCCGTCCTCGTACTGCGCCCCGGAATCGATCAGGAAGATCTGGTTGGGCTCAAGGGTGCGGTTGCTCGAACTCGTGACGCGGTAGTGAGGCAGGGCGGCATTCGGGCCTGCGCCCGAGATGCTGGGGAAGGAGATGTTCCTGAGCGCGCCCGTCTCGACCCGGAAGGCCTCCAGCGCCTCGACCACGTCGATCTCCGTCAGCTTGCCCGACGGAGCCTCGCGGTCGAGCCACGCCAGGAACCGGGCAACCGCCACGCCGTCGCGCAGGTGGGCGGCATGGGAGCCTGCAATCTCCGCCGGATTCTTCACGGCCTTCATCAGGGCGATCGGGTCGGCGCCCACATCCACCGTTGCGCCCGCGGCTTCGAGGCGACGGATCAGGGCAACGGCGCCGGTCGCGGCGTCGATGCGGATCTTGCCGCCAGCGCGCCCCAGGCTGTCGAGGGCACTCTGGAAGGTACCGATCGGAACGAAATCGGCGAGATCCCCAACGGCGTGTCCGGCCTCGTTCGTGACCTTCACAGGGTCGAAGAACAGGCTCGCGCGGCCCTCCCTCGGCAGAACCGCATAGCCGAGCGGCAGGGGTGTATGTCCCACGTCGCCGCCCCTCAGGTTGAACGCCCAGGCAAGATTATGCGGGTCCGAGATGACAAGAGCATCGATCTTGGCGTCCGCCATTCTCTTGCGGATGCGCTCCAGCTTGGCTGGCGCCGCCTCGCCGGCGTACTCGGACGGATGCGGCCGCACGGGGGCTTGCGGCGGGGCGGGGCGGTCGATCCAGATGACGTCGACGAGGTTGATGTCGACAGGGCAAAGTTTCCCGCCCGCCCGGCCCACGGCCTGCTCCAGGCGCTTCAAGCCGTCGCTCGTGAGGAGCCAAGGGTCGTAGGCGAGCGTGCCCCCCGCCGGGAGGTGTTCGGCAATCCACTCCTCGGGCGTGAAGTCGGCGAGCTGAACCGGGGTGATGACGGAGGTGTCCACCTGCTCGGCAGCCTGGACTGTGTAGCGTCCATCGACCACGAGAGCGGCCTCGTTGCGCAGAATGACCGCGGTGCCGGCCGAGCCCGTGAAGCCGGTGAGCCAAGCCAGGCGCTCGGCGCTCCTCGGCACATACTCTCCCTGGTGCTCGTCCGCTCGGGGCACAATGAAGCCGTCGAAGCCGCGGCGAGCCATCTCGGCGCGCAGCTTGGCGATATGGGCGGGACCTTGGGCGGGGGATGTCGTGTCGTCGAAGAATTGGAACTGAGCCATGCGAAGCAGCACCGGGATCGGGAATGGAGAGGGCGACACGCTAGGCCGGAGCGGCAGCGGCTGCAACCGTCGTGCTTTCAGGGGATGCGCTTACCTCTGGAGCACAATGCCCGGCAGCATGCACTCAATGCCTAAAGGTTAATCTTTGCTGATTGTGAATTGCAACGATCGCATGGCTCGCATGTGATCCTATGACTACTACTAAAGTCGGGAGGACCTTATATTCCTGACAGCAAGAACAGAGGAACGCTGAAGGGTCTCAGCGCCGATCTGTTGGAGATGAGATCATGACCACAGCCGTTTTTTCCTCCGCCTTCACCCGTGACGTTCAAGCACCGTCGCGGTTCTCCGTGATCGCCGTGCGTGTCATCAATGCTCTCATCGAGAGCCGCACCAAAACGGCTGAGCGGGAATTGCGCCGTCACGAAGCTCTTATGGCGGACCTCGGCCGCAGGCAGGATCATTCAGGCCTGTTTCACGAGCAGTCCAGCCTTCTGCCTTTTAAGATCTAACCATTCCATTCATAAGCGAGACATCACCATGATTATCATTGCCGCCATGAAGGCCGTTCGCGAGATCTGGGCCAATACCCTCAAGCTTCGCCGCGAGCTTGCCAAGCGCTACCCGGGCATCCTGGCCGAGTAACCTTGCAGACTGCGGGGCTGCGGACGAGCGCTGCCCCGCTTCAACACCAGCGCGGCCCAACCCTCCAGGTCGTAGCGGCGCTGGAGGTGCCAGCCCTGATACGCGTAAGCGGAGAGAACGCCCGGCACGTCGCGGTAGAGAAGCCCGGACAGAATGATCGTTCCATCGCTGCTTGCCACCCGCGCCAGGGCCGGGGACAGCATCCGCAGGGGCTTTGCCAGGATGTTGGCAAAGACCAGATCGAAGTGCCCAGGGCGGTTCGCATCCGCGTGGCGGATCCCTGGACCTACATAGAGCTTCATCCAAGCCCCGATCCCGTTGAGCCGGGCATTCTCCCGTGCCACGCGCACCGCTTCCGGATCGATATCGCCTGCAACAACGGGCCGCTTCAGGATCTTCGCCGCCGCAAAGGCCAGGATGCCCGTGCCGGTGCCCACATCGAGCACGTGGCGTGGCGTGCGCATCTTCAGTTCATCCACGAAAGCGAGCAGGCAGCCCTTGGTGGTGCCGTGATGGCCTGTGCCGAAGGCGAGGCCGGCCTCGATCTCGATCGGGAGATCGCTCGGCCGCCGCTGCTCACGGTCGTGGGAACCGTGAACGAAGATGCGCCCCGCCCGAACGGGCTTTAAGCCCTCCAGCGAAGCCTTCACCCAGTCCTTCTGCTCGATGGGGAGGAAAACGCCTTTATCCGCCTCCGCACCGACGAAGGGGCGCAGCAGGCTGCGGATCGCCGCCTCGTCCGGCGGATGCGCGAAATAGGCTTCCAGCATCCAGGGGCCGCCGTCCTCCGTCTCGAACGATGCGACCGCCGTCTCGGCGGGATCGAAGATCTCGCCGATCATGTCGGTCATGGCGCGCGCGGAGCGCTCGTCCGTGGTGATGCGGAACAGGTGAGTGGGGCGGTTGGGGTGCAGACCTTCAAGCATGCCGTCGCTTTAGAGCATCGGACCCGAAAGTGGAATGCACTTTTGAGAGCGTCCGGCCAAAGGCACGCTGCCGGCGCAGCACTCTCACGGTGGCTTGAAGCGCAAGGATGACGAAACGCGGGCTTGAGGGAAGCTTGGCGGGCAGGTGCGGTTTTATGGCAAAACCGTGGAACCTATGTGCCACCCTCCGGTTAAGGGCATGAAAATAGTCCGCCTCAGGGCTTGCTGCTCTTTGCCATGAAAGCCATAGGAGGGAACCATGGTAGACCATCCCGCGACGCCTCGAAATCTAGGCGATAAAGACGCGCCGCACATGTCTCCCGTCACTCCGGCCGAAGATGCGCGTACTATCATGCTGAACCGCATCTCCTGGGGCGCGGTGCTTGCCGGCGTGGTCACCGCTTTGGTGACCCAACTCATCCTCAACATGCTCGGCATCGGCATCGGCGTTGCAACGCTCGATCCGGCGACGGGAGACAACCCGCAGGCCTCGACCTTCTCCATTGCCGCAGGCATCTGGTGGACGCTCTCGGGCATTATCGCCTCCTTCGCAGGCGGCTATCTGGCCGGCCGGCTCTCGGGACGACCCAAGGAATCGACGGCGGGCTTCCACGGCCTGATCGCTTGGGCTGCAACGACCCTGGTCATCTTCTACCTGCTGACCTCGACGCTCGGGAGCCTCCTTGGCGGCGCCTACAACACGCTGTCCAGCGCCGTGGGCGGCCTTGGCCGCACGGCGGTGCAGACCGCAGCGCCCGCTCTGGCGCAAAACCCCGATCCGTTCTCGGCGATCGAGCAGCAGGTGCGCAGTGCAGCAGGCGGAACGGACCCCGCGCAACTGCGGGACACGGCCATCACGAGCCTGCGCGCCATGCTGACCGGCGACCAGGCGCAGGCCCAGCAGGCACGTGACCGCGCGACCGATGCTCTTGCCCGTGCACAGAACATCCCGCCGGAAGAAGCCCGCAACCGCATTACGCAGTACGAGCAGCAATATCGCCAGGCTGTGGATCAGGCGAAGCAGGCGGCCGACACTGCGGCCACGGGTGTCTCGACCGCTGCGCTTCTCGGCGCACTCGGTCTGATCCTCGGGGCGCTCGCCGGCTGGTTCGGCGGTCGCTCCGGTGCTGTCGATCCGACGATCACCTCGCGGCACCTCGCGGGCGAACGGCGCTGAACGACAACTGAAAAGAACCTGACGCCGGTCCTCAAGCCGGCGTCAGTTCCCTTGCGCCTTCTAGCACCTTGAGACGCTCTGCTTCCTTGAGCTTGTACTCGCGCTGCACATCCGTGATGTAGTCGCGCACGATGGGCGCGGCATCGCGCTTGCGCGCCAGCTGCATGTGGAACACAAGCTGGCTCCCGGTCGTGAACATGGTCTCCGCGCTGATCAGATAAAACTCGAACATCCTGCAGAAGCGCTCGTCGTACATGGCGGCGATCTTCTCGCGGTTTGCCTCGAAGCGCCGGTGCCAGTGATTGAGCGTCTTTGCATAGTGAAGGCGCAGGAACTCGAGATCCGTGACCCATAGCTGGTTCTGCTCGACCACCGGAAAAACCTCGGACAGGGCAGGGGAGTAGGCGCCGGGGAAGATGTATTTGCGCAGCCACGGGCTTGCGGTGCCGGGCGGGCTCATCTTGCCGATGGAGTGCAGCACCATGAGGCCGTCATCGTCGAGCAGTGCGTTGACCTTCGCAAAAAACTCGCCGTAATGATGCACGCCCACATGCTCGAACATGCCGACCGATACGATGCGGTCGAAGCGTTTCTCAACTTTGCGATAGTCGAGCAACTCGAAGCGTACGCGATGGGAGAGGCCCGCGCGCCGCGCCTTCTCGTTGGAGAGTTCGTGCTGCTCCTTGGAGAGCGTCACGCCCGTCACGTCCACCTCTTCCATTGCTGCGAGATAGAGTGCGAGATCGCCCCAGCCGCTGCCGATGTCGAGAACCTTCATGCCGGGCTTCAGCTGGAGCTTCGAGGCGATGAGACGAAGCTTGTTCTGCTGCGCCTCTTCCAGCGTGTCGTCATCGTCGGCGAAGTAGGCGCAGGAATACTGCATGCCCTTGTCGAGGAAGAGCTTGTAGAAGTCGTTTCCGAGATCGTAGTGGTGCGCCACGTTCTGCTGCGCCTTGCCGACAGGGTTCGCCTGCTGGAACCGCTTCACGCCGCGCGAGATGCGCTTCAACACGTTCTGCAGCGGGTAGTTGGCTAATGTCGAACGGTTCATCGAGAAGAGATTGAGGAAGTCCCGCAGGCCCGAACCGTCCTCGAAGCTCATGCGTCCGTCCATATAGGCTTCGCCTGCATGAAGCTCTGGATTGAGGAAGAGCTTGTGGTAGAGGGAACGGTCCGTAAGCCTCATGGTGACATTCGGCCCAGGCTTGTCCCCTCCGAACAGGTGCACGCCGCCCTCCGCATCGATCACCTTCAGGGTGCCGCTGCGCACGAATGACTTCAGCATGTGGGACAGAGGGAACATCAAAGCCTCGTCGAAGGATGTGGTTGCGGCGGATGGTTCCACAGTTGCAGGCAGGTGGCTAGAGGAAAAACCTGCAGATCAGAACTGATCTAAAGTACAGGAAATCCAGCCTAATTTGGGAACAACCAGGAGTCGCTCCGGTTGGAAGGCAGACTCTTGTGGGGCTGAGAGTCGCCACTCGATCCATCGAACAGGAGCAGCCGATGTTCTTCCGTCAGAAGCAGATGGCGTATCATGCCAAGCCCGAGAAACCCGATCCGAACTTCGCCAAGATGCTGCAGGAGCCCCTTGGCGGGCAATGGGGCGAGATCAGCGTGATGATGACCTATCTGTTCCAGGGCTGGAACTGCCGGGGTCCGCAGAAATACCGCGACATGCTCATGGATATCGGCACCGAGGAGATCGGCCATGTGGAGATGCTGGCCACCATGATCGCCAGGCTCCTTGAGACATCTCCGGTGGAAACCCAGGAGGATGCGGCCCAGAACTCCCTTGTCGGCGCCATCATGGGCGGCGCCCGCGTCGAGGACGCCATCATGGCCGGCATGAACCCTCAGCACGTGATCGTCGCCGGCTCCGGTTCCCGTCCGGTCGACAGCTCCGGCAATCTCTGGAATGCAGGCTTCATGACGGCAAGCGGCAATCTTCTCGCCGATTTCCGCTTCAATCTGACGGCGGAAAGCCAAGGCCGCCTGCAGGTCGCCCGCCTCTATAACCTGACGAACGACACCGGGGTGCGGGACATGCTGTCGTTCCTTATCGCACGCGACACCATGCACCAGAACCAGTGGCTGGCGGCCATTCGGGAACTGGAGGAGGACGGGCTCGAGATGACGCCCGTGCCGTCCAACTTCCCGCAGGAACTCGAGAAGAGCGAGGTCGCCTATCAGTTCCTCAATCACTCCGAAGGCACGGAGAGTCAGCAGGGACGCTGGGCCCAGGGGCCTGCGCCGGACGGCAAGGGAACGTTCACTTACGTGGATCGCCCGCCGGCCTACACGGAAGACGAGGGCCTGCTCAACCCGGTCGACCCGCGGATGTACGGCACGCCGCCGGCACCGGTCCCGCCTGCTGCTGCGGAATAAACTTTACTTGGAGCTGTACTGCGTCATGCCCGGCCTCAGCGCCGGGCATCTACGTTCTCCGGCCTTATCCCATCGCCTTGACGAAGCTGTCCAGCACCATCTTGCGCCCGGCCTTGTCGAACTCGACCGTGAGCTTGTTGCCGTCCACCGCCTCGATGGTGCCGGGGCCGAACTTGGTGTGCAGGACGCGCCCGCCGACCGCAAACCCCGATCCGCCGCTGGATTTCGCCACCAGCTCGCCTTCGATCAGCACCGGACCGCGCCGGTCGCCGGAGCGGCGGGCGGAATAGCCCCCATCGTCGGTGCTGGCGCGGTGCGCCTGGGCGCGCTGCCAGCCGGGGGTTTGGTAGGAGGAGCCGCTGAAGGGCTGCATCCGGTCGAAGCGCGAGCCGCCGTAGGAGAAGTTGGCGGGAGCCTCCAGGATCTCCACGTTCGTTTCCGGCAGATCGTCCACGAAGCGGCTCGGGACGGTCGAGTTCCATAGACCGTGGATGCGCCGGTTGGACGCGAAAAAGATCTTGGCCCGGCGCCGGGCGCGGGTGAGGCCCACATGGGCAAGCCGGCGCTCCTCCTCCAGGCCCGCGCGCCCGCTCTCGTCAAGCGCCCGCTGGTTCGGGAAGAGGCCTTCCTCCCAGCCGGGCAGGAACACCGTGTCGAACTCGAGGCCCTTGGCGGCGTGGAGCGTCATCAGGCTCACGCGCTCGGTTGTATCGGACTCGTTGGCCTCCATGACGAGGGACACGTGCTCCAGGAAGCTTTGCAGGTCCGGGAACTCCTCCATGGAGCGCACGAGCTCCTTGAGGTTTTCCAGGCGTCCAGCCGCATCCGCCGACTTGTCCTTCTGCCACATGTCCGTGTAGCCGGATTCCTCCAGCACGGTCTGGGCGACCTCCGACTGCGATAGGGTCTCGGAGAGCTTGGCCCAGCGGCCGAAGGAGATGAGGAGATCGCGGAGCGTAGCCCTGGGCTTGGGCTTCAGCTCGTCCGTCTCGACGATGAAGCGGGCCGCCTCCACGAGCGGCACACGGGCCGCGCGGGCATGGTTGTGCAGCACCTGGATCGTGGCATCGCCCAAGCCGCGCTTCGGTACGTTGACGATGCGCTCGAAGGCCAGATCATCGGCGGGCTGGTTCACGACGCGAAGATAGGCCAGGGCATCGCGGATTTCGGCTCGCTCGTAGAAGCGCGGGCCGCCGATGACCCGATAGGGGACGCCGAGCGTCACGAGCCGGTCTTCGATCTCGCGCATCTGTGCCGAGATGCGGACCAGGATCGCGATCTCGGAGAGCGGGTGCTTCTTAGCGTGAAGCGCCTCGATCTCCTCGCCGATGAGCCGGGCCTCGTCCTCGGAGTCCCAGGCCCCGGTGATGGACACCTTCTCGCCCGGCTCGTCTTCGGTGCGCAGGGTCTTGCCCAGGCGGCCCTGGTTCTTGGCGATCAGGCCTGAGGCGGCCGACAGGATGTGGCCCGTCGAGCGGTAGTTACGCTCCAGCCGGATCACGGTCGCGCCGGGAAAATCGTGCTCGAAGCGCAGGATGTTGTCGACCTCGGCCCCGCGCCAGCCATAGATCGACTGGTCGTCGTCGCCGACGCAGCACAGGTTCTTGCGCGCCTGGGCGAGGAGCCGCAGCCAGAGATACTGGGCGACGTTGGTGTCCTGGTATTCGTCCACGAGCATGTAGCGGAAGCGGTTCTGGTACTGCTCCAGAATGTCCGGGTGCTCGCGCCACAGGCGAAGGCATTCGAGCAGGAGATCGCCGAAATCGACGGCGTTCAGGGTCTTGAGGCGATCCTGGTAGGCCCGGTAGAGCCGCCCGCCTTTCCCGTTGGCGAAGGCACCGGCCTCTCCGGCCGCAACCTGGTCGGGGCCGAGGCCTCGGTTCTTCCAGCCGTCGATATGGCCTGCAAGCTGGCGAGCCGGCCAGCGCTTCTCGTCGATGCCTTCGGCCTCGATCACCTGCTTCATCAGGCGAAGCTGGTCGTCCGTGCCCAGAATCGTGAAGTCGGAGCGCAGGCCCACCAGCTCCGCATGGCGGCGCAGAACCTTGGTGCCGATGGAGTGGAAGGTCCCGAGCCACTGCATGCCCTCGGCCACGGGGCCGATGACGGAGGTGATGCGCTCGCGCATCTCCCGCGCGGCCTTGTTGGTGAAGGTCACGGCCAGGATCTGGGACGGGTAGGCCTTGCCGGTGGCGATCAGGTGGGCGATCCGGGTGGTCAGAACCCGGGTCTTGCCGGTCCCGGCGCCTGCCAGCACGAGAACGGGACCCTCGGTGGCCTCGACGGCAGCGCGCTGCTCTGGATTCAGGCCATTCAGGTAAGGCGATTGCGGCGCAACCGCCGCGCGGGCGCGGGCGCTCAAGGAGCCGGATGCCGGCTCATGGGCAAGGCTGTCCTGCGGATCGGGTCTTTGTTCGGATTGATTCATCGGCGGGACCATGGATCAAAAGGCGAACGGCGTCGAGCCCGTAATGCCTGTCGATCCTGCCGCAGGCCTCAACTTCCGGGGCCATACAGCGTTGTCCCGGAAGGCCTCGATGGCCATATGGGCATAAGGGGCCCAAATAGGATTGTCTCATGCGTTTCATGGTGGCGATTGCCGTCGTCTCGAGCCTTCTCCTGCCGCTCGCCGGTCCTGCCGACGCCCAGACGCGCCTGCCCCGCACGAGCCCTGCGGAAAGGCAGACGAAGGAGATCAACCGGCGGATCCAGCAGGAGCAGCGGCTCCTGAACCTTGAGCAGCAGATCCAGAACGAAAACAATCATCTGCGGCGCAGGATCGACCGGCAACGGCTGTTCTCCAACCCGTCGCCGTCTGTGCGGGTCGGACGGTGCCCTCCAGGGGCGATCCGGTGCTAGTGCCGGGTGCCGGAGGCCGATAGGGCCTCTTGGATTTCGGCCTTGGGCGGAATGCCGATGACGCGGCCCAGGTTCTGCGGCTTGGTCAGGCGGGCATGGGTTGTCTTCATCACCGCGAGGTTGGCCGCGATATCCTCCGGGAAGGGGCAGACCTTCCGGGTTTCCATGTCCACATGGAGGGACAGCCCTTCCATGGTGGCAGCGACCCATCCCTCTCCGGCATGGCGGATTTCCATGTAGTAGTGGATGCGCTTCTCGTCATGGTCGACGAGCTGGAGCGTGACGCGCACCCGGTCGTGCATCCTCAGCTCGCGCTGGTAGAGGGTGTGGATCTCCGCCGCGAAGAAGGACGCCTTGCGGCTTTCGAGATAATCCTGGCCGAGGCCCACAAGGCTGAAGCCCTCCTCCACCGCCCGGTCGAAGAGGACATGATAGTAGGCCATGTTCATGTGGCCGTTGTAGTCGATCCAAGCGGGTTCGACCCGCATCGTGGAGGACACGAAGGGCGCGAAGAAAAAACGGGAGTCCGCTTCTCCATGGTCAATGCGGTCCCTCACCACCGTTCAGAGGATCGTTCGTCGGCAGCGGGAACGTTAGCACGTTCGTGGCGGCTGCGCAGGAGGGGTGCGACATCTTTCTCATCCGGAGTGTTGCGTTTGCAACGGTTCTGGTAGCTATGAACGAAGCGAGCATCACAATTGGATCTGAAGCCTTCATGAATGCGCCCCATGTTCCCGTCCGTCAGAAGGTGACGGACGCTTCCATTGCCTCCCTGCTGTCCGAACTGACCGGAGTCTTCGGCGATCGGGTCGTGACCTCGGCCGCCGTTCGCGAGCAGCATGGGCATTCCCTGACCTGGGTGAAGAACCAGCCGCCGGACATCGTGGTCTATCCCCGGACGACGGAGGAGGTGTCGACCCTTGTCAAACTCTGTGCCGCACACGGGGTTCCTGTCATTCCCTACGGCACTGGCACATCACTGGAAGGACATATCAATGCGCCCTTCGGCGGGGTTTCAGTTGACCTAAGCCTGATGAAGCGCATCGTCGCGGTGCATGACGAGGACCTGGACTGCGTGGTCGAGGCTGGCGTGACCCGCAAGGAGCTGAACGAGCATCTGCGGGACAAGGGATTGTTCTTTCCCATCGATCCGGGCGCCGACGCCTCCATCGGCGGCATGGTCGCCACCCGGGCCTCCGGCACCAACGCGGTGCGCTATGGGACCATGAAGGACGTGGTGCTGGCGCTCACCGCCGTGCTCCCCAGCGGCGAGATCGTGAGGACGGCAAGCCGCGCCAAGAAGAGCTCGGCAGGCTACGATCTCACCCGCCTCCTCATCGGCTCGGAGGGGACGCTGGGCGTCGTCACCGAGATCACCCTGAAGCTCCACGGCATCCCGGAGGCGATCTCGGCCGGCATCTGCCCATTCCCGTCCGTGAAGGCCGCCTGCGATGCGGTGATCATGACGATCCAGTCCGGCATCCCGGTGGCCCGCATCGAGCTGCTCGACGAGGTGCAGGTGAGGGCGGTCAACCTGCATTCCAAGCTCACCCTGCCGGAGAGTCCCCTGCTGCTGCTGGAGTTCCACGGCTCCGAGGCCGGCGTGCAGGAGCAGGCCGAGCGCTTCGGCGACATCGCGGCCGAGTTCAGCGGCGGACCGTTCGACTGGGCGACGAAGCCCGAGGAGCGCTCCCGCCTCTGGCAGGCCCGGCACGACGCCTACTGGGCCGCCAAGGGCCTGCGGCCCGGAGCGCAATCGGTAGCGACCGATGTGTGCGTGCCGATCTCGCGCTTGGCCGAATGCGTCGACGCCACGAAGCAGGACATCCTGGAAACCGGGCTCATCGCTCCCATCGTCGGCCATGTGGGCGACGGCAACTTCCATGTGCAGCCCCTGGTGAACACGGACGATCCGGCGGAGATCGCGGCCTGCGAGGCGTTCGTCGACCGGCTGGTGCGGCGGGCGGTGGCCATGGAGGGCACCTGCACGGGCGAGCATGGGGTCGGCCAGAAGAAGATGAAGTACCTGGAACTCGAGCATGGGCCGGCCGCCCTCGGCCTCATGCGCGCCTTGAAACAGGCCATCGACCCGCACAACATCATGAATCCAGGCAAGATCGTTGCGCTTTGACAGTGGAACACCTTGAACAGCGCTCCCGGTTCCTGTCTTCATGCGGTAAGGACCACTGACTGTAACGGAGAAAAGGCCGCCTCTTGCGCGATATCCTGACGATCATCGCATCCATCGTGATCCTGATCCTGGCCGTTGCCGTCGCGGCGCCCCCGTTCATCGACTGGGAGGCCCATCGCGACTCCATCGACGGGATGATCTCGCGCGCATCCGGCACGGAAGCCGCGACGGAGGGCGAGATCGGCATCCGCCTGCTGCCTTCTCCGAGGATCGTTCTCGGACGGCTGAGGCTGGGCGGCAAGACGCCGGATTCGCCGGTAATGACGGCTGACGGCGTCTGGGCGGAGGTGGACTTGACGCCGCTGCTGCGGGGCGAGGTCCGGTTCACGGAAACGCGGGTGGGCCGGGCCGACATCCGCGTTCCGGTGGCCGGCGACGGCGAGTGGCGGCTGCCGCCGGAACTCGTGTCCGGCAGCGGGCGCGCCCGCGAATGGGCCATCGAGAGCCTCAGCGTCGCGCAGCTTCTCGTGACTACCCAGAGCGCCAGCACGGGCCGCACCAACCAGGCCTTTGCCGAGAACGTTCAGATCGAAGGCCAGAAGCTGATCGGCCCCTGGCGGGTGGAGGGGACGACCTCGGGCGTTCCCTTCCGGCTGGTCACCGGGGAGCTGGCCGAGGACAAAAGCGTCCAGGTCAAGCTCTCGGGCGGCGGCGACATCTATCCCCGCTTCGATCTGGACGCCCGGCTCGGGCTGAGCGAAGGAGCCGGCGAAGGGGCCACGCCGAATGTTTCCGGCAAGGCCAAGATCCTGTTCGGTCCTCCGGCGCAGCTGGCCGCTGCAGGCATCCCGATCCCTGTTACGGTGGAGACCGAGTTCAAGACGGTGCCTGGCGCCGTCGAGCTCAACCCGGTCAGCGTGGAGGCGGGCGAGGGCGGCGCGAGCCTTCGCATGACCGGAGGGGGCAGGATCGGGCTCAACGACCCACGAATCTCGCTGCGCCTCGAAGGGCGCAGGCTCGATGCGGACAGCTTCATCCTGTCCGGCAACGGGCAGGATTTCAAAAGCCGCCTGCAGCAATGGTCCCTTCCGCTGATCCGGGTGCCCATCGATCTCGACCTCAAGATCGACAGCATCGGCCTGGGCCAGGAGGATCTGACCAACGCCAACCTGCGCCTGTCCCTCGATACGGGCCGGGCCCGGCTGGACCGGATCGAGTTCATGGCGCCCGGGGAAACGCGGGTGGCTCTCGAGGGCCAGCTCGGCCTGACCACCCAGGGCGGCATCAACGGCAAGGTGGCGCTCGCCTCCAACGCGTCCGACCGCCTGGCGCGCTACCTGGCCCGCATCGGCCTCAATTCCCCCCTGCTGCGGGTGCTCGACGGACGTCCGGTCGAGGCCTCCTCGGACATCGCGTTCTCGAACCCCGTGCTGTCCTTCAACCGGCTGCGCCTGAAGACGGGCGAGTCGACGCTCACCGGAAACGTCCGCTACACGGCGCCGGAGGCCAACGAGCGCGGCAAGCTTGAGGCGCAGGTCGGGCTCCAGAGCCTGAACCTCAACGATCTGCCTCAGCTCTCCAGCGTCTTCCAGGCCACCGAGAACCTCGATGTGGGCTTTATCCTCGATGCGCGGGGCGTCAGCGCTGGCAAGAGCCCGGCCACGGGCCGGATCTCCGCCCGCATCCTGTCGGACGGGCCGGCTCTGCTGGTCGAAACCCTCGACATCGTGGACCTTGCAGGGGCCAATGCCCGGGTGCGGGGGCGCATCGCTCCCGACGGCTCGGGCCAGATCACCGGCAAGGTGACGGCGCAGCGCGCCGATCCGCTGGTCGAGCTGTTGGGAAGCGTCTGGATCGGCGGCATTTCCAAGCTCGTGCCGCATTTCGTGCGCGAGGGCGCCCTCGATGTGGATGTCACCACGGAGCGGGTGGCGCCGGCTCCCGGCTCGAACGAGCTGCGGCTGCGGACGACCGCGAGGGGCCGCGTGGCGGGCGGGCCGTTCGATGGCCAGGTCGAATCCGTGGACGGGCGCACCGAGAGCCTGACCCTGGGTCTCTCCGCCGACAATACGGGGCGTTGGGTCAATCGGCCGAACATGGCCGGCTTGAACAGGCCGTCCAGGATCGACCTGCGGGGAACCCGCATCGGAACGGGCCTGTTCAACGTCACCCTGACGGGAGACATCGCCGGCGTTCAGGTCGCAACCAGGCGGCCCTTCGCCCTGAGCGAGAACGACGATGTGGTGGATAGCGGCGAGGCCGAAATAACCACCCCCGACATCACGCCCTTCCTGCTCCTCCTGGGAGACGGCGCGGGCGTCGCTCCCCCCGTTCCGGTGACCGGGCGTGTGACCTTGGGTCGGGAGCGCGGCGCGACCCTGCTCGACATCAGCGGCAGGGTCTCCGGCAACAACGTGCAGGCGCGCCTCGTTGCGGCCTCCCGGTCGGAGATCAGCGGCGAGGTTTCGCTCGAGCGGCTGTCCCTGCCATGGCTCGTGGCGGCGCTTGCCCTCAACGTGCCCGAGGGTCCCACGGCGACGGCGATCTGGTCCACGGCCCGCTTCGGCCAAAGCGGCCGCCTCGTCACCGGCGGGCAGGTGACCTTCCGGGCCGGCACCCTCGATTTCGGGCGCGGGCTCCAAGCCAGCCGGGCATCCTTCCTGGTGGGGGCACAGTCGGACGGCATCTCCATTCGCAATCTCGAGGCGACGGTCGGATCCGGGCGGGTGACGGGCTCGACGACGATCACACGCCAGGGGGCGCTCGCCACCATCGTGGGAGAGGGCGCCCTGGAGCGGGTGCCCCTGTGGGCCCTGACTGGGGCGACGCCCTTCGAGGCCGTCCTCTCAGGCCCGCTCAGGTTCGGTGCCGCGGGTGCGAGCCTCTCCGAGCTGGTGGCCAATCTCGGCGGCGCGGGCGATTGGC
Organism: Microvirga aerilata; assembly: GCF_016743775.1. Lineage (GTDB taxonomy): Bacteria > Pseudomonadota > Alphaproteobacteria > Rhizobiales > Beijerinckiaceae > Microvirga > Microvirga aerilata. The sequence continues at coordinate 32,530 of NZ_JAEQMY010000004.1, read as the reverse complement.
AGGTTACGAACCTGCGCGCTCCCGCGGCCGATCCCGCGGTCTTCGAGCGGGCGCTCAAGCGGGCGCTCGCGGAAACGGAGCCCCTGGCCGAGGGCAAGGCCGAAGCCGTCATCGGAACGGAGCTCGGGCGTTCGTCCTTCGCGTCCTCGCCGGTCAAGACGTCGGCGGCGCTCGTGGGCGGTCTCCTGCGATTGTCGCCCTTCGTGGCGGAAAGCGGCCCGGCCGTGTGGCAGGGCGCGGTCACCTACGATCTGAAGACCCTGAAGTTCGACGCCCGGGGAGCGCTGACGGCCAAGGCTTCACCGGCCGAATGGGTTGGGGCCCCGCCGTCCATCGGCCTGAACTGGAGCGGCTCCCTGACGGCTCCCGTTCGCGAGATCGATGCCGGTCCGTTCCGCAACGGGCTTGCGGCCATCGTGCTCAAGCGGGAGCTGGAAAAGATCGAGGCCTTCGAGCGGGCCGCAGCCGAGCGCCAGCGCCAGATCGATGCCCAGCGCGAGGCCGAGCGGCAGCGGGCCAAGGCCGCCGAGGAAGAGGCGCTCCGCCAGGCCAAGGCGCGGGCGGAGGCAGAGCGCGCCCGTCGGGACGCGGAACGGCTCCAGTCGGAGCAGCTGAGGCAGCCCGAGGAGACCGAAGCCGAGCCGACCCCCTCGCAAACCTCCATGCCGCCCCTCACGCCGCCGGTTCAGATCGGTCCGCCGCCATCGGTCTATGGGGCTCCTCCGACACGCTGAGCCATCAGGTTCGGACAAGCCGGGGGCTGCACTAACGATTGCGCACGTCGGCGAGCACGAAGACCCGGATGGCCGAGGACAGGTTCTGCTCGCCCCGCTCCGCGTCGATGCGCCCGATCAGGGCTTGAACGGACAGCTTTTCCCGCTCGGCGATCTCCCGCAGAACCTCCCAGAAGGGCTCCTCGAGGGAGATGCTCGTCCGGTGGCCGGCAATGGAGACGGAGCGCTTGACGATCTCGAAGCCCATCTCAAGGGGTCTCGTCGGGATCGCGCTTGTGCGAGTCGAGATGGCTTTCGGCCTTGTCGCGCTCGGCTTGGGTGAGCTTCTTCTCGGCCTTGCTGCGCCCGAAGCTCACGCGGTTTTCGGCGGCGCGGGCCTCTTTCTCGGCCCGCGCCTTCTGCTTGCGCGCCTGGCGCAGATTGATGATCTCGGCCATGGCGCAACCCTACCGGATCAGCCCGGCGACAGCATGGTCTCGGGGCGGACGACGGCGTCGAAGTCCTCCGGGGACACGCCGGCCTTGACGGCCTCTTCCTTCAAGGTCGTGCCGTTCTTGTGCGCGGACTTCGCGATGGCGGCCGCCTTGTCGTAGCCGATGGTCGGGGCGAGCGCCGTCACGAGCATCAGGGAGCGCTCCATCAGTTCCCGCAGGCGGTCGTGGTTGGGCTCGATGCCGACGACCGCATTGTCGGTGAAGCTGACGGCGCCGTCGGCAAGAAGGCGGATCGACTGCAGCACCGCGTTCACGATCACCGGCTTGAACACGTTGAGCTCGAAATGGCCCTGGCTGCCCGCGAAGGTGACGGTGGTCTGGTTGCCGGCAACCTGGGCGCACAGCATCGTCATGGCCTCGGCCTGGGTCGGGTTGACCTTGCCGGGCATGATGGACGAGCCGGGCTCGTTCTCGGGCAGGGAAATCTCGCCGATGCCGGAGCGGGGGCCCGAGCCCATGAGGCGGATGTCGTTGGCGATCTTGAACAGGCCCGCCGCGAGGCTTGCGAGCGCCCCATGGGTGAAGACGAGCGCATCGTTGGACGCAAGCGCCTCGAACTTGTTGGCCGCCGAGGTGAAGGGCAGGGCGGTGAGCTCCATCACCTTCGCGGCGAAGCGGTCGGCGAATTCCGGATGGGCGTTGAGGCCCGTGCCCACGGCGGTGCCGCCCTGGGCCAGCGCGTAGATGCCCGGCAGGGTGGCTTCGATGCGGGCGATGCCGAGGCGCACCTGGGCGGCATAGCCGGAGAACTCCTGGCCAAGGGTGACCGGGGTCGCATCCTGAAGATGCGTGCGGCCGATCTTCACGATGTCCTTGAAGGCTTCGGTCTTGTCGTCGAGGGCCTTGAGCAGGTGCTTGAGGGCCGGAAGGAGCCGGTCGTGGATCTCGCGGGCCACCGCGATGTGCATGGCGGTCGGGAAGGCGTCGTTCGAGGACTGGCCCATGTTCACGTGGTCGTTGGGGTGAACCGGCTTCTTGCTGCCGCGTTCTCCCCCCAGCCGCTCGATGGCGAGGTTCGACAGGACCTCGTTCATGTTCATGTTGGACTGGGTGCCCGAACCCGTCTGGTACACCACGAGCGGGAACTCGTCGTCGTACTTGCCCTGCACCACATCGGCGGCGGCAGACGCGATGGCGTCGGCCAGGCGCGGCTCCAGCTTGCCGAGATCCTTGTTCACGAGGGCGGCGGACTGCTTCACGATGGCCAGGGCGTGCACGAGGGGCAGCGGCATCCGGTCCGTCCCGATGCGGAAGTTCTGGATCGAGCGCTGGGTCTGGGCGCCCCAGAGCTTGTCGGCGGGAACGTCGATGGGGCCGAAGGTATCTGTTTCGATGCGGGTTGAGGGCGACATCCTGACCTCTTTCGATGGAGTTGGGTGTTCTTATCTCAAACTATGGCGCTCGCAACAGCGAAGGCGCATGGAGGCTTCGTAAAATCACATGAGCGACACCGTTGAAGCGCCTCTGTTCCGCCCGCCTCATCCTCGGCCGCGCACCGAGCCCCTCGGGATGGTGGCCTTCCTGCGCGCCGCGCGCGAAAACCCTCTCGCCACCTGGATGGAGGCGCATTTCGAGGAGCCGATCGTCACCGGCGAGGGAGCCCTGGGGCGCATGACCGTGGTGAACGACCCGGCCGTCGTTCGCCACATCCTCCTGGACAATGCCGCCAACTACCGCAAGGACGACCTGCAGATCCGGATCCTGGCGCCGGGCCTGGGAAGAGGCCTCGTCACGGCGGAAGGCGACGAATGGCGGCTCCAGCGCCGGACCATCGCGCCCCTGTTCACCCCGCGCACCGTGGGCGGCTTCTTCCCGGCCATGGTCGAGGCGGCGGAGCGCCTCGTGCGGCGCTGGCAGCGGCGCCGGGACGGGCGCGTGGTCGATGCCTCCCTCGACATGACCCGGGTGACCCTCGACGTGCTGGAGCGAACGATCTTCACGCAGGGCGTGCCGCGGGATCCGGATGCGCTGGGCCGGGCGATCACCCGCTATTTCAACTCCATAGGCCGGGTCGATCCCCTCGACATCTTCGGCTTCCCGGACTGGGTGCCGCGCATCGGGCGCCTGCGGGCAAGGCCCTCGATCCAGTTCTTCGAGGAGACCGTGAACGAACTGATCAATGCCAGGAAGGCGCTCCTCGCCCAGGGCGCGCCCGCGCCGCGCGACCTGCTGACCCTGCTCCTGGAGGCGGCCGACCCCGAGACCGGCAAGGGCCTGAGCGACATCGAGGTGCGCACCAACATCATCACCTTCATTGGGGCCGGGCACGAAACGACGGCCAACGCCCTGTCCTGGTCGCTCTACCTGATCTCGCAGGACGAGAGGATACGGGCCAAGGTGGAGCGGGAGGTGGACGAGGTGCTGGGCGAAGGGCCCCTGGAGCCCCATCACCTGGAGCGGCTCGTCTATACGCGGGCCGTGATCGACGAGGCGGTCCGCCTTTATCCGCCAGCACCCTACATGAGCCGCACGGCCATCGCCGACGATGCGATCGGCAGCGTGGAGATTCCGGCAGGTTCGATGGTGGTGATCGCGCCCTACGTTCTCCACCGCCACCGGACGCTCTGGGACCAGCCGGATGCCTTCCGGCCCGAGCGCTTCCTGACCGAGGAGCGGGGGCGGATCGACCGCTTCGCCTATCTGCCGTTCGGGGCCGGGCCCCGGGTGTGCATCGGCGCGAGCTTTTCGCTGCAGGAGGCCGTGATCGTGCTTGCCAGCATTGTCAGACACATGCGGCTCGACCTCGTGCAGGGGCACGAGGTGGTGCCCGTGCAGAGGATCACCTTGCGGCCGGGGGGCGGCCTGCCGATGCATGTGACGCAGCGCGCGCGAACCAGCGCATCGGCCGCCTGAACGACGGGAGGCCTAGTTCTTCTTGCGGAAGGCGTCGAGGCTGACGACCTCGGCGGTGCCGGACGCTTCGGCCTCGGCTTGCGGCTCCGCCGGGAGTGCGGACGGCTCGGACCTCGGGGCCAGAGCCTTCTCCGGAAGCGCCTTCTTCTCTGCCACGGGCAGGGCCTTGCGGGGCTGCTTCAGCTCGACCGGCTCGGAGCCCCGGATCGGATGCGGAGACGGCGGGGCCTCGGCGGTCTCGTCCTCCTCCTCGTCCTCTTCCTGGCTGTCGAATTTGAGGCCGAATTGAACGGAGGGGTCGAAGAAGCCGGTCAGCGCATCGAAGGGAATGAGCAGCCGCTCCGGGATGCCGGAGAAGGACAGGCCCACCTCGAAGGTGTGCTCGGTGACGTTGAGGTCCCAGAACTGGTGCTGGAGAACGATCGTCATCTCCTGCGGATACTTGTCGCGCAGGCGGTTCGACAGGCGAACGCCGGGAAAGTCCGTCTGGAAGGAGATGTAGAAATGGTGCTCGCCCGGAAGTCCATCCTTGGCATCGATCAACACCTTGCGCACCACGCTTTTCAGCGCGTCCTGCACAAGAAGATCGTAGCGGATCAGGTCTTTACCGGCCATATGGGAGCCCTTGTGAACACGAACGAGAAGGCTTGCGTCGCCGGGCGCCTCCGAACCCCGCCTGACGGCGTGAACCGCCAGGACTTTCGAACCGGCGTCAGGAGCCGCTGACGCGGCTACCGCAACCGGAGCATAGTTGTCGTTGGCAACGACTGAACCGGCCCGATGTCGGCGGAACCATGCCGAGCGAAAGTCTACCCTTTAGGCCCTCGTCGATCTTGCTTTCGCCCCTGCCGAAACCCAGGTCGAGACCGGATTCTGGTGGATGCGCCGGGTACCGCCCCCGGGTCAGATGGGTTTATTCCAGTAGCCGTTTATCGCCATAGCCGGCCTTGCGACCGACCCCTCCAATATAGGCGGAGCTGAGCGATTTTGAAAGAGCGGGAACGGCCGGGGTAATCACGAAATGTAATCCGCCGGGACAGGAGCGCGCCGTTTTGCAGCCACGCTTCGCTTCCCTCTCCGGGGTTAACCGATCCACACAAAACCGCGCCGGTCCGACTCGGCGGAACCAGGCGGCTGCCCTATGATGAAGGCGAGGAGCTTCTCATGCAGGTCTATCTCGATCTCATCCGCCGCATCATGGACGAGGGCGTCCGCAAGGACGACCGGACCGGAACCGGGACGATTTCCGTCTTCGGCCACCAGATGCGCTTCGATCTCAGCCAGGGCTTCCCGCTGGTCACCACGAAGAAGCTGCACCTGAAATCGATCGTCCACGAGCTGCTCTGGTTCCTGAACGGCGATACCAACATCCGCTACCTCAAGGAGAACGGCGTTTCGATCTGGGACGAGTGGGCGGACGAGAACGGCGACCTCGGTCCCGTCTACGGCAAGCAGTGGCGTTCCTGGGCCAAGCCCGACGGCGGCACGGTGGACCAGATCCGCTGGGTCGTCGACGAGATCCGCCGCAATCCCGACAGCCGCCGCCTGATCGTCTCCGCCTGGAACCCGGCGGACCTCGACAGGATGGCGCTCGCTCCCTGCCACTGCCTGTTCCAGTTCTACGTGGCGGAGGGGCGGCTCTCCTGCCAGCTCTACCAGCGTTCGGCAGACGTGTTCCTGGGCGTTCCGTTCAACATCGCGTCCTATGCGCTTCTCACCCACATGATGGCCCAGGCCACCGGCCTGCAGCCGGGCGATTTCGTGCACTCCTTCGGGGATGCGCACCTGTACCTCAACCATCTGGAGCAGGCGCGCCTCCAGCTCTCGCGGGAGCCGAGGCCGCTGCCCAGGCTGCGTCTCAACCCGTCCGTGCGCTCGCTCTTCGACTTCACCTTCGACGACATCGCCATCGAGGACTACGATCCCCATCCGGCCATCAAGGCTCCCGTCGCGGTCTGAGGCGATGAACAGGCGCGAAGCCATCGAGAGCGCCGTCCGCATCCTGGCCCCGCGCATCCCGCGCCACGAATTCGAGGCCGTGACGGAGCACGCGCTCAGCAGCCGGGGCCTCCACGCGGCCTCGCCCGAGACGGCGGCCTGGCTGTCCCTCACGGCCTATATCCGGCACAGGCTCACGGATTACGACAGCCTCCTGGATGAAGGCTACGACGTGGAAAGCGCCCGGTTCTTCGTGCTGGACGACATGAACGCCACCCTGGAGCAATGGGGCTCGCCCCGGCGGGTGGTGGAGGAGGAGTAGCCTCTAGGCTGCTCGTTCAAGAGGCTCTTCCCAAGGCGGCAAACAGGAAGTAGATATAGGTTATAGAATATTATATCAATTATTGAAATCACGGTAATGCCCGCACACCGCCATCTGCAAACCACCGGCTCCAGCTCAAACCGGATCGACATGGTCTTCATGGGAGACGGCTACACCGCCTCGGAGATCGACACGACCTATTCGTCGCAGGTCCAGGGCTTCATTGAGTACATGTTCAACGGGAGCATCTTAAGTGAACCCTTTGGGCGCTACCGTAACTTCTTCAACATCCATTCCATCGATGTTGTCTCCAACGAATCCGGCGCGGACGACCCGGCCAGCGGAACTGAAAGGGATACGGCTCTGGACGCTGCCTACAGTGGTCGTGCGCTGGGTGTGGACCTCGACAAGGCGGACCAGATCGCGGAAAGCGTGCTGCCTTACGGCGTCACGTCGGAGATGCGCTACATCCTTGTGAACAGCGCAGCTTATGGGGGCGCAGGCTACGATTCCGGCATCTACTCAGCCGGAAATGCGCAAGCGTATGAAATCGCGCTCCACGAGATCGGGCATGCCTTTGCCGATCTGGGAGATGAATACGATTACGGCATACCAGGCCCGTACTCGGGCGATGAGCCACACTACGTCAATGTGACGGCGGACCCCACTGGGGCCAAATGGTCGCGCTGGCTCGGCTATGACCAGCCCGGCATCGGCGTGATCGGAGCCTATGAAGGCGCCTACTATCGGGCTGAGGACGTCTATCGCCCCTCGCTCAACTCGAAGATGAAGAGCTTGGAGCAGCCCTTCGTTGCGGTCTCCCGGGAGCAATTCATTCTCAAGTTCTATGAGTTCGTCGATCCGCTGGACGGATATACCTATACCGCCCCCTGGTTCACCCATCGCAATCTAGCCGACTTCTATGTCGATACGATCGACCCTGCGATCATCCTGGTCGATTGGACCGTGGACGGGGTGACCGCCGTCAATGCGGGCGAAACGTTTCGCATCACCAAGGATCATTACGGCTTCGGCGAGCATACGATCCAGGCTCGCGCCTATGATCCGACGGATTGGGTTCGTGGTGACCGCAGCGCTCTCGAGCAAACTGTCACGTGGACGGTCATGAACGATCATCTTCTCACCGGCGGTCGAGCTGACGATGCTCTCACCGGCAATGAGAAGGCAAACGAGATCCAGGGCAGGGGCGGTCGCGATACCATCAATGGCGGGGCAGGCGCTGACACTATGATCGGCGGCACGGGCAATGATCTTTATGTCGTTGACGATGCAGGCGATGTGATCAGCGAGCTGGCAGGCGAAGGCACCGATACGGTCAGCACATCGCTGTCCTACTCCATTGCAACGAGTGCCGCTCTCGAGAACATCGTGCTTACAGGTGCGGCGGCCAATGCCACCGGAAACGGCGGCAACAACGCCCTGACCGGCAATGCCTTCGCCAATGTCCTGGACGGCGGTGCGGACGCAGACCAGATGGAGGGCGGGGCCGGTAGCGACTGGTACTATGTTGACAATACAGGCGATACGGTGATGGAAACCGCCTCAGGCGGCACGGAGGATCGGGTCTACACCTCCGTCAGCTACAGCTTGGCCGCCCATGTCGAGCAACTCTATGCCTCCGGCTCCGCTGCGATCACCCTGACCGGCAACACGCTTGCCAACACCATCATCGGCAATGCCGGCACCAACAAGCTCAACGGCGGCCTGGGCAACGATCAGCTCAACGGCGGCCTGGGCAAGGACGTGTTCGTGTTCGACACCAAAGCGAACAAAACCACGAACGTGGACAAGATCCTCGACTTCTCATCCGACAGCTTCTGGCTGGAGAACAAGGTCTTCACCAAGCTGGGGGCGGGCACCGCCTCCAAGCCGAAGAAGTTCAAGTCCGACATGTTCGTGCAGAACAACAAGGCGAAGGATGCCGAGGATCGGATCGTCTACGACAAGAAGACCGGCAACCTCTACTACGATCAGGACGGCACCGGTTCCAAGGCGCAGGTGAAGATCGCAACGATCGCCAACAAGGCCGTCCTCAAGCACCAGGATTTCTTCGTCATCTGAGCTGAGGTGGAGCAGGGCGTGCCGCCAAATCACCCTCGCACGCCCTCGCTCAACAAACGTGGATTGTGCCCGGAGGGTGGTTGGCGGGGAACCGGCGTTGCCTTAGACAAGGGGAATGAGCGTCTCGATCCGCAAAGCCGAAAAATCCGACGCAGCCCTGATCTTCGGGTTCATCCGACAACTCGCCGAGTACGAGCGGCTGGCCCATGAGGTCGATGCCTCCGAGGCCGATATCGCAAGGGCTCTCTTTTGCGACAATCCCCGCGTTTTCGCCGATATCGCCGAATGGGAGGGAAGGCCTGCGGGCTTTGCCCTGTGGTTCTATAATTTTTCCACCTTTCGCGGGCGGCACGGGATCTATCTGGAGGATCTCTTCGTAGCACCGGAGTTCCGCTCCAAGGGCATCGGCAAGGCTCTGCTGAGGCATCTGGCGCGGCGCTGCGTGTCCGAAGGCTTGGCCCGCCTCGAATGGTGGGTGCTCGACTGGAACGAGCCCGCCCTGCGGGTCTACCGGTCAATCGGCGCCGCCCCCATGGAGGAGTGGACGGTGCAGCGCATGACCGGGGACGCCTTGAGACAACTGGCGGAGGAGCCATGACCCTGCCCCTGATTCTCGTCGTCGCCGTTGCGGAAAACGGGGTCATCGGACGAGACAACCAGCTTCTCTGGCGCCTCAAAACAGATCTCGGGCGTTTTCGCAGGCTCACCATGGGCCGGCCGATGATCATGGGTCGCAAGACGTTCCAATCCATCGGCAAGCCCCTGCCGGGGCGGGAAACGGTCGTGCTGACCCGTGATCCGGGCTTTGCCGCCGAGGGCGTGCACGTCGCCCACAGCTGGGAGGAGGCGGTTGCCAAGGGATCGGAGCTGGCCGCCAGGATGGGAACGGATGCCGTCGCGGTCGCAGGCGGTGCCGAGATCTATGCCCGCGCCCTGCCGCACGTTCAGACTATCTTCCTCACCGAGGTTCACGCCGCACCGGAGGGGGACGCGGTTTTCCCGGCTTTCGACCGGTCACAGTTTCGCGAGATCCGGCGGGAGGATCATCCGAAGGGCCCCGACGACGAGCATCCGTTTACCTTTATTGATCTCGAAAGGCGCCCTTGACCTTCGCCCAGGTTGACGAAAGCTGTTTCAATCCCCAATTCGCAGGCTTGACAGGCGGAAGAGGCAACACCCACAACCGTCTCGATTTCTTATCGGCCGTTTCGGCCGGCCTTCTTAAAGTGAGGAAAGGCGTCCTATGCCTTGGAGTAACCAAAGCGGCGGCGGTGGCCCCTGGGGGCAACGTGGCGGATCGGGAGGCGGCAAAAGCCCTTGGGGCTCCGGCGGCCCGCAGGGCAACGGAACGCCCCCGGATCTGGAAGACATCCTGCGCCGCAGCCAGGACCGTCTGAAGGACTTCATTCCCGGCGGCTCCATGGGCGGGCGGGGCCTGATCATCCTGGTCCTCGGCGTGCTGGCGGTCTGGCTTCTGACGGGCTTCTACACGGTCCGGCCCAACGAGGTCGGCATCAACATGATCTTCGGGGAATATACCCGGACGACCGGCGAAGGCCTGCGCTACAACCTTCCTTACCCGATCGGCCGCGTCATGAAGCCCAACGTCACCGCCCAGCAGCGGGTCGAGGTGGGCTACCGTTCCACCCCCACGGGGCAGGGGCGGGCTCGCGACGTGATCGAGGAGAGCCTCATGCTCACCGCCGACGAGAACATCGTCGACATCGATTTCGATGCGGTCTGGCAGATCAACCCGGCGCGTCCCCAGGATTACGTGTTCAACCTGCAGAACCCCGACGGCACCATCAAGTCGGTGGCGGAAAGCGCCATGCGCGAAACCATCGGCCGCCGCAACATCCAGGCGATCCTGACCACCGAGCAGGCCAGCGTCGCGCAGGAAGTGCGCCAGATCATGCAGGAGGCGCTCGATGCCTACGGGGCCGGCGTGCTGATCAACGTGGTTCAGCTCCAGGCCGTGCGCCCGCCTTCCGAGGTCCAGCAGGCCTTCTTCGACGTGAACGCCGCCCAGCAGGACGCGGTGCGCGTCCAGAACGAGGCCGGAGCCTTCGCCAGCCGCGTCGTGCCCGAAGCCCGAGGCGAGGCCGCCCGCATCGTGCAGCAGGCCGAAGCCTATCGGGAGCAGTCCGTGGCGGACGCGTCCGGTCAGGCCGCCCGCTTCCGGCAGGTCTACGAGGAGTACCGCAAGGCACCCGACGTGAGCCGCGAGCGCATCTTCCTCGAGACCATGGAGCGGGTTTACGGCGGGGTCGAGAAGATCATCGTCGACCAGAACGGACAGGGTGTCGTGCCCTTCCTGCCCCTCAACCAGACGCCGCCGCGCCCGCAGGCGCAGGGCAATGCCGCAAACCCGCAGGGAGCCACGCGATGAACAGTTCCACGTTTCGCACGGGCTTTCTGATCGCTCTGGCTCTGGTGGCGATCGTTCTCTACAGCTCGATCTTCATCGTGCAGCAGACGCAGTATGCCCTGGTGCTGCGCTTCGGCGCGGTGCAGTCCGCCATCTCCGAGCCGGGCTTGAAGTTCAAGGTTCCGCTGATCGACAACGTCACCTACTTCGAAAAGCGGGTGCTCGATCTCGACCTGCCCGTTCAGACCCTGCTCTCCGCAGACCGGCAGAACCTGGAGGTCGACGCCTTCACCCGTTACCGGATCGTCGATCCGCTGCGGTTCTATCAGGCGGTCGGCAACATCGCGCTCGCCAATCAGCGCCTGCAGAGCTTCACCAACTCGGCCATGCGCAACACCCTGGCCAGCGCCTCCCGCGATGCCATCGTGCGCACCGAGCGTGCGGCTCTGATGAACCGCATTCAGGAGGATGTGAACCGGCAGGCGGCGAGCCTCGGCATCGAGATGATCGACGTGCGTCTCACCCGCGTCGATCTGCCCGCAGCCAACAGCCAGGCCGTCTACCAGCGCATGCGCACCGAGCGTGAACGCGAGGCGGCGGACCTGCGCGCCAACGGCCAGCAGCAGGCGCAGACCATCCGCGCCCGCGCCGAGCGCGAGGCGACGATCATCCGTGCCGAGGCGAACCGGACGGCAGAGGAGCTGCGCGGTCAGGGCGATGCGGACCGGAACCGCATTCTGGCCGAGGCCTTCGGCCAGGATCCGGAGTTCTTCTCCTTCTACCGGTCCATGCAGGCCTATGAGACCGGCTTGCGCGCGGGGGATACGCGCCTTGTCCTGAGCCCGGACTCCGACTTCTTCCGCTATTTCAACGATCCCACCGGTCAGCGGAATCGCGGAGGTGCCCCTGCTCCAGCCCCGGCGCAGCCTGCTCCCGCGCCGGCCCAGCCGGCGCCAGCGCAATAATAAGCTCAGATGTTCGACTTGATTGCAGCCCTCGGCCTCGCTCTCGCGGTCGAGGGCATTTTATTTGCAGCCTTCCCGGATGGGATGCGCCGGGCCATGTATGAGGCGGCCCATAGCCCGAGCGATCAGATGAGGATCGTCGGCATCGTGTCGGCGATCGTCGGGCTGGGGATCATTTGGCTGGTTCGCCAGTTTGGCTAGGTCCGAGGCTTAAACCTTCGCAAGGCTCAAGCCTCCGCCGGGATGCGCGCTTGAATGATCGGGCCGAGCACCAATCTATACCCGTAGTCTCCGAGAGAGGGTTTTCGATGAACAATGCCACGAACGCGCTGGCGCCTTCAAAGACGGTGCTGCCTCAGCGCCCCTTGCGCCGGCTGGCCGTATCCTGCTTCGCGATCCTGACGATTGTTGCAACAGCCATTCCGCTGCCGGTCCACGCCCGGTCGGCCCCCGAATCCTTCGCCGACCTGGCCGAGGAAGTGACCGGCGCCGTGGTCAACATCTCGGCCTCCACGACCGTCGAGGCCCGCAACCGGACCCTTCCTCAGCTGCCTCCCGGCACGCCGTTCGAGGACCTGTTCGAGGAGTTCTTCAACCGCCGCGGCCAGCAGGGCCCGGGGGGCGGGGGCGGCGGCGAAAACGCCCCGTCGCGTCCGCGCAGCTCGAACTCGCTGGGCTCCGGCTTCGTCATCGATCCGTCGGGGATCGTGGTGACGAACAACCACGTGATCGGCGACGCCAACGACATCAGCGTGATCTTTTCGGACGGCAGCCGCCTCAAGGCCGAGATCATCGGCAAGGATTCCAAGGTGGACCTGGCCGTTCTGAAGGTGAAGTCCGACAAGCCCCTCAAGTCGGTGCGGTTCGGCGACTCCGAGACCATCCGTCCCGGCGACTGGGTGATGGCGATCGGCAACCCCTTCGGCCTCGGCGGCACGGTTACGGCCGGCATCGTGTCGGCCCGCGGCCGCAACATCGAGTCGGGACCGTATGACAACTACATCCAGACCGACGCCTCCATCAACAAGGGCAACTCGGGCGGCCCGCTGTTCAACATGAACGGCGAGGTCATCGGCATCAACACGGCCATCCTGTCGCCCACGGGCGGCTCGGTGGGCATCGGCTTCGCGGTTCCCGCCTCCACCGCCGTGCCGATCATCGATCAGCTGCGCGAGTTCGGCGAGACCCGCCGCGGCTGGCTCGGCGTGCGCATCCAGAATGTGGACGACCCCACCGCGGAGGCCCTGAACCTCGGCTCGGCGCGCGGCGCACTGATCGCCGGCATCGACGACAAGGGCCCGGCCCGTCCGGCCGGTCTCGAGGTGGGCGACGTGATCGTTCGCTTCGACGGCAAGGAGGTCAAGGATTCCCGCGACCTGCCCCGGATCGTGGCGTCCACCCCCGTGGGCAAGGCCGTCGACGTGACGATCGTTCGCAAGGGCCAGGAGATGGTCAAGCAGGTGACCCTGGGCCGGCTCGAGGACACCGAGAAGCAGGCGAGCCTGCAGCAGCCCTCGACCGAACCGCAGACCGCAACCCGTCAGGCGCTCGGCCTCAACATGTCAGGCATGACGGAGGAGCTGCGTCGCCGCTTCAGCCTGAAGGACGACCTGAAGGGCGTGGTGATCACCCGCGTCGATCCGAATTCGGCGGCCTCCGACAAGCGGATCCAGGCCGGTGAGGTGATCGTCGAGGTCAACCAGGAGCCGGTCGCGAATCCGGCCGACGTGACCAAGAAGATCGACGACCTGAAGACGCAAGGCCGCAAGTCGGCGCTGCTCCTCGTGGCCAACCCGCAGGGCGAGGTTCGCTTCGTGGCCTTGTCGATCGAGTAAGGCCATCCGCACTCCGTGGGAAAGGCGGCCCCGAGGGCCGCCTTTTTCGTTTCCGGGGGATGCGTCTGTTCTGAATAAAGAACGTTTTGGTTGACATGGCGGTATGTTGTGCGCCATGTCGGGGCAGGATTTTGGCCCCTTGCGTCGGCCTTCTCTGGCGATGCGCCTCTTCAATCAGAGCCCATGAACCAGCACGTTTTTCCCGTTCCTTCCGCCCTGAAGTCCACTGCGCACGTGGATGCGCAGAGCTACCGGGAGCTTTACCGTCGCTCCCTGGAAGCCCCGGAGGCTTTCTGGCGCGAGCAGGCGCAGATCCTGGACTGGATGAAGCCTTTCACGACGGTGAAGAACACGCATTACTCGCCCGAGGACGTGACCATCGAGTGGTTTGCCGACGGCACGCTGAACGCTTCCTTCAACTGCCTGGACCGCCATGCGCGCGCCCGTGGCGACGAGGCCGCGATCCTCTGGGAGGGCGACACGCCCGGCGACACGCGGCGCGTGACCTGGAGCGACCTCCAGCAGGAGGTTTCCCGCTTGGCGAACGCCCTTCGGGCACTGGGTGTCAAAAAGGGCGATTTCGTCAGCGTCTACCTGCCTGTCGTTCCAGAGGCGGTCGCCGCCATGCTGGCCTGCGCCCGGCTCGGCGCCGTGCATTCCGTGGTGTTCAGCGGGTTCTCGGCGGAGGCCCTGGCGGGGCGGATCGAGGACTGCCGTTCGCGGGTGCTCATCACCGCCGATGAAGGCATGCGGGCCGGCAAGCATGTTTCCCTGAAGAGGAATGCGGATGCGGCCCTCGAGGGGCTTCCCTTCGTCGAGCATGTGCTGGTGGTGCGCCGCACCGGGCGGGACGTGCCCATGACGCCTGGGCGCGACCGCTGGTACGACGAGGCGCTCGCCGAGGCATCGGCCGAGTGCCCTCCGGTCGCCGTGGGCGCCGAGGATCCCCTGTTCGTGCTCTACACCTCCGGCTCGACCGGCAAGCCCAAGGGCATGCTCCACACCACGGGCGGCTATCTCGTCCATGCGGCCGCAAGCTTCAAGGCGATGTTCGACTACCGCCCCGGCGACATCCACTTCTGCACGGCGGATGTGGGCTGGGTGACGGCGCATACCTACCTGATCTACGGCCCTCTCGCGAACGGCGCGACCATCGTGCTGTTCGAGGGCGTTCCCTCCTGGCCCGATGCCTCCCGCTGGTGGCAGATCATCGAAGTCTACAAGGTCAACATCTTCTACACCGCGCCGACCGCCATCCGCTCCCTGATGCGCGAGGGCGAGGCTCCCGTGCGCAGGCACGACCTGTCCTCTTTGCGCATCATGGGCTCCGTGGGCGAGCCGATCAATCCGGAAGCCTGGCTCTGGTACCATGAGGTCGTTGGCAAAGGCCGCTGCCCCATCGTCGACACCTACTGGCAGACGGAGACCGGAGCCGTTCTCCTGTGCCCGTTGCCCGGAGCGATGGATCTGAAGCCGGGCTCGGCCGCGAAGCCCTTTTTCGGTGTTCAGCCTGCTCTGCTGAACGGCGAAGGGACCGTGGTCGAAGGCGAAGGAAGCGGCAATCTCTGCTTCGCCGATTCCTGGCCGGGGCAGGCGCGCACCATCCTGGGCGACCGCGAGCGCTTCCTGAAAACCTACTTCGGCGCCTTCCCGGGCTTCTACTTCACCGGCGACGGGGCGCGGCGGGATGCTGACGGCTATTACTGGATCACCGGCCGCCTGGACGACGTCATCAACGTCTCCGGCCACCGGCTCGGCACCGTGGAGGTCGAGGCGGCGCTGGCTTCGCATCCCTCGGTCGCGGAAGCCGCCGTGGTGGGCATGCCGCATGAGATCAAAGGGCAGGGGATTTTTGCGTTCGTGACCCTGAAGGAAGGCATCCCCGAGAGCGACGCGCTCCGGCGCGAGCTCATGCAGATCGTGCGCACCCGCATCGGGCCCATCGCCACGCCGGACCGGATCGAGTGGGCGCCGCAACTGCCCAAGAACCGCTCGGGCAAGATCCTGCGCCGGATCCTGACCCGCATCGCTGCCGGCGACTTCGAGAACCACGGGGACACGTCGACCGTGGCGGATCCCGCCGTCGTGGCCGAGATCGTCAGGCGCGTTCAGGCAGGGGCTTAAGCCTCGACGATGCTCTCGGCCCGGTAACCCTGCGCGTATAGCAGCGCCGACAGGTCCGCGTGGTCGATCCGCGCATGAGCCGCGGCGGCGACAGTGGGCTTCGCCCGGAAGGCGACCCCAAGTCCGGCCTCGCCCAGCATGGCGAGGTCGTTGGCGCCATCGCCTACGGCCATGGTGTCGTGCGGGGCGAGGCCGCAGCGCTCGCGCAGTTCGACAAGGGTCGCAAGCTTCGCCTCGCGGCCCAGGATCGGCTCCTCGACCGAGCCCGCGAGCTTATCGCCACTGACGATCAGGCGGTTGGAGCGATCCTCGTGGAAGCCGATCTTCGCGCCGATGGGGCCGGTGAACAGGGTGAATCCACCGGACACGAGACACGTATAGGCGCCGTTGGCGCGCATGGTCCGGACCAGAGCCCGGCCGCCCGGCGTCAGGGTGATGCGCTTCTCGATGATCTCGTCGACCACGCCGACCGGCAGGTTCTTCAAAAGTGCCACCCGCTCCCGCAGGGCAGGCTCGAAGGCGATCTCGCCGCGCATGGCGCGTTCGGTGATCTCGGAGACTTCAGCCTTCAGCCCGACGTAATCCGCCAATTCATCGATGCATTCCTGCCCGATCATGGTGGAGTCCATGTCCGCCAGGAACAGGCGCTTGCGCCGATGCTCCAGGGGTTGCACCACGATATCGATGGGCTGCCCCTCCAGAGCCTGACGGAGGGTTGCTTCCCCTGCTTCGGCCTCGGCCGAGGCGGGCAGGATCAGGTCGGCTGCAATTCCCCTTGCCAGAACCGAGCGTTCCGTCTCATGTCCGAGCGCCTGGGCCGCCATAGCGATGACCTCATCCGTCACGGCCGGCCGGGACGGGTTGGCGATCAGGGTCGCAACGAGAGAATTCTGGGAAGACGCCATTGGGGAGACCTGGCTGTGAGTGGGTTTAGGATCGGCGCGGTTCTCATCGCAGGGCCGACCGCTTCAGGCAAGTCCGCATTGGGCATCCGGCTGGCGCAGGCCCTGAACGGCGTGGTGATCAATGCCGATTCCATGCAGGTCTACCGGGATCTGCGCGTGATCACGGCGCGACCCACCATGGAGGAGGAGGCTGAAGCCCCGCACCGGCTCTACGGCCACGTGGATGCGGCCGTGAATTTCTCCGTCGGCCGGTATGTGGCCGATGCGGTTGCGGTCCTGCGGGAGATCCAAGGAACGCGGCTGCCGATCTTCGTGGGCGGGACCGGGCTATACTTCAAAGCGCTGACCGAGGGCCTGTCCGACATGCCCCCTGTCCCGGAGGAGGTGCGCGAGAGCGTGCGCCGTGAAAGCGAGGGGCTCGAAACCCCCGATCTTCACCGCCTGCTGTCCGAGCGCGACCCGGACACGGCCCGCACCCTGCGGCCCTCGGATCGCCTGCGCGTTCAGCGCGCCCTGGAGATTTTCGCCGCGACCGGCCAGCCCCTCGTTTCCTTCCACGGCGCCCGGCAGCCCGGCCCCCTGGCCGACGCCCCGGTCATCAAGCTCTTCCTCGCGCCGGATCGCGAGGAGCTGCGCGGGCGCATCGACCGGCGGTTCCTGGCCATGATGGATCGGGGTGCCCTCGACGAGGTAAGGGCATTGGGCGAGCGCAGCCTCGATCCCATGCTGCCGGCCATGCGGGCCCACGGCGTTCCGGGGCTGCTGGCGTACCTGCGCGGCGAGATCTCCCTCGACGAGGCCATCGCCAAGGGGCAGGGGGATACGAGACGCTACGCCAAACGCCAGTTCACCTGGTTCCGCCATCAGCTGCCGGACTGGCAGTGGGTCGAGCCGGAGAGGGGTTTCGAGGCCGCGATGGCTCGGCTCTAGGGCGTGGGCGAAGTGGCTCCGGGTCACCGCCCGAACATACGGCAAGCCAAGAACCGGCTTTAACTCCCCGTCAGCGGAAGCAGCTCTAGTGCCCCGAGACGCCCGTGAACATCTGGTAGAACGTGATGAAGATCTCGAACACGATCAGCAGCACGATGATCAGTTCGAGGCGCAGCGACCGCTCGGTGTCGATGATGTCGGTCAGGGCCTGGGCCGTGTCGCCCAGCACCTCAAGCTTGCGGTGGAGCGCCGTGGCGCGCTCCTTCAATTCGTACTCGTCCTCGAGGCGGGCATAGAGGCGCTCCAGGTCCGGGCGGTCCCAGAGCACGTCCGGCTTCTCCTCCACGGCCACGCCGCCCGACATGCGCTGGCGGACCAGAAGAGCTTGGCCCACCTGCTTGAGGATCCGGCGGCGGTCCCGGGGGCGGCGGCCCTTTTCGGCCAGGTGCTGGACCGAGGGCTCGACGAGCTCGAAGGCGGCCGTCGCCTCCCGCTCGTCCCGGGCCAGGGTCGCGCTCTTGGACAGGGCGTCCGCGATCACGATCAGCCGTTCGGTGGAGAGCTTCTTGATATAGATCGGCCCGCCCGGCGGGATCTGGTCGTCCCTTTCGGGCGAGATCTCGATGATCGCGGTTTCCTCCTCATGGCGGGCGAACTCGCCTGAGATGCGCTGGCGCAGGCCGCGGATGACATCGTCCTCCTCAAGGGGCGTCAGGCCGACCAGGACGGCCACGCCGTAGCGGAAGAGGGCCACGAAGCCGTCCTGCCCGACCCGGAAGGCGAGGGGGGTGGTGGACAGAACGTCGCTGCGCTCCAATCCTGCCACGTCGAGACGGTCGCCCAGCAGGAGGGCGCGGGCCGTCAGGCGAAGGTTCTGAACCGGCGCGCCGGTCGAGGAGAGGGTATCGGGCATGGTCATACGACTAAAATAGGGGGCCAAATGCAAAAGCTAAGCCGCATTTCGCCAAATCGATCCCGCTTGACCGGGTGAAATGTATCAGCTAGCGTCTGCGCAACTTTTGAACCGAGACGTGCCCAAATGCGCAAGCTTATTCTCGTAGTACGAACGCCATCGACGGAGCGGGATTGACCCGCAGGTCCGGCGATGGCGCACAGGCCCCCTCAGGGGCCTTTTTTATTGCCTGAATTCCAAGCCCTAGAATTCCAAGCCCAAAATTCCTAGCCCAAGAATTCCTAGCCACAGAGACGCAAGTAAAAGACCCGACGGAGCGAGTGACATGAGCGAGACCATGACCGGAGCCGAAATGGTGATCCGAGCCCTGCACGACCAGGGAGTCGAGCATATCTTCGGCTATCCTGGCGGCGCGGTGCTCCCCATTTACGATGCGATCTTCCACCAGGATAAGGTCCAGCACATTCTCGTCCGGCACGAGCAGGGGGCCGTTCACGCGGCCGAGGGCTATGCCCGCTCCTCCGGCAAGCCCGGCGTGGTGCTGGTGACCTCAGGCCCCGGAGCGACCAACGCGATCACCGGCCTGGCCGATGCCATGATGGATTCGATCCCGCTCGTCTGCATCACCGGGCAGGTGCCGACCCATCTCATCGGCTCCGACGCCTTCCAGGAATGCGACACGGTCGGCATCACCCGCCACTGCACCAAGCACAACTACCTGGTCAAATCCATCGAGGACCTGCCGCGCGTCCTGCACGAGGCCTTCTACGTGGCGCAGAACGGACGCCCCGGCCCGGTGGTGGTGGACCTGCCGAAGGACATCCAGTTCAAGACCGGCACCTATGTGCGGCCCCTGAGCAATCAGCACAAGACCTATCGCCCGACCGTGAAGGGCGACATGGATCATATCCGCGCCGCCATCGAGCTGATGGCGAACGCCAAGCGCCCGGTGTTCTACACCGGCGGCGGCGTCATCAATTCCGGGGTCCACGCCTCGACGCTTCTGCGCGAGCTCGTGCACCTCACCGGCTTCCCGATCACCTCGACCCTCATGGGCCTCGGCGCCTATCCCGCATCGGACAAGCAGTTTCTCGGGATGCTCGGCATGCACGGCACCTACGAGGCCAATCTGGCGATGCATGAATGCGACGTGATGATCAACATCGGCGCGCGCTTCGACGACCGCATCACCGGCCGGCTCGACGCCTTCTCGCCCTTCTCGAAACGCATCCATGTGGACATCGATCCCTCCTCGATCAACAAGACCGTGAAGGTCGACATCCCGATCGTCGGCGATTGCGCTCACGTGCTGGAGGACATGGTGCGCCTGTGGCGGCAGAGCGCGCAGCAATCCGACAAGGTGGCGCTCCAGGACTGGTGGGGCAAGATCGAAGGCTGGCGCTCCCGCAACTGCCTCGGCTACCGCAACTCCGCCGAAACCATCAAGCCGCAATACGCGCTGCAGCGCCTCTACGAGCTCACCAAGGATCGCGAGACCTACATCTCGACGGAGGTGGGCCAGCACCAGATGTGGGCGGCCCAGTACTTCAAGTTCGAGGAGCCGAACCGCTGGATGACGTCCGGCGGACACGGCACCATGGGCTACGGCCTTCCTGCCGCCGTCGGCGCGCAGCTGGCGCATCCCAACGCGCTGGTGATCGACATCGCGGGCGAGGCCTCGATCCAGATGATGCTGCAGGAGATGTCGACCGCCCTGCAGTACAACCTGCCGATCAAGGTGTTCATCCTGAACAACGAGTACATGGGCATGGTGCGCCAGTGGCAGGAGCTGCTGCACGGCGGGCGCTACTCGCAGAGCTATTCGGAGTCCCTGCCCGATTTCGTGAAGCTGGCGGAGGCCTATGGCGGCGTCGGCATCCGCTGCGACAAGCCCGGCGAGCTCGATGCGAAGATCCTCGAGATGATCAACGTGAACCGCCCGGTGATCTTCGACTGCCTTGTCGACAAGCAGGAGAACTGCTTCCCGATGATCCCTTCGGGGAAAGCGCATAACGAGATGTTGCTCAACGATTATCTCGGCGAGACGGGAGCCGATATCAGCTCCGTCATCGACGAGAAGGGCAAGATGCTGGTTTGATGGGGAAAGTGTCTAGCCATGCCAACTCTCGTCATCGCCAATAAGACCTATTCCTCCTGGTCGCTGCGCCCCTGGCTGCTGATGAAGCAGCTCGGGGTGGCCTTCGACGAGATCACCATTCCGCTCGACCAGCCGGACACCAGGGAGAAGGTGCTCAAGCACTCGCCGGCCGGCAAGGTGCCGATCCTGATCGACGGCGACGTGACCGTGTGGGAGAGCATCAGTATCATGGAATATGTGGGCGAGGCCTACGGTGCCCCCATATGGCCTGAGGATCGCAAGGCGCGCGCCATGGCCCGCTCGGTGGCGGCGGAGATGCATGCGGGGTTTCAGGCCCTGCGTTCCGCGTGCCCCATGAATCTCGGCAAGAAGTACGCGCAGCGGGACAGGGGCGAGGCGGTTGCCCGCGACGTCGCCCGCTTCAGCGGCATCGTGCGCGACGCGCGTGGGCTCTTTGGGGCCGGCGGCCCATTCCTCTTAGGCGCGTTCTCGGCGGCGGACGCCATGTATGCGCCGCTCGCGACGCGCCTCGACACCTATTCTGTTCCCCTCGACGCCACGACGCGCAGCTATGTCGATGCCATACTCTCGCTGCCCGCCTTCCAGGAGTGGCGCTCCGCTGCCATGAAGGAAGCGTGGATCGTCGAGGCCGACGAGGTCGACGAGGAGCCGATCGAGAATTACCGCACAGCGGCCTGAGACCAGAGAAGTCGGAAAGTTCAACACCATGCTGCAGATGAAAACCCACTATCCCGATGCAACCCGGGTCGAGCCCTCCCACCGGCACACCCTTGCCATCATTGTCGACAACGAGCCGGGCGTTCTCGCCCGCATCGCAGGCCTGTTCTCGGGCCGCGGCTACAATATCGAGAGCCTCACCGTCACCGAGACCGAGCACGAGGCGCATATCTCGCGCATCACCATCGTGACGACGGGCACCGACAGCATCATCCAGCAGATCAAAAGCCAACTCGAGCGCCTCGTGCCGGTGCACCGCGTGGTGGACCTCACCCTCACGGGCGAAGCCGTCGAGCGCGAGCTGTGCCTCGTGAAGGTGGTGGGCAAGGGCGATCACCGGGTCGAGGCCATGCGCCTCGCCTCGGCCTTCGGCGCCCGCACGCTGGACGCGACGCTGACCTCCTTCGTGTACGAGCTCACCGGCACGACGGACGAGGTCGAGCGCTTCATCAAGCTGATGACGGCCGTTGGGCTTGTCGAAGTCTCCCGCACCGGCGTTGCTGCCATGGCGCGCGGCGCGGAGGGGATGGGGGGCCTTAGCCCCTGAAGCTGTCCTGCGCCAGAAACGCCTCCTCGTCCGGTGTCGTCTCGCGGCCCAGGATGGCGTTGCGGTGGGGGAAGCGGCCGAAGCGGGCAATGATGTCGTGGTGGTGGCGCGCGTACTTGACCGAGTCCTCCTCGCCGAGAGCCTCGTTCAAGGTCACCGAGCGCTCCTGATCCGGCAAGGATTCGGAGTGCATGAAGGGCAGGTAGAAGAACCGGCGGAACTGAGGTTCGACCTTGTGGTCGAAGCCCCGCTCGATGGCGCGGTCGGCCGCCATGAGGGCCACGGGATCGGTTTTGTAGGTCTCGCGCCGTCCCCGGAACATGTTGCGGGGGAACTGGTCGAGAAGAAGAATGACGGCGAGCGCGCCCTCCGGGGTGAGCTCCCACTCGTTGAGGTCGCCCCGGGCTGCGGCCTCATAGGTGGGCATGAACCGGTCACGGCAGTCTTGGTCGAAGGTCTCGTCCTTCGAGAACCACTTCTCCGGTCCGGCTTCGCGCCAGAAACTGATGACTTCGTCGGGAGTGGCGAGGCGCTGCATGCGGCTTCCTCCTTTTTCGGTGAAGGGACAGGAATACCAATCTAGAGCGTTGGAGAGCCGTTTGAACTCTCCAGGCTCGGATCGTTTGTCCGCAAGGGGCAGCCGGTGCCTTGCGTCCAGCGCAGGCGAGGGCCGCAGTTTTGCTACAAACACCACCTTGTCAGCGCAGTTTTATTCGCTAAAAGCGGCGCCGGACAAAACAAATGTTGCGCGGGCTCCGATGGGCCGGTGCGGCGTCAACGAAGGCCGGGGGAATGCCCCCTTTGAGATGAGGGACTTGAGGACCATGCGTGTCTATTACGATCGCGACGCAGATATCAATCTGATCAAGGGCAAGAAGGTCGCCATCGTCGGCTATGGCAGCCAGGGCCATGCCCATACGCTGAACCTGCGCGATTCCGGCGTGAAGGACATCGTGGTGGCGCTCCGCAAGGGCTCGCCGTCCGCGGCCAAGGCCGAGAAGGCCGGCATCAAGGTCATGGAAGTGGCCGAGGCCGCCAAGTGGGCCGACGTGGTCATGATGCTGACCCCCGACGAGCTGCAGGCCGATATCTACCGCAACGACCTTCAGGACAACATGAAGCAGGGCGCGGCGCTGCTCTTCGCCCACGGCCTCAACGTCCACTTCAACCTCATCGAGCCCCGCAAGGACCTCGACGTGCTCATGGTCGCCCCCAAGGGTCCCGGCCACACGGTGCGCTCCGAGTACCAGCGCGGCGGCGGCGTGCCGACGCTCATCGCGATCCACCAAGACGCCACGGGCAACGCCCACGACATCGCGCTCTCCTATGCCTCCGCCAACGGCGGCGGCCGGGCCGGCATCATCGAGACCAGCTTCAAGGAAGAGTGCGAAACCGATCTTTTCGGCGAGCAGGTTGTGCTCTGCGGCGGTCTCGTCGAGCTCATCAAGGCCGGCTTCGAGACCCTGACCGAGGCGGGCTACGCCCCCGAGATGGCCTATTTCGAGTGCCTCCACGAGGTTAAGCTGATCGTCGACCTCATCTACGAGGGCGGCATCGCCAACATGAACTACTCGATCTCCAACACCGCCGAGTACGGTGAGTACGTCACCGGCCCGCGCATCATTACGCCCGAGACCAAGGCCGAGATGAAGCGCGTCCTGGAGGACATCCAGTCCGGTAAGTTCACCCGCGACTGGATGCTCGAGAACAAGGTCAACCAGACCTCCTTCAAGGCGACTCGCGCCCGCAACGCTGCGCACCCCATCGAGGATGTCGGCTCGCGCCTGCGCGACATGATGCCGTGGATCAAGGAAAAGGCCCTGGTCGACAAGAGCCGGAACTAAGCTTCAGGGGCGGCACGGGCCCGGGCCGCATCCGTCTTGATGGACGGGTGCGGCAGATTCGCGCTGCCCCATAGGATTTTAGGCAGGCCAGGCGTAACGGTTTGTCAGGCGAGCCGATTGTAGATAGTGGGTTCCCATACAAAAATGTGCGGAATGCCATGAGCGCAGCGGGCCTGATCGAAGACGTGCCGGAATTCAGCATGCCTCTCTGGGCAGGGCTGGATCCGGTGGCGCGGCTGGAGCTCCAGGCGGAACTCCAGCGGGTCGTGCTTCCAGGGGGCGAGATCCTTTTCCGGGAAGGCGACCCGGCGGATGCGCTCTACATGCTCGTCTCCGGAGCGCTCGGCGTCTCGGTTCAGGGCGACCATGGGGAACAGCGGCGGATCGCCCGCATCACCCCGCCCGAGACCATCGGCGAGATGGCCCTCATCTCCAACACGCCCCGCTCGGCCACGGTTACGGCCCTTCGCGACTCCGTTCTTCTGAAGCTGACCCGCTCCGCCTTCGAGGGCCTCGCAGCGCGCTGGCCTTCGGTCATGCTCTATCTGTCGAAGCTCCTCGCCGACCGGCTGCGCGCCACGACCCGCAGCCAGCCCGTCACCTTCACCCCGGCAACCTTCGCCATCGTTCCGGTCACGCAAGGGGTGGCGGTCGCGGATTTCGCGCATGCTTTCCTTGAGGAGATGCGGCGCAGCCATGGACCGGGCGTCGCCATGATCGACGCCATGCCGGCGCATGAGAACGAGAGCTGGCTCTACCGCCTCGAAGCGAGCCGGGAGCGCGTCATCTACATGGCGTCCGAGCCCTCGGGGTCCTGGACGGAGCGCTGCATCCGCCATGCCGACCACGTCATGCTGGTGGCCCGGCCCGGTGAGCCGCTGGCCTGCGAGGCGGAGGCGCTCACGGGCGCCGCGTCGTCCTGGCGCCGCCACGATCTCGTTCTGCTTCAAAAGCCGGACGCCGCCCGCCCGGCGCCCGCTCACCCGTCGCTCAATCGGCTGCGGGTCGATCAGCGCCTTCAGGTCCGGCAGAACAACCTGCCCGATCTCCAGCGGCTCATTCGCACCTCGAGCGGGCGGGCCGTCGGGCTGGTCCTTGCCGGAGGAGGCGCCCGCGGGTTCGCCCATCTCGGCGCCATCCAGGCCTTGCACGAGCATGGCTTTCCGGTCGATCTCGTCGGCGGAACCAGCATCGGCGCCGTGATGGCGGCAACCTGCGCCATCCAGATCGGGCTCGACGAGGCGAAGGCCCTCATGACCGAGGCTTTCGTCAGAAACCCGCCCCTGAACGACTACACCTTGCCCCTGATTGCGTTGGTGCGCGGCCGCAAGGTCGATGCGCGCCTGATGGAGCACTTCGGCAACTGCAACATCGAGGATCTCTGGCTGCCGTTCTTCTGTGTCTCGTCCAACCTGACCACCGGCACCGCCCATGTGCATCGTCAGGGGACCCTGTGGCGGGCCCTGCGGGCCAGCCTCGCCATTCCCGGCCTGCTCCCGCCCGTGGTGGAGCCGGATGGCGTGCTCGTGGACGGGGCCATGATGAACAACATGCCGGCGGACGTGATGGCCGATCTGCAGAGAGGGCCGGTGCTCGGCATCGACGTGGCGCGGGACGTGGCCTTCCGCAGCCCGGGCGACGAGGAGAAGAAAGCGCCCTGGCTGCGCCGGATCCTCGGCTTGCCGGCCAATGCGCCCGACATCGTGAGCCTGCTCTATCGCTCGGCGACGGTTTCCAGCGATGCCCAGACCTTGAAGGCGCGCGCTCATGCGGCCCTGGTCATCCATCCACCGCTGGCCGAGGTCCCGTTGCGGGGCTGGGAGCAGTTCGAGAAGGTTGTGGCGATCGGCTACGACCATACCCGCCGACAGATTGAGGCGGGCGCGCTCAATGCTTTCAAGGTTCGCTGAGGAGGCCGAAGATCCCTAGAGCCTATGCCACGCCATGGCCGCGGCGGCCACAAGGGAGCAGAGCGCAATGCTCAACGATCCCGAGCGCTGCCTCCAGAACCAGAACACGGCATAGCAGCAGCAAAGGGTGACGAGGAGCCCCCAGGCGTCCTGGGCCAAATGGTTGATCTTCGTCATCCCCAGCAGCGACTTGCCCGCCTTCCAGCTGTCCATCATCCACAGGGCCGAGAAGGCGAGGCTGGCGAACGCCCAAACGAGGGGCCACAATGCGGCCGGCAGCCCGACCGTGAGCGGGTCCGCCGTCCCGTTATGGGGAGATGCTGATCCGCCGTCCTCATAGAAGACGGACGAATGACCGGAGCCATGTTCCATGAATGCGCTTCCGCAATGTTATATCTTCGCTTAACATCGCGGAAGGCGGTTGCAACCTCTGGGAATGGAGGGGAGCGGCGAGCCTGAGGGCTCAGCCGCCCATCTCTCACTGCCGGTTGCTCTTCGTGTTCTGGGCCTTGTTGTTGTCCTGCTTGCCGGCATCGAGGCTCTTTTTCGTCGTGCCGCCAGAGCCGCGGGAGAGATGGTCGAGGTGCTTCTTGCTCTCGGCGGAGTTGTCGCCGTTCATCTTGCCTTTGCCCATGGGGGACCTCCGTTGTCGATGGGGGTTAATGACCCCTAAGGACCCGAGGTTCCCGGGTGCGGTGCCCTACCACAGGAGATAGTGCGCCAGCCCCGCGCCGGGCGCGAGGATCACGAAGGCCCAAACGGAGGCGGAGGCAAGGTTCGCTGCCTGAAACAGGACATTCGGCATCAGGAAGATGCCGGCGATCAGGGCGATGACGGCGCGAATCGGGCCGAAGAAGCGCCCCATGAACACCGCCCAGGGGCCGAAGCGCTGGAAGAAGTCCTCTCCCCGGGTGACGAGCTGCGGGTTGCGCGACAACGGCCAGACCTCATAGGCCGTCTTCTTGTACCTGCGCCCGATTTCATAGGAGATCCAATTGCCGAGAACCGCGCCGCAGACGGCCCCGATCCAAGCCTGCCAGAACGGGATCTCCGCCGCCGCAAGCACGAAGCCCACGGCGATCAGGATCGTCATCGTGGGCAGCAGCAGGGAAACGAAGGCAAGCGACTCGGCAAAGGTCATCAGCCCGAGCACGAAGGGGGCATAGGCCTGGTGCGACTGCACGAATTCCAAGACGCTGTTCTTGAGAAAACCGATGTCCATCAAATCGATCCGGAGCAATCAAGTGAGGGTGCATACCGCCATTCCGCCTGGGATCAAGTACGAACAAGCGGTCCTTGTGATGAATGAGATCACATCACGCGATTTGAAGCGGGGCGAATGTTGCGCTAACGGGAGATGAAAGGGGCTCTACGCGATGAACATCCTCTCGATCCAGTCTCATGTTGCCTATGGTCATGTGGGTAACGCCTCAGCGGTCTTCCCGATGCAGCGACTTGGCGTCGAGGTATGGCCCATTCATACCGTGCAGTTCTCGAACCATACCGGCTACGGCTCCTGGAAGGGGCGCGTCTTCGACGGCCCCGCCATCGAGGATCTGGTGGAGGGCATCGCCGAGCGCGGCGTGCTCGGCCGGTGCGACGGGGTGCTTTCCGGCTATATGGGCTCGGCCGATATCGGTACGGCGATTCTCTCCGCCGTGGCCCGGGTGCGGGCGCTCAATCCCGGAGTCCTGTACTGCTGCGATCCGGTGATCGGCGATGTGGGGCGCGGCGTTTTCGTGCGTCCCGGCGTCCCGGAATTCATGCGCGATCAGGCTATTCCGGCAGCCGACATCATCACTCCGAACCAGTTCGAACTGGACTACCTGTCCGGCATGGCGACGGCAACGCTGGACGATGTGAAGAAGGCGATCTCGATCGTGCACGGAATGGGCCCCAAGGTCATTCTCGTCACCTCGGTCGAGACGCAGGCGACGCCCGGCGACAGCGTGGACCTGATCGCCGGCGAAGGTGGACGCTTCTGGCGGGTGCGCACCCCAAAGCTGTCTCTCAGCGTCAACGGGGCAGGGGACGCCATCGCGGCGCTCTTCTTCGTTCACTATGCGCGTTCGCGCTCGGCCCCGACGGCTCTTGCGGAGGCATCGGCCTCCGTCTACGGCTTGCTCAAGCGCACCGAAGAAGCAGGCTCTCGCGAGATCCTGACCATTGCGGCGCAGGACGAATTCGTCTCCCCCACCTATCGCTTCGACGCCGAGGAGGTTTGATCCGCATGGCCCGCCGCTTTGTTACCCTCGATGTCTTCACCGCCGAGCGGTTCACCGGAAATCCCCTTGCCGTCGTGCTGGATGCGGAGGGCCTCGACACGGCCGGGATGCAGCGGATCGCCAAGGAGTTTAACCTCTCCGAGACGGTCTTCGTGTTCCCCCCGTCCGAGCCGCGTCAGCGCGCCGATATCCGCATCTTCACGCCCGGACGCGAGCTGCCCTTCGCGGGCCATCCCACGGTCGGAACGGCCGTTCTTCTGGCCATCCTCGACAGGGACAGACAGCCGGGTGCCGCGGCCTTCGGCCTGAGGGAGCAGGTCGGCATCGTGCCCTGTGCCGTCGAGGTGCGGGACGGGATGAGCGGTTCGGCCCGCTTCCGCCTGCCGCGCCTGCCGTTCACCTGGGGCGAGGGCAAGGATACGGCCGCCTGTGCCTGGGCGCTGGGCCTCGATCCCACGGAGATCGGCTTCGACCGCCATGTTCCAAGCCGCCATTCGGCCGGCGTCGCGTACGATCTCGTGCCGGTCGCTTCCCTTGAGGCGCTGGCAAGGTCCAAGCCGCAGGGGGAGGCCTTCGATAAGGCCTTCGGCGACAGCGACCACCCGGCGCCTTATGTTTATGCCCGCATGCCCCAGGCCGACGGATTGCGGTTCAGGGCCCGGATGTTCGGCTTGGGCATGGGCATCGCGGAAGACCCGGCCACCGGCTCGGCCGCGGCCGCCTTCGCGGGCGCGCTCATGCAATGCGAACCCCTCGGGGATGGCGAGCACGATATCGTCATCGAGCAAGGTGTCGAGATGGGACGCCCGAGCGAGATCGCCCTGCAGATGGTCATCAAGAACGGAGAGCTGGTCTCCGCCGAGATCGGCGGGAGCGCGGTCATGATGAGCCGTGGCGAGCTTCTTTCATGAACCGTGGGGTTCAGATTCATCGCGTTAGCCGGGTCGAAGCCTGCTGCCGTCCGAAGGATTGGACGTGGCCCCGGCAAAACCGTGCATTCATCGAGGAGAACTGGGCGCGCCGCACGGCAGGCAAGCCGCAGATGTTCAACGGACGGGTGCTGCTGCTCCAGGACGTGACCTTTGGGGAAGACATCTGCCGCAACACCTATTTCGAGGTCGACTACGCCGATTTCGTCGCCTGGATCGACAAGGGCTACCCGGATCCCGACATCGCCAACGGTTTCGCCATGGGGGCGCTGCGCGGCTCGGACGGCGCCTATATCTGCGGGGTCATGGGAGCCGGGACCACCAATGCGGGCCGCATCTATTTTCCTGCCGGAACGCCGGACCTGTCCGATCTCCGGCCCGACGGCACCGTCGATCTGGCGACCAGCCTCACCCGTGAGCTTGCCGAGGAAACAGGTCTGTCGGAGGATGATTACCGCGTGGACGACGAGTGGATCATCGTCCAGCGCTGGCCGACCATCGCGCTCCTGCGGACGGTGACCCTTCCGGTGACGGCGGAGGAGGGCGCAGCGCAGATCCGCGCCAACATCGCCGCCCAGGAGGAGCCCGAACTGCAGGATGTGCGGATCATCCGGGGCGCGCAGGATATCGACCAGGCTACGATGCCGCTGTTCCTGCAGTCGTTCTTCGGCTGGGCCTTCGATCAGAGATAGCCGTGACGGGCCTTCGTGGCATTGAGCATGCGCACGGCCTCCGCATCGCGCCCGGCAGCGCAGGCGGCCTCCGCCTGGCCGATCTCCCGATCCACGCGGCCATAGACGGATTGGTTCACATGCCCCATGGCCAGATCGTTGCTCATCACGGCGCGGTAGCGGTCGACCTCGCCCTTGCAGCCCAAGCCTTCCGGCATGCGGAAGCCCGAGGGCGTGACGCCGGCTCCGGCCGGGGCGGGAGCTGAGGCGGTCTGATTGCAGGCCGCAAGCGGCAGGGCCACAAACCCGGTCAGGCACAGGGCGCGGAACGCAGTCTTCATCGGGGTACCTCCTGTATGGACTTCGTTGTTGGCGCATAACGGCCAAGCTTCATCCGATCTAGGGCAGTTTGCCGATAGACCAGTCCTGCCGGTGCCCTGATCACATCCGATACGATCGTCGTGCTTTCGCTTTTCGTTTGTTTCACCGGCTTGCCATGCAATCGGAGCGCCGTTACAAACAAACCGGTTGTTCGCGGCAGGGCCGCGACCCAGGAGGATTCGGGCGGCGATGATCATCGGCTTCCCCAGCGCATGGATGAACGGCCCCGCTCCGGCGGCCGCTCGCGCGCGCCTTCTCGGTCTCCTTCTCCTTAGCTGCCCCTGAGGGTCGGCTGGGCGTCGTCGCCTGGGCTCTCAGGGGTTCTGAATAAAGCAGGAACAACCTTGAGCGCCGAGGACCAATCCCGAGGCCTCGCCCCCTCCGAGAAGGACTAAAAAATGACCGCTTCCGTATCCGGCGCCGCTAAGGACCGCGTTCTGATCTTCGACACCACCCTGCGCGACGGCGAGCAATGCCCCGGCGCCACCATGACCCTGGAGGAGAAGCTCGATGTTGCGGAGCTGCTCGACACCATGGGGGTCGACATCATCGAGGCGGGCTTCCCCATCGCATCCAACGGCGACTTCGAGGCCGTTTCCCTCATCGCAAGCCGCGTGAAGCGGGCGACCGTCGCGGGTCTCGCCCGCGCCATCTCGGCCGACATCGCCCGCGCCGGCGAGGCTGTCCGCGGTGCGGCGCGCCCCCGCATCCACACCTTCGTGTCCACCTCGCCGATCCATCTGGCGCACCAGATGCGCAAGTCGGAAGAGGAAGTGCTGGAGATCATCACCGCCACGGTGACCCAGGCGCGCAATCTGGTCGAGGATATCGAGTGGTCCGCCATGGACGCCACCCGCACCCCCATCGACTATCTGTGCCGCTGCGTGGAGGCCGCCATCAAGGCCGGCGCCACTACCATCAACCTGCCCGACACCGTGGGCTACGCCACGCCGGACGAGTACCGCGCCATGTTCCGGGCCGTGCGCGAGCGTGTGCCGAATGCGGACAAGGCGATCTTCTCCGCCCATTGCCACAACGATCTGGGGCTTGCCGTCGCCAATTCGCTGGCGGCGCTGGAGGGCGGCGCCCGGCAGATCGAGTGCACCCTCAACGGCATCGGCGAGCGGGCCGGCAACGCGGCCCTGGAAGAAATCGTCATGGCGATCCGCACCCGTGGCGACATCCTGCCCTACGAGACCGGCGTCGAGACCACGATGCTGATGCGCGCCTCGAAGCTCGCGTCCGCCGCCACCTCGTTCCCGGTGCAGTACAACAAGGCCATCGTCGGCCGGAACGCCTTCGCCCACGAGAGCGGCATCCACCAGGACGGAATGCTCAAGAACGCCCAGACCTACGAGATCATGACGCCGGAGAGCGTCGGCGTCTCCAAGACGTCGCTGGTGATGGGCAAGCATTCGGGCCGCGCCGCTTTCCGCAACAAGCTGGAGGAGCTGGGCTACAGCCTCTCAGACAACCAGTTCCAGGATGCCTTCGAGCGGTTCAAGGAGCTCGCCGACCGCAAGAAGCACGTCTACGACGAGGATATCGAGGCTCTGGTCGATCAGAACATCGCCACCGCCCATGACCGCATCAGGCTGGTCTCGCTCTCCATCGTCGCCGGAACCCGCGGGCCGCAGCGCGCCACCATGAAGCTCCAAGTCGACGACAAGGTCGTCATCGAGGAGCAGGAGGGCAACGGTCCGGTGGACGCCACCTTCAACGCCATCAAGGCCCTCGTACCCCATGATGCGGTGCTGGAGCTCTATCAGGTTCACGCCGTCACCGAGGGCACGGACGCGCAGGCCGAGGTTTCGGTACGCCTGTCCGCCGACGACCGCAGCGTGACCTCCCGCGCCGCCGATCCGGACACCCTGGTGGCCTCGGCCCAGGCCTATCTCGGCGCCCTCAACAAGCTCCTGAGCCGGGGCGCACGCCTTCACGCCCAGCACGCGGCGGAGTAGGCTACGCTTTCCTCGAGGCGTCATTCCGGGCCATCCCGGCAATGACGCCTGCCGCGGCTCGATGGGATCAAGCTTCGAATATGCGCTGCTCCCGGCGTCGTAGGTTCGAAGCTTGGCGCTCTTGAAGGGGCTGGTTCGCAGGAGGGCGCCCATCTATCCCCATGCGCCAGACGAAATCTGCAGCTTAGAGCCGAAAACCTGACCGGGTGGGCTAGACAGGGGGCAAGGGGTTTGTTAAACGCACGGCCTCTTCAGCGGACATCGCGCCGCTGAATTCGCTTCGGCGACGGGTGATTAGCTCAGTTGGTAGAGCAGCTGACTCTTAATCAGCGGGTCGTAGGTTCGAGCCCTACATCACCCACCAAGCACTGCAAGGTTTTCGATCGACCTTGGTGCTTCATTTCGACGAGCTGTCGAGACAGGTTTCTGAAAAGTCCTCCGCCTTGTTCGATCAAGTGCGTATCGGCTCAGGTCCCCCTCCAACGACTGCGAACTCTGCCGGTGGCCGAGCAGGATCGACTGCATTCTACGTAGAACTACTAGGCTAATCTTTTAGGCTTAATTAGTTTTTGGAATATCAACTACCTGACAGATAGCTCGATTATTGCAGGTCCGTGCCTCTGGCCCGGTCGTGGAGGCTTTGATGTTAGGTCTTTTGTCGCGTGCCGATGCCAATGCGGAAGCTAATACCAAGTCCCTGAAGGTCTGACTCGTTCGTGATTTCCCGGGCTGGAGTGGGTGTGATTCAGTTTGGTGAACCAGG
>NZ_JAEQMY010000049.1 GCF_016743775.1 Microvirga aerilata | reverse complement strand
GCCCATCTGGTCGCCTTGGACCACCTGCGCAACGGAGGCGACTGCACGATCATGAACTGCGGCTACGGCCACGGCGCGTCGGTTCTGGAGGTCGTCGAGGTGGTCAAGAAGATGTCGGGCGTCGATTTCGAGGTTCGCCTGAGCCCCCGGCGGGCGGGCGATCCGGCTCAGCTCGTGGCAAAGGTCGACAAGATCCGCAGCCTGGGATGGGAGCCCCAGCACGACAACCTTGAGAGAATCGTCGAGCAGGCCCTGCGCTGGGAGCAGACCCTGGCGGGGCGAAAAGCCGCATAGGACCCTACCTATAAGGCTAGCTGTCAACCGGCTGTTAACCTGCGTAGTGTCGCAATGGCAGGACAGATCTGTCCTGTTTTGTGAGCGACTTCCATGCACCAGCCGCTTTCCCTGGTGCGCCGCCTTTCCGGCGCACTCCTTCTCGGTCTGAGCCTCACCGCCGGAGTGACGCTTGGTGCTCCGCCGATCCAGGCGCAGGAGGCGTCGCAAGCCGGCTTCGAGCGTTTCGTGCAGGGCCTCTGGCCCGCCGCCAAGGCGCGCGGCGTCTCGCGAGCGACCTTCGAGGAAGCATTCCGGGGCGTTGAGCCGGATGCCAAGATCATCGCTCTGACCAAGAAGCAGTCCGAGTTCGTGCGGCCGATCTGGGACTACATCAACGGCGCCATCTCGGCCCAGCGCCTCAAGCGCGGCCAGGAGGTGGCGGCCGAATGGTCCCAGACCCTCGCGGCGGTCGAGAAAGCCTACGGGGTTCCGCGCTCCGTGGTGCTCGGCGTCTGGGGCATGGAGACCAATTACGGCAGCTTCACCGGCTCGATCTATGCGGTCCGGGCCCTCGCGACGCTCGCCTATACGGGCTACCGGGGCGACTTCTTCAAGGAAGAGCTGCTCACCGCCCTTCAGATCCTGGAAGAGGAGCATGTGGACCGCTCCAGGATGCTGGGCTCCTGGGCCGGCGCCATGGGCCAGACCCAGTTCATGCCCTCGAGCTTCATGAAATTCGCCGTGGACGGCAACCGGGACGGCGTGCGCGACATCTGGTCCTCGGTGCCGGACGCCATGGCGTCCACGGCCAACTACCTGCGCCAGCAGGGCTGGCAGCCGGGGCTGCCCTGGGGCTATGAGGTCATGCTGCCGAAGGGCTTCGATTTCCGGCACCTGAAGCAGGGTTTTGTCCAGTGGCAGGCGCTCGGCCTGCGCCGGGCGGACGGAAAGGCCCTTCCGCGCTCGGGCGAGGCCTCCCTGTTCCTGCCGGGCGGAGCGGGCGGACCCGCCTTCCTGGTCACGGCCAATTACGACGTGATCAAAACCTACAACTCCTCGGATGCCTACGCCATGGGCGTCGCCCATCTCGGCGACCGCCTCTTCGGGGGACTGCCGATCCAGGGAGCCTGGCCCAAGGACCAGCCCATGCTGGACAAGGATCAGCGCCAGGAGCTGCAGGAGCGCCTTGCCGGCCTCGGCTTCTACGAGGGCAATGCGGACGGCAAGCTGGGGTCCAAGACCCGGGAGGCCGTGCGGAACTTCCAGCTCAGGCGCGGCTTGACCCCCGATGGCTATGCCGATGTTGCAGTCTTGCGCGAATTGCGCGCAACCCGCTGACGGAGTTCCTAAGAGGGTCTATAACAAGGCTGGCCCGGAACAAGATGGAACCTGCCGATGACGATGGCCCCGACCCTTCGCCGCCTTGCCCTGGCCCTGCTTCTCGCAGCGGGCAGCGGCTCCGCGGCACTGGCCCAGGCCGGCTACTACTATCAGCAGCCGCAGCCCGCTTATCGGGGAGATCCCCGGGCCTATCCTCCCGGCTACTATCCCGGAAAGCTGGTCCAGCCGGCGCAGCCTCAGCAGGGCTTCACCCTCCGCCGCTTCTTCGGAGCCCGGGAGGAGCCGTCGGTGCCGGCCCGCAAGCCGGTGGCACGGCCCCGCAAGCCCGCTCCGCCGCCGGCCGCCGTCGCGCGGCAGGAGAAGCCTAAGGTCGATCCCGCCACCCATGTGGTCGTGTTCGGGGATGCCCTGGCGGGCTATGCGCGCCAAGGGCTCGACGCCCACTTTGCCGAGAACCAGGACGTGGCGGTCGTTCCCAAGATCAGGGGAGATGCGAGCCTCGCCCGCACCGATCCGGCCGATTGGCCCAGTTTCATCAAGGCGGCCCTCGACGGGGGCCAGAAGGCCAGTGTGGCCGTCGTTATGCTGGGAACGAACGACCGGCAGTCGATCAAGGACGGCGAAGACAGCGTCGAGCCCCTGTCCGACCGGTGGAAGGACCTTTACCGCCAGCGGGTCGATGCGATCATGGGCACCTTCAAGGAGCGCAAGCTCCCGGTGGTCTGGATCGGCCTGCCGCCCATGAAAGCCAGCAAGATCTCCGAGGATCTGCTCGCCATGAACGAGATCTACAAGGACAGCGTTCAGCGCAACGGCGGAGTCTATGTGGATGTCTGGCCGGGCTTCGTCGACGAGGAAAACCGCTACACGGCCATAGGTCCGGATGTGGACGGCGAGCCGGCGAAGCTGCGAACCAACGAAGGTGTGTTCTTCACCAAAGCCGGCGCCCGGAAGCTCGCCTTCTTCGCCGATACGGAGATCAAGCGGCTCCTGGGCACGGGGGAGGCCGGAACGGCAACGGCGGCCGCCCCCAATCCGGGGGAGACGGCCCCCGCCGAGGGAACAGCCGTCCCGTCGGTCGAAGCCGCGATCCCTGCTCCGCCGGATGCTGCCGCACCGGTGTCCCTCCCCAGCAAGCCGCTGGTCGGACCGGTTCTGCCGCTCACCCGCCAGGATGTGGCACCGGGCGGCACGCTGGTATCGGCGCCTCCAAAGCTCAGCGGCGACCATGCCTATCCCGTGCAGCGCGCCCTGCGGACGGGAGTCCCGCCAAGCGCACGGCCCGGGCGAGCGGACGATTTTCGCTGGCCGCGCACCTAAGAAAACCTAACGCCATAAAAAAGCGGCGGCCCATCGGGTGAATGGACCGCCGCTTTTGATTGATAGCCGATGGTTAGACCGGCAGGGTGCTGGAGCCCGTCAGGAAGATGTCGATGGAGCGGGCGGCCTGACGGCCCTCGCGGATTGCCCAGACCACCAGCGACTGGCCGCGGCGCATGTCGCCCGCCACGAACACCTTGTCGCTCGACGTCCTGTAGCTCTTGTCGTCGGCCACCACGTTGCCGCGCCGGTCCATGGTGACGCCGGACTGATCCAGAAGACCTTCCTTCACCGAGCCGGCGAAGCCGATGGCGATGAAGACCAGGTCGGCCCTGAGGATGAACTCGCTGCCTGGAATGGGCTGGCGCCTGTCGTCCACGCGGGCGCATTGCACGCCGGTCACGCGGCCCTTCTTGCCCTCGATGCCGAGAGTCGCCGCCTGGAATTCGCGCTCCGCGCCTTCCGCCTGGGATGAGGAGGTGCGCATCTTGGTCGGCCAATAGGGCCAAACCGTCAGCTTGTCTTCCCGCTCAGGGGGCTTGGGGCGAATGTCGAGCTGGGTGACAGAGAGCGCGCCCTGGCGGAAGGCGGTGCCGACGCAGTCGGAGGCCGTGTCGCCGCCGCCGATCACCACCACATGCTTGCCCGCAGCCAGGATCGGCTCGGCGGTCACGTCCTCGCCGCCCACGCGCTGGTTGGACTGGGTGAGATACGGCATCGCGTAGAAGACGCCCGCCAGCTCCTGACCCGGCAGGTTCGGGTTGCGCGGATCCTCCGCACCGCCGGCAAACAGCACCGCGTCGAACTCGTTGTGGAGGGACGCGAAGCTCTTGTCGACGCCGATGTTCACGCCGCAATGGAAGACCACGCCTTCGGCCTCCATCTGCTTCACGCGCCGGTCGATGTGGTACTTCTCCATCTTGAAGTCCGGGATGCCGTAGCGCAGCAGGCCGCCGGGCTTGGCCTGGCGCTCGAACACGTGCACCTCATGGCCCACGCGGGCGAGCTGCTGGGCGGCTGCCATGCCGGCAGGACCCGAGCCGATGACGGCCACGCGCTTGCCGGTCTGGACATCCGCAGGCTCCGGCTTCACGAAGCCCATCTCCCAGGCCTTGTCGGCGATGGCCTGTTCGATGGTCTTGATGGTGACCGGCTGGTTCTCGAGGTTGAGCGTGCAGGCTTCCTCGCAGGGCGCCGGGCAGATGCGGCCCGTGAACTCGGGGAAGTTGTTGGTGGTGTGGAGGTTGCGCGCAGCCTCCTCCCAATCGTTGGACCATACCAGATCGTTCCAGTCGGGGATCTGGTTGTGCACCGGGCAGCCCGTCGGCCCGTGGCAGAAGGGGATGCCGCAATCCATGCAGCGCCCCGCCTGCTTGCGCAGATCGTTGGTGTCGAGCGGCAGCGTGAACTCGCGGAAGTGGCGCACGCGCTCACCGGCGAGCTGATACTTCTGCTCCTGCCGGTCGTATTCGAGAAAGCCTGTGACCTTGCCCATGGGTTTGCCCCTTCAATCCTTATTCCGCAGCCTGCAGGTTCCGGAGACGATCCATCTCCTGGAGCGCGCGGCGATACTCGACCGGCATGACCTTCACGAACTTCGTGCGATAGGTGGTCCAGTTGTCGAGGATCTCCTTGGCGCGGGTCGAGCCCGTATAGGTGTGGTGGTTGGTGATGAGCTGCATCAGGCGCTCCTCATCGGGGCCAGACATGTTGGCCATGATGTCGATGCGGCCCTTGGTCTCCAGGTCGCCGCCGTGATGGTGGAGGCGGCGCATCAGGTCCTCCTCCTCCTCGACGGGTTCGAGATCGACCATGGACAGGTTGCAGCGCTTGGTGAACGTTCCGTCCTCGTCGAGCACATAGGCGATGCCGCCGGACATGCCCGCCGCGAAGTTGCGGCCGGTCTGGCCGAGCACCACCACGAGGCCGCCGGTCATGTATTCGCAGCCGTGATCGCCCGTGCCCTCGACCACCGCGATGGCGCCCGAGTTGCGCACGGCGAAGCGCTCGCCCGCCACGCCGCGGAAATAGGCTTCGCCCGCGATCGCGCCGTACATCACCGTGTTGCCGACGACGATGGAGTTCTCAGGGCGCGCCTTGGACCGGGTCGAGGGGCTGATGATGATCTTGCCGCCCGACAGGCCCTTGCCGACATAATCGTTGGCCTCGCCCTCGAGGTTGAGCGTCACGCCGGCCGCAAGCCACGCGCCGAAGCTCTGGCCCGCCGTGCCTTTCAGCTTCACGGTGATCGTGTCGTCGGGAAGGCCCTCGTGGCCGTAGCGCTTGGCGACTTCGCCGGACAGCATGGCGCCCACCGTGCGGTCGGAGCTGCGCACCGTCGATTCGATGGTCACCGTCTCGCCGTTCCCCAGGGCGGGACCCGCCTGCGCGATGAACTGGCGGTCGAGTACGTCGACAATGGGGTGAACCTGCCGCTCCAGGTGACGGATCGCCACGTTCGGGCCCGCATTGGGCTTGTGGAAGAGCTTGGTGAAGTCGAGGCCCTTCGCCTTCCAGTGATCGATGGCAGCATTCTTGTCGAGCAGATCGGACTGGCCGATCATCTCGTCGATGGTGGTAAAGCCCATCTCGGCCATCAGTTCGCGCACTTCCTGGGCGACAAAGAAGAAGTAGTTGATCACATGCTCGGGCAGGCCCTTGAAGCGCTTGCGCAGCACCGGGTCCTGCGTGGCGACGCCAACGGGGCAGGTGTTCAGATGGCACTTGCGCATCATGATGCAGCCCGCAGCAATGAGCGGCGCGGTGGAGAAGCCGAACTCGTCGGCGCCCAGCAGCGCCGCGATGATCACGTCGCGGCCGGTGCGCAGACCGCCATCGGCCTGAAGGGCCACGCGGCCGCGCAGGCGGTTGAGCACCAGGGTCTGCTGGGTTTCGGCAAGGCCGATCTCCCAGGGCGAGCCCGCATGCTTGAGCGAGGTCAGCGGGGACGCACCCGTGCCGCCTTCGAACCCGGAAATCGTGATGTGATCGGCGCGGGCCTTGGCGACACCGGCCGCTACCGTGCCGACGCCCACTTCCGCAACCAGCTTCACCGACACGTCGGCCGAGGGGTTCACGTTCTTCAGGTCGAAGATCAGCTGCGCCAGATCCTCGATGGAGTAGATGTCGTGATGCGGCGGCGGCGAGATGAGGCCGACGCCGGGGGTCGAGTGGCGCACGCGGGCGATCTTGGCATCGACCTTGTGGCCGGGCAGCTGTCCGCCCTCGCCGGGCTTGGCGCCTTGCGCAACCTTGATCTGCATCATGTCGGCATTGACGAGATATTCCGTCGTCACGCCGAAGCGGCCGGAGGCCACCTGCTTGATGGCGGAACGCTTGGACATGCCGTTCGCCAGCGGACGGAAGCGCTCCGGCTCCTCGCCGCCCTCGCCGGTGTTGGACTTGCCGCCGATGGCGTTCATGGCGAGCGCCAAGGTCTCGTGCGCTTCCTTCGAGATCGACCCGAAGGACATGGCGCCCGTTGAGAAGCGCTTCACGATCTCCTGAGCCGGCTCCACTTCGCTCAAGGAGACAGGCGCGCGGCCGGCCTCCTCGGCGGGCTTGATGCGGAAGAGGCCGCGGATGGTCTTCAGCTCGGTGTCCTGCTCGTTCACCAAGCGGGCATATTCGCGGTAGCGGTCCTGCGCGTTGAGGCGCACCGCATGCTGGAGCGTTGCGACCGTATCAGGGTTCCAGGCGTGCACCTCGCCGCGCTGGCGATAGGCGTATTCGCCACCCACATCGAGCGCCGTGCGGTAGATCGGGGAGTCGCCGAAGGCGTCGCGGTGGCGGCGCACATTCTCCTCCGCCACCTCGTCCATGCCGATGCCTTCAATGGTGGTCGCCGTGCCGAAGAAGTCGCGGGCCACGAAGTCGGACTTCAGGCCGATGGCATCGAAGATCTGCGCGCCACAATAGGACTGGTAGGTGGAGATGCCCATCTTGGACATGACCTTGAGCAGGCCCTTGCCGATGGACTTGATGTAGCGCTTGATCGCCTCGTCCGCATCCACCTCTTCCGGCAGCTCGCCGGCCTCGCGCATGGCCGCGATGGTGTCGAAGGCAAGATAGGGATTGATCGCTTCCGCGCCGTAGCCGGCAAGACACGCAAAGTGGTGGATCTCGCGCGGCTCGCCGCTCTCGACCACGAGGCCGACCGAGGTGCGAAGCCCCTTGCGGATGAGGTAGTTGTGCACGGCGGCTGTCGCGAGAAGCGCCGGGATCGGGATGCGGTCCGGGCCGACCATGCGGTCGGACAGGATGATGATGTTGTAGCCCCCGTGGACTGCTGCTTCCGCGCGGTCGCAGAGGCGGTCGAGGGCACCGTCGAGGGCGGCTGCACCGAGCTCCGCATCATAGGTGATGTCGAGGGTCTTGGTATCGAAGCGGTCCTCGAAATGGCCGATGCAGCGGATCTTCTCCAGGTCGGCGTTGGTGAGGATCGGCTGGCGCACTTCCAGGCGCTTGCGGCGCGAGGTGCCCTCGAGGTCGAGGATGTTCGGGCGCGGGCCGATGAACGACACCAGGCTCATGACGAGTTCCTCGCGGATCGGGTCGATCGGCGGGTTCGTCACCTGGGCGAAGTTCTGCTTGAAATAGGTGTAGAGCAGCTTGGCCTTGTCGGAGAGCGCCGAGATCGGCGTGTCCGACCCCATGGAGCCGACGGCCTCCTGGCCCGTGACGGCCATGGGCTGCATCAGGAGCTTGAGGTCTTCCGCCGTGTAGCCGAAGGCCTGCTGGCGGTCCAGCAGCGACACGTCCGTGCGGGACTCCCGCGCCTGCACGGGCTTGAGGTCCTCCAGCACGATCTGGGTGCGCTTGAGCCACTCCTTGTAGGGATGAGCGTTGGAGAGCTGCTGCTTGATCTCGTCGTCGGAGACGATGCGGCCTTCCTCAAGATCGATGAGGAGCATCTTGCCCGGCTGCAGACGCCACTTCTCGACGATCTTCTCCTCCGGGATCGGCAGCACGCCCATCTCGGAGGCGAGCACCACGAGGCCGTCATCGGTCACCAGATAGCGCGCGGGACGCAGGCCGTTGCGGTCCAGCGTCGCGCCGATCTGCTTGCCGTCGGTGAAGCACACGGCGGCAGGGCCGTCCCACGGCTCCATAAGGGCCGCATGATATTCGTAGAAGGCGCGCCGGTCGTCGTTCATGAGCGGGTTGCCGGCCCAGGCTTCCGGGATCAGCATCATCATGGCATGCGACAAGGAATAGCCGCCGCGCACCAGGAATTCGAGGGCGTTGTCGAAGCACGCTGTGTCGGACTGGCCCTCGTAGGAGATCGGCCAGATCTTCGAGATGTCGTTGCCGAAGAGCTCGGAATCGACGGAAGCCTGGCGGGCCGCCATCCAGTTCACGTTGCCGCGCAGGGTGTTGATCTCGCCGTTATGGGCGACCATCCGGTAGGGATGCGCGAGCTGCCAAGTCGGGAAGGTGTTGGTGGCGAAGCGCTGGTGCACCAGGGCGATGGCGCTCTCGAAGCGCTCGTCCTGCAGGTCGAGGTAGTAGTCCCTGAGCTGGCTCACCAGAACCATGCCCTTATAGACGATGGTGCGCGAGGACAGGCTGACCGGGTAGTAACCCGCGGTGCGCGGGTCCTTCATGTCGTAGACGGCGTTGGAGATGACCTTGCGGGCGAGGAACAGGCGGCGCTCGAAGGTTTCGGCATCGTCCATGCCCGAGGTTCTGCCGAGGCTCTTGCCTTTGCCGACGAAGATCTGCCGATGCTGGGGCTCGGTGGCCTTCACGCTTTCGCCGAGGTCGCTGGAATCCACCGGCACGTCGCGCCAGCCGAGAAGCTGCAGGCCCTCGTCCGCGATCGCCTTGGTGACGATCTCCTCAACGAGCTTGAACCCTTCCGGGTCGCGGGGCATGAACAGGTGGCCGGCGCCGTACTGGCCCTCCTCGGGCAGCCAGATGCCGACCTTGGCGCATTCGGCGGCGAAGAACTTGTGCGGGATCTGAACCAGGATGCCGCAGCCGTCGCCCATCTTCGGGTCCGCCCCTACCGCGCCGCGATGGTCGAGGTTCTTGAGGATGGCGAGACCCTGCTCGACGATGTCATGGGTCTTGCGGTTCTTCATGTCGGCGATGAAGCCGACGCCGCAGGAGTCCTGCTCGTTGTTTGGATCGTAGAGGCCCTGAGCGGCGGGCAAGCCCGGATCGCGCACGAGTTTGATCGTATCCGCTGCGTTGGCCGTGCGGCTTGGCACTTGGGTTTCCAGGCTCTTGGTCGGCACGTCGCTCATGGCAGATCCTCACATCCGAACACATCTTCTGAAGCATCGGGCCCCGAAGGGGGACACCACTTTTGGGCCCGATGCTCCGTTTCCAGCGTGCGCATCGTCCGGCGCGGAAAACCGGATCCGCATTTCGCGGACGCGGCCCTTCGGGTCCGCACGATGCGCTGTTCTTTGAGGCGGCTTTTAGGCCCGCCGGATGATCGGATCGCCCGGGTGCCCGCCGCTTCTTAGGGTTGTCGAGGGTTGGGTCCGGCAGGGGAGCCCGCTCCTCGCGGGCATCCTTTGGGCTGTAGAATTCAGCCCAGAGTCGCCCGTCCCGCCCACGGTTTGCGGGCGGCTTTCGTGGTATCTCGTTTCGTTCGCGTCAGGCGAAGCATCAAGAAAACCTCAGGGGCACAAGAAGGGTGCAGGCACCCTAAAAGGGACAGTATCGCTGTCCTAATGCAGCCAAAGTGCCAGAGATCGGTGCAGCGCACAAGAGGCTTTAGAAATATTTTAGACAAAAGTTACAAGCCGGAGTCTCCGAATGTAACAAAAGCAGCATTTCGGCCCTCTGGAACGAAAGTCTCCACCGATGGGTCAATGATCTTGACATGTTGTCGGGTGCGCGTGGGCGTCCGGCCAACCTTCATGCCGGCGCATCGGAGCCATGCCTGAAAGGCTGTTCCCTTGGCGTGTTCGATGCTCTAGGAAGCCATCCATGAACTTTGCCAGCGACAACATCGTGGGAGCCAGCGCTCCCGTTCTCCAGGCTATCATGCAGGCCAATGCCGGCGCGATGGCAGCCTACAGCAACGACGAAATCTCCAAGCGGGTCAAGGCGCGCTTCAACGAGATCTTCGAGCGTGAGGTGTCCGTCTTCTTCGTCACGACCGGGACAGCGGCCAATGCGCTCGCTCTTTCCTCGGCGGTGCCGCCCTACGGCCTGTGCGTCTGCCACCAGGAGGCCCACATCATCGACGACGAGTGCGGCGCGCCCGAATTCTTCATGCACGGAGCCAAGCTTGCCGGGTTGCCGGGAATGGGCGCCAAGCTGAAAAGCGATGAAGTCGCCGCCTATCTCCAGGGCTTGCCCAAGGCGGTCAAGCAGATGCCCCCGAAAGCCTTGTCCGTCTCCCAGGTGACCGAGTGCGGCATGGTGTACGCCTTGGACGAGATCGCGGCCCTGGGAGCCGTCTGCCGCGAGCACGGGCTGTCCTTCCACATGGACGGCGCCCGGTTCGTCAATGCGCTCGTGGCGCTCGGCTGCACCCCGGCCGAG
Organism: Microvirga aerilata; assembly: GCF_016743775.1. Classification (GTDB taxonomy): domain Bacteria; phylum Pseudomonadota; class Alphaproteobacteria; order Rhizobiales; family Beijerinckiaceae; genus Microvirga; species Microvirga aerilata. The sequence goes on along the minus strand of NZ_JAEQMY010000049.1, from coordinate 27,021 downwards.
ATGACCTGGAAGAGGGGCGTCGACATTCTTTCCTTCGGCGCCACGAAGAACGGCGGCCTGATGGCCGAGGCCATCGTGGTGTTCCGGCCGGACCTTGCGGAGGCGCTCGACTACCGGTCCAAGCGGGCGGGGCAGATCATCTCCAAGGGACGCCTCATCGCGGCGCAGTTCGAAGGCTATTTCGCGGACGACCATTGGCTTGAGAATGCCCGCCACGCCAACCGCATGGCAAAGCTTCTCTCGGAGGGCCTCTCCGGGCTGTCGGGCGTGCGCCTGGGCTGGCCGACCCAGGCCAACGAGGTGTTCCCGATCATCCCGCAGGCCCTGGACCGGGCCCTGAAGGCGGCCGGCATCCTGTACAACTCGTGGACCGAGATCAGCCTGCCGGAATCCGAGCGGGTGGGAGCGGACGAGGCTCTCATCCGCCTCGTGACATCCTGGGCGACCCGAGAGGAGGACGTCCGCAGGCTGCTGGAGATTGCCTCTTCGGAGGTATCCAGGCAGGCCGCGGAGTGATTGCCCTAACCCTGCCGCAATCTGCGGCGATTGATCCCCTCAAGAGACCGTTGACCAACGGGGCCCAACCAGCCCCGGCGGGATACCAAGGACCAGGTTTCAAAACAAAAAAGCGCCCCGGATCAACCGGGGCGCTCTTCGTTTGGGCCTCGTGAACAGGCGGCCTTACGGCTCAAGCAGCCTTCTGGGCTTCGATGGCCTGAGCACCGTTCGAGGAAATCGGGATGAGCTTCGGCTTCTTGGCCTCCGGGATCTCGCGCACGAGGTCCAGATGGAGCAGGCCGTTCTCGAGGGCAGCGCCCACCACCTGCACGCCGTCGGCCAGCTGGAAGCGCCGGTCGAAGCTGCGCGCCGCGATGCCCTGGTGAAGAACGTCGACCTTCCGCTCCTCGGAGGGCTTGCGCTCGCCGCGTACGGAAAGGGTGTTCTCCTTGACCTCGATGGTCAGGTCCCGGTCGGTAAAGCCGGCAACCGCGATCGAGATGCGGTAGGCATTCTCGCCGGTGCGCTCGATGTTGTAGGGCGGGTAGCTGGGGGCCGCATCGACGCTGACGAGCTGGTCGAGCATCGAGAAGAGACGGTCGAAGCCGACCGTGTTGCGGTACAGGGGAGCAAGATCGTACTGTCGCATGGCATATCCTCCGCTTGAAGCGACATGCAGATAAGGACCCACCTGTCACAGGCTGGGTCCGGGCTGTCGTGCCGCCGTCATGGCCGGCACGATCCTGATGTGGGAATAGATGCGTTTGCCGTCAAGAGGCTCGTTTTCCGTAAGGGAAATGCCCTATAACAGGGCTCGAACGTTCGATCTGGAACCTGCCGTGGAATTCATCACCTCCCCCGACAACCCCGTGCCTGGCGAGCCGACCCTCGTGAGCGTGACCACCCGCGACGGCATCCCGCTGCGCGCGGCCACCTGGATGCCGGAAACCGAGGAGCCCCAGGGCACCGTCTGCATCCTGCAGGGCAGGGCGGAGTTCATCGAGAAGTATTTCGAGGTGGTGGGCGAGCTGCTCGACCGGGGCTTTGCCGTGGTGGCCTTCGACTGGCGGGGGCAGGGGCTCTCGGGCAGGCAGGTGAAGAACCCCCGCAAGGGCCATGTCCGCCGCTTCTCGGATTTCCGGCACGATCTGGAGGCGATCCGCGATCAGATCCTCCTGCCCCACATGCCCGAGCCTCATTTCGGCCTTGCCCACTCCATGGGCGGCGCCATTGCGCTGAACGCGGCCTATGAGACCTGGCTGCCCTTCCGCCGCCTCGTGACCACGACGCCCATGATCGCGCTTTGCATCGTCAAGCGCACGCGTTCTTCCGCCTTTCTGGCGCGAGCCTTGCGGTTCTTAGGGATGGGATCGATGTTCGTGCCGGGCGGCGGCGAGACGTCGATCTCCACCATGCCGTTCAAGGGCAACCGCCTCACGGGCGACCCAGTCCGTTATGCCCGCAACGCCGAGGCGGCTCATGCCATGGGAGCCGGCGCGATCGGAGCCCCGACGGTGGCCTGGATGGACAGCGCCTTTCGCTTCATGAAGCGCTTTGCCGATCCCCGTTACTCGGTCAAGATCCGGCTGCCGACCCTGATCGTCGCCGCAGGCGCCGATCCCGTCTGCGCGACGCCCGCCACGGAGCGCTTCGCCTCGCGCCTCAAGGCAGGCCGCGTCATCGTCATTCCGGGCGCCCGGCACGAGATCCTGATGGAGCGGGACGTGATCCGGGAGCAGTTCTGGGCCGCCTTCGATGCATTCATTCCCGGCACCCCCGATCCGGTCGCGCCGGGCAAAGGGGCTCCTGCCAAGAAGGAGCCTGCCGGGAAGGAGTCTGCCAGGAAGGAGCCTGCCGAGCGGGAACTCGCGGAGGTTGGCCTATCGGCTGAGAAGCTCGACGGCGGCGGCGTGGACCCTGCGGTCGCCCGCGGCGACGATGCGCCCGCCCTCGGCGGCGGAGCCGCCGTCCCAGGAGGTGACGACCCCGCCCGCGCCCTCGATGATCGGGATCAGGGCCGCGATGTCGTAAGGCTTTAGGCCCGACTCGACCACGAGGTCGATGTGACCTGCGGCGAGCATGCAATAGGCGTAGCAATCGCAGCCGTAACGGGCGAGGCGCGCCACGCTCTCCACCCGGTCATAGGCGCGCAGCTCGTCGCCCGCGAAGAGCTTCGGGCTCGTCGTGGAGATGATGGCCTCCTTGAGCGAGGCGCAGCGGCGCGTCCTCAGCTTGCGCTCGCCGCCCGGTCCCCGATAGGTCGCGCTGCCGGTGTCGCCGAAGAAGCGCTCGCCGGTAAACGGCTGGTGCATCATGCCGAAGACCGGCCGGCCCTTGTAGGTGAGGCCGATCAAGGTGCCCCAGGTGGGAAGCCCGGCAATGAACGCCCTCGTGCCGTCGATGGGGTCGAGCACCCAGACGTAGTCCGCGTCCGCGCGCTCGGCGCCGAATTCCTCGCCGATGATGCCGTGGGTGGGAAAGCTGCGCTTGATGAGGTGACGCATGGTCGCTTCGCTCGCCCGGTCCGCTTCGGTCACCGGATCGAAGGCGCCGCCGCGGGATTTGTCCTCCGTCGCAATGGCCGTCCGGAAGAAGGGCAGGATCGCCTGGCCGGACCGGGTCGCAAGCTCGTTGACGAAATGCGTGAAGTCGATGAGCCCCATGCGCGCGAATCCCCTCAAAGAATAGTGCGGGCGGCCTTGGCCCGCTTGCGATCAGCTTTTATCAAGCGCTTGGCGCGCGGCAAGTGAGCAGTGGCGTCTCAAGGAAACCGAGCTCATGAATTCTGCGCCCAAGCTTGGCCAAACCCGTTCCGAGACGGCCCTGTTCCTGGTCGCCGCGCTGGTGGCGATCTATGCGATCAGCCAGTTTCTCCGAAACTCCATCGGCGTCATCGCCAATGACCTCGCCCGGGAGCTCGACCTGTCGGCAACCCAGACGGGGCTTCTCTCCAGCGCCTTCTTCCTTGCCTTCGCGGCGGTGCAGATCCCCATCGGCATCCTGATCGATCGCTACGGGCCGAAGCGGACGATGCTGGCGACCTCGGTGTTGACTGTTGCCGGCACGGTGCTGTTTGCGCTGGCACCGTCGGCCTCCTGGCTCATCGCCGCGCGCGCCCTCATGGGGCTTGGCTGCTCCACCTTCTTCATGGCCCCGCTCGTGATCTATGCCCGGCGCTTCCCGCCGGAGCGGTTCGCCGCGCTCACCAGCCTGCAGATGGGCCTAGCCAATACAGGGACCCTGGCCGCGACCGCGCCTCTGGCCGCTTCGGTTGCCGTCTTCGGATGGCGGGCCTCGTTTCTCGCCGTCGCGGCTCTGACGGTCGTCATCGCCTTCGTCGTCGTCTGGATCGTGCCCAAGGACTCCGGTTCGGCCAAACCCAAGGAGAGCTGGGCCGCTGCTTTCCGGGGCGTCGCTGCCGCTCTCAAGGTGCCGTCCTTCTGGCCTGTCTTCTTCATGCACCTGACAACTTATGGGTGTTTTGCCTCCGTCGTCGGCCTCTGGGGAGGGCCGTGGCTGTCGGACGTGCATGGCCCTGACCTGGCCACGAGAGGCCGGATCCTCCTCTTGGGAGCGACAGCGCAGATCTGCGGCATGCTGCTTTGGGGCGCGATGGACCGCTTCTGGGGCAGCTACAAGAAGCCTGTTCTCATCGGAAGCACAGTGACCATCCTGCTTCTCGGCGTCCTGATCTTCGCGCCCCTCGACCGAACCTGGGCAGCCTTCTGGTTCATCCCGTTCGGCCTCTTCGTCGCCTATACGCCGATCCTGACCAGCCATGGCAAGTCGCTGTTCCCCTCCGAGCTGACGGGCAGGGGGATCACGCTCATGAATATCGGCACCATGGGCGGGGCATTCCTGTCCCAGAGCATCACCGGTCTTCTGATCGATCTGGTCGGACGATCCGGGCTGGGCGTGTACAAGCCCGAGGGTTACCGCCTCGTCTTCGCGGCTCTTGCCGGCTGGCTGCTGCTCAGCCTGACGTTCTACAGCCGAGCCATCGATCCGCATCCGAGCAGGCATGCATCGAAAGCATGACCGAAGGCGAAATTTCATATTGCAATTTGTGCGCTGCGGCGCAATTATTGCAGTGCGATACGGCGATTGGCGTCGCCTTATCGTAGCCCTTCTTGGGCGTTTCCTCCCTAAACTTCGGGCCGCTCGCAAGAGTGGCCTTTTTTCTTTTTGGGGGCTGCTCGAGCATAGAACCTAAAGTGCGATGCACTTTTGGGATCCGTCCTGCACTCTTTCTTCCATGAGCGGATTGCCGGGGGCAGCACGTTGTGCTGTGGGCAGGGCGATCATTCCGCCGCGATGGGCCGGGTGGTCAGTTCGCCTTCCAGGTCAGAAATCACCTGGGCGAAGGCTTGGATCAGGTCTTCCCGCAGGACCGCGAAGGCCGCTTTCTTCTGCATGCTGCGCTCGTCCATGTAGAGCGCACGGTTGATTTCGATCTGCAGGGCATGCCGGCCTAGAGCCGGCTCGCCGTAGTGCTCGGTGATGAAGCCGCCCGCATAAGGCTTGTTGCGCACCACCGTATAGCCCCGCCCCCTCAGAGCCGCTTCCACCAGTTCGATCAGGATGCTGGCGCAGCTCGTCCCGTACCGGTCGCCCAGGACGATGTCCGCCTTGGCCCCGTCCTCGCGGCTGACGCTCGAGGAGGGCATGGAATGACAGTCGATCAGGATGGCGTGGCCGAAAAGCTGGGCCGTGCGGCGCACCAGTTGGCGTAATGTCCGATGATAGGGCTTATAGAGCCATTCGATCCGGTGCAGGGCCTCGTCCACGTGAAGGCGGGAGCGGTAGATCTCCTGCCCGTCGGCCACGATGCGCGGAATCGTGCCGAGGCCGCCGGCCACCCGCATGGAGCGGGTATTGGCGAAGGGCGGCAGGCGGCCGTCGAACATGCGGGAGTCGAGCTCGTAGGGTTCCCGGTTGAGATCGAGATAGGCGCGCGGGAAGCGTGCGGTCATCAGCGGTGCGCCGAGACCGATCGCCGGGGCGAAGAGCTCGTCGACGAAGGCATCCTCCGACCGGCGCAGGGCCATGGGGTCGAGCCGGGACGCGGCCAGGAACGAGGCCGGATAGATGGCTCCCGCGTGCGGTGCGTTGAAGACGAACGGAATCGTCTGCCCCGAAGGTTCGGTGACGGTGAAGGGAGGGTCGAACTCATCAACGATGGCTGGCCGCATCAGGAAACTGGCTATCTTTGGGGAAATCCAAGGTGTTCAGGCTAGTGTACGGCAGCATCGCCAGCTGTCCATGACAATATCGTAGTGGGACTGCGGCCTTCTTTCACGGCTTGTTTACCCCGATGCGTCATGAAGGCTTGAACCCATTCGCCACGATTCGGGGCTGGCAACCGATGAAGATCCTTCTCGCAGAAGACGACAACGATATGCGGCGCTTTCTCGTGAAGGCGCTGGAGAACGCAGGCTACGACGTGGCCTCGTTCGACAATGGCCTTTCCGCCTACAACCGCCTGCGGGAGGAGCCTTTCGAGCTTCTCCTGACGGACATCGTCATGCCCGAGATGGATGGCATCGAGCTGGCCCGCAAGGCCACCGAGCTCGATCCGGACATCAAGGTCATGTTCATCACCGGCTTTGCCGCCGTCGCGCTCAACCCCGACTCCCAGGCCCCGCGCGACGCGAAGGTCCTGTCGAAGCCGTTCCACCTGCGCGACCTGGTGACCGAAGTCGATAAAATGATGGCCGCCTAAAAAAGGCCCGGCCCTTAAAAAAGGCTTGGCCCAAGGCTTGCGCCCGCGCCCGCTTGTGGGTATATCGCCCCCACAGCCGAAGCGGGACGTCAAACATCACCGTTTCCCGGGCGCGTAGCTCAGCGGGAGAGCACTACGTTGACATCGTAGGGGTCGCTGGTTCGATCCCAGCCGCGCCCACCATTTTCTTTTTCCGGCCTTCCCGAAGGGCCGCAGGAGACCGGATATGAAGATCCGTAACTCGTTGAAGTCGATCCGCGGCCGCCATCGCGACAACCAGCTGGTTCGTCGCAAGGGTCGGGTCTACATCATCAACAAGACCCAGAAGCGCTACAAGGCCCGTCAGGGCTAAGGCATCGCGTGGGAGGCCGGCACCGGTCCCCTACGATAAACGATGCGACCCTTTAGGGTTTAGGCTGCGGCAACGCCGCACACGCTTTTATGAATTGACCGCGCATGCCGGGACCCTAAAATCCCGGCATGCGCTTTTTCGCGTCTGCACTGACCTTATCGCTGAGCTTGGTGGCCCTCCCGCTGGAGGCGCAGGAGCCTGCGCGTCCCAAGAGCCAGAAGGAGCAGCCCCAGCCCGCCACGCCGAGCCCGCCGCGCGCCTCCAGCCTTGACGAGCTGTTCGAGCGTCTCGGCAAGGCTCAGTCCGAGCAGGAGGCCAAGGGCATCGCGTCCCTGATCGAGCGGCGCTTCTCCCGCTCCGGCTCCGATACGGCCGATCTTCTCCTGAGCCGGGCTGCCGAAGCCTATGCGAAGAAGGACTTTCCCCTCGCCATCGAGCTGATCGACCGCGTTCTGACCATTCAGCCCAACTGGGCGGAGGCCTGGTACAAGCGCGCCACCGTCTTCTACCAGCTCGACGATCCCGTGGGCGCCATGGCCGATCTTCACCGCGCCTTGAAGATCGAGCCGCGCCACTTCAACGCCTGGACCGGTCTCGGCCATGTGTTCATGGCGTCCGACGACAAAGGCCGGGCTTTGGAAGCCTATCGGCGGGTGCTCAAGATCAATCCTCAGATGGAGGATGTGAAAACCATCGTGACGCGTCTCAGCCCCGAGGTTGACGGGCAGGACCTCTGATCCACGTTGCAGGGATGACCCTGCTCCTTGCTCTGATCGCGCCTTTCCTGCTCCTCGCCCTGGGGGCAGCCTTCTCGTATCTTTACGCCTGGACCATCGAGCGACGGTTTCCGCCCACCGGCCGCTTCATCGAGGTCGAGGGGGGCAGGCTGCATTACCGTGACGAGGGCCCTGCCCACGGTGCGGCGCGCGGCACCATCGTGATCCTGCACGGCGCTTCCTCAAACCTTGCCGAATCCATGCTGGGCCTCGGCCTTCCGCTCTCGCAGCATTACCGGGTGATCGCCTTCGACCGTCCCGGCCACGGCTGGAGCGAGCGCAAGCGCGGTTTGAGCGAGGCTGAGCCAGCCCGACAGGCTGCCCTCGTGGCTGCCGCCTTGCGCCGGTTGGAGGTTCGAAACGCCGTGGTGGTGGGGCATTCCTGGTCCGGAACCGTCGTGCCGCATTTTGCCCTCGATCACACGGATGTGGCGGGAGCCATCGTCGTGCTTTCCGGCATCACCTCGCCGTGGCCCGGGGGCTATATCGGATGGTTCAGACGCTTCATTGCATCCAAGGCGGGCTGGCTGATGATGCGCACCGTTGCGGTGCCGATCCTTCTGATGTTCCGCATCTGGATGAAGCGAAAGACCTTCCGTCCGCAGCAGCCGCCACCCGGCATCGTCAGAAAGGGTTTCATCCCCCTGGCCTTCCGGCCCAGGGCCTATGAGGTGAACATGGAGGACTTCGCCGTCATGTACGATGCGGTCCTGCGGCAGCGCGCCCGTTATCGGGAGATCCGCCTGCCTGTGCTGGTGATCGCCGGCGACAGCGACGAGATCGTCTGGACCGATCTCCACAGCGTTTCCTTCGTGCGCGAGGTGCCGGGGGCGCAACTGATCCTGATGCGGGGCATCGGCCACATGCCGCAATACGCCGACGGCAAGGCGGTGGTGTCCGCCATCGAGACCCTGGCCGAACGGATCGCGCCGGCCAGGGTGGGGGTTCCTTAAGCCTGGGCGGCGTGTTCCTGATTGACGAACGCGATGCGCACCATGTTCGTGGCGCCCGGGGTGCCGAAGGGCATGCCGGCCACGACGATCACCCGGTCGCCGATCCGCGAATACTCCTCGCGCAGGGCGAACTTGCAGGCGCGGAACGCCATATCGTCGATGTCGCTGGCGTCCTTGGTGCGGATCGGATGCACGCCCCAGACCAACGCAAGGCGACGGGCCGTGTTCTGGCTGGGGGTGAGCGCCAGCACCGTGGAGTTCGGCCGTTCGCGGGCGATGCGGAAGGCGGTGGAGCCCGAGAAGGTCCAGGCGGCCACCGTCTTGATGTTGAGCGTGTCGGCAATCTGGTGAGAGGCCGCCGCGATGGCGTCCGAGCCTGTGGCTTCCGGCTCCGCGTTCAGGGTGCGCATGATCGACCAGTAGTTCTGGTCCTGCTCCACCTCCTCGGCGATCCGGCTCATGGTCGCCACCGCGTCCACCGGGTACTCGCCTGAGGCGCTCTCGGCCGAAAGCATCACCGCGTCCGCGCCGTCATAGACGGCCGTCGCCACGTCGGACACCTCCGCGCGGGTCGGCACCGGCGAGGTGATCATCGATTCCAGCATCTGGGTTGCCACCACCACGGGCTTGCCGAGGCGGCGGGCGGCGCGGATGATTCGCTTCTGGATGCCGGGCACCTTTTCCAGCGGCATTTCCACGCCGAGATCGCCGCGGGCGACCATGACCGCGTCGGAGATCTCCATGATCTCGTCGAGGCGGGTGATGGCTTGCGGCTTCTCGAGCTTGGACATGACGAGCGCGCGGCCGCGGGCGACCTTCTTCACCTCGGCCACGTCCTCGGGACGCTGCACGAAGGAGAGCGCGATCCAGTCCACGCCGGCATCGAGCGCCGCTTCGAGGTCCGAGCGGTCCTTGTCGGTCATGGCGGCGACGGGGATCGTGGTATCGGGCAGGCTCACGCCCTTGCGGTTGGAAATCTTGCCCGCGACCTCGACCGAGGTGGTGGCCGAGCCCTGCTTCACGCTTTTCACGCGAAGCCGCAGCTTGCCGTCGTCGATCAGCACCGTGTGGCCGGGCTCGAGCGAGGACAGGATTTCGGGATGCGGCAGATGCACACGGTTCTTGGTGCCGGGCGCCTTGTCGGCATCGAGCGTGAAGCTCTGGCCCGGCTCGAGCATGGCGCTGTCGCCCTCGAAGGCGCCTACGCGCAGCTTGGGCCCTTGAAGATCGGCCAGAATGGCGATGGGACGCTTGAACCTGGCTTCAACGGAGCGGATCATCTCGACCCGCTCCTTCAGGCGCTCGCGGGGCAGATGGCTCATGTTGAGGCGAAACACGTCGACGCCCGCCTCAAAGAGCTTGGCGATCATCTCCGGGTTCTCGGAAGCCGGCCCCAGTGTTGCAAGGATCTTCGTGCGCCGTGCGCGTCTCATCGTCATGGCCCCCCTGGGCGGTTCGTTTCTGTGAGCTGGATCGTCCAGCTCTTCTGTTCACCGGTGTCGACTTCGAAGAAGCCGCTGCGATCAAAGCCCCTGGCGAGGCAATCTTCCGTTCCGCGAATCGTGAATTCGCGCTCCCGGGTGCACATGAAGGAGCGTCCGCTCCACTCCCCGCCCCGGTCGTAATCGATGGCATAGATGTAGTAGAAGCGGCCGCCGAGCTGACCCTTGAGCAGGGTCTCGCAGCCGCGGGCGGTGAGATTCCACCAGCCTTCCGTCACCCAGCCTTGAGCGTCGCGGTAGCCGAGGGCGATGCCGACCCGGCTCGACGTCATGTTGCACAGGCGCAGGTCCGCCCGCGCAGGAGACGCCGCCAGAAGGCACCCGCTGAAGAAAAAGGCTGCGAGCGCAAGGCTTCGCGGCCAGCGAGACGCCGATGTGAGGATGGGGGCCTTCATGGATGCTGGTTTGATCGAATCGAAAGGAATGAAATCGCACAATGCTGTGAGAACTATGTCGAATCGTTGTCGGCCAGAAGCGGCGCCGGAGCAAGACCTTACAACGCCGATGCTGCAGAATTTGCAGGCCGGGCTGCAATCAGCCTGCCCTCACTCCCTGAACGAAGAGGGCTCGGGGCATCATCCGAGCGTCGCTTCCGCTTTGGGGCGTGCGGCCCAGATGCCGAACAGGATCAAGGCGCCGCCCAGGCTCTGGATCAGGGTCAGCTCCTCGCCCAGGATGGCCCAGCCGAACACGGCCGCCGCAATCGCCTCCAGGAAGATCACCAGGGACGAGAAGACCGCAGGCAAACGGCCTAGGGCGATCGCGAGCAGCCCCTGGCCGCCCGCATGGCTGATATACGACATGGCAAGCAGCGCCGCGATTCCCTGCGCCGTCTGCGGGATCACCCGCGTGTCGAAGGCAAGCGCCACGACCAGAAGAATGGCGGAGGTGATCAGGCCCGCCTCGAACGTGACGCGCGCGGCACCTGCGGTTTTCCGTGCCCGGCTGGCAGCCAGGAAATACATGCCGAAGAAGAACGCGGTGGCGACCCCGTACAGGTCCCCTTCGATCCGGGCGGGATCCGCCTGAAGGCTCTGGCCGATCAGGGCCGCTCCACCCAGAAGGCAAAGAGCAAGGCCGATAAAGGTTCCCCGCGAGACCTGCTGCCGGAGCAGGAGCCAGACCACGAGCACGACGAAAAGCGGGGCCAGGGTGGCAAAGAAGGTGGCGTTGGCGACCGTCGTGTTGAGGATGGCCAGGTGCCAGAAGAACAGGTCTCCGGCAAAGACGATGCCTCCTACGATGCTGGCCTTGGAGAAACGGACCCTCGGGGCATCGGCGGGCGCTCTCCGCTCCTCGATCCGCATCCAGGCATAGAGCAGGGGCAGGCAGAGCGACACGCGCCAGAAGGCGCTGGCGAAAGGTCCCACATCGGCAGGCGTCGTGCCCATGTCGGCGGATGCGAAGCGCACGAAGATCGGGGAGATGCCCATGGCGACCGCGCCGAGGCAGAGGGCTGCGAAAGCCGGGGCAAAGCCCGTGTCGAGGCGGGCCGGGGTAGAGGTGGAGGACATGGATCGCCGTGAAAGAGTGTTGCGCGCATGGTCGCGTTGTCAGGGGTGGTCGGGCAGGCTATGGCTTCCCTTCAACCATACAATCCACCGCTCCATAACCCCTTTTGTCCCTCATGTCCGCTTCCGCTGCGCTCAAGCTCGCCGATCCTTCTCCCGAGCCCTGTCCTGTCGAAATCATCGAAGGATCTCTGGAATCCGGTGTCCTGATCCTGTGCGATCACGCCTCCAACGCGGTGCCGCCGGATCTTGGCGACCTGGGTCTGCCGGAGACTGAGTTCCAGCGCCACATCGCCTACGACATCGGAGCCGCCGCTGTGACGCGCTCGCTCGCGCGCCGCCTCGGTGCTCCCGCGATTCTGACCCGGTTCTCGCGCCTGATCATCGATCCGAACCGGGGACGGGACGACCCGACTCTCGTCATGCGCCTGTCCGACGGCGCGGTGGTGCCGGGCAATGCCAAGACGGACGAAGCCGAGGTGCAGCGGCGCATAGCCCGCTTCTACGACCCCTACGACGAGGCCATTGCGACGGCGATCCACAGGGCCATGGCGGCGGGCCATCCGCCCGTCATCGTGACGGTGCACAGCTTCACCCCCGTATGGCGCGGCTGGCCGCGTCCCTGGCATGTGGGGATCTTGTGGGATGCGGACGACCGGTTCGCCAAGCCCCTTCTCGCGGGGCTGGAGGCCGAGGAGGGGCTCGTGGTGGGCGACAACGAGCCTTACGACGGTGCATTGGCCGGCGACACCGTTGACCGCCACGCCACGATCCGGGGGCTTGCCAACGCGCTCATCGAGATCCGCCAGGACCTGATCGCCTCGGACGCGGGAGCGGAGGAGTGGGCCGAGCGCTTTGCCCGCCTTCTCAAGCCTCTGGCAGGCCGGCCGGAGCTTCGGACCCCTAAGCTTCTGGGCACGCGCACCCGGGATCATCTGCGCCAGCATTGAGGAGAAGGCCATGAAGGGCATCGACGAGCAAACCCGAACCGAACTGGAAGCCGCTGCCTTCCGCAGGCTCCTGGAGCACCTGCGCGAGCGGACGGACGTCCAGAACATCGACCTCATGAACCTGGCCGGCTTCTGCCGGAATTGCCTGTCCAACTGGCTCCAGGATGCGGCAGGCGAGCGCGGCGTCGCCCTCTCCAAGGAGGAGAGCCGCACATACGTCTATGGCATGCCCTATGAGGAGTGGAAGCAGCGCCACCAGGGCGAGGCCACCCCGTCGCAGATCGAGAATTTCGAAAAATCGAAGCCCGCGCTTTAAAGCGGCTTCAACCAAATGACCATAACACTGGTACCAATGCCATCACTTAGGGGCTCCATTCATGGATGACGCAGCTTTCAACACCGAATCCGTCGCAGCCGACCAGCTGAAGGCCTTCATCGAGCGCATCGAGCGCCTCGAGGAGGAAAAGGCCGGCATCGCGGGCGACATCAAGGACGTTTATGCCGAGGCCAAGGGCAACGGCTTCGACACCAAGGTTCTTCGCAAGATCATCTCCCTGCGCAAGCGCGACTATGCCGAGCGCCAGGAAGAGGAGGCCATCCTCGAGCTCTACATGCAGGCGCTCGGCATGGCCTAGCGCCGGGAGTTCACCGATCCGGTGTTTTCAAAGGCCCTGCAGCCAACGCTGCGGGGCTTTTTCATTGAGGCCTCGTCATTCCCGGGATGCGTCGGCCAGCATCAGGCTCTGCAGAATGTCCAAGGTCACGGGCGGCAAGGGCGTGGAGCGGCGCGTCTCCTTGTCCACCATGACGATGGTGGCCTCCGTGGTCGCCACAAGACGCCCGTCGCTGAACATGCCCTGTGCCAGGGTGAACGAGCTGCGCCCCACACGCACGACGCCCGTGCCGATCTCGACCGTGCCGGGCCAGAAAAGCTCCGCCCGGAAGTCGATCAGCAGCCTTGCGATGACGAAGCTTCTGCCCTCGGACGCGAGCGGCCTGGCCGGATCGTACATGAAGGCCACCCGGCCCACCTCCGAGAAGGTTGCGAACACCGCATTGTTGACGTGACCCTGCCGGTCCAGATCCGAGTAGCGGATGTCGGCGGAGGTCCGGCTCGGGTAGGCCTCCAGGGAGCGGGTGGCGTTCGCGTCTTTCATCAGGCTGTCCTCGTGATCGGGCCATAGAATACGAGACCATAGGGAGCTCAAGCAAAAAGGTTTTTCAGGCCGGGACCGTTCATTTCCGGTCAGCCGCCATGCATCCTTGCGGCTCGCTCCCGGCAATCTCCTTGCCTATAAGGGTTTGAAGCCCATTGCTGGAGAGATGCATGAAACAAGCGTTGAACGAAGTGGCGGCTCCCGCCGATGCGGATGCCCGCAGGCGGATCGCTCCCGTCATCTGCTACCCGGTCGATACGCTGCCGCGACCGGACCTTGCGGCCTACCAGGCTGCTCGCGACGGCTGGCAGAAGGTGGACGAGGTTGTCGTGCCGCCGCGCGACGCGCGCTCGTTCCATGTGCCGGCCGGCTGCTTCTTTCGCATCGTCAGCATCGAGGGGCCGCAGGTGGGCGACCTCAACCTCTGGGCGGCTGACGATCTCGACGAGCGCTTCTTCTCCGGCAAGACCAGGGCCCTGCACGGCACGCACCTGTCCACCGGAGACCAGCTCTGGTCATGCCTGCCTTATCTGCGGCCGATGGCGACGATCACCCACGATACCCTCGACTGGTATGGCTTCGACGAATATGGCGGCTCAGTCCATGACGTGATCGGCACACGCTGCGATCCCTACACGCACAAACTTCTCTCAGGCCACGAATACCACCATTGCTGCCACTCGAACCTGACCCGCGCTCTGGCAGGCGGAGCAGGCCTGCCAAAAGAGATTGCGGAGCTGGCGGTGCACGATGTGCTCAACGTCTTCATGTGCACCGGCTTCACCCGCGACACGGGGCAGTATTTCATGAAGGCAAGCCCGGTCAGGCCGGGGGACTTTCTGGAGTTCTTTGCCGAGATCGATCTGCTTGGCGGCCTGTCCGCCTGTCCGGGGGGCGATTGCAGCGCCGAGCATTCGAGCGATGTGGCCGCCTGCCATCCCCTGCTCGTGGAGATCTACCGGCCTGAGGCGCCGCCTCGAGGTTGGACATCGCCGCCGCGCAACGGCTACAGCCGGCGGCACGGCGACTGAGAGGTTCTCGACCGCCCGATGCAAAAAGGGCTCCTTTCGGAGCCCTTTTCCTTATCGCACCACGTTCAGCGGCTTGACCGCCGGACCCGTGAACCGGTTCGTCGCCAGGTCGCCTACGGGCTTGCTGGAGAAGCCCATATGGAGGCTTGGCTGCTCCGTCATGAGGGCGCTGAGCGCCGTTGCCGGAGCCTTCTTCGGGGTCGGGGGCGCCTTTGGCTCGGGAGCCGTGGCCTTCTTCGTCTCCTTGGCCGGCTCCTTAAGCGTCGAGCCTGTCACCGGGATGTCGACCGGAGCAGCGGCGGCCACCATGACGGGGCGCAGATCCGGGCGGCGCGGCGGCAGCGGGTGCTGAGCCTCCGGAGCGGCAGCCGCAAGCTCCGTCGAGCCGCGCAGCTCCTGAAGGCCGGGGATCGGGTTGGTGGCCGCAAGCGAGCCCGGCCGTGCCGGCGGAAGCGGCGCATAGGCCAGGGCCACGGTTTCGGCGCCTGTATCATCCCCATCCGGCCGCCGGGGCGGCATGGGCGCGAAGGCCATGCCCTTGGCGATGGACAGATCCGAGTCCCTGGTGCCTTGGCCCTCTGCGCCCTGCTGCCATGCCAGGGCCGGCCCTGACGCGGTCTGGACCGTGCTGGGCGCCCCGTTGATCCGGGTCGGAGGCAGCGGAGCGGCGGCCGGAGGCGTCAGGTCCTCACGCAAGGCCGGTGCCATGGCGGCCATGACGGCTGGCGCGGGCGGCTCGGGCCGGGGCTGCACGGCCACCGGAGCCTGACGGGCTACCCGAACCGGAGCCTGCGCCGACTGCATCGCCGCATAGACCGAAGAGTTGGAGTCGCTCGCATAGTAGTTCTGCGGCTGCTCGCTGGAGGAGGCGACGAGCGGGCGTCCCGGCCGGGACGCGGTGCGGATTTCCTCCGCATCCTCCTCCTCGTCGTCGCCAAGACCGAACAGGGTGGCCCAGAAGCCCTTGCGGCGGGGCTGCTCGGACACGGCCTCTTCCGCATCCGCGTAAGCCGTGTAGCCGGCCACCGTGCCGCCCTTGGCCAGCACCTCGGCGCGCGCTTCGTCGTAGCCCGGCAGGGGGCGGCCGTCGGACGGGATATGCACCGTTCTGCCGTCGGGGAAGATGCTGGCGAGCTGGGAACGGGTCATGCGCGGCCAGGCCCGCACGCTGCCCACGTCCAGATGGACGAAGGGCGTGTAGGCGTTGGGATAATAGCCGACGCCGCCGTTCTGCAGCCTCATGCCGATGGCGCGCAGGCGCGCGGCCGACACATCGGGCAGATAGAAGTCCAACGCCTTGCCCTGCATGTGCTGGCTGTTCTTGGCCACCGCGCTGGAGCGCCGGCGGAGCATCGAGTTGGTTTTCGGGGAGCGGTAGGCCGAGTTCACATGCACCGGCGCGTCCGATCCCACCTCGCGGTAGACCTCCCACACCGTGTCGAACAGGCGCGGGTCCATGCGGGTGGCCTCGGCGCGCCGCCAGTCGCGCAGGAACCAGTTGAGCTGCTGCAGGGCGCCTGAGTCGTATTGTCCGTTGCGACGGAACGTGACGGTGAGGCTTTCCTTGGTGTTGTTGTGGTAGAAGGTCAGCGTGCGGGTGTCGCCGTTGGCGACCGCATCCTGCGTGCCGCGCACCCCACCCACCATAATGGCCAAAAAGGCCGCAAGACCCATGCCGGCACGGAAAAGCGGACGCCGCTTTCCCGCATGATACGCCGTGCGGTCCAAACGCAATACTCTCACTGTGATACTCGTCTTTACCGGGCTGCATCCGGGGATGCCGCATCCTTTAAGGTGAAAGGATCTTTGCCGAAGACGGTTACCTTCCCGTTAAGTGAGGGAGAAAAACTGGCCTGAAAAGCAGCCGAAAAGAAGGATTATTCGGCCAGGTTCAAGGCGGCGCGAACCTTGCGGTCGAGGCCGTAGATGTCCTCGAACTTCTTCATCTCGCCCTTCTCGTCGATGGCCACGGTGAAGTAGGCCAGATGCACGGGCAGGGGATCGGTGAGATGCACGTAGCGCTCGCCCTTGCCGATGAGGCCGCGCAGCTTCTGCTCGGTCCATTTCCCGTCCTTGCCCATGATCTCTTCCGCCAGCGCGAAGGGTTTGTCGACGCGCACGCAGCCATGGCTGAGGGCGCGCTTGCTGGCGGAGAAGAGATTGCGGTTCGGCGTGTCGTGCAGATAGACCGCATGCTGGTTCGGGAACATGAACTTCACGTAGCCCAGCGCATTGCGTTCGCCCGGAGGCTGCTGCACGGAGATCTGGTTGCCTCTGCGGATGACCTTGTAGCCCTTGCGCGCCGCGTAGCTCGGATCGTTCGCGAGGGCGGGAAGGATCTCCTTCTTCATGATCGAGGGCGGGATCGTCCAGGACGGGTTGACCACCAGGTATTTCATGTTCTCGGAGAAGATCGGCGTCTGCGACTGCTCCTTGCCGACGATGACGCGGGTCTCATGAACCACATGGCGCCCCTCCATCAGCTGCAGGCGGTATTCGGGCACGTTCACCATGATATGCCTCGAGCCCAGATCGGCGGGCAGCCAGCGCCAGCGCTCCATGTTGGCGATCAGCTCGGATTCCCGCTGCATCACCGAGGGGCCGGAAAGGGCCGCAACCGTCTGGGCGTTGAGAACGCCGGTGTCCGGCAGGCCCTTCTCCTTCTGGAACGCGGCCACCGCGGAGGCGACGCGCTCGTCGTAAACCGTCTGGTTGTCCGCATCCTTCGCCAGGTTGAAGCGCGCGCGGATCAGGGGCACGCGCGGATCCTTCATGCCGACCCGAAGGATAGGGCCTTTCGGCAGGCGCACGCTGGGCTGGGTCGGATGGTTCTCGCGCAGCTTGGCGAGGCGCTCCTTGAGAGCCCGGTAGCCGGCATGGGGCGGATTGTAGCCTGAGAGCGCAGCGCCGGCGTCCTTCGCGGACGCCACCTTCGCCAGCACCTCGCCGATCTCGGGGATCGCGAGTTTGGGCGTCACGAGCGGCGAGAGGCGGGGAAGGTCGATGCGGGCCCCCCGCGCGTCGCGGGCATAGCGGATGACGGAGAGACTGAGCTTCAGATCGGCCTCGGCCCATTGAGCGGGGGGCGCCTCCTTGCGCAGTCCGCGGTCGGGCAGGGGATAATCCGCAGGGTTCAACCCGTCCTCGTCGGCGGACTTCAGCTGCTCCATCACCGCGCGGGCTGCCGGAGACCAGACGCCATCCTGCGACCAGGCCAGCGGACGCTCGGCCTGCGCGTAGAAGGCGGAAAGCGCCTCCCGGTCCCTGCCGCCGACGCGCAGCTGGCGCAGGGCAGCCTCGTTCGCGAAGATTCCCTCCACCGCCATGCGGAACAGGTCCGCCTGCATGAGCGCCGTCACGGGTGCTGCATCCGGCAGGGGAATGTCGATGGACGGCGCTGGCTTCAGATCCGCGGCCTCGAGGGAAACGGGTGCGGGTTCCGGAAGCGGAATGGCCGGGGGCCCCAAGTCCTTGCCGGCAGGAGCCTCTAAGGTCGCGACATCGTGGAAGGAGGGCTCTGCGGGGCTGTCCGCCAGAACCGGATGAGGATTGTCGGGCTGGGAGACGCTGGCGTCTTCCGCCATGACGGACAAGGGCAGGAGGGAGACGGATCCGAACAGGCCGAGCCAAAAAGCCGTCTTGCGCAAGCCACGCATGACCTTGCTCCTCATCGCAATGGAGTTGGAGGATGGGGAATCCTCCATCAAATGAATTTTGTCAGTGTGCAGGCACACGTCTGTTACGCTTAACGCGCAAAACGTCATGCGGCTTCATCGTCTAAGCCAAGTTCTTTCAATTTTCTGTAAAGGGTCGAGCGCCCGATTCCCAGATGGCGCGAGATCGCCGACATATGTCCTTGATAATGCAGGAGTGCGAACCGAATCGCCTGCGCCTCCAGATCCGCGAGCGTCAACATTTCGCCCGTATCGTTAATGAGCGACAAAGCGTGAGGAGCTGCCCTTTCGGCAGGCTCCGTCTCCCGGTATGGGGCGAGCGGGCGCGGCGCCGGCACCGGCGGGATCTCGATGCGCTGCCCCTGGAGGCGGGCGGCGATCTGCGGGAACTCCGTTGCCGTCAGAAAAGGCCCTTCGGCCAGGAGAACGGCGCGGTAGACGGCATTCTCGAGCTGCCGCAGGTTGCCCGGCCAGTCGTAGCGGGCCAGCAGAGAGGCGGCATCCGTCGACAGGCCCCTGATCCGCTTGCCCTCGTCGGCTGCGAAGCGGCTCATGAGGCGGTGGGCCCACTCGGCGACCGCATCGCGCTGGGCCCGCAAGGGGCGAAGAGAGATGGGCAGCGCCTGGAGCCGGTAGTAAAGGTCTTCGCGAAAGCGGCCTTCGCGCACCAGGCCGGCAAGATCGAAGCCCGATGAGCTTATGATTCGCACGTCGTGGCGGCGCGCGTCCCGCCGGTGGAGGCAGTCCAGCAGGTGGCCCTGGTCCGCGCTGCCCAAGCGTTCCACCTCCTGAATGAGGAGCGTGCCGCCATGGGCGGCCCGAATGCCGGAGAGGATCGGCTCGGCATCCTTCCGGTCCGGCGGCTCCCCCGCATGAAGGCGGATGAACGGGCGGCTGGCCCGCTCGCTGCAGTCATGGATCGCGCCGGCAAGCGCCTGAGCGCCGCTGCCCGGCTCGCTTTCGACGAGGACCGGCAGGGCGGAGCGGGCGGCTCTCTCGGCCAGCCGTCCCACCCGCTCCCGTTCCGGATGAGCGACGAGGCCGGTCGCATCCTCTCGAAGGGCCCGGATGTCGTCTGCGAAAAGCCGGGAAAGGGGCATGAGGCCGCCAAAGATGGGAGAATCGTGCGGGCGATGCTCGTCCAGAAGGGTAAACCGGTTCTTAACAGGGAGGCTATTGGCGGCTCCTCCGCAGACGGGACCGGGTTGATCCAGAGGGTCCGGCGGCCAATATGTGTGCAGAACCACTCTCGCACTCACTTCCCAGCAGGCTCCAGCCCGTGACCCGTCAGAAACCGTCCGCCTTGCATCACCCCTCGTCTGCCGGCGCCGCCCAGGCCGAACTCGGCATGCTGCCCGAATGGGACCTGTCCCACCTCTATCCCGGTATGGACAGCGAGGCGTTCAAAGGCGACTTCGCCAGGGCGGAGGAGGAGTGCCGGGCTTTTGCGGCCGCCTATCGCGGCAGGCTCGATGAGCTGGCGCGGGGCGACAAGCCGGCCGAGGCGCTGGCCGAGGTCGTGCGGCGCTACGAGGCGCTGGAGGACCTGCTCGGCCGCATCATGTCCTATGCGGGCCTCGTCTATTCAGGCGATACCACGGACCCGGTGCGGGCAAAGTTTTACGGCGACACGCAGGAGCGGCTGACCACGGCCTCCACCGAGCTTCTCTTCTTCGGGCTCGAGCTCAATCGCATCGAGGACGAGGTGCTGGACCGGGCTATGAGCGAGGAGCCGCTCGCCCGGTACAAGCCCTGGGTCGAGGACCTGCGCAAGGACAAGCCGTTCCAGCTCGACGACAAGATCGAGCAGCTCTTCCACGAAAAGTCGGTGACCGGCCGCTCGGCCTGGAACCGCCTGTTCGACGAAACCATGGCGTCCCTGCGCTTCACCGTGCGCGGCGAGGAGCTGCCCATCGAGCCGACCCTGAACAAGCTCCAGGATCCGGACGAGAGCGTGCGCCGGGATGCCTCCGACGCGCTGGCGAAGACCTTCAAGGCCAATCTTCGCACCTTCACGCTGATCACCAACACGCTCGCCAAGGACAAGGAAATCTCCGACCGCTGGCGCGGCTTCGAGGATGTGGCGGATTCCCGCCACTTGGCGAACCGGGTCGAGCGTGAGGTGGTGGAGGCCATGGTGTCCGCCGTGCGCGAGGCCTATCCGCGCCTCTCGCACCGCTATTACGCCCTCAAGGCCCGGTGGTTCGGCAAGGACAAGCTCGACCATTGGGATCGCAACGCGCCCCTGCCGAAGGTCGAGCAGCGCACCATCCCGTGGAACGAGGCGCGGGATACGGTTCTGTCCGCTTACTCCGCCTTCTCGCCGCGCATGGCGAGCATCGCGCAGCGGTTCTTCGACGAGAGCTGGATCGACGCGCCCACCCGTCCCGGCAAGGCGCCCGGCGCCTTCGCGCATCCGACCGTGCCCTCAGCCCACCCTTACGTGCTGCTGAACTACCAGGGCAAGCCGCGGGACGTGATGACGCTCGCTCATGAGCTGGGCCACGGGGTGCATCAGGTGATGGCCGGGCCCAACGGCGCTCTCATGGCGCCCACGCCCCTGACGCTGGCCGAAACAGCCTCCGTCTTCGGCGAGATGCTCACCTTCCGCCGCCTGCTCGATCAGACCAAGGACCCGGTGCAGCGCAAGGCGATGCTGGCCTCCAAGGTCGAGGACATGATCAACACGGTCGTGCGCCAGATCGCGTTCTATTCCTTCGAGCGCAAGGTTCATCTGGAGCGCCGCAATGGCGAGCTGACGGCCGACAAGCTCTGCGAGCTCTGGATGTCCGTGCAGGACGAGTCCTTGGGCCCGGCGATCCGCCTCGGTCCCGGCTACGAGAGCTTCTGGACCTATATCCCGCACTTCATCCACTCGCCGTTCTACGTCTATGCCTATGCGTTCGGGGATTGCCTCGTGAACTCGCTCTACGGGGTCTACGAGCGCTCGAACGAGGGCTTCGTGGATCGCTACTTCGCGCTGCTCTCAGCCGGCGGCACCAAGCACTACTCGGAGCTTCTCGCACCCTTCGGGCTGGATGCCGGCGATCCGTCCTTCTGGCAGATCGGGTTGTCCATGATCGAGCGGCTCATCGGCGAACTCGAAGCCATGGAACAGGCCACCTGATGTCGGAATCCGACCGCGAAGCGAACCGCTTCTCCGCGCGTGCCGCCCGTTATGCCCGTGTGGGAGCCAATATGGGCGGTGTCGCCGCGCGCATGGCGGGCTCGCGCCTGTTCGGAGGCGACGACCGCGATGCCTCCAATGCGGCGGTGCTGGCTCAGGCGCTCGGCGGCCTGAAAGGGCCGATCATGAAGGTGGCGCAGCTGCTTGCCACGATTCCCGATCTCATCCCGCCCGAATACGCCGCCGAACTGCAGAAGCTGCAGAGCGAGGCGCCGCCCATGGGGGCGGCTTTCGTCAAGCGCCGGATGCAGGCGGAGCTCGGGCCGCAATGGCAGGGCCGATTCGGCTCCTTCGACCTCAACCCCTCCGCCGCCGCGTCCCTTGGCCAGGTTCACCGCGCCTCCACGAAGGAGGGCGAGGCGCTTGCCTGCAAGCTGCAATATCCCGACATGCAGTCCGCCGTGGAGGCGGACCTGAACCAGCTCGAATTCGTCTTTGCGCTCCACCGCCGCATGGACCCTGCCATCGATACCCGCGAGATCGCAAAGGAGATCGGCGAGCGGGTGCGCGAGGAGCTGGATTACGAGCGCGAGGCCAGGCACGCGGCGCTCTACGCCCGCGCCCTCGACGATGTGGAGGAGGTTCGGGTGCCGCGGGTGCATCCCGAGCTGTCCACCAAGCGGCTCCTGTCGCTGGAGTGGCTCGAAGGCGAGAAGATCCTAGGTTTCACCGATGCGTCAGTCGAGATCCGCAACCGGCTGGCGGTGGCCATGTTTAAGGCCTGGTGGCACCCGTTCAGCCATGCGGCGGTCATCCATGGCGATCCTCACCTGGGCAACTACACGGTCTTCTCCGAGGGCGGGGAGGCAAGGGGGATCAACCTGCTCGATTACGGCTGCATCCGCATCTTCCATCCGCGCTTCGTGGGCGGGGTGGTCGATCTCTACCGCGGGCTTCTGACCGACGACCGCGCCCGCATCGTTCACGCCTATAAGACCTGGGGCTTCAAGAGCCTGTCGAACGAGCTGATCGACATCCTCAACATCTGGGCCCGCTTCATCTACGCGCCGCTTCTCGACGACCGGATCCGCACCGTGGCGGATGGGGTGAAGCCCGGGGAATACGGCCGCCGGCAGGCTTTCGAGGTGCACAAGGCCCTCAAGGAGAAAGGCCCCGTCACGGTCCCGCGCGAGTTCGTGTTCATGGACCGGGCCGCGGTGGGATTGGGCGCGGTCTTCCTGCACCTGAAGGCCGAGCTGAACTATCACCAGCTTTTCGAGGCCGAGATCGAGCGTTTTTCCCTGGAGAGCCTAGCGCAAAGGCAAAAAGAGGCCCTGACGGCTTCCGGTTTACCAAGTCCTATGTAATGGGGTTGCATCTTTCGTGAGCCGGCCTTAGACGGTTACGGTACGGAAGAGCATTCTCGGGCGGGGCTGCCGGCCCACTCCCGGAGGATGCGGTCAAACAAGCAATTCAGGGCGTCCCGCGATGATGGGCGATCGCGGGATGCCGCACGGGGCAGCCGATGAAGATCGCTTTCGTTCACCAGAATTTTCCGGGCCAGTTCCTGCGCCTGGCCAGGACCTTCGTGGCCGAGGGGCACGAGGTCGTGGCCCTGGGAATGGTCAAGCAATGCTCCATCCCGGGCGTGAAGTACTTCTCCTATAATGCGGTCCCCGGCCCGGACGATGCGCAATACCAGAACCGCTATTCGCCGGTGATCCCGCGCCTGCGCCGCGCCTATGGCGTCGCCCATCGGGCCCGTGAGCTCGCGAGCCAGGGCTTCGAGCCGGATGTGGTGGTGGTCAATACGGGCTGGGGCGAGAACCTGTTCCTGAAGGACATTTGGCCCAAAGCCCGCCACGTGGCCTATTTCGAATATTACTACCACGCCAAGGGGCAGGACCTCGATTTCGACCCCGAGTTCCCGGTCACCAACGAGGAGGTGATCTGGCGCCTGCGCCTGAAGAATTCCATGCAGCTGGGCGCTCTGGATGCCGCCGACGTGGCCGTGGCGCCGACCCGGTACCAGCGGGACACCTTCCCGGCCTATCTGCGGGACCGGCTCGCCATCATCCATGACGGCATCGACACCCATAAGCTTCTGCCCGATCCGAGCGTCAGGATCAGGCTTGGCCAGGACGGGCCGCATCTCACCCGCGAGAAGCCCGTCGTCACCTACGTGACCCGCAATATCGAGCCGATGCGCGGCGCCCATATCGTCTTCAAGAGCCTGCCCTACCTCCTCGATATCGATCCCGAGCTTCAGGTGGTGATCA
This sequence comes from Microvirga aerilata, assembly GCF_016743775.1. Lineage (GTDB taxonomy): Bacteria > Pseudomonadota > Alphaproteobacteria > Rhizobiales > Beijerinckiaceae > Microvirga > Microvirga aerilata. The sequence goes on along the minus strand of NZ_JAEQMY010000049.1, from coordinate 3,489 downwards.
TCGGCGGCAAGGGCACGAGCTATTCCGGGTCGGCGCCCGGCGGGCAAACCTGGTTCGACGTGTTCAAGTCCCGGATCGAGCGGCCGGTGGACTGGTCCCGGGTCCATTTCGTCGGAAACCTGCCCTATGACCAGTTCGTGAAGGTGCTGCAGGTCTCCTCGGCCCATGTCTACATGACCTATCCGTTCGTGCTGTCCTGGTCCTCCATCGAGGCCATGGCGCTCGAATGCCGGATCGTGGCCTCGGACACGGAGCCGGTGCGCGAGATCATCCAGGATGGGGTCAACGGCCGCCTCTTCCCGTTCTTCGACGAGAAGGCGCTGGCCGAGCGGGTGCGCGAGACCCTCGCGGACCAGGATCGGTCCGCCGCCATGGCCGCCGAGGCCCGGCGAATCGCCGTTGCGAAATATGATTACGAGACCGTCTGCCTGCCCCAGTGGCGCGAGTTCCTGGGGATCAAATAAACCGCAAAAGCATTCATAAAGTTTTCATCGGGAGCCATTCGGAAGATTGCGGCTCCTCACCGCATGCGCTAAACGCAGCAGTTAACAAGTGACGCTCAAAAGGGCTTTGAATCATGGCCGATACAAAACATGCGCCGCATGGGGGCTACAGTCCGGATATGGACAGCCGCGCTCATGAGGCCACCTATCACGGGTTTGTCCAGTTTGCCGAAATCGCGACTGCCGTCGTCATCTGCCACGTGCTGGCATTGGCTGTGGGCGGCATCAAGCATGCCTGGCTGACGGCGATTTTCGGCGTCATCCTCTCCCTGGCCGCAGGCGCCGTGGGAGCCATGGCGCCGTCCGTCGGGGTTCGCGCTCCGGCGGCCGTCGGCGTTCTTCTCCTCCTGGCGCTCATCCTCTACTGAGCAGCAGGTGGCCATTGACTGAAAAAGGCTTGAGTTCAAGCCAATGACCGATCGCAGGGGGCAATAAGCATGCGGATCGCCGTTCTCGCTGAAACCGATGGTGTTGAGACGCGGGTGGCGGCCACCCCTGATACGGTCAAGAAATACAAGGCCCTCGGCGCGGACGTGATCGTCCAGGCCGGGGCCGGCGTTCAGGCCGGGCTTCCCGACGCCGCCTTCGAGGCCGAAGGCGCTTCGATCGCAGCCTCCGCCGCGGATGCCCTGAAGGATGCGGACGTCATCCTGAAAGTGCGCCGCCCCGCCGAGGGCGAGCTTGCCGGCGCCAAGCCCGGCGCCCTGGTCATCGCCATCATGGATCCCTACGGCCAGGACGCGGCGCTCAAGAGCCTTGCCGATGCGGGGGTCTCCGCCTTCTCCATGGAGCTGATGCCGCGCATCACCCGCGCGCAGGTCATGGACGTGCTCTCCTCCCAGGCCAATCTTGCCGGCTACCGCGCCGTCATCGACGCCTCCGCCGAATATGGCCGGGCGCTTCCGATGATGATGACCGCCGCCGGCACCGTGCCGGCCGCCCGCATCTTCGTGATGGGCGCGGGCGTCGCCGGCCTCCAGGCCGTCGCCACCGCCCGGCGCCTCGGCGCCGTGGTCACCGCCACCGACGTGCGGCCCGCCGCCAAGGAGCAGGTGGAGAGCTTGGGCGCCAAGTTCGTGGCCGTAGAGGACGAGGAGTTCAAGCAGGCCGAGACCGCCGGCGGCTACGCCAAGGAGATGTCGGCCGAATACCGCGCCAAGCAGGCCGAGCTCGTGGCCGCCCACATCGCCAAGCAGGACATCGTGATCACCACGGCCCTGATCCCCGGCCGTCCGGCGCCCAGGCTCATCTCCCGCGCCATGGTCGAATCCATGAAGCCGGGCTCCGTGATCGTCGATCTGGCGGTGGAGCGGGGCGGCAACTGCGAGGTGGCGGTGCCGGGCCAGGTGGTGGAGCACAACGGCGTGAAGATCGTGGGCCATCTCAACGTGCCCGGCCGCCTCGCCGCTACGGCCTCCAGCCTCTACGCGAAGAACCTCTACGCCTTTGTCGAGACGCTGGTGAACAAGGAAACCAAGTCTCTGGTCGTGAAATGGGACGACGAGCTGGTGAAGGCCACCTGCCTGACCCGCGACGGCGCCATCGTCCACACCGCTTTCCAGCCAGCCGCATAAACCGTCCAAGGGGAGGACAGCATGGCAACCCTCACGCCCGAACAGGCTGTCGAGCAGGCCCGCGCGGCGGCGGAAGCCGCCCGCCGCTCGGCAGAAGCAGCCCAGACCATCGCCGACCAGGTGGCCGATGCCGCAGGCGCCGCCGCCGCCGCCGTGACCCACGGGGCGGTGGACCCCACCGTCTTCCGGCTGGCCATCTTCGTGCTGGCGATCTTCGTGGGCTATTACGTGGTCTGGCAGGTGACGCCGGCCCTGCACACGCCGCTCATGTCGGTCACCAACGCCATCTCGTCGGTGATCGTGGTCGGCGCGGTGCTGGCGGTGGGCGTCGATGCCGGCCCCGCCCTCGGCGATGGGCCGATCTGGGCCCGGGCGCTCGGCTTCATCGGCCTTGTCCTCGCGGCCATCAACATCTTCGGCGGCTTCCTGGTGACCCAGCGCATGCTCGCCATGTACCGCAAGAAGGGATGAGGCGATGTCGGCCAATCTAGCCTCGATCCTCTACCTCGTCTCCGGCGTCCTGTTCATCCTGGCCCTGCGGGGCCTGTCGCACCCCACCACCTCCCGGCAGGGCAACCTCTACGGCATGGTGGGCATGGGGATCGCGATCCTCACCACCCTGTTCGTATCCCCGCCCAACGGCTTCGGCGGCTGGGCGCTGGTGATCCTAGGCCTCGCCATCGGCGGCGGCATCGGCGCGGTGATCGCCCGGCGCGTGCCCATGACGGCCATGCCCCAGCTGGTCGCCGCCTTCCACTCCCTGGTAGGTCTCGCGGCGGTGCTGGTGGCAGCCGGCGCGCTTTATGCGCCGCAGGCCTTCGGCATCGGTGCCGAGGGCGCAATCCACGGCGGCTCCCTGTTCGAGATGGCCTTGGGCGTCGCCATCGGCGCCATCACCTTCACGGGCTCCGTGATCGCGTTCCTGAAGCTTGACGGGCGCATGTCCGGCAAGCCGATCCTGCTGCCGAGCCGGCACCTGATCAACATCGGCCTCGCCCTGCTGCTGCTGGTGCTGCTCGTCGCCTTCATCCGCACCGAAAGCCACGCCGCCTTCTGGCTGATCGTGCTGGTGTCGTTCGTGCTGGGCGTGACGCTCATCATCCCCATCGGCGGCGCCGACATGCCCGTCGTGGTGTCGATGCTCAACTCCTATTCGGGCTGGGCGGCGGCAGGCATCGGCTTCACGCTGGGCAACCTCGCGCTCATCATCACCGGCGCGCTGGTGGGCTCCTCGGGTGCGATCCTGTCCTACATCATGTGCAAGGGCATGAACCGCTCCTTCGTCTCGGTGATTCTCGGCGGCTTCGGCGGCGAGACGGCGGCTGCAGCCGGCGGCGCGGTCGAGACCCGGCCCGTGAAGCAGGGCTCAGCGGATGACGCGGCCTTCATCATGAAGAACGCCGCCAAGGTCA
>NZ_JAEQMY010000048.1 GCF_016743775.1 Microvirga aerilata | reverse complement strand
GCCGAAACGAGTGCTTGCGAGGGTGCCCAGAACGTAGATTTCAGGTCCAATGTAGTAGCGTCGTGTTTCCGGATCTTGGTCGAGAAGGCCTGCCCTTACCAATGCGAGAAGCATCCGGCGGACGGTCGGCTTGGAAAGATCGCACTGCTCGACAAGCTCCGAGAGGCGAGCGCCCGAGGGCCCTGCCCGACCAACGAGGAGGAGCAGGGTGGCGGCACGGTCGATGCTTTGAGCGCCGCCGGCAGCGGCATCGCCAATCGTCTGCACGGCCGTTCTGGCTGACGTCCTCTTTGGGTGTTCCATTATGTGGACCTCTAGAGCCTGCCCGACGGGTTATTCGAAGGAGAGATAATTATCGTTTGACAAAGTGTGTTGTAGCGTTCTTCTTAGCCCAAGACAATAAGAAGGTCCATTCGATGGACCCTAAAAGATCCAAGGAAACGCAAAGGTCCAGTGAGGCCTGCCAGGAGGTTTATATGATTATCTCTCGTCGCCGTCTGCTCATTGCCGGCTCAACCGCATTCGCAGGCGGGGTCGTAGGAGCGCCGTTCATCGCACGCGCCCAGCAGGTCGAGTTCACCTACAAGTACGCGAACAATCTGCCGACTACGCATCCAATGAACGTGCGGGCTCAGGAAATGGCCGCGGCCATCAAGGCCGAGACCAATGGCCGCTTCGAGATGCAAATCTTCCCCAGCAGTCAGCTCGGCTCCGATACCGACACGCTCAGCCAAGTGCGCTCGGGCGGTGTTGAGTTCTTTACCCTGTCGGGCCTAATCCTGTCGACGCTCGTGCCGGCCGCCTCGATCAACGGGATGGGCTTTGCTTTCCCAGATTATGCAACCGTCTGGAAGGCCATGGATGGCGATCTCGGCGCTTACGTTCGTCAGCAGATCGCCAAGGCAAACCTCGTTGTTATGGACAAGATCTGGGATAACGGCTTCCGGCAAACCACGGCCTCGACGAAACCGATCAGCACGCCGGACGACCTGCGCGGCATGAAGCTTCGCGTGCCTCCTTCGCCGCTCTGGACGTCCATGTACAAGGCATTTGAGTCTGCGCCCACGTCGATCAACTTCAACGAAACCTATACGGCACTTCAGACCAAGGTGGTCGACGGTCAGGAGAACCCGCTGGCCATCATCTCGACCGCGAAGCTGTATGAGGTGCAGAAATACCTCTCCATGACCAACCATATGTGGGACGGGTTCTGGTTCCTGGGCAACCGCCGCGCCTGGGAGCGACTGCCCCAGGATGTTCGCACAGTTGTGGCCAAGCACATCAACGCAGCAGGGGAAAAACAGCGCGAGGACGTGGCCAAGCTCAACTCCACCGTTCAGCAGGAGCTCGCTGCAAAGGGCATGGTTGTCAACCAGCCTGATCCAGCGCCGTTCCGCGATAAGCTGCGCAAGGCCGGGTTCTATAGCGAATGGAAGGGCAAGTACGGCGACGAAGCCTGGGCCATCCTCGAGAAGTCCGTCGGCACCCTGGTTTAGGCGATCGATACCAGCAATCACGCTTCTGCTGCCGAGGGAGAGGCGTCCGCGGATCGGACGCCTCTCCGTCCATCGGACGTGATCCCCACAAATCCATAGGAGCGTTGGACATGACTTCCTCCGCACACGTGCTCGCCGCGCCGGAATCCGTGCCCGTCGTCGAGGACGATATCCGGCCAGGCTCCCGCCTTCTCAGGCCTTTTGAGATCGTTTCGTCGGCCCTGCTGGTCGCTATCATTGTCCTGTTGCTGGCTGGCGTCATCTCCCGCTATTTATTCTCGATTCCGGTGGTGTGGATCGATGAAGTCGCATCACTATGCTTTCTGTGGCTCGCAATGCTCGGGTCAGCGATTGCACTCGATCGTAATGAGCACCTCAGGCTAACGCTGTTCCTGAACATGATGCCGGAGCGGACACAGCGGTTCGTGGAGACCTTCGGGCTTTTGGTGATCGCCACCTTCCTGCTGTCGCTGGGGCCTCCGGCCTTCGACTATGCGATGGAGGAGTGGTACATCACCACGCCCGCACTGGAAATTCCGAACACTTTCCGCGCGGCCGCCATTCCCTTCGGCATGGTTGCCATGCTGGGCATCGTGCTCGCGTATGCCCTCCGGACTTCATCGTGGCGGGACCTGATTGTCTCGGCCCTCGTGATTGCCATGATTGCTGGCCTGCTGTGGTACTTCTCGCCCTCCCTCGTCAGACTCGGCAACGGCAAGATCGTTCTCTTCCTCGTCGTATTCGTCGCCGCATGTCTCGTTGCCGGTGTTCCCATCGCGTTCTGCTTCGGCATCGGCACGCTGAGCTACCTTGCCTTCGCGACACAAGTCCCAAGCTTCGTCATGATTGGCCGCATGGATGAGGGCATGTCCGGCCTGATCCTGCTGTCGGTTCCGATCTTCGTCTTCCTGGGCTGCATCCTCGATGCCACGGGCATGGGCAAGGCCATCATCGATTTCCTGGCCTCGCTGCTCGGCCATGTCCGCGCCGGCATGTCCTACGTGCTGCTCGGCTCGCTCTTCGTGGTTTCCGGCATTTCCGGCTCCAAGGTCTCCGACATGGCCACTGTCGCTCCGGCGCTCTTCCCGGAGATGAAGCGTCGCGGCCATAGCCCGCGGGAGATGATCGCGCTGCTTGCGACGGGAGCTGCCATGGCCGACACCGTGCCGCCCAGCATCGTCCTGATCGTGCTAGGCTCTGTTGCAGGCGTTTCCATTGCGGGCCTGTTCACCAGCGGCATCGTGGTCGCCATGGTCCTGCTCGCGGTCTTGGCGATCCTGGCCCGCTGGAAGAGCCGGCACGAAGACATGTCCAAGGTGAGCCGGGCGCCTCTCTCTCTTGTGGGACGCACTCTCCTTGTTGCGGCGCCTGCCCTCGTTCTGCCGTTCCTCATTCGCAGCACGGTGGCTGGCGGCGTGGCGACGGCCACCGAGGTCTCGACCATTGCGGTGATCTATGCCCTGTTCGTCGGCATTGTCCTCTACGGCGGCATCGGTTGGCGCACGTTTTACGGTATGCTCGTGGAGACGGCAGCTCTCACCGGATCGATCCTGCTGATCCTCGGCACCGCTCTCGCGATGGCGTGGGCGATTACGCAGGCTGGCGTCGCCCAGAGCCTCGCGACGTTCATGACAGGCCTACCCGGCGGCTGGCTCTCGTTCATGGCTGTGACCATTGTAGTGTTCCTGATCCTGGGCAGCGTGCTCGAGGGCCTACCAGCCATCGTGCTGATGGCTCCGCTGATGTTCCCGATCGCGAAGAACCTCGGGATCAACGACATCCACTACGCGATGGTCATGGTCACGGCGATGAACATCGGCCTCATGGCACCACCGATCGGCGTGGGCTTCTACCTCGCCTGCAAGATCGGCAACGTCCCGCCGGATGAGGCCATCGGCGCGATCTGGCCGTACCTCGTGGCGTTGCTCGTTGGTCTCGTCATAATCGCCACGGTGCCCTGGATCTCCATTGGGCTCCTCTAACGACCTTCGCCGGCAAGCCTTGAGGGTCGCTCGACCAGTAAGCGTACGACAACACGACATCGAATTACAAATTGAAGGAATTGCAGACATGACACGTGCTTGTATTGTTGGTTGGGCTCATACACCCTTCGGCAAATTGGATGATCCCGACGTCGAAAGCCTAATGGCGCGAGTTTCGGGCGAGGCTCTCGCTCACGCTGGGGTCGGACCTGAGGACGTCGACGGGATCTATGTCGGCGTTATGAACAATGGCTTCTCGAAGCAGGGCTTCGAGGCCGCCCAGGTTGCGCTCGATCATCCGGCTCTCGCCTACGTTCCGGCGACCCGCGTAGAGAATGCGTGTGGGACGGGATCGGCCGCACTCTATACAGCTCTCGACTTCATCGAGAGCGGTCGCGGACGAGTCGCCTTGGTCGTCGGGGCCGAGAAGATGACTGCCAAGCCAGTAGTCGAAACCAGCGATATCCTGCTGAGCGCCTCGTACCGGAAGGAAGAAGCAGACATCGACGGCGGCTTTGCCGGTGTGTTCGGCCGGATCGCGCAGAACTACTTCCAGCGCTACGGTGACCGGAGCGAGGAACTGGCTCATATCTCCGCCAAGAACCACAGGAACGGCGTCGCGAACCCCTACGCACAGATGCGGCGCGACTTCGGCTTCGAGTTCTGCAACGTCGTGTCCGACAAAAATCCCTATGTGGCAGCGCCCCTGCGGCGGACCGACTGCTCGCTGATCTCGGATGGGGCGGCGGCTCTCGTCGTGGCGGACGAGGAGACGGCTGAGCGCCTCCAGCAGGCAATCGCCTTCCGCACCCGCCAGCACGTCAATGACATCCTGCCGCTCTCGCGGCGTGACCCGACGGCCTTCGCCGGTGCCCGGATGGCCTGGGACAAGGCGCGCGCAGGTGCCGGCATCACCCTGGACGATCTCGACTTCGTCGAGACCCATGACTGCTTCACCATCGCCGAGCTTATCGAGTACGAGGCAATGGGACTCGCCGCTCCGGGAGAAGGCTACCGTGTCGTTCGTGAAGGCATTGCACAGAAGGACGGCCGCCTGCCGATCAACCCTTCCGGCGGTCTCAAGTCAAAGGGGCACCCAGTCGGCGCGACTGGCGTATCGATGCACGTCATGGCCTGCCTCCAGCTCATGAACCAGGCTGGCGACATGCAGATCCCGGACGCCAAGCTCGCGGGCGTTTTCAACATGGGCGGTGCGGCTGTCGCCAACTACGTGTCCATCCTGGAGCGACGCAAATGACGAGCCTCGATCAAGCTCCCGCGGGCGGCGTTGCGCCAGTCTCCAAGCGGGTCATGAACCTCTCCCACTTCCTGCGTCAGGTGGCGCGGCGATATGGCGGCGAGATCGGCTTCGTCCGGGGCGAGGATACCTGGACATGGGCCGAGCTCGATCAGCGAGTGGACGCCATGGCGGCGGCCCTTGCCGCACGGGGCGTGAAGAAGGGCGACCGCATCCTGGTGCAGTCCAAGAACGGCAACCAGATGTTCGAGTCGATGTTCGCCTGCTTCCGGCTGGGTGCCGTCTGGGTGCCGACAAACTATCGCCAAACCCCGGGCGAGGTGGCTTATCTCGCCCAGTCGAGCGGCGCCTCCGCGATGATCTGCCATTGCGACTTCCCGGAGTATGTCGCCGCCGCGCGCGAGGCCGCTCCGGCGATCCGCTTCGTCGTCTCCATCGGCGCCTCGGCGTTCGGCGAGGATTACGACGCCCTCGTCACACAGCACTCCGGACAGAGCGTACCGATTGCGTCGGTCGAGCACGACGATCCGTGCTGGTTCTTCTACACGTCGGGCACGACGGGACGTCCCAAGGCTGCCGTTCTCACCCATGGCCAGATGGCTTTCGTGATCACGAACCATCTCTGCGACCTGATGCCGGGCACCACGCATCGGGACGCCTCCCTGGTCCTGGCTCCGCTCTCGCACGGAGCGGGCATCCACCAGCTCGTGCAGGTGGCCCGGGGCGTCAAGACCGTCCTGCTCAAGAGCGACCGGTTCGATGCCGACGAGGCCTGGGACCTGGTCGCGCATTGGCGGATCACCAATATGTTTACGGTTCCCACCATCGTGAAGATGCTGACCGAACACCCATCGGTCGACGCGCACGACCACTCGTCCCTGCGCTACATGATCTACGCGGGTGCACCCATGTACCGGGAGGACCAGAAGCACGCCCTCAGGAAGCTCGGAAAGGTGCTGGTTCAGTATTTTGGGCTCGGCGAGGTCACGGGCAACATCACTGTGCTTCCGCCTGCGCTCCACGAGACCGAAGATGCACCCGGCGTGAAAGTGGGTACCTGCGGCTACGAGCGCATTGGGATGCAGGTCTCGATCCAGGATGACCAGGGCCGCGAGCTCAAGGCAGGTGAGACGGGGGAGATCTGCGTCTGCGGTCCGGCCGTATTCGCGGGCTACTACGACAACCCCGAAGCCAACGCGAAGGCCTTCCGCGACGGCTGGTTCCGGACCGGCGATCTCGGCCACCTCGACGAGGAAGGGTTCCTCTATATCACAGGTCGAGCCTCCGACATGTACATATCCGGCGGCTCGAATGTCTACCCGCGTGAGACCGAGGAGAAGATCCTGACCCACCCGGCGATCGCGGAGGTCGCCATCCTCGGCGTGCCGGACAGGACCTGGGGTGAGGTTGGCGTGGCGGTCTGCGTGCTGCGGCCAAACGCTACGCTCAACGAGCCGGAACTTCTTGCCTGGCTGGAGGGCAAGGTCGCCCGCTACAAGCTTCCGAAGCGCGTGTTTTTCTGGGATGCCCTGCCCAAGTCCGGTTACGGCAAGATCACCAAGAAGGACGTCCGAGCGGAACTCGAGGCGCGCGGCTGCCTGCCACTCGACCAACCCGCTCAGGCCTCGGCCTGAGTGGAAACGGCGCATCATTCGCCTAATGGGGAGACAAACATGGTTCAGCAACACTCGGTCCTCGTGACCGGAGGAGCGTCGGGCATCGGCCTTGCGGTGGTCGAGGCGGCTCTTGGGGAGGGCTGGCGCGTGATCGTTGCCGATCTCGATCCGGGTAACCTCGACCGATGCCGGGATTCCCTCGGCGCACCGGGCGACCGCGTGCGGTACGAGCAGATGAACGTTGCGGACGAGGACGCTGTCGTCCGCGCCATCGCGGCCTGCGAGGCGGAGTTCGGCCCCCTGACGGGTGTCGTCAACTCGGCCGGCATCGGGCGCGACGTTCCGGCACTCGACACCAGCGTCGATCTCTTCCGGAAGATGCTGGAAGTCAACCTGATCGGCAGCTTCGTGGTCTCGCGGGAGGCGGCCAGGCACATGCGCACCCGCGGCGCAGGCTCGATCATCAACATCGCCTCCGTTTCTGGGATCAAGGGCAACAAGGGACGCGTCGCCTATGGCGCGTCCAAGGGCGGCGTGCTCACGATGACCAAGGTCATGGCGGTCGAGCTCGCGTCCGTCGGCATTCGGGTGAACGCGATCGCTCCCGGTCCGATCGAGACGCCGCTCGTGCAGGAGATCCATACACCGGAGGTGCGCGCCGCCTGGATGACCACGGTGCCACAGCGGCGCTATGGATCGCCTGCCGAGATCGCCGGAGCGGCCATTTTCCTCCTCGACGATCGCAAGTCCAGCTACGTCACCGGCCAGACGATCTGCGTTGATGGCGGTTTCACTACCGCGGGCATCATCGGCGAGCCGTCCGCCGCTTTCGATCCGCCTGTCCAGGCATAGAAGGCTCAAACATGACCCATTTGTTCTCCCTTGCTGAAACAGCACCTGTCCTTCCCCAAGAGGGCGAGTACTGGATCGCTCCAGGAGCCGTTCTGATCGGCAACGTTCGTCTTAAACGCGAGGCCAGCATCTGGTTTGGCACGGTGTTGCGTGCCGACGACGACCTCATCGAGATCGGCGAACGCAGCAATGTCCAGGACGGCTGCGTGCTTCATGTCGATCCCGGATATCCGCTGACGATCGGCGAGGACTGCACGATCGGTCATAAGGTGATGCTGCATGGCTGCACCATCGGTTCGAACACCTTGATCGGCATGAACTCGACCATCCTCAACGGAGCGCAGATCGGTCGGAACTGCCTGATCGGCGCGAACACGCTAATCACCGAGAACAAGGTCATTCCCGATAATTCACTCGTCATGGGGGCCCCGGGCCGTGTCATTCGGGAGATCGATGATGCCGGCGTGCAGAACCTGACCGAGGGAGCGGCGCTTTATGTCAGGCGCTGGCGTCGATACGTGCGTGAGCTGGCACCTGCCTCCGGAGGTGTCTGATGAAACGGGTAGTCACGACGCAGTTGCCCCGGCCGCGTACCTTGATCCACCCCGGCCGCTTCAACCCGGTTCGCATTCAAAGCCTTCGTTCGTCCAAGGGGCGGCATGTCAGACTGGCGCTGTTGCCCGGCGTGAGCCTTTTCGACGGCCTCGTGAAGCCACTGGCGGAAATGGGGATCACGTCTGCCTCGACGACAATCCTCGGCGGCTATTTCGAGGGCGTTCAATATTGCGTCGCGCCTCCTGATCAGCAGGGGCAGGCTGTAATCGCCTATTCCAAGCCGGTTCCCGCCGGCCGCACGTACATGATTTTCGGCAATGCGACGCTGGGAACAAGCATGAACGGCTCGCCGCTCGTGCATTGCCATGCCGCGATCCGCACCGAAAGCGGGGAGGTCAAGGGTGGCCACATCCTGACGGATACCTGCATCGTCAGCCGCGATCCGGTCCCAGTTCTCGTCACCTCGCTCGACGAGTTTGAACTCCGGCAGGCCTACGATCCCGAAACGAACATTGCGCTTCTTCAACCATACAAGGAAACGACCAATGGGTGAGATGATCGCCGTCGAGAACGGCTCAATGGGCCGTGTGGCCTACGCGAGGATCGCTCCCAACGAGGATCTCGTCCAAGGGGTGGAGAAGCTGTGTCTCGCCGAAGGCTTCAGAAACGCATTCGTGCGCGGTGCGCTGGGCAGCCTCGTGGATGCATGCATGGGCACGATCGACGGTAAGTACCTCCAGATCCAAGGTCCGGCCGTGGAAATCGTCAGCCTGGCGGGCGAGGTGCGTCAGGGCGATGACGGCTCGCTCAGGGCAGCACTCACGGGCGTCGTGGCAGACCCGGAGGGGAATGTCTATGGCGGACCTTTCGTCGCCGGCTTGAACCCAATCTGCATGACGTTTGAGGTCACCCTCGAGGAGTGGCTTCCTGCAAAGTGAACGGCATGGCGCCACGGCAGCGGCGTCTGGCGCCTTAGCGCTGCGAGGTGGAGCGGAGATGAATGGTTGATCGTCTTATAGGCAGGACTGCCGTCGTGTTCGGGGCAGGGTCCTCGGGGCCGGGATGGGGAAACGGCAAGGCTGCGGCCGCCGCCTATGCGCGGGAAGGGGCCCGCGTAGCCTGCATCGACCTGGTGCAGGAAGCTGCGGAGGAAACCGCATCCATCATTGCGGGTGAAGGCGGCGAGGCCATTGCCGTCGCGGCGGACGTCACTGACACGGGGTCAGTCGAGAGCGCAGTAACGCAGGTCATCGAGCGTTTCGGGAGCATTAGCATCCTGCACAACAACGTCGGCGTCACCCACATGGGCGGGCCGGTCGAGCTCAGCGAAGAGCAGTTCGAGGCCGCACTCAAATTGAACATCGGACCCGTCTACCGCACGGCGAAGGCCGTCATCCCCCACATGCTGCGTCAGGGCGGAGGCGCCATCGTCAACATCTCCTCGCTCGCGGCGATCCGGTGGACCGGATATCCCTATTTTGCCTACTACGCCACCAAGGCGGCGGTGAACCAGGCTACCGTGGCGCTCGCGATGCAGTATGCCCGCCAGGGCATTCGTGCCAACTGCATTATGCCCGGCCTCATCGACACCCCGCTGATCTACCGGCAGATCTCTGGGCAATACGCCTCCGTGGAGGAGATGGTGGCGGCACGCAACGCGGCCGTTCCGGTCGGCAGGATGGGAACAGCCTGGGATATCGCCAACGCCGCCGTGTTCCTGGCCTCTGATGAGGCCCAGTTCATCACCGGCGTTTGCCTACCAGTGGACGGTGGGCAGAGTTGCGCCGTCTCCGAGTTCCGTTGAAGGAGGATCGTAATGGCATTTGCAAGCACGGGCGACGGCGTGCGGCTCTTTTACGAATCCGCCGGCCAGGGCAGGCCCCTCGTGTTCGTGCACGAGTTCGGCGGGAATTACTGGAGCTGGGAGCCTCAGGTCAGTTACTTCTCCGGCCGGCCCCAGTGCATTACCTTTGCGGCCCGGGGCTATTTACCTTCGGATATTCCGGAGCGTGTGGAGCAGTATCCACAGGCGCGAGCGGCCGATGATATCGTTGCCGTGATGAATGCGGCAGGGATCGGGAAGGCCCACGTCGTGGGTCTTTCCATGGGCGCATTCGCCTGCGCGCATGCTGCCTTGCGCCATCCGGACCGTGTGCTGTCGGCCGTCGTTGCCGGTGCGGGCTACGGCTCCGAGAAGGAGCACCAGGAGGCCTTCCGCCAGAACTCCGAGCAGGTTGCGAGAGGTTTCGAGGAGCGGGGCGCCGAGGGGTTTACCCCCGTTTACGCCGAGAGCGCGTCGCGCGTTCAGTTCCAGGACAAGGATCCACGCGGCTGGACGCTGTTTGCCGAAAGGCTCGCGAAACACTCCGCCCGCGGGGCCGCCAACACTATGCGGGGCGTCCAAATGCGCCGCCCTTCGCTCTACGATGTGAAGGACGAACTGAGCGCCATGCAGGTTCCCCTGCTGGTGGTCGTGGGTGACGAGGATGATCACTCCATTCAGCCGGGCATCTTCCTGAAGCGCACCGTACCGTGCTCCGGCCTCGCCATGTTCCCGAAGTCGGGCCATACCCTGAACTTGGAGGAGCCCGCCTTGTTCAACCGTGTGGTGGCCGAGTTCATCGCTCAGGTCGAAGCCGGTCGATGGGGACCTCGCGATCCAAGGGCTGACCCCCAGCAGATCATGCGGGCGGACTGAGAGATCTCGGTCCTGTGCCGAGGGCGCCCAAGACCCTGACAAAGGCAGGTAAATGAAATGAGGCATATCCATCACCCGGGTCCCGTATCCCTGGAGCGCACGGTCGAAGTCGCAGGCGTGCCCATTCGGCTGCGCTTCGTACTCGAACCGGGGCATTCGGTCGACGCGGCTATCGCCAGGGGATTCGCGGCTTCGGGCTGCGTCGGAGGATTCGTGACGCTCATGGGCGGACGGTGCGAGCCGTTCAGGTTCGTCATGCCGGCTGCATCGCCGGACGCCCATCACGTAGCCTGGTTCAGCGACACCTTTGCACCTGAAGGCTTGGTCGAGATCACGCGCGCCTGCGCCATTGTCGGGCAGCGCGATGGCAAGCCTTTCGTTCACTGTCACGGGATCTGGGAGACAACGGAGGGCATGCAGATGGGCCACATGCTGGCCCCCGAAACCGTGGTGGCAGAGCCCATGGAGGTCAGCGGGATCGGCCTGGGGCGCGCTACCTTCAAGGCTCTGCCTGACCTCGAGACGAACTTTACCCTGTTCGAACCCGCACCGGTCGCCGAAGACAGGCAGGAGCCGGTAGGTTCGCGCGTGCTGCTGGCGAAGGTCCGGCCCAATGAGGATATCAGCCTCGCCATTGAGGACATCTGTTCAAGGCAGGGAATCGGAAGGGCAAATGTTTACGGCATCGGCAGCCTGAACGGGGTGCGATTCACCGATGGTGGGCGCGTGGAGGCATACGCCACGGAGGTGTTGATCCACGAAGGCAGGGTGGAGAGTGCCCAAGGCCGGCCAAGAGCCTCGCTCCAGATCGATGTGGTCGACATGGAAGGCCAAATTTTCTCAGGGAGTCTCGTCCGCGGAGACAACCCCGTTTGCGTGACCTTCGAGTTGGTGATCGAAGAGGTCAACCAGCCTTAGGAACCGCCGGGTTGTTCTAAGAGGTGAAGAGCGTTGAACCTGCGAACCTCCAGACGTTCGGAGCAGGAGACATCATCTGAAACCGTTCATGCACTCTCAGTGGGGCTCGTCGCGTCAAGCTTAAGGCCGGGGGGATGATGCGCTGATCCGAACCAGAGCGTCGACGGACCAGAGAGCATAAGTGTTGGAAACGCTGGTCGTAAGGACCGATTTTGGCACATCTGAGAAGTTAGGCGGAGGGCAGCTAACTCAGCCGAAGCAGACGTTCGCGAGCGGTCGGGGATCGGCAGAGCATGACCCGTTGCGGACCTTCAAGCCGCCAACAGCCTACGCCGTGTAAGCACAAGACATTGTTGGATTACAACAAGAACTGGCGGGCTCAAATTTGATATCGGCCGACCCATCAGAAAAGGTTGGTGATCGGATCACGAATCACATCTTGTGCCAACATGCTCAACCAAGGGGAGGTTGCATGTTCTTCGTTGTGACGGGACAAGCACTGAATGGGCTGCTGGCGGTCACCTGCGAGACAGCGGCCGCAGCGGTCGAGAAGGCCCGTGCCTTTATTGCTGACGGAGTGCTCGACGTCCTCATCACCGATGCGGACGGGCGGCAGCATCCCCCTAGCGACTTCCGCCGCCTCCTGCTTGGGACCCGATCCCTATAAAGCTGCTTCAAAGCCCGGCCATGCTCCCGCGGAAGGCTTTCCCTGAAAGCCAAGCTAACTGGCGAAGAGGCGGCTCCTTTCCTTTGCAATCGAAGTCACCTGCGTGAGCCACGTCACAGCATCGGTCGGCCGCGTCTCCCTGGCTGTATCGTCTCTGCATGGGCGCAGCTGCCAACCTTGTAATCCGGTATGAGAGCCCCATATTGAACTTATCGACTTTGGCCGAACAATCGGGCCGTTTCGCTTGTGGCTTTGCCAGGCGGATCTTCAGGCACTCTCCCCAAACATCGACGAACCCGAGCACAGGGCTGCACTTCTGTGCGACCTCAAACTCACGTGCACTCACGCATAGCCTAAGGATACTCCCATGAACACGGGCACAGTAAAGTTCTACAATGACATGAAGGGCTTCGGCTTCATCCAGCCGAACGATGGCAGCAAGGACGTGTTTGTCCATGCCACCGCTCTCGAGCGCGCCGGCATGCGCGGCCTCGTCGAAGGCCAGAAGGTTGCCTTCGACACGGCTGAAGACCGCCGCTCCGGCAAGATCGCCGTCAATAATATCGAGATGGCATAAAGTCGTCACTTCGGTGCAGGCTTACCTGCACTGAGCCATCAAGGCCGCTCCCCCTGGGGAGCGGCTTTTTGTTTACCCACATCGCGCCGCCACTGCGCAGTCTCACACGGAAACCAAAATGCTTCACAAATACAAGATCCGTCAGATGGTGCGCCTCGTGCGTGCGCCGATTTCCGACAGCCGTGCCAGTGGCAGCGGCATCTACGAGGTAACCCGTCTCATGCCGGCCGACGAGACCGGCGAGGTCTCGTACCGGATCCGATCAGGTGCGACGGAGCGTGCTGTTCGAGAGCATGAGATCAGAGCATGAGCGGCTTGCGGGACAAAGGATTGAGCGACCGGCTGAGCACGGCCGAGAGCTGTCACTTCACCCATACCAAACCGGAGTGGCGATGAACGAGTTTGAGGAGAACAAGGCGGACACCACTGAACGGACCGTCTCCGAACGGCACATCGAGGCGGTTCGGCAGCAAGGCGGGATGTTCGTCGAGGCTGTCCGGCGGACCCGGATGCCGATGCTCGTGACTGACGCCACCCTGCCTGGCAATCCAATCGTTTTCGTCAACCAATCCTTCGTCGACCTGTCCGGCTACACCACGGATGAGTTGCTCGGACAGGACCCGCACTTCATGAATGGCGAGGGCACCGACCCGGAGGCCATCCGGCGCTATGAGGCCGCGATCCAGCAGGGACGGGACGAGACGCTGGAGATCCTTCAGTACCGAAAGGATGGCAGCCCGTTTCGGGCCATGCTGTTCGCCAGTCCTGTGGATGACGGCCAAGGTACCGTCACCAATCACTTTCTCTCCTACCTCGACATTACCCGACGCTATGACGCAGAAGAGAACCTTCGGACGCTTGCTTCTGAACTGGAAGCCCGAGTGGCGGCTAGAACCCAGGAGTTGGAAGCCGTCAACGTCAAGCTATCGGCTCTGGTCGCCGAGCGGGGGATGCTGCTGGTCGAGGTCAACCACCGGGCCAAGAACAGCCTTGCCATAGCCGCCTCTCTCCTCGCCATCCAGGGCCGACGGCAGCCGGATCCGGCTGTGAGGGCCCTCTTCGATGAAGCCCATGACCGGCTCAACGCAATGGCGCGGGTGCACGACCTCCTCAGCAAGTCGGAAAAGGCTCAGCGTGTTGATGTTTCCGTGTACGTGGCGGACCTGTGCGAGGCCTTGAGGCCGATCACGGAGAACGACGATCGCATCCACCTCGAGGCGACGATGGAGGATGGGATCCTGGTCGACGCCGACACGGCGGTTCCGCTTGGCATCGTGCTCACCGAACTCATTACCAACGCCGTGAAGTATGCGTTCCCAGCACCACGGTCAGGGGCGATCCTCGTCCAGTCGCGCCGCAGCCTACCGGGATCGGTTGAACTGGTCGTCCAGGATGATGGAGTTGGGATCTCGCAGCTTCGGGAAGGATCGCTCGGCTATGGCCTCGTTCGGTCTCTCGTTCAGCAGATCCGGGGGGACATCGATATTCGGAATGACGCTGGGCTAGTGGTGACACTCACGTTCCCTGAGGCCTCCCAATAGGCGCCAGAACCCAATCCGGCCGACTATTATCGTGGCCTTAGAAACGTAGAGGATCGATCTCCATTCCATTAGACATTCCTGAGAAAAAACCTGACATTCGCGCGCTCATTCTGGTTGTCGAGGATGAAGCTCTCGTCCGCATGATGCTGGTCGATGTGCTGGATGATGCTGGTTTCAAGGTCATGGAGGCGGCTCACGCGGACGAGGCGCTCAATATTCTTGCGGCCGCTCCTGACGTCCAGGTGGTCGTCACGGACGTGGAAATGCCACGCGGGAGCATCAATGGCTTCGAACTGGCCCGCAGAGTGCGGGAGGATCGACAGGATATTGGCGTTCTAATCGCCTCGGGACGCGTGGCTCCCGCACCCGGGGACTTGCCGGAGGGTACCTATTTCGCCGAAAAGCCCGTTCGCCCTGAAAGACTGCTTGAGCTGGTCCGGGCGCTGCTCCTCCAGGGCTAGGAGTGCCATGGGCGAGCATTCCTACTTCTGAAGGAGCAGTGCCGGCCTGTACTCTCCGTTACGGGCGATCTGAAAAGATCGCGTCGTTCCGGGTGCGCCATGCTTCGTCCGACAGCCACCTGTAATCCTGATCGGGCATGTGTGGCACCGTCTTGACCTCCGCCTCAAGCATGGGAAGGAAGAAGCTGTCCCGCTCCTGTGAGACCTTAAGGGATCGGATCGGCACGACAATGCTGTCCTTGCCGGGGGTGAAGAACCCGCCTGAGGCCACAATCGCGTAGTCACGGCGATCCTTCGTGCCGAAGACAACGTTCCGGACCTCACCCACGATCTTGTCGTCGGCGCTTCGCACCTCTGCACCAATGATCTGATCCGCCCTCAAGGCAGGGGCAAGCTCGTCAATGTGGATAAGCGGCTTGGCATCCTTCCTGTCACGGCGCCCTTGCACTGCGCCACGCTGGATCTTGGGCTCGCGCGCGCCCATCTGCGCCTCCGCATCCTCCTCATCGTTGCCGCCCAAGGAATTAATTGGAGGGCCGGAGAGGAGTTCGCGGATGTTGCCCAGGAGGCGCTCGCAATCGTCATGACGTCCGTAGGACCAGAGGGTGATCGCGGCATCGCGCAAATTGCGCAGGTCGCGCACGGTCTGGCGATTAACCTTCCCGCGAAGTTCTGGCCTTTGCAGGATGGCTTCTTCGAGTTTGGCATCTGCGATCTGGCAGTCGGCCATCGCTTGTGTGACACCGAGCAGGCTGAGGAGAGTGACTGTAAGGAGAATTCGTGCCGGTTTCATTATTTGTCCGTTCTGTAGGAAAGGCAGGTTGCCAGGTAAAAGCTGTCCGCTGCCGCTTGCAATACGAACCTGGGATAATGAGCGCCGCCGCTGCGAATCTTTGTGATAGATCAAAGATAATTACTGAAACAGCGTGAGCACTAATCCAAAACAATGACTTATTTCGAGAAGCATATGTGCATTATACACAGTTTAAACTATGATAATACATAAATATATTATAGGTTTATCGTTAATACATCATAACCGCCATCAATAAGCCATCATGCGTATCGTATTCTTCTGGAAGGAAACGCAGGAAGGACAGCGATATGGAACAGCATGCCGATGAGACACAAGATCGCGTAAGGCAGCGCGCCTACGAGCTCTGGGAGCAACACGGCAGCCGCGAAGGCCATGAGGCAGAATTCTGGCACCAGGCAGAGCGTGAGCTGAAGGGTGAAGCGAGCAGTAGCGACACCAGCAGAGGCATCACCGTGAATGCTTCCTTCGCCAGGAGCGGCTCTGGATCGGACGGTCCCGGCAAAGTGTGACGACAGAAAGCGCTGAGGTTCATGTTAGGCGAATGGATCCCGGAACATCCCTCTGCGCGATCTTCGTGGTTGGTCCGCGCGTCTCGCATCTTCTTGCACATGATCTCGACACGTCGACGCGTTGAATTTGGTCTCTTCAGCAGGTGATGCGTGAGGACGCTAGAGCAACGGCAGTTCTGACGGAGTCGTTGGGACTATGCAGCGTAGCGGCTTCGTGATTCACTCATCTTGGTCCTCTATGGAGGAGATGAGCGATGACCAAGTCCTATTCGCTGGATCTGCGCCGCCGGGTGGCGCACTTTGTCGAGGCGGGGCATTCCTGCCATGCGGCTGCCCGGCATTTTGACGTGTCCGTCGCCTTCGTGGTGCGGCTGATGGCGGCGTATCGGGCCACCGGCAGCCTCGCGCCGAAGCCAGAGGGCGGCTGGCGCTATTCCAAGCTCGACCCGCATCGCGACTTCCTCATCCGCCGCGTGACCGAGAAGGACGACATCACCATGCCGCAACTCGCCGCGGAACTGGCGGCCCTCGGCACCAAGGTCACGCCCGCGTCGATCTCGCACTGGTTCATCCGCCAGGGCTACAGCTTCAAAAAAAACGCTGCGGGCCAGCGAACAAGGACGCGCCGACGTGCGCCAGGCCCGCGAGCACTGGCACACCAAGCGTCAGCCGCGCATGCGCCAGGAGCCGCATCGGCTGGTGTTTCTGGATGAGACCGGCGCCTCCACCAAGATGACGCGCCTGCGCGGCCGTTGCCTCAAAGGGCAGCGTCTGTATGCCAAGGCGCCGTTCGGCCATTGGCTGAGCCAAACCTTTGTGGCGGGGCTGCGCTACTCTGGTCTGACGGCCCCTTGGGTGATTGACGGGCCGATGACCCGCCAGATCTTCGAGACCTATGTGGAGACGCAACTGGCGCCGACCTTGTCGCACGGCGACGTGGTCATCCTCGACAACCTGCCGGCGCACAAGAGCGAGAGGGCAGCAGACTGCCTGAAGCGAAAGGGCGCCTGGTTCCTGTTCCTGCCCCCGTACAGTCCGGATTTGAACCCAATTGAGCAACTCTTCGCCAAGCTCAAAGCGCATCTGCGTAAAGCCGAAGCCCGCACCTTTGACGCGCTCTGGCGCGCCATTAGGGAGATCTGCGACGGGGTCGAGGCTGAGGAATGCCGCAACTACTTCACCGCAGCCGGATACGGATTCGTCTGAACCGCCGTTGCTCTAGCGCTTGCCGCCCGACGGTTTTGCAGGTGCGCTGCCTTTGCCTTGGTTGGCAAAGGGTGAGGCCGTCGCGACCTCAGTCTTTGGCTTTTCCTTCTTCGGCTTCTTAGCCTCACGGTTGCCGCGTTGTTCGCCCTTGGCCATGGCTTGTCTCCATTGTTCGTCAGTTAATTGAGAAAAGATAAGCTCAGTTGTGAGTCGAGTTTGTAATGAGGTCGTCCGGCCGCTCCAGGTAGGACACTCCCGACGAGTGCACGTTGAGAATGACGGTGACGGGCGTGGCTTGCCCGAGCTCGTATGCCACCCCGCAGCCAACGCGAATCTGCATGATCTCTTTTGCGTTACAGCGCAGAGTGAGATTCGGCTTACTTCTGATCATGGTTGATCCTGGCCCGGATTGCGCCGGCAGACACCCCGGGTGTGCTTTTCGATGGCCGCCAAAACGGCGTCGAGGGAAGCGAAGGGACCATGCTCGATGCCGAGCATGGTCGCCAGAGCATGGCCACCCGGCTGGATTGTGAACTGCTTGGCGGATGCTTCCGTGATCCGTCCCATCGACGGCCGAGCAGATCCGCAAGGCTCCACGCCCTGCCATCAACCGTTGGAGTCACAATGATATCCAAGCTAAACTCCCGATCCGGCGCTGCCGATGGAATTGTCTGAGCCCTCGGTCTCCTTACCAAGGTTTGCAAGCGCGGTGTGTTCCCGTGCGCTCACGGCTTCGCTGGTCCAGCAGGGCACGACCACACCCCAGCCGCTTTCGGCTAAGGAAACAGCGCTGGGGGAGTGCCTTTTATCCAGCCCTCGGTTCACGAAGGTCAACTCGGTAGGCTTTTCTTCCGATCAGGAGCCATGGGATCCGGAAGCATCCCGCGCCAGTGCGGCGTCGAGAGCGTCCGGCGCGACAGGGATGGCTTCGAAGGACCGTGTTCCACCGCGACTCAGGGGGAGAAAGATCACTGTTGCAACACGGCGGTAGGCCAAGAAGGATAGACCCTCGATAGGTTCCTCGTCTGTCTGGACCGTGTAGCTGCCGGCTGGTTGGGCCTCATCCAGTCCATCCAGCGAGAAGGGCCGCGCAAAGGTAATCGTCTTGGATGTGGTGCGCAAACTCATGGCCATTCTCCGTGGTTCAAGTGGGGCAGCCTAGACACCGACCTTGGCGGCGCAGGCAACTGCGACGAGGCGATTGCCTTCAGATGTTCCGGGCATAGTTGCCCAGCCATTCTCCATAACGGTGTCGCTGCGCTTATAGGAGGAAGCTCCTTTCAGGAGAGCAACCCGCTCCGCGAGTTGCGGGTCACGCTTGGATTGGTCGACGCAGATCGAAGTCAGCGCTGCGATTACATCGGTTCGCGATTGCTCTACGGCCATCTGCTGGGCCGTGCTGCCCGTTACCAAATCACTCCAGTTGAACCCGATCACAGTCACTGCAATTGCGTCGAAGGCCACGCCATAGAGGCTCGGTTTCAGCCATACCGGAGCTCTTATGGGATTATCTCTCGGATCAGAGAATGAATTATCTTCTCACCAGAAGCAATTAGTAGCACGAATATTTCAACATGTGTGGTTTTATTTTTGGTATTTATCATATGACGCTTAGTTTTCGGGCTTTGAGACTGCAACAACTCAGTTTTTTATTGCGGCTTGGCCATCTGGCGGATAACTTACTGACATTGTCAGGAAGATAAGGTTTGGAGAGAAAAGCAACCTTCTCCGACAAGTCATCGGGCCAGGGCGTACCCTCCCTGATGTGACAACAACCCCAATCCCTGGCCAGGGCTCCTGAACCATGCGGGCCGGCTCAAGGCTGTCCATCGAGCTAGGCATCTCGATATCCGCGACCACCGTCTGCACGTCCGCGGGGCCCCAACGACGGTCACAACCTCGTCGGCGTTCACTGCCTCAAAGCCTCGGAAGGTCTCCTAATGGCACGGGGCTGACCTTAGACGTACTTCCGCACTGCTGGGATGAGCCGACCTTCGCACCAACATCCGCTACTACTCAGTTTGACCCGATGCTGACTTTCCGACCAGCCCTGACAGCCGGAGGCATGGACTGAGCTTGCGAGCTGTCATCGGAAAGTAGCAGGTCAGAGCAAACGAGCACCCTTGTAACGGGCGAAGGTTTTGTGGCTGCTCGGACCGAACAGGACCACCTCGTACGTCTCCGGCACCATGCCCTCCATCTCCATGCCCGGCGAGCCCATCGGCATGCCGGCGACGGCCAGCCCCTTGCCTGCAGGCTTCTCGGCGAGCAGGCGCTTGATGGCGTCCGCAGGCACGTGCCCCTCGATGACGTAGCCGCCAATCTCGGCGGTGAGGCAGGAGGCGAGGTCATCCGGCACGCCGAGGCGCACCTTCACGCGGTTGATCTCGGACGTCTCGACCACATCGGCCGAAAAGCCCGCCTGGCGCAGGTGGTCGACCCAGCCTGTGCAGCAGCCGCAGCTCGGATCCTTGCTGACGACGATCTTCGAAAGACCCTGGGCCCGCAAGGGGCGGGAATGCGCCAGCAGGGCACCAGCTGCGAGACTGGTGACGAGGCTGCGCCGGGTCATGTGCATGGTGTTCATCAGACTGCCTTTCCAACGGGCTCCCGCCATGGAAGCGCAGGATGGCAGCGCAACAATGGCAAGAGCGAATGTCTCATGGCCGAGCGGGGAGCCGGACGGCCATCCGCCCGCTACCCCGCTGCGACTGCTACTTGCCGTTCTTCTTGAGCCAGTCCTGCATCTCGGCGATCTCCTTCTCCTGATCGTCAATGATCTTCTGGGCCATCCGCTTCGTCTCCGGATCCTTGGCATGCTTGAGGGCGACCTTCGCCATCTCGACCGCACCCTGGTGATGCGGGATCATGTGGGTGCGGAAGTCCACGTCCGGGTTGCCGGTGTAGGGCACGTGCATGTTGTGCATCATCTTCATGTCCGCCGCCTTGAAGTCCTTGGTCGAGGGCGGATCGTTCGGCGACGGCATCATGTCCTGCATCATCTTCTGCATCGCCGCCGGGTCCATGTTGCCCATGGGCATGGCACCTGACATCGGCATGCTGCCGTGGCCTTGGTGCGAGGTCTGCGCGTATGCCACGCCGGCCACGGCGGTGATCGCGAGGGCAGCGATGCCCTTGGTGATCGTCTTCATCGGTTTCTCCTGAGCGTGAGGAAAGGTCAGTTGTTGACGAAGCGGGCCTGCACGGCGTGGCCATCGGCCATGGTGGCCGAGACGACCACGCGGGCGCCCGAGCCGAGCGGCTGCGCCAGAGCGCCGACGAGCTTGTTGGGCTCGGCCGGCTGGAGTTGAACGGTTGCCGTCTTACCGCCGTCCTGCACGATGGCGCGAGCGTTCGTCGTGCCCGCGGATGCCAGCGGCTTGTCGTCCGACTCGGTGAGGAAGAGGATGAGTTCGGAGCCCTTGGCGACCAACTCGACGTGATGGCCGGCGCTGTCGACAACCGGGCCGCCGTTCGGGCCCTTCGCTATCTCGTGAGCAGCGGCTGTCAGAGGCGAGGCTGCGATGGCAAGGGCGAGGATGAGATGCTTCATGGTGTTTCTCCTTGTGTCGTGGATCAGAAGGCTTCCGCAGGGGTGAGGCCGCCGGCGCGGCCCTCGCGGCTGGCCTGGATGCGCTCCAGCGGCTTCCTGCCGAAGGTCAGGAACAGGACCGGGGTGAGGAAGGTGTCGATCAGCGTCGCCGAGATCAGCCCGCCGAAGATTGTGACCGCCACCGGGTGCAGGATCTCGCGCCCGGGCTCGTCCGCCCCGATCAGGAGCGGGATGAGCGCGAGGCCGGCGGACAACGCCGTCATCAGCACCGGGGTCAGCCGCTCCAGGCTGCCGCGGATCACGAGGTCCTTGCCGAACTGCTCGCCCTCGTAGAGCGCGAGGTTGATGTAGTGCGAGACCTTCAGGATGCCGTTGCGGGCCGAGATGCCGGCCAGTGTGATGAAGCCGATCATTGAGGCGACCGAGAGCGGCTGGCCGGCGATGTTGAGCGCGATCACGCTGCCGATGAGCGCCAGCGGAATGTTGCCCATGATGATCAGTGCCAAGGCCGGCGACTGGTAGCGGCTGTAGAGCACCACGAAGACCATCGCGAGCGACAGGAGCGACAGCGCTCCGATCCGGAGCGTCGCCTCTTCCTGCGCCTGGAAGGTGCCCTCCAGGCGGGTGACGTAGCCCTGCGGCCACTGCGCCTCCCCGGTGACGCGGCGGATGTCGGCAATGATGGCCGCCATGTCGCGCTTGCCATCGGTGTTGCCCAGGACCGCAATCCGGCGCTGGCCGTTCTCGCGCAGCACCTGGTTCGGTCCGTTCGTCTCCTCGACATTCGCGATCATCCGCAGCGGCACATGCCCGGTCGGCGTGGCGATCAGCAGGTCGCCGAGGCCGGTGGTGGAGCGGTCCTGGTCGGAGAGGCGCATCACCACGTCGAAGCGGCGGTTGCCCTCAACGATCTGCGAGACCGTGCGCCCGTTCGACATCGTCTCCAGACCTTGAGTCACCGTCGCCGGCGTCAGGCCGTAGAGGGCTGCCTTCTCGTAGTCGACGTCGATGCGCAGTTGCGGGATACGCACCTGCTTCTCGACCTGGAGGTCGACGAGCCCTTCCACGCCCGAGAGCCGCTCGCGCAGGCCTTCCGCCAGGGTGCGCAGCGTGTCGATGTCCTCGCCGTAGATCTTGAGCGCGATCTCCGCGCGCACGCCCGAGAGCATGTGATCGAGGCGGTGCGAGATCGGCTGGCCGACGTTGAGCGTCGCGGGAAGGACGGCCAGGCGGGCGCGGATGTCGCCCATCACCTCCACCTTCGAGCGCTCCGACCGCTTCAGGTCGACGTCAATCTCGGACGAGTGCACGCCCTCCGCATGCTCGTCGAGTTCGGCGCGGCCGGTGCGGCGCCCGACCGAGATCACCTCCGGCACGTCCTTGATCAGGCCTTCCGCTACGAGCCCGAGGCGGTGGCTCTCGGCCAGCGCGATGCCAGGATTGTAGGCGAGGCTGATCGTGAGCGTGCCCTCGTTGAACGGCGGCAGGAAGGCCCGCGGCAGCAGGGTGGCGGCATAGGCCGCCAGGCCGACGCCCAGCAGGATGGTGGTGAACAAGATCTCCCGGTGCCCGAAGGCCCAGCGCAGCAGGGCGGCGTTGCCGCGCTTGAGGTGTCGGACCACGAAGCTGTCGTGCTCGTGGCCCTTCACCCGCCCGGAGAGCAGATAGTAGGCCAGCACCGGCGTCACGGTAATCGAGGTGACGAGCGAGGCCAGGATCGACACGATGTAGGCCACGCCGAGCGGAGCGAAGAGCCGACCCTCGATGCCGGACAGGGCGAAGAGCGGGATGAACACCAGGATGATGATCATCGTCGCGTAGACGATGCCGGAACGGACCTCCTGGCTTGCGGCCGCGATCACCTCCAGCACGGGCCGAGGCTCGGGCAGCTCCCGGTTCTCCTTGAGCCGGCGCAGGATGTTCTCGACGTCGACCACCGCATCGTCGACGAGCTCGCCGATGGCGATGGCGAGGCCGCCCAGCGTCATGGTGTTGATGGTGAGACCGAAGGCATTGAACACGAGCACCGTCACCAGGATCGAGATCGGGATCGCGGTCAGCGAGATCACGGTCGCCCGCACATTCATCAGGAACAGGATCAGGATCACGGCGACCACGGCGGCTGCCTCCAGCAGCACCCGCTTCACGTTGTCGACGGAGGTCTCGATGAAGGTGGCCTGCCGGAACTGAAGGTTCGTGGCCGACACGCCTTGCGGCAGCGTTTTCTGGATCTCGGCCAGCGCGGCTTCGATCTTGCCGGTAAGGTCGACCGTATCGGCGCCGGGTTGCTTCTGGATCGATACGATCACGGCGGGCTTGCCCTGGAAGCCGGCATCGCCGCGCTTCACCCGCGGTGCGAAGTCGACTTGTGCCACCTGGTGCAGGAAGACCGGCTGGCCCTGCTTGTGCACCACTACCGTGTTGCGCAGGTCCTCCAGGCGTTTTGTGACGCCCACGTTGCGGATCAGGTACTCGCGCCCGTGCTGGTCGACGAAACCGCCCCCGGTGTTGGTGCCGAAGCGGGTGACCGCAGCCTCGATCTGCTCGTGTGTGACGTCGAGCGCCTGCAGGGCTGCGATGTTGGGTACAATCCGGTACTGCCGGACCTCGCCGCCGATGGGGATCACCTGCGCCACGCCCGCGATGGTGAGGAGCTGGGGCCGGATGATGAAGTCAGCGATCTCGCGCACCTCCATCGGCGAGACAGTGTCGCTGGTGACGGCGACCAGCATGATCTCGCCCATGATCGAGGTCACCGGCCCCATCTGCGGCGTGACGCCGGTTGGGAGCTGCTCGCCCACGAGGGCCAGACGCTCGGCGACGAGCTGGCGCGAGCGGTAGATGTCCGTGCTCCAGTCAAACTCGACATAGACGATGGACAGGCCGACACCGGAGACGGAGCGGACGCGCGTGACGCCCGGCATGCCGTTCATGGCTGTTTCGAGCGGGTAGGTGACGAGCTGCTCCACCTCCTGGGGCGCGAGGCCCTCGGCCTCGGTCATCAAGGTGACGGTCGGTCGGTTGAGGTCGGGGAACACGTCGACCGGCACCCGCGGCAGGATCCACGAACCGAAGGCGACGAGCACGAGCGCCGCCGCGATAACGAAGAGCCGGTTCTTGAGGCTGTTGCTGACAAGAAAGTTGAACATCGCCGTGCCTCACCGTATCTGGTTGATGAGTTCGGGGCCGCGGACCACGATGCGCTCGCCCTCGGCAACGCCGGCCCGGATCACGAGACGGGTGGCGTCGAAGGGCTCGGTCCGCACAGGCCGTGCCTCAAAGCGTTCCGGATCCGTGTGGCGCCACACCACCGCCTCGCCGTTGGCGCCGCGCACCACCGCATCCCGGGGCATGATGATGTCCCTGACGGAGGCTCCGTTCTGCGCGAACACCGTGACCGGCGAGCCGACCGACAGATTGCCCGGCGGGCTCTCGATGGCGAACTGCACGACTGTGGCCTGTTGCTGGAGCGCCTTGCTGAAGCCCTGGAACGCGAGCTTCAGCGGCGTGCCGTCGACGGCGGTTGCGCTGGCGCCGGTGACCTTGGCGGGATCGATCTCGCCGTAGACGAGCGCCTCGACCCAGAGACCCTTCGGATCGACAATCTGGAAGACGATGTCCTGGGAGGCGACCACCTGGCCAGGGACGACCCGCGCCGCGGCGATGGTGCCGTCAATGGGGGCCTGCAGGACCTCGGACTCGATGCGGGTCTGGCGTACGATCTCGCGGCGGCGGCGCAGGCCCTCCAACTCGATCTCGGCGTCCGTGACCTGGCTCGGCGGGGCCACGCCCCGGTCCGAGAGCTGGCGCACGCGCTTGAGCTTGGTCTCGGCGACCGCGATCTCCTGCTCGATCTCGCCGACGCGCTCGGACAGCGTGGTGCGGTCGGCCTGAGGCACTGCCTGCTCGACCAGGGCCAGCACGTCGCCCTTCCTGACGGCCTGCCCGATGCCGGGGAGCCCCTTCTCGGGAGCGATGATGCGCCCTCCGTTGATGCTCTGCACGAGGCCGGAGCGGTTCGGGTCAGCGATGACCCGTCCGATCAGGCTTATGGCCTTCTGCGCCTCCTCCGGCTTCGTCATGGTCGTCCGCACGTTGAGCAGGCGTTGGCTCGGCTTGGGCACGAACACCGTGCCGTCCGGCAGGCGGCGCGGGGTGTCGCCGGCGGGGAGGACGGCCTTGGCGGCATCGGCCCCGTGATCATGCCCCTCGTGGGCGAAGGCGTAGGCCGTCGAGACGGCGAGCAGGACCAGCGCCAGGCCCGCGACCGGGACCAGCCTCCTCCGGCTTCGGGAGACAAGGCCAAGCAGGAAGCCGAGCGCGAGCGCAACGCCGGCGATCACGTAGGGGGTGGCCACCTCGATGCTGCCGAGCCGTACAGTTGGCGTGTTCTGCAGGACCTGGAGCGGCGAGGCCCGCCCTGGAGCAGGAGCCGCGGCAGCGGCCTTGGCGGGGAGCTGGAGGGTGCCGATCAGCAGGTCGTCGCCGGCAGGCGCGGTGACAGCGAAGATGAGCTCCAATGGGCCTTCGCCCGCGAACTTGGGCGACGTCACCGTGTAGGTGCCGTCGGGCGCCGCCTCGGCTTGGACCTCCTCGTCACCGCCGACCGTCACGATCATCTTTGCATCGGTCACAGGCTCGTTCGAGGCAAAATGGTCCAGGAAGATCCCAAGGCGGTCGCCACGCAGGACGCCGACGAGCTCGTAGGCGTCCGACTGCGCAGTGACCCGTGGATTGTTGGTGGTGACCGCCGACGGTGGCGGCGCGCCGTGATCGTGCCCCTCATGAGCGACTGCCGTGGCGGCGATGGTGGTCAGAAGGCCCAGGCCAACCAGAATGGCTTGGAGGCGGCGCAGGGCGCCGTTGGAACGGATAAACATTGGGATAACCCCGGATCATAAGCACGGCGTCGGGAGCGACGCGGCGTCGGGGCCGGTCGCTGGTTAGACGATGCTGAGAGTTCGTGGCGGGCGCTTGAGGTGGCCAGGATCGATGCCGGAGCCGCGCTGGCTGCCCGGGATGAGTGACAGCGCCAGGGTCATTGGAGCGGACATCGCATCCAGTCCCAAGGGGGCCATCGCAATCGGGCAAGCGCTGGCGCAGCAGGAGCCGTCAGGGCCGGCGTCGGCCTGCCGGTCGTCGGGAGTGACTTCATCCACCACATCGGCCTTGGCATGGTGATGGGTGACCCCATCGCCATGATCGTACGCGGCCTGGTGAACGCGCGCTAAAGCATGCTGATGCCCGTGGCCGGAGGACGCCGTCTGCTCGCACTCAGGCGAGCCTTGCCCATGCCGATGCATGCCCGCCAGCGCGCCGCTGTGGAGCACGAACGACGCCACGGCCACGAGCATCAGGCTCGTGACAAGGCGCCGGAGGTGGGTCCACAGGGTGTTCAACAATTCGCTCCTGAGATCAGGGTAATGATCTGCCGGGCAGCCGGTTTCCAAACGGTTACCTCTAGGGTCTTTGTGGCCTTTGTGGGCCGCGAGGCTGGTATTGCGGATTCGTTCGCCACAGCAAACCACTCCCTCACTTCACCACCACTGTTCCGACCATGCCCGCCTCGCGGTGGCCGGGGATGAGGCACGCGTACTCGAACGTGCCGGCCTGGGTGAACTGCCAGCGCAGCACGCCGGAGGTCTTCGGGCCGAGCCGCTTGGCGTTCGGATCCTCGTGCGCCATTTCCGGATGGGCGGCCATCGCCTCGGCATGCACCCAGTTCGCCTCGACGGTGCCGATGACGAGCTCGTGGTCGAGTTCGCCGCCGTTCCGCAGGACAAACTGGACCTGCTCGCCCTTGGCGACCTCGATGCGCTCCGGCGCAAAGGCCATGCCGCTGTCGATCTCCTTCATCACCACTTGGACGACGCGGCCGCCCTTCGCTGGATCGCCGAGGCGTCCGTAGGCCGTTTCCACAGCGTGGTCATGGCCGGCATGGCCTGGGTCGGCCCATGCCATGGAGGTCGGGGCAAGGGCGACTGCCATGGCCGCCAGGATCATTGGAAAAGCACGCATGACCGACCTCCTTCAGTGATGAGCGTGGACGAAGGCATGCCCACGACCTTGGGCGATGAGCCAACGGTTAAGCGGGAAGGCAAAGGCACCCGCGATCACCAGGGCGACGGCAAGGCTGCCCCAGAAAAGCGGGCTCGACAGCGGCGCGTCCATGGCGCCCGGGATCACCAGCATGATGGCGTTGTCGACGATCTCCATGATGGTGATCGAGGCCGTGTCGGAGGCGAAGGCCAGGCCGACCGCGGAACTGAGTGCCATGCCGCTGCGCAGCAGGGGCAGCATGGTCAGAGCGTAGCCAAACAGGAAGGCGAGCACGACTGCGAGCGCGATGGTCGCGCCAGTGCCCCAGCCCAGGGCGGTGCCGATGACCATGCCGAGCACCTCGCCGATGGCACAGCCCGTCAGGCAATGGACAGTGGCGCTGAAGGCCACCCGGTTGAGGCTCGGGGCAGCGGCCTGTGAGCCGTGGTGACCCTGGTGATCGTGAGGGGCATGGTGGTGATGAGCGTGGGTCTGCATGACGATCTCCTTACCCGAGAGGTTGAAGGATGGGCTCGGCGTCAAAACCGGCTTCACGCAGGGTTCGCATAAGAGCGGACTCGTAGTGCCGTGAGACGACCCGGACCGTTCGCGCCATCAGGTCGGCCTCAACGGGAGCGACCTCGTCGAAGGCGTGCAGGGCGCTGGTCAGGGCGGCGACGCAGCGGTCGCACATCATCTTCGGGATGTAGATGAGGTTGTGTGCCTGGAGGCGGTGCATGGTCCGGGTTCCTTGTTGGGGCAGGCAGCGGGTCCGGCAGGGGCCAGGATCCCGCATGGGCTTATCCAAGTGCCGGAACCGACGGGGTGTAGCCGGCGCCGGTGATCAGTGCCTCGACCTTGGCGAGGTCGCGGGTGCCCCGGATCGAGACCAGCTTAGTGGCCGGATCCCCCTGCACGCGAGCCCCTGGCAATCCAGCCTCCACGGCCTCCGTGATCGCGCTGGCGCAATGCCCGCAGGTCATGTCCTCGACCTTGAGGATCACGGCCGTGGGATCGCGCTCCGTGGTGGCGCTCGACTGAGCCTGATGGGTGCTGCATCCGCACATGGTCTGAACTCCGGTTGGCGTTGACGATGAGCAGACGGTGCACCTTCCCATCATGGGAAGGTCAAGCGCCTTTTTGCAGATCATCCTCGAACCGTAGGGGACACTGGAATTGCCCGGGTGAAGTAGCGGTCCATGCGCCTGGTCCGTGTCGCCCCTCAGATGATGGCGTCAGACTCGATGATGTGTTCCCCGCACGGGGCGGTGACCGCCGCCTCCAGCAAAACCCTGGCGATATGCTCGTGCGGCACGATGCGATAGCGGCGTGGTAGAAGCCGCTCGGCCAGTCGCAAGACCCGCATGGCCATGAACTCGGCGGGCCGGAACTCCTCCCGGTCGCTGCCGATGAGGGCAGGCCGCACAATAGTCAAGGACGGAAACCCCAGACCCCGAAGCGCCGCCTCCACCTCGCCTTTGACCCGGTTGTAGAAGAAGCGTGATCCCGGATCGGCTCCTGTTGCCGAGTTCAGGGCAAAAGCTTGCGCACCGTGCTGCCGGGCGAACCGCGCGACGGCGAGTGGGTAGTCGTGGTCAACCCGGCGGAAGGCTTCCTGCGAGCCCGCCTTGCGGATCGTCGTTCCCAAGGTGCAGATCACCCCATCGGCGGCCCACCAGGGAGCATCGGCCGGCAGGTGCTCGAAATCAACTAACGGGTTTTCGAGTTTCGGATGAGGCGGCAGTTCGCGCCGGATCGGGGCGACGATCCGGGCTACGCGCGCATCACTCTGCGCCTGCAGCAGGACAGCTCCGCCGACCAGACCTGTCGCTCCGACGAGCATCAAAGTTGTCATTCTGTTGCCTGTCTCCGTAGCCCTTGCGAATTGTATTTCAATCCCTATATCAGGTTTACCCCAGCGGACATGTATGTGGACTTCGAAGCGGCGGGCGTCACCGCCAGCGTCGATGAGATCGTGCACGGACGGATGTACTCCGGTTCGGTCTGTTCCTGCGCTTGCCTGACGATGCGAGCGCCCGTCTGGTAGCCGATCAGCCCAAGCCCGTAGTGCGCGAGGCAGAGATGCGAAGGCATCCTGTCCGTTCGCCCCGGAGCTTGGGCTTTTTCATCCGAACAATGCCTCCAGCTTGCTGGGTGACCTTAGGCTAGGATGATTGCGAATGGCCGCTCCTGGCACGGGGCCGACCTTAGCCGTATTTCCGCAATGGGATTGCGAAGCGACCTTCACGCGATCGCGTTTGAAGACTCCGGTTGACCCGAAGCAGACCTTTAACGGCACGTGCCGCCATCACGCCGTCAACCACTATCCTTGAGGGCGTCCGTCTCGGTTCGCTCCTGGACTGACTTACCCCGATCCTCGGCGAGGGCATCCCAGGTTTTGGCCATCTCTAGGAGCTGATCGCGCTGCGCCCCTTCGGGAACCTGCCTCGCCAGCACCCTGCATTCCTCAGCGTGCTGGCGGTACTCGGACGCCTTCTTCACCGCTTGTATCCTGGTAGGTCCTAAGCAAATAGGAGATGGGAACGGCCCCTTTGTAGAGCTGCGCTTCGCGTGGGCAAGGGTGGCGTGGCCATCTCTCATGGCAAGCGAGCTGCCCTTTGGATTGGGTCGGGTGCGGTGGTGCCCAATCCGCCGCCGAACCTGTCACAGGCCTGCCCGGGACCGTAGTGACGAGTTCGTGCGTCACTGACGTGTTGGGGAGGAACATCCGCTTGCAGATACCCGTTGGCCAGCTTCAAGAAGGATGAAGCGTGATGCTGGCAGGCTACTGTGTTCTAGTGGTGGAGGATGAGGCGCTCATCGCGATGGGCATCAGCGTGATGCTTACGGACGCGGGAGGGGTGCCGATCGGACCGGCTGCCAGCGTGCGCGAGGCGCGCCAGCTCATCAAAGATACCTCCGCGCTTGACGCGGCCGTCCTAGACGTGAATCTCGCCGACGGCTCGGTGACGCCTATCCTGGAGGCGCTGAGCGCGCGAGGCATTCCGACCGTGATCTACACAGGTGGTGTGGTCCCAGAGGATGTCCGTCACCGCCACCCCGACCTGATCGCACTCTCCAAGCCCGTCCTGCCGGCCCGCCTCATCGGCGAACTCCGCAAAGCAATCGGGACCCCGGGGCTGCGTCGATCCCACGTGTGACTCCCGACCAATCACTCGTTGCTGGCCAGTCGGTGGCGTTTGCCACCGAACTGCCTTCAACCGTTGGACGCGAACCTTCGAGAGGCGCGGTTTAACAGCGACAGACGGATTCGCGCCTTTCCCTGCCTTTACGGCGTCCTGCCCGGGCCCTATGTGAAGGTCTCCTTCCCGGAACCCATACCCGCCACCATCCCGGTCCCCGACATGGAATGAGCCATGACCTTGTCATGACGCGTCACAGCGAGATGAACTCCATGCACGGCAAGTTCGGACCCAACGGCAGGCTGGGCTTCCTCTCGGGCAGCGGCACGATGTGTGCGCTCATCCGCGCCCACGACTGGAAGGCGACGCCACTCGGCTCACCCGACGGCTGGCCGCAGGGACTTAAGACCCTGGCCGGGGTCATGCTGGGATCCCACCAGCCGATGTTCATCGCCTGGGGGCCGGAACGCACGCTGCTCTATAACGACGCCTATGCCGAGATCCTCGCGCGCAAGCACCCTTCGGCGCTGGGCCGCGACTTCCTGGAAGTCTGGCATGAGATCCGTGCCGATCTCCTGCCTATTGTCGAGAAGGCCTACGGGGGTGAGTCCGTCCACATGGACGACATCACCCTCATCATGGAGCGCCGCGGCTATCGGGAGGAGACGCACTTCTCCTTTTCATACACGCCCGTACGCGATGAGTCGGGGGCTGTCGCGGGGTTCTTCTGTCCCTGCACCGAGATCACGGGCCAGGTCATGGCCGAGCGCCGGCTCGCGGCTGAAACCGAGCGGCAGCGGCGCCTGTTCGAGCAGGCGCCGGGCTTCATCACGGCCCTGACCGGGCCCGAGCACGTCTTCGAGTTCGTCAATCAGGCCTACCGGCGCCTGTTCGGCGATCGCGGCTATATCGGAAGAACAGTGCGTGACGCGTTCCCGGAGCTTGTCGGCCAGGGGTTCTTTGAACTGCTCGACCAGGTTTATGCCACAGGGGAGCGGTTTGTCGCCCACCATATCCCTATCCGCTTCCAGGCGACGCCCGATGCAGCCCTGGAGGAGCGCTTCCTCGACTTCATCTACGAACCCGTGCTCGACGAGGCCGGAAGGGTGACAGGCATCTTCTGCGAAGGCCAAGACGTCACCGAGGCGCATCTGGCCCAAGCCGCCATAAGCGCCAGCAATGCGCGCTACACGAGCATGCTTTCGGCGATGAGCGAAGGGTTCGTTGTTCTCGACCGCGAATTCCGCCTCATCGAGATCAATGCGGAGGGGCTGCGGCTTGATGGTCGAGCAGAGAGCGAACTGCTCGGGCGAACGCATTGGGAGGCGTTCCCACCCTCCGTTGGCACTCCGGTCGAGGCTGCCTATCGCCAGGCAATGATTGAACGTATCCCGGTTGAGCTTGAGCACCGCTACGTGGATGAGGCCTCAGGCCATGATGTCTGGCTAGCGCTCCGCATCTACCCAGTGTCGGACGGTGTCGCTGCCTTCTACCGTGACATTAGCGAGACCAAGCGCGCCGAGGAGGTACTGCGGGCCAGCGAGGCACAGTTCCGTGCTTTTGCCCAGGCCATGCCGAACCATGTCTGGACATCGCTCCCGAATGGTCAGCTCGACTGGTTCAATGACCGGGTTTATGAGTACAGCGGAGCCTCGCCAGGGGAGCTGAATGGTGAGCGCTGGACTGGGATGGTTCATCCCGACGACCTGCCTGCTGCTGCCGAGCGCTGGGCCGCCGCCCTTTCCTCCGGAGCCAACTACGAGACCGAGTTCAGGCTGCGCCGCATGGACGGCGCCTACCGTTGGCACATTGCGCGAGCCGTTCCAATCCATGACGAAGGGGGTGCGCTGGTGCGCTGGATCGGCACGAACACGGACATCGAGGATCAGAAAGCGGCGGGCGAAGCCATTCGCAAGCTGAACGTGACACTTGCAGAGCAGGTCGCGGAGCGGACAGCGGACCGGGACAGGATGTGGCGGCTCACCACCGATGTCATGCTCGTGGCGCGTTTCGATGCAACAATCATGTCAGTCAACCCGGCCTGGACAACCCTGCTCGGCTGGCGTGAGGATGAACTCCTCGGCAAGAGTTTTCTCGACCTCGTTCACCCTGACGATGTGGCTGCTACAGTCGCTGAGGCCGGGCGGCTGTCCGAGGGCATCACGACACTCCGGTTCGAGAACCGCTATCGCCACAAGGACGGATCGTACCGGTGGCTGTCCTGGATTGCCGTCCCGGACGAGCAGTTCATTCACGCCGTGGGCCGCGATGTCACGGGCGAGAAGGAGCAGGTCCAAGCCCTGCGCCAGGCTGAGGAAGCGTTGCGCCAGTCTCAGAAGATGGAGGCGGTCGGGCAACTCACCGGCGGCATCGCCCATGACTTCAACAATCTGCTGACTGGCATCGTCGGCTCCCTCGACATCATGCAGACCCGCATCGTCCAGGGACGGACGGAGAACGTGGAGCGCTATGCCAAGGCGGCGATGAGCTCGGCCCAGCGCGCCGCCGCCCTGACCCACCGCTTACTCGCTTTCTCGCGCCGCCAGCCCCTCGACCCGAAGCCGGTGAATGCCAACCAGCTTGTCGCGTCCATGGAGGACCTGCTGCGGCGGACCATTGGTCCGCTGCACGCCCTGGAGATCGTCACGGCTGGCGGACTGTGGACGACTTTGTGCGATCCCAACCAGCTCGAGAGCGCCATCCTCAACCTCGCGATCAACGCGCGCGACGCCATGCCGGACGGCGGCAGGCTAACCATCGAGATGGCGAATGCCCATCTCGACAACGCCTATCCGGCCGCCCAGCGCGACGTCACACCGGGTCAATACGTGGCGATCTGCATCTCCGATACGGGAACAGGCATGCCGCCGGACGTGATCGAGCGTGCCTTCGAGCCGTTCTTCACAACGAAGCCGACAGGTCAGGGAACAGGCTTGGGCTTGTCGATGGTCTACGGCTTTGCCAAGCAGTCGGAGGGTCACCTGAGGATCTACTCGGAGGTCGGCACGGGAACGACGATCAAAATCTACCTCCCGCGCTACCGTGGGGCGGCCGATGAGGAGGCACTATCGGAAGCCACTCCGGATGTGCCGAGATCAGAGGCGGGAGAAACGGTGCTGGTGGTCGAGGACGAACCGGTCATTCGGGACCTGATCGTCGAGGTTCTTCAGGAGCTGGGCTACCGGGCCCTGGAGGCTGCTGATGGACCTGCGGGTCTCAAGGTCCTGCAATCGCGCAAGCGCATCGACCTGCTTATCACGGATGTCGGGTTGCCCGGGATCAACGGGCGCCAGGTTGCGGATCAGGCACGGGTCACCCGTCCTGACCTAAAGGTACTGTTCATCACAGGCTACGCCGAGAACGCCACGCTGGCGAATGGCTTCCTGGAGCCGGGTATGGAGATGATTACCAAGCCGTTCGCGGTCGAGGCGCTGGCCACCCGGGTCAGGGCCATGATCAAGGTGGAGTGAGGATCCAGTAGATGGCTCAAGGTCTCACTAGGCACATCCCGAAAGGGTACCGAATGGCGGCTCATCCAAAGAACGCCGACGTTGCTGAGCGGTACGGGATCGTCAGAGCCCCGTTGCAGACAGTCTACGATCTGAAAGGAACCCGAAATCCCTTTCGGTAGCCAAGCTCTCATGCAATACCCTTGGAATCTCTTGCCTTGCGATCTAAGTAGCGGCGACACAGCCGACAAACATGGCGTGATCAGGGGACAGCTTTGCGATTGATCAGGTTGCGTCCAAAGGAATGGTCGATCCGGCTTCATCTCTTTGCTTTTGCCGCGACGATCCTTGTCCCGCTCATCCTCCTGGGCAGCTACTTCGCAACAGAGTTCGCCGAGCGCGAGCGTGAGCGCTACCAGGAGGTCGCCAAGGCTCTTGCAGCCGACATTGCTGCGGATGTGGATCGGGAACTCGACAGCACCATCGCGGCCTTGCAGGCCCTGTCCACCTCACCAGCCCTGCGCAACGGTGATCTGGAGGCCTTCGACCGGCAGGCTCGCGAGACGCTGCACTATCGTGGCAGCGCTATCGCCGTGCGGGACCAAACAGGGCAGCAGATCATCAACACTTATGCACCCTGGGGGACGCCCCTGCCGGTGAGCACGCATCCCGTGCTGCGGAAGACCGACCAAACGGCGCTTGAGACGCAACGGCCCGTGGTCTCCGATCTCTACCAAGGTGCCGTCGCCAAGGCCCTCTATGTGCTTGTCGACGTGCCCGTGACGATCAGGGGCGAGGCGAGGTATGTGCTCAACATCGCGCTGACCCCGGAGCGCATTCGCAGGATCCTGGCCAGCAGCAATCTTCCCCCGGACTGGATCGTGGCAGTGGTGGACGGCAGCAACCGCATCATCGCCCGTTCCCGCGATCATGAACGGCTGCTCGGGGTCGATACCCAGCGCAGTTCTCCTGCACCTGCGGAGGCTGGCGCCGCCCTTTGGCAGGGGCTCAATGCCGAAGGGGTGCCGGTTCTCGCAGCCTCCGAACGCTCCCGTCTGTCGGCATGGCGCGTCACGGCCTCTGTGCCGCTAGCGGTGCTGGGCGCGCCCCTCACACGCTCCCTTCTGGCTGTTGCGGGGTTGGGAGGTCTCGGTCTTGCCTTATCACTGGCGCTGGCCCTGCTTTACGGGCGCGGTCTGGCTAGGGGGATGCTGGATTTGAGCCTGTCTGCCGAGGCGCTCGGGCGCGGAGAACAGATTCCTGCGACAGCAACGTCGGTGCGGGAGGTCAATCAGATCAGCCGAGCCATGGCTCGAGCTTCAGCGGACCTGCACGAGAGAGCTCTCGCCCAGGAGACCGCCGCAAGGCGGCAGGAGCTTCTCATCCACGAGCTCAATCACAGGGTCAAGAACACGCTGGCGACGGTTCAGTCCCTTGCTTGGCAAGTGGTCCGCCCTGGCGTTCCTCCCCGCATTGCTCAGGAGCGTTTCCAGGAGCGTCTCTTGGCTCTGTCACGGACGCACAACCTCCTGAATGAGACCTTGTGGGAGGGAGCCTCCCTGCGGACCATTCTTGAGGCCGAGTTCCAGCCTTTTATGGCTGAGACCCCACGTATCCGGCTCTCTGGTCCTGATGTGTATCTTCCCGCAACGCACACGGTGGTTCTCGGCATGGCGCTTCATGAACTCACGACCAATGCTGCCAAGTACGGTGCGCTGTCGGCAGCTACAGGTCGTGTGCAGGTTGATTGGCGGGTTGAGGGGCATGGCAGGGGTGCAACCCTGATCCTCGACTGGTGTGAGATGGGCGGACCACCGGTGCAGGCTCAGCCGAGGCCTGGGTTTGGCTCGCGGCTGCTACGGCAGACGATCACCCAGGAACTTGGGGGCGAGCTCAGCATGCGCTTTGAACCGGAGGGCGCTTGCTGTCAGATCGTAGTTGGCATTGCCCCGGCGGAGCAGCGTGCCGCCTGAGAAAGGTTTGGCCGCTATGTTCTATTCCATCGAAGGGGCGCGATGTACGATGAGGTTGAGGAAAGCTCTCGGGCACTACCCGGCTTCCTTGCCAAAGGTGGTGAGACCGCCGCCCGATCCTGGCGCACGACTGGTCGTCAACACCGCTCGGCCCCCAAGAGACTTGGCCGCAATCGCTGCGTTCCTCCCTCTCCATCTGTCTGACCTCGAAGTTCCCGACGGCGATCTACTGGGGGCCGGAGCTATACCTCCTGTACAACGACGCCTGGTCTCTGATCCCGGCCGAACGCCACCCGTGGGCGCTGGGGCGGCCAGGTGCTGAGGTGTGGGCCGATATCTGGGATGTGGTCGGCCCGCAGCTCGCGCGCGTGCTGGAGACGGGAGAGGGCTTCTCCACCTATGACCAGATGCTGCCGATAATACGGGGTGGCCTTCGCCGGGAGACCTACTGGAACTACAGCTTCACCCCGATCCATGGCGAGGACGGTTCGATTGTCGGTGTGTTCAACCAGGGCCACGAGATCACCGACCGCGTGCTCGGCGGGCGGCGCCACCGGTTTCTCCTCGACCTGAGCGACAAACTGAGGCCTCTGGCCGATCCAAGAGCAATCATCGACACGGCTCAGGAGGCGCTCGGACGGCATCTCGGCGCTAACCGCGTGGGATACGGCGAGGTGGAGGAGACAGCCCGCTATTTCACCACTGAACGTAACTGGACGGACGGGAGCGCTCCCTCGCGCGAGGGCACCCACGACTTTGCTGGGTTCGGTCCCGATGTGCTGGCCGCGCTGCGCGCTGGCATTCCGCTTCTCATTCCCGACGCGGCCCGCGATCCACGCACCTGCGCGCCCGAAAGCCTCGCGGCATTTGACGCCATCGACACGCGCGCCGTCATCACGGCTTCGTTGGTGAAGGAAGGGCGGATGCGGGCGGCGCTCTACGTCCATGCGCGGGAGCCGCGCAACTGGGACGAGCACGACGCTGAGCTGGTCACCGAGGTGGCGGAGCGCACCTGGGCGGCAGTGGAGCGCGCCCGAGCCGAAGCACGATTGCGCGAAAGCGAGGAGCGTCAGGCGTTCCTCCTGAAGCTTGGAGACAATGTGCGGCGCCTGAGCGATCCAGAGGCCGTGGTGGCCGCCGCGATGCGGGCACTCGGGGAGCGGCTGGGTGCGACGCGGGTCGCCTACGCCGAGATCGACGAGGCGGCAGCGATGGCGATGATCCGCAAGGGACAGGTGGTCGGTGTACTACCCAATTGTCCGTTGTCAGAGTTTTTGGGGCAGCGGGCGGTCTGATCTAAGGAAGACTCGGGTCCATCTGGTTTCAGATTAGGCGGCCTGCATCTGGTGCTGCAAGCGTCGACTTTGGATGGTCCGCTGTTTGATCCTTTCTCTCTCCTTCAGAATGGTCTCGCCACGTCCAAAGTAGACGTCGGCCGGCGTCAGGTTGCTCAGGCTCTCGTGGTAGCGCTGGTGATTGTAGTGCGCCACAAAGGCCTCGATCTGCCCCTCCAGATCACCCGGCAGAAAGGAGTTCTCCAGCAGAATGCGGTTCTTCAGCGTCTGGTGCCAGCGCTCGATCTTGCCCTGGGTCATAGGATGATAGGGTGCTCCACGCACATGGCTCATGCCCTTGCCCTCCAGCCAAGTGGCCAGATCTGCCGAGATGTAGCTCAAGCCGTTGTCCGACAGCAGCCGAGGCCGGTGCCGCACCTCCACCTGCTCCAGACCTGAAGCTTGCAGGGCCAACTGCAGAGTATCGGTGACGTCTTCGGCCTTCATCGTGGGGCACAGCTTCCAGGCAAGGATGTAGCGCGAGAAGTCGTCCAGCACCGTCGAGAGGTAAAACCAGCCCCAGCCGATCACCTTGAGATAGGTAAAATCGGTCTGCCAGAGCTGGTTGGGCGCAGTGGTCTTGTCCTTGAATTCGTCTGCGGTCTTCATGACGATAAAGGCCGGGCTGGCGATCAGGTCCTGTGCCTTGAGCAACCGGTAGACGGAAGCCTCGGAGACAAAGTAGCCGTGCTGGTCAGTGAAGCGCACCGCCAGCTCCCGCGGCGACAACTCCGGCTCATCGAGGGCGAGCTGAATGATCTGCTCACGTCTTTCATCGGGGATGCGGTTCCAGACCCGCTTTGGCTGAGGCCGCCGATCCTCCAGAGCCTCGGGGCCGCCGGTCTGATAGAGATCGGACCATCGGTAGAAGGTTGCTCGTGG
>NZ_JAEQMY010000047.1 GCF_016743775.1 Microvirga aerilata | reverse complement strand
TGCTGCCAGAGTTCAAGATCCAGGCGCAGGCCTTTACCGAGTGGGTGGTGGAAACCTGGGGAGACAAGTACGTGCAGCCGGGAGAGACGGTTCGCTTCTTCGTCACCCTGAACCCGCACGTCCAGCATATCGCGGAACAGCAACTCAGCAGGCTGATCAAGGATGGGGCTGTTCCGCCCCAGTATGATGCCGGCGCGGTGATGATGGCTCTCAATGGACGGGTGCAGGCGATGGTCGGCTCCGTGAACTGGTCTCAGCGGCAGTTCAACAATGCCGTCAAAGCACGCGTGCAGGCTGGCTCAACGGCCAAGCTACCGTTGCTGATCGCCGCCTGTGAGGCCGGCAAGTCTCCGGAGAGCCGGGTCTTGGACCAGCCGGTCAGAGGGAGCTGGCCGGCGAACGGCGAGCAGGGCTACCGCGGTCAAACAACGCTGAAGGAGGCTTTTGCCTCGTCGCGCAACGCGGCTGCCGTGCGGCTGACACAGGAACTCGGGGCTGACACTGTCGCTACGGTCAGCCGCCGCATAGGCATCGATCCTGGGCCTGCAGCCGACTCAAGCTTTGTCCTCGGCTCCTACTCAAGCAACGTCATGACCATGACGGCCGCCTACACAGCCGTGGCCAATGGCGGCTATCAGATTGAGCCATCGGGCGTGCTGGCGGTGGTTGATGGCCGCGGCCAAGTGCGGGCTGACTTTCTCACCCCCATGCGAACGAGGGTCATCCCTGAAAAATGCATTGAGCCGACTCAAGCGCTGCTGCGTGAGGTGGTCCAGAATGGGACCGGACGCACGGCTCGATTGAAGCACTGGGCAGCTTACGGAAAGACAGGGACCTCGACGGGTAATGCCGACGCTTGGTTCATTGGCTGGAGTGAGCAGCGGGTATTCGGGGTCTGGATGGGCCGGCGCCGCGGCGAGCCAGGACAAGCGGTAGCAGGCGCGGGTGCTCCGGCGACCTACTTCGGGCGTGTGGCCACCGCCGTGAATGAATGGGCCGAGCGCCAGCAGAGGCTCGAAGAGCAGCGGCTCGCAAATGCCCGCACCAAGAGAGGTCTTGATCCGAGCAAAACCGTTGATTGGTTCTCGTCCCTTCCGCGGGCCATACCCCTGCCTGACACTTCATCAGCTCAGGAAAGACCCTCCAAGGAGAAAAGGACGTGAGCCATGCGAACCTAAGTTGGATCTATTCTCACCAGGATCGGCTCAATCTAGGATGCTCATGATGCTTATCCGTTATGTCTGTTGCATGTTCGCCGTTCTGCTTGTCGGAAGCTCCTGCGACCTTGTGGCGGCAGAGCGCTCGCCGGCGCAGGGATCAGAGACGCGACAACAGGTTGAGAATCAGTTCCGCGAATGGCTGGCCGGCACAGTCTGGCCTGAGGCGTTCAAGGAGAGAATTTCCCGCGAGACGTTCGATCGGGCTCTCGGATCCCTCACGCTGGATTGGAGCCTGCCGGAACTGCAGCCCCCCGGCCAAACAACCCCAAGGGACGATCAGCGGCAGGCCGAATTCCAGAACCCCGGCCTCTACTTCTCGGAAAGCCAGCTCACCTCGCTCGCGGCAGCCGGCGGAAACCTCCTGAAGCAGTGGGCGAACGCTCTGACAATGATCGAGCAGCGCTATGGTGTGCCGCGGGAGATCATCGTAGCGATCTGGGGCCATGAGTCGCATTTCGGCCGAGTCAGGCCTAAGCACCAGGCCGTGAGGGTTCTGGCCACGCAAGCCTTCATGGGCCGGCGGCGCACGCTCTACTATCCGGAGCTCTTGGCGGTGCTGCGGATCCTGGAGCAGGATCAGTGGCCGGAGGAGACTTTACTGTCCTCTTGGGCGGGGGCCATGGGACAGCCGCAGCTGCTGCCCTCGAAGTACCTGCGCTATGCCGTTGACGCGGACGGGGACGGACAGCGCGACATCTGGCGCTCGGTGCCAGACAGCCTCGCGTCTATTGCGAATTATCTGCATGAGCATGGTTGGACGCCAGGGAGGAGTTGGGGTGTGGAGGTGCAGGTGCCGGCGGGTGTCCCCTGCAGCCTAGAAGGGCCGCGGCAGGGTAAACCGGTGCGGGAATGGGCACAGCTCGGCCTGGCTCACGCCGACCAGACATCTCTTCCAGACAAGAACAGCGATGCAATCGCGTTCCTGCTGATGCCGGCGGGGCGACTGGGACCGGCCTTTCTGGTGTCCGAGAACTTCTACGTGCTCAAGCAGTACAACGAGTCCGACCTCTATGCGCTGTTCGTCGGCCACTTGGCCGATCGGCTGCGCGGCGGCTCCAGCTTTCGAGCGACGTGGGCGCCGACTGATCCTATGCAGCGCAGGGATATCTGGGCCATGCAGGAGCGCCTGCAGTTCCAAGGCCACGATGTTGGCAAGGTCGACGGCCTGATCGGCTTTGCAACCCGCACGGCCATCGGCCAGTGGCAGATGAGAAACCAGCGTGCCGAGACGTGCTTTCCTGATCCGGCCTTAATCCCAATGATCCGATAGGCCGCTTTCCTCATGACGCTCCCGGTCGTCGCATGATAGTGTCCCTCATTCCTCACCTGGAGAGTGAGCTTGGTCTCACACCCGACGAGAAGATAGCTCTTGCCAGTCTCGAACCGCGCTTCGGCCACACCTACGTCGTACAACGTCTCAGGCGAGAAGCGGAGTATGAGGCTCAGTCACTGCGCGAGCGCACCCAGCTCTTTAATCGTGAGCACTGGCTCTCGAACCCAGCCCTGATCCGAGGTGGTCTCCGGCTGCTTGGTCTGCATGCGAGAGCTCGGCGCA
Source organism: Microvirga aerilata (assembly GCF_016743775.1). Taxonomy (GTDB): domain Bacteria; phylum Pseudomonadota; class Alphaproteobacteria; order Rhizobiales; family Beijerinckiaceae; genus Microvirga; species Microvirga aerilata. The sequence continues at coordinate 34,760 of NZ_JAEQMY010000047.1, read as the reverse complement.
ATGCTCTTGCCATCGAGGTCCGCCATCACGAGGTGCGACTGCCTGATCTTCCGGACGCCTTTGACGGGTTCGTGCTCCTGCACCTTGCTGATCTGCACTTCGGCATGAATGACCAATTCTTGGACGCACTCCTCCAGCGCATTGAGCCGCTGCGCTACGACCTATGTGTTCTGACGGGCGATTACCGTGCGCTCACCTATGGTCCCTATAGGGAGGCGCTCGAGGGCCTAGAGCGTCTGCGGGCACTCATCAAAGGCCCTGCTTATGCAATCTTGGGGAACCACGATACGATCCGCATGGTCCCCGCCATGGAGCGTATAGGATACCAGCTCCTGCTGAACGAGGCGACGAGCCTTGCACTCGGTAACGAGGCCATCTACCTGGCCGGGGTCGATGATGCAAACTTCTACAGCATGGCCCACATTGACCAAGCTGCACGTGATATCCCAGCAGGAGCCGTGTCGATCCTGCTCTCACACACTCCTGAGACGTATCGCCAAGCGGCTGACGCAACGTTCGACCTGATGCTCTGCGGACATACGCATGGCGGCCAGATCTGCCTTCCGGGCGGCATTCCGATCCGCACCGAGGCAACCAGCCCCCGCCGCTTCGTAAAAGGCTCATGGCGCTACGGCAGGATGATCGGCTATACCTCGACTGGGGCTGGCACCTGCATCGTCGATGCGCGCTTGAACTGCCCACCCGAGGTGACCCTGCATCGGCTTCGGCGCGGTTCTGCCTCGATCTGAGGTGGCACATCAGAAGGGACGGTCGCGGATCTTCAACCGGAACAGAATCCGGGACAGGACAAGTTCCAACACGATGAACGCGATGACGAGAACAGCGATGTCGTTGCTCGTCAGGTTGAACTGCTCCTTGACAATCAGAAGAGGCAGCAGGGCCTCGGGGATTTGATCGAGCCCAAAGGCCTGGGCATGCAGGGGCAGGTGAAGGCGCCGTTTGACAAAGCTGGAGAAGAGATCCCCCAGCATGGACGTGCCTGCGATTATAGCCCCTGTGCCCCAGTCCAGGTGAAGCAGGACGGCTGATCCAGCCGTGGCGACGACGGACAGAACGACACCACGGATGGTTTTCGAGGCTCCGAAGAGCGGTTCGCCATCGGGCAGGGTAAGCCCCCCATCTAGCGGGGTGCTGAGGCAATCCTGGAGCAGCTTTTTGGCAAAGATCGGTGTCCCATTGGCTACCCCGAGGAGCGCGAGGAGTTGCAGGCTCAGCATCCAGTCGGCCATGTCGGTCACCAGGTTAAAGGGTACCTCGACGATAAGGGAAATCAGGCAAACTACGTTCAGTTCAGCACGGGACGTACGCTGACCGGACCCCATCGCATCTGTTTCGCGGAGCAGATGTGCTCCATCCTTGTCCGGGCACGAACGCTGTTGCCGTGCTGCCATCATGCCCCATAACTTTCCCCGCTTCCTGAGACGTCGTGGAAACCATGAAAACCGCAGCAGAGTATCGGAAACATGCCGAAGAGTGCCGGGCGCTGGCCAAGCAGGTGCCTGACAGCGAGCATCGCAATCAGCTTCTGGAAATGGCCAGAACCTGGGACAACCTGGCTGCGGATCGGGAAAAGCTGGTTCGCAACCATCCTGAACTCGACACATCGAAAGGTTCGATCAAGGCTCAATCCCCAGTGAAGTAGTTGGTGAACGGGCCGAGATGGCAGTTGCTGACGACATTGAGGCGCTTGTTACTCGCAGTCCGGGTTTGACAGAGGCCGAGATAGCGGCTGCCCTGTTCGGAGAGGCGGGCTACACAGCACAGGTCTCAGTAGCCTGTCGAAACCTGATCAAGAGTCGCCGGATCGATCGAACTGGCCGAGGCGGGCGCAACGATCCATTCCGCTACTTTCCGAAAGGAGCGCTGACGGTTCCGAGCTCGCCGGTGAAGCGCCGTCGATATTGGGCCTAATTCGCAGAAGCCCATGTATGGAAGAGCCGGCCGGCTAAGATCTCCAGTCCCGTTTAACCTAGATGAAGGCTGCGATCCTGCGGAGGGCGCATTCTACGGTCGTGGATTGGTTCTTTTCTTCCCTCGGGATCAATTCGCCTCCGACGGCAAGCACACTCCTGGACTGAGACCTCCCTCGTCAGCTGCGCCTGGCGGGGGAGTTTTTCGTGGGATAAGAGGCCATGATGCCTGCACCATCCTTGCCCGCCAGCTATACTGCTGATGAGATGGCAGATCGACTGGTGACGAGTTCACCGGGCGCATTGGATGCAGATTTCCTGGGATGACGTAAACCGCACGCAAACAAAAGGCCTCCAGTTCGTCACGAGGCTCGGGATCGACGTCTTTGTCACGGACAATGCCATCAGACGGTGGAAAGCTGATCCGGATTGCCATCATAGGGTCGTTCCTATCGCGACGTCCCTGGGAACGATCTACGGCCTTGGTCCTTGCGAGCCGTCCAGCCAAGGCTAGGTTCAACGGAACTGAATTCGCGAACCAGATCCGCCGCCGTCTTCCAGCAGCCGGAGACAAATGGCATCTCGATGAGGTCGTGATCAACATTGCAGGCTGGAAGCACTGGCTCTGGCGCGCCGTCGACCAGCATGGGGTCGTGCTCGACATTCTGATTCAGAGCCGGTGCAATGCCAAAGCAGCCAAACGCTTGCTGCGGAAATTGCTGAAGAAGCAGGGCAGGGCTCCGCGCGTGATGATCACCGATAAACTTGCCAGCTATGGCGCTGCCAAACGAGAGATCATCCCCGGGGTCGAGCACCGGCAGCATCGGAGGTTGAACAACCGAGCAGAAAACAGTCATCAACCGACCCGCCGACGGGAGCGCATCATGAAGCGCTTCAAATCAGCCGGACAGGCCCAGCGCTCCCTCTCAGCTCACGATCAGATTGCCAATCTCTTCCACCGTCCTGCCAACACCAACGCCTCTGATCATCGCCGTGCTCGTGCTCGGGCCTTCCAGGTCTGGGCTGAGGTGACTGGTATCCCGAGCGTCGCCTAAGTCTGGATGCGAGCCGCGGTCGGTATGTCCTTCTTCAACAACTTGACGGTGCCTCTTCAGGACCATTCCCGCCAGGGAGCCCGCCCAGACGCCGACCAGCAGGACGATGGCCGTGATCTCGTTCTTCATCTGTATGATGAACGGCGTGTAGGTTTCTGCGATCCGGAGGTAGATGGCCGAACGGTCGAACCGCCGCAGGATCCATTTGATCGGGGAGACCGGCCACAGGTTGTAGAGGGCAGAGATGACCAGCACGGCCATCAGGCTGGCACCGTAGATCGCCATCGACGTCAGCTCCCAAGCGCCAGCCGTCGGCGCGGCGAGGGCCAACAGGACGATCACGGCCACCAGTCCGTTAACAATCCCCAGCGCATGGACGATGCTGTCAGCTAGGATCTCGTGCTTGTCGTTATCCCACTGGACGATCGTTCTCCACACGTTGCTGTCGGCGCAATAGGCCCCTGCGCAACGGCACGAAGCTCCTGACACTGCAATCGTGGCTTTGTAGAACCTGCCGTCAGGACGTGGGTTCCGGGTCCTCTGCGGGGCTGACGTCCGACACGATGGCTCCTGGTGCGGTAGCTTGACTTTCCAAAACGTTTTGGGAGACTGTTTAGAACAGAGGAGAGATCGCCCTTTTGTCGAATCTGAAGCACCTTGCGCAAGCGCTGGGCTTGTCGATCACAACGGTGTCGCGGGCTCTCGACGGTTATTCCGATGTGGCGCCCGCAACCCGGGAGCGCGTTCGAGCGGCCGCACGGGTCATCAATTACCGACCGAACTCTGCCGCTCGCAGTCTGCGTCGGCGCAAGGCCGAGACAGTGGCCGTGACCCTGCCGCTGGAGCCGGGGCGGTTTGGTCCTCCCTTGTTCCTGAACATGTTGGCGGCCTGTAGTCAGAGGCTCGCGGAGGAGGGCCTTGACCTCATGCTGCTTCCGACCACAGGGCACAGCAGTGAGATGGAGACTTACCGTCGCCTCATTGACGGTCGCCGAGCCGATGCAGTGATCGTGGTGCGCACCCGGCTTGAGGATGAGCGGGTGGCTTTTCTGAAGGAGCGCAACATCCCCTTCATCACCCATGGCCGGACGGCCTGCCCGGAGGAGCATGCCTTCATTGACGGCGACGGCGAAGCCGGTTTCCATGAGGCTGCTCGCCTGCTCCTATCCTTGGGCCATCAGCGGATCGCACATCTTGCGGCACCCCAGGGGCTGACCTTCGCTCATCTGCGCCGCAAGGGGTGGAGGACGGCGCTCGAAGAGGCAGGTTGCCTGGAGCCCCTCGAATATACCGCGCAGCCGAATGAAGCCGGCGGCTATGAGGCCGCCCGACGGCTCCTGCAGCAGAGCGCTCCTCCTACAGCCCTTCTATGCGCCACGGACAGCATGGCGATCGGCGCCCTGAGCGCCCTTAAGGAAAAGAGCCTCGTTGCTGGACGCGATATAGCCGTGATCGGCCATGATAATCTCCCCGCTGCTGCGTTCACTGATCCACCGCTCTCGACCATGGAGATAGCCGCTCCCGATGTAGGCTGGCAGCTGGCCGAGATGCTGATCGCCCTCCTAGGTGGGCGTGACAGCCGCAAGCTGCAGACAATTTTGCCGGTTCGACAGGTTCCGAGGGCCACCCACAAACCTGTGAACTGAGCCCAATGCCCTCGACCTTCCGGCCCCGGGTCGAGCGGCATCAAGAAGGGACCGATGGAGGAAGGAAATGACGCATCCGGTATCGCTTCGCGCCATTGCCGCCGCGGCCGCCCTTTTCGGGGGGCTGACCGTCGCTCAGGCGCAGGAAACCATCTTCTACTCGACCCAGCTTCGCCCGATCGAGGAAGCCACGAAAGTTCGTGAGGTTCTGCTGAAGGGCCTGTCCGGCAAAACCACTTACGTAGTGGACGAGCCTCCGGCCTTCGCTGTCCGCATGAAGGCCGAAACCCAGGCCGGCAAGCGCACCGCGAGTGTCGTCGGCGCCTTGCACGGCGAATTGCAGCCCCATGTTCCTGCCGATCTCCAGCCCATCGATGATGTCGCTGCGAAGCTGACGGATCGAGGCATTCCGGCCAATCTGATGGAACTCGGCAAGCTCGGAACGAACCAGCAGCAGTACATCCCGTGGATGCAGGCCACCTACGTGATGGTCGCCAACAAGCAGGCGCTGCAATATCTGCCGCCGGGTGCAGACGTGAACAGCCTCACCTATGCGCAGCTGCAGCAATGGGGCAAGAATATCGTCGATAAGACCGGCAAGCGCCGGATCGGCTTACCGGCTGGTCCCACAGGTCTTCTGCCACGCTTCTTCCAAGGCTATTTCTATCCATCCTTTACAGGCGGCGTGGTCACGACCTTCAAGTCGGCAGATGCCGAGGCCGGTTGGAACGCCCTAAAGGAATTATGGGCGGTCTCGAGCCCCAACTCCACCAACTACAACTTCATGCAGGAGCCTCTGCTGGCCGGTGAGGTCTGGATTGCGTGGGATCACATCGCCCGCGTGAAGGAGGCGCTTACGCTGCAACCGGATCAATTCGTGGCGTTCCCAGCGCCAGCCGGCCCGAAGGGGCGCGGCTACATGCCGGTGATCGCCGGTCTTGCCATCCCGAAGGATGCACCGAACCGCGCGGGCGCCGTGGCGCTGATCGAGCACATGACCAAGCCCGAGACGCAGCTCGCAACCGCTGCCGAAGTTGGCTTCTTCCCGGTGGTCAAGGCGGAGCTACCGCCGAACCTCGCGCCCGGCATCAAGCTGCTCGCCGGCGCAGTCGCTGCGACGCAGAACACCAAGGATGCACTCGTCTCGCTCCTGCCCGTAGGCCTCGGCGCGAAGGGCGGCGAGTTCAACAAGGTCTATACCGACACCTTCCAGCGTATCGTGCTGCGCAACGAACCGGTCAAGGACGTGCTCGAAGCCCAGGCCAAAGTTCTTGATACGCTCATGAAGGACACCGGCGCACCGTGCTGGGCTCCTGACAAGCCGAGCCAAGGCACCTGCTCCGTACAGTAACAGTCCCAGGCCCAGAGAACGTCGGTTCGCTGGGCCTTTTCTTCCCCATGGGAGCGGCTGTCATGCCTGCGCGTACATCCTGGATTCCCTATGCGCTGATCGCGCCCTCGGTCGTCTTCCTAGGCGCGCTGTTCCTCGTGCCGCTCGTCCAGACGATTTGGTTGTCGTTCTCGGCAGGCGACGGCTTCTCGCTGGAGAACTACCAACGCATGGCTGGCGACCTGAACTTCTCGCTTGCTGTGCGCAATACCTTCCTGCTCACCCTCGTGGTGGTGCCGCTCCAGGTCGTGCTGGCCCTCGCCATGGCCACTATGGTGACGAAACTCGACAAGGGGCGCGATCTGGTGTTGTGGGTGCTCACCATACCGCTCGGCATCTCGGATCTGGCCGCGGGGCTCGCCTGGCTCGCGCTGCTTCAGAACACGGGCTACTTGAACTCGGCCCTTTATGCCCTTGGGCTCATTCAGGGTCCGGTCGGCTGGCTGTCGCAGGAGACACCCTGGGCGCTGTTCTTCGCCATCGTTCTTGCTGAGCTCTGGCGTGCGACAGCCATTGTGCTGGTGATCTTGATCGCAGGGCTGCAGCTGATCCCGAAGGAGTTTTCCGAAGCCGCCGAGATTTTCGGTGCAAAGCCCTGGACACGGTTCATGAGGATCACCCTGCCGCTCCTGAAGCCCAGCCTGCAATCGGCGCTGATCCTGCGCACAGTGCTCGCCTTCGAGGTTTTCGCGGTCGTCTACGCGCTCGGCGGGCGCAACTTCCCCGTCCTCGCCGGAGAGGCCTATGTCTGGCAGAACGACAACCAGAACTACGGCGTCGCCGCAGCCTACGCGGTGCTCATCATGGCGATCTCGCTCGCCGCGACGGCCGTTTACTTACGCGTCCTGAGAACACGCCCGGAGCAGCTCCCATGACCATTCAAGCTGCCGAAATCCCACAAACGACGAAGAGCCGGAGCATGGCTCTACCCTCCGCCCGGCGCCTGCTGCTCTGGACAGGGCTTGCGGTGCTGCTGGCCTGGGTTCTCGTGCCTATCTACTTCGTGGCGCTTGGCGCCTTCGGCGGAAGGCTCGGCGTGTTCCGCTGGCCGAAGACAATCTGGCCTGCGGACCTGTCACTTGCGGCCATGACGCAGTTTCTCTCCATCGAGGGCGTGTTCAATGCGCTCGTCAACTCGCTTATCGCTGCTGGGCTCACGGTGTTATTCTCTGTCCTGTTGGGAGCCCCGGCGGGCTATGCGCTGGCGCGCTACAGCTTCCGCGGGCAGAATGCCTACCGGTTGCTCGTGCTCCTCACCCGCGCTTTCCCGCTCGCCATCCTGGCACTGCCGCTCACGGTCTCCTTCATCCGCCTCGGCCTCTACGACACGCCCTTCGGCGTCTCCCTCATTCACACGGTGCTGGCGCTGCCGTTCGCGGCGCTCGTCACGCAAAGCCTCTTCATGGGCATCCCACGCGAGTACGAGGAAGCCGCCTGGGTGTTCGGCTGCACGCGCTTCCAAGCCTTCATGAAGGTGGTTCTGCCGCTGGCGCTCCCGGGTCTTGCCGCAACCGCCATCTTCGCCTTCGTGATCTCCTGGAACGAGGTGTTCGCCGCCTCGATCCTCACCGTGCGCGAGCGGACGCTCACCGCGTATCTGCTCCGGATTCTCGCCGAGAGCCCGCTCCATTACCGCTTCGCCGGAGGCTTCATCCTCATCATCCCCTCCATGCTCTTCATCTTCGCCGTGAGACGCTACCTGTTCGCGGTGTGGGGCATTGCCAGCAAATAAGGGATCACCCCATGGCTGATATTGTCATCGACCGGGTCGTTAAGGAATTCGGCACCTTCCGCGCCCTGCAGGAGGTCTCGCTCACCGTGAATGACGGCGAGTTCGTAGCCCTCCTTGGCCCCTCAGGCTGCGGTAAGACCACGCTCTTGCGTATCATTGCCGGCCTTGAGACTCAGACCTCAGGCCGCATCGTCATCGGCGGACAGGATGTGAGCAACCTCGCCCCCCGTAAGCGCGGTCTCGCGATGGTTTTTCAGAACTATGCTGTTTTTCCGCATATGACCGTGTTCGAGAACGTCGCCTTCGGCCTGCGGATGCAGAAGGCACAGCAGACGGAGGTCAAGCGCAAGGTGGAGCGTGCGGCAGCCCTTCTCCATATCGAAAGCTACCTCGACCGCTATCCGGCAAAGCTCTCGGGAGGCCAGCGCCAACGCGTGGCGGTGGCCCGGGCGCTGGCCGTCGAGCCCGCCGTGCTGCTCATGGACGAGCCCCTCTCCAATCTCGACGCTCTCCTGCGGCTCGAGATGCGCACGGAACTGAAGGCCGTCCTGCGCGAGGCGGGAACGACCACGATCTATGTCACGCACGACCAGACGGAGGCTATGGGCCTCGCCGACCGCATTGCGGTGATGTACGGCGGCAAAATCGACCAGATAGGCTCGCCGCTTGAGATCTACGCAACACCCGCAACTCGCTTCGTCGGCGGGTTCATCGGCTCGCCGCCCATGAACTTCATCAAAGTCCAATGCAGCCAAGGGACGGCGCGCATCGGTGACGCCGCTCTGCCATGTCCTGCGACGAGCAAGGACATCGAGCTCGGGTTGCGTGGCGAGGACGCGAGCCTTTCGCCCGATGGCTCCGGAATTCCGTTCGATATCCGGGTCGTGGAGCCGATGGGCTCGCACCTGCTCCTGACAGGCTCCATCGATGGCCAGTCCGCTCGCATCGTCGCACCGCCGATTGCGAAAGTGAATGCTGGCCAACGCGTGGGCCTTACGGTCGATCCCACCCGGGTGACCTGGATCGACAGCATCACCGGACGGGCCATCGCCTGAGCCTGACTTGAAGGATGTTTGAGAATGACCACACTCCGCATGGAAGAGGGCGCACACGCCGTTCTCGCGCGCAACGATCGCGGCGGCTACACGGTACCGACAGACCGGCTCTATCCGTTCCAATGGAACTGGGACTCCGCCTTTGTGGCCATGGGATTTGCCACCTTCGACGTGGACCGGGCCTATCGCGAGCTTGAGCGCTTGACCGAAGGTCAGTGGGACGACGGCATGATCCCGCACATCGTGTTTCATGCTCCAAGCGATACCTATTTCCCAGGTCCTGACGTGTGGGGGACGCGGCACCGAATTCCAACCTCCGGCATCACCCAGCCGCCGGTTTTCGGCATGGCTCTGCGCCATGTTCACGAGGCTGCTCTTGCAAGCGCCATAACCAATGCCGAGACGAGGACGAAGACGCTGTTTCAGGCGGCCCTACGCTCGCACCGCTGGTGGCTTGAAGCACGGGATCCGGACGGTCTCGGGCTGGTGTCGATTCTACACCCCTGGGAGAGCGGCAGCGACAACTCGCCGGCCTGGGACGACGCGCTTGCCCGCGTGCCCACTAGCACGACAACCACGATCCGCCGCAAGGACACGGGTCACGTGGATGCCTCCATGCGCCCGCGCGACGAGGACTATCAGCGCTTCATCCATCTCGTCGATGTCTATCGGGATTGCGACTGGAATCCAAAGCGGCAATGGGCGAAAGCACCCTTCAAGGTGGCCGATGTCCAGATGACCGCGATCCTTGCACGGGCCACGGCCGATCTCATGCATCTGGCAGAGACGCTGGGAACCGAGGGCGACAAAGCCGAGCTGGCGCAGATGCATACCAAGCTGCAGGACGGTCTCATTCGCCGCTGGCGTCCAAGCCTATCCCGCTTTCTCTCTCTGGATCTGATCTCAGGAAATGACATCGAAACGCCGACGCAAGCGGGCTTCATTCCGCTTGTTGCAGTGTCCCTTGATGACGCGCAGCGAGGCGCTGTCATGGCGGAGATTGAGCGCTGGCTCGACAGGATGGTCGTCGGCGTCCCGTCGGCACCAGCCTTCTCGCACGCCTTTGAGCCAAAACGCTATTGGCGCGGCCCGGTCTGGGCCGTCATCAATTGGCTCATCACGGATGGTCTTCGCTTGAACGGGGCCGAAGACCTCGCCCGCCGGATCGAGCAGACCACGGTCCGTGCTATCGAGAACGCCGGATTCTGCGAATATTTCGATCCAACCACCGGAGAGGGCCTCGGCGGCGATAGCTTCTCATGGACCGCAGCTGCGTACCTTGTTCTGAGCGGACGCAATAGGCTCGTGGAAGGTAGATGATGCATCCTACTTGCCATGTTTAATGGCCCGCTCTGCATGTCACGCGAGCCGGATCATGAGATTTGGAATGACATGTCGAATTCTACCTCGATCACGATAATGCTGGAGGAGGATCCGAACGGAACCTTCGCCGACGAGGTTGAGCGCGAACTTCTCGCAGCACTTCGTCAGAACACGCCTCCCGGCGACGGAAAGTCCCTCACGCTGGTCGCGCGGGACTTTCAGGGGAGCATGGTCGGCGGCCTAGTCGGCTCGACATCCTACGGCTGGCTTCTTGTGAAGATGCTCTGGGTAGCAGAGGCGCTTCGGGGCCAAGGACTTGGAGCAAGGCTCATGACTGAGGCTGAGACCATCGCCCGATCACGCGGCTGCCACGGCGCATGGCTTGATACTTCCAGCGCAAGAGCCGAACGTTTCTACATCAGGTTCGGTTACGAGCCGTTTGGAGTATTGATGAACCGTCCTGGCGAGCAGCCCCCGGGACACCGCCGCGCCTTTCTCTCCAAGCGCCTGATAGAGGAGTTCCCCGACGAACTTGGAACTTTTCTTGAACAACCATCCGCGAATATACCTCTACAAGAGTGTGGTTCATCGTGACGGAGGTGTCGCCCGGATGTCTCTTTTTTGCACACTCCGGAAGTAGACCGAAATTCTGGAGTGCACCGGTAAGCAGACCTTTTTATCGTCTTGTCAGAATGTGCAGCCGCTTAAGCAGTCCCTGCGGGTAGCTCCTGTCAGAAATTGATAGTCTACATCCTGTCAACGTCCGGTAAGTATGTAGATATTTTCGGATATTGGCACCGTTTCTGGTATTTGCGTGTTCAAAATCCGGTTTACCCCGCCAGCCGATGTGCGCCTTACTGACAGTGACACCGCTGTGGTAAGGTCTCATGATTGAACGCAGTGACGGCACGCGGCTTACTTGCCCCGTCCTGCCCACCGAAATCGGACGACCAGGGGGGAAAGATGGCTCGGTATGTGATCGCCAACCGCCGTGCCGGAAAATTCAGCGCTGCAGCTAAGGCGGCCTCACGGGCGGAGGTCGCCACCGCCCTTGCCACCATGCCCTTCGCGACCATCATTCACGACACGGATCCAGACGATCCGCTGGCCCGACGCGTGATGGTCATTGAAGCCGATGCCGGGGCGATGGCCACGCACAGAGTGGGGCTTCCTCCAGATGTCATCGTCGAGCCGGAGATCATTCATTATCGGGAGTGGGTGCCGCCTCGGGACGTCGTGCCCTTTCGCCGCCAAGAGGCAGCGCCTGCGGCTGTTGGCGAGGCCCCATTCGTGATCCGTGTCACAGGAGGTGGCCAGCAGCTCCCCTTCGCCACCGTGAAACTCTACGTGCGTGGCTTCGGATCAACGGTGGAGGTGACGGGCCAAACCGATGCGGCCGGCCAGGTTCCATTCCGAATCCCTCCGGGGCATCAGCCCTCAGTGGCCGTCGTAGCGCCTCTCAGCGCCTTCTGGTCAGTGGTCGTGCGTGGCGCTGGGCTTCAGCAGGTGATCGAGTGTCCGCCGCTTCCGTTCGATGGGTCCCTCGGCTGGTGGCATCAGGCACTCGGAATAGATCGTGTCAGTTCGGCTGACGGGAGTGGAATCCGTGTTGGCGTCGCCGACACAGGATTGGGACCTCACCCCGATCTAGCTCATTCGGTTGCGGTCGGAGCCTTCGTCGACGGCGACGTGCTGGGGGCAGACCAGACCCTAGATGTCGACAGCCACGGTACCCATGTCGCCGGCACCATCGGGGCACGACCGACAAACCCGGGCATGTACTCTGGGATCGCTCCCGGATGTGAGCTTTTCGCGGCTCGGGTTTTCCCGTCTGCCGAGGCCGGCGCCAGCAACGCCGACATCGCAAACGCGATCGACGCGCTGTCCCGGACCCACGGCGTAGATCTCATCAACCTGAGCCTTGGGGCAGCCGTGCCCTCGGAGGTGGTGCATGATGCCATCATCGATGCGGCCGAGCGGGGCACTCTCTGCCTCTGTGCGGCCGGGAATGACGCGGGTCCCGTCAACTATCCGGCCGCTTTTCCCGAGGCCATCGCAGTCAGTGCGCTTGGGCTTGCCGGGTGGGGCCCACCGGGGAGCCTATCGGCGTCCCGTTTGCCTATGGATGCATCCCTCTTTGGGCGCGAGAACCTGTATGCAGCCAATTTCACCTCTCACGGCCCGCAAGTTCTCTGCGGTGCCCCGGGTGTCGGGATTATTGCCACGGTACCGGATCGGCATGGCACTGTCGGCCTGTACGCCGTGATGGACGGCACCTCGATGGCCACACCGGTTACCTGCGGGGCACTGGCCGTGGTGCTCTCGAGAGATCCGGGGTACCAGGCCATGCCCAGAGACATAGGTCGATCCCAAGCTGCCAGAGGGATCTTACGAGCAATCCTGCGGGATGTGGGGCTCCCCCCTTCCCACTGCGGCCGGGGGATCCCATTTGCAGGACAAGCTGTTGTATAGTGGGACCCGATATCGGGAGGGTTGGTCTTGGCCACCTATGTAGTCGCGATCAGGCGTGAGGCGCGGTTGGAGACCGTGACAGCTGAGGAGCGGGTCCGCCAAGTGCCTGGCGTTCACATCAAGGGGGCAGGCAATCCAAGCCGCGTCGTGATTGAGGCGTCCTCTCAGGCTGTATCCGAAATTGAGCGCCGCTTTGGCGACAAGGTCATCGTGGAGCCAGAGATCCGCCACGGGCGGCTCGGGGAGTAAGCCCTTCGCGACGGCAGGCCAAGTGGAGTGCCGGACCCTGGCCTTTCGATCTCTCGCCGCTGCTGGTCCGGCGGGCGTGAAGCCCGGTGACGTGCGTCGGTTCAAGTACGCCGGACCTTGCCGCGGCGATCTACGACGCACCGGGCCCGGACGCCGCGCCCGAACTCCTCCGGCAGCGGCGCAGGCGCGTGCGGGACGCCCTCGCGATCATGAACCGCACGGCGGCGTGGGGCGTTCAACTCGGACTCCGCGACGCGGCCGTGCGGCGCGCCCGCGCACGAGGCGACCTGACAAAAGGCGGCGCAGATTGCCTCGACCAACCCGCTCAAGCGGCTCAACGGCGAGATCAAGCGGCGCTCCGATGTCGTGGGGATCTTCCCCAATGACCGGGCGGTGATCCGGCTCGTGGGTGCGCTGATGCTGGAGCAGAATGACGAGTGGGCGGTGAGCCGGCGCTACATGTCGCTGGAAAGTCTGAGCGCGTTGAGCGATGATCCCGTTCGCAGGCTGTCGGCCGTGACCGCCTGAGCAACCCGGCACAGCCGAGGACTGGCGCTCTTACACCACGCCATGGGACACGATCGGCCAAAACCCAGGAGTCGAATTTCCAGTCCGGCGCTCTAAACCTCCCAAGAGCGCGCAGCGCTCCCCTCCTGCGGCTTTGTCGCGAGTGCTGGTGACGCTAAATACCGACTAACAGTAAGGTAGGGGATGTCCTGCTACTTTGTTGCCGAGCGGAGCCGGTTTTCCTATCGGCCTTATTTCACCCGGATCGAAAAATTTTGCCCGGGTTCATGATGTTATGGGGATCCAAGGCAGCTTTGATCGCCCGCATGGTGTCCACGTTAGCGCCATGCTCCCGGACCAGGAATTCCTGCTTTCCCTCACCAATGCCGTGCTCACCGGTACATGTTCCGTTCATCTCGATCGCACGAAGGTTCAGGCGGTCAATGAACGCTTTGACGCGTGCCATTTCCTCAGGGTCGTCTGTCATAGCCATGACGGATACATGGAAATTTCCGTCCCCTACGTGGCCGACGATCGGAGCCACAAGGCCTGTCTTTCCAATATCGGCTTTGGTCTGAACCATGCATTCAGCCAGACGTGAGATTGGGACACAAACATCAGTTGCAATGAACTTTGACCCGGGCCGAAGCTCCAAGCACGCCCAATATACATTGTGGCGTGCCTCCCATAGCCTTGTGCGGTCTTCCGCTTGCAGAGCCCAGTCGAAAGAGCCTCCGCCAAAATCCTTGGCGATCTCTGCAACAGTCCCCGATTGCTCTTGTACTCCAGCCTCAGTGCCGTGGAATTCCAGGAAGAGCGTGGGAAGCTCGGGCAGAGTTAACTTGGAGTGAACGTTGCAGGCATGCACCTGCACCTCGTCCAGGAGCTCAATTCGTGCGATTGGAATTCCATACCGGATGGTGGTGATCACCGCATTGCAGGCCGACTCCAGATCAGGAAATGAGCAGACGGCGGAGGCGATCGTCTGAGGAATGCCGTGCAACTTAAGCGTCAACTCGGTAATGATACCGAGTGTGCCCTCGGCGCCGACGAACAGCCGCGTGATGTCGTAGCCAGCTGCGGACTTGCGGGCGCGTGTACCGGTCTTGCGGATTGAGCCATCGGGCATCACAACCGTCAAAGCCAGCACGTTATCTTTCATCGTGCCGTACCGAACTGCGTTGGTGCCGGACGCCCGTGTGGACGCCATGCCGCCCACGCTTGCATCTGCGCCAGGATCGATCGGGAAGAACAGGCCCTGAGATCGAAGATGGGCATTCAACTGCTTGCGTGTCACGCCTGCTTCAACGACGCAATCCATATCATCTTCGTTGACGGCAATAACTCGGCTCATCCGCCCCATATCAATGGAGACACCGCCGAATGGGGCATTGACGCCTGCCTCAAGGGACGTCCCAGTCCCGAACGGAATAATCGGAACGCGGTGTTTTGCACAGATCGAGACAATCTCGCTAACCTCGGCCGTGGATTCGGGATACACGACGCCGTCCGGGATCTTGACCGGGTGCCAACTCGTGATATTCGCGTGCTGCTCACGAACCGTTCTGTTTGCGCTGAACCGATCGCCGAAGCGGTTAGCCAACGCCTCCAGAACCAGCATGATCGCGTCGTTATCGCGATGAGGTGGCGACATTTGACCTTGCAAACTCATCGGGGGCTTCCTCCTAGTCCGCCTGTCCTGCCACGGGATTGGTGCCTTGCGAACCATGCTGAAGGTCCGCAAAATTCATCCAGTGGGAGGTTGCCAGCCAGCCAGCGTCAACTGGGATACTGGCTCCGGTGATAGCACTCGCGTCGTCTGACATAAGAAAGCTTGTGACAGCCGCTATTTCATCCGGCTCGACAAGCCTCCCCAAAGCCGTATGAGACTCAATTGTCTTCACGTCGCGCTTTCCGGCAGCAATCTTAGCCTTCAGGATAGGGGTGAGGGTAAATCCGGGTGCAATGGCGTTAACGCGTATTCCTGCAGGTCCAAGCTCGCCCGCTGTGAGCGTGGTGAGGGCGCCCAGCGCCACTTTTGTAGGCGCGTATGCATGCAGGGGCAGAGGACGATGCTCGTTGATCGAGGTGATATTTACGATTGAACCGCCGCCCGCTCCAGCTATCAGCTCGCCGAACACCTGCGTACACGTTACAGCACCGAAATAGTTCACATTCCAGATGGCCTGCTGCTGCTGCTCGTCCATGGTCAGGAAGGACGTAACGTCCTGAAGAAGGCCCGCAGCGTTTACAAGTCCTGCAATGGCTCGGCCATTGGAGCTCAGGGCAGCCGCTGCCGCGCCAACATCGGAGCGGTCTGCCACATTCATTCGAAGAAACTGAGGTTGCGAATTTGCGCTGATGGCCGAAGCGGCAGCATCGAGAGCATTCTGATCGACATCGGTCGCGACCACATGCCAACCATCCTGCAGCAGCCGGCGTGTGATCGCCAGCCCAATCCCGCCGGCGGCACCGGTTACCACAATGCTGCGGCCAGCATTACGTTGCGCATCCATGCGCAGGGGAGACCTTATTTCTGGACGAGGCACAACAGAGTTCTCCCGTTAGCTAGTGAAGTACTGTCCAAGCAGTATTCTCCAAAGGAGAAGGGCAGTGGGGTGAGCGCCTCTCAAATGCGCTCATGCGATCGGCAACGATGCGTCGGCGGCTTCAGCCGCCGAGCACCGAAAAAGAGGGAAGGGAGCTTAAGTCCGCTGCGAGTACACGTAGTAATCGTAGGGCAGTTCCGCCACTCGGAACCAGGCAAGCTCCTTATCCCGGAAGGCGTTCCAGGCATCGTAAACCGTCTTGAACCGAGGGTTAGAGGCCGCGAGCTCCCCGTACAGAGCGAAAGCCTGTTTGTAAGCGGCATCCATAACGTCCTTAGGAAAGGCTCTCAGCTCTGCGCCCGCTCCTATCAAGCGTCTGAGAGCATCCGGATTCTCGGCGTCATATTTCGAGACGCACCAGACATTGGCTTCAGCGCAAGCTGCTTCCAGCACTGCCTTGTAGTGAGGTGGCAATGCGTTCCAACGCTCCAGGTTCACATAGAGTGACGTTTGAGCCGAGCCTTCCCAAAAGCCTGGATAATAGTAATACTTCGCCACTTTCTGGAAGCCGAGTTTCTCGTCGTCGTAAGGCCCCGCCCACTCAACTGCATCAAGTGTTCCGCGCTCGAGCCCAGGGTAGATATCGCCCCCGGCGACGACCTGGGGTACAACGCCGAGGCGGGACAGAATTTGGCCGCCCATGCCGGCAATGCGAAACTTCAGGCCTTTTAGATCCTCAACGGACTTGATCTCGTTGCGGAACCAGCCACCCATCTGGGCTCCGGTGTTTCCCGCTGGGATGTTGTAGACGTTGTAAGTCTTCATGAGGTCTCTTGTGAGGGCGAGCCCACCACCATGATACATCCAGGCATTATGGTGACGCACGTTGAAACCGAAGGGCACGGAAGCCTCAAACATGAAGGTTGGGTCTTTGCCGATGAAATAACTCGACAGCGTGTAGGCGCATTCGACGGTGTTATTCTGGACCGCATCCAGCACTTGCAGGCCGCCGACGATTTCGCCTGCCGCAAAGACCTGAATCTGGAACTTGTTGTCGGTTGCCTCCGCGACACGCTTTGCGATCTGCACGCCCGCGCCATAAAGCGTATCCAGAGACTTGGGATAGCTTGATGCGAGCCGCCAACGCACTTCAGGCATTGATTGGGCAACAGCTGGTGACGCAACCGTACCAACAGCTGCAGCTGTAACTGTACCTGTAAGAAAAGCTCGTCTCTTCATGGCGCGTTTCCTCGTTTTGTAGTTTGTTTTGTTCGAAGCTCTTGCAACCCCTGGGAATCGCGGGCTGGTACGCTAGTTCCCGCGGCCAAATTAATCTCGAACCCTATTAGGGAGAGTTACGGTAGTCGCAGTTGAGCGCCTGTGTCAAAACAACAGTGATCATCCTACTCAGAACAAGGTTGGCGTTGGTGCCGATGCGATTGACAAACTCCTCCGGTTGAGCCGCTGGCCCCTTAGCTCCTGCTTGTTAACGTCAGTTCGGCATCCTGGCGCTCGCGGGCCGATCTGCGGTCAGGATCCGCCTTGCGGGCGGCGTGCTCGTAGTAGGTTGACGGGGTGATCGCCAGAACGCGGCAGATCGGTTCGCCCCCGTAGGCCTCACGATGCTTGTCGATAACGCCTTCATGGCTTGGAGCGGCGGTTGAGCTCCGCCTGGGCAAAATACGCGCTGGCTTTGCGCGGATCTCGTTGGCCTGACGCACCTCACGCTCGAGCACCTTGATGCGCTCCTGCTCCTGGGTCATCGGCCCCAGGGGGAAGGCTCTGGTTACCCTCCTCCTGGCGCACCCAGTGGCGCAGCGCCTCGCCCGAGCAGC
The DNA here is from genome assembly GCF_016743775.1 of Microvirga aerilata. Taxonomy (GTDB): domain Bacteria; phylum Pseudomonadota; class Alphaproteobacteria; order Rhizobiales; family Beijerinckiaceae; genus Microvirga; species Microvirga aerilata. The sequence goes on along the minus strand of NZ_JAEQMY010000047.1, from coordinate 17,016 downwards.
CAATCTTGGCCGCAATTGACCGGATTGCCTCATACTGTGAGGTGTACTCATCCTGGTGATCGAAAACCATCCGGATCGCCCGCTCGCGGACCTCTGGGGAATAAGGGGGTGTTCGCTTCGTCATGGCTCCATCTTGTCAGGTGTTGGAGCCTCCGGGAATCCCGGCGCGGTTCAGTTTAGGCTGGACCCATGTCAGCCCTTGATTGCCGTCCGCTTTTGGAATGGCAGTGAAGGGCTGACAGGACGAATTGCACAACTTATCACTCAAGTTCCGCAACAAATCCCCATTCAGGAACATGCGCGGCGAGCTTGTCGAGCAAACAGTCCAGTTGCCTGCGCTCGGCTTTCGACAAACAGGCGAGCATCGCCTGCTCCCGTGCCCGAAGGGCTGGGATGTAGCCATGGTAGAGATCCCGGCCCCCATCGCTGACGAAGAGGAGTTGTCGGCGACTGTCGCTGGCGTTGCCAAGAAGCAGCAGATGCAGTGGAGCCGGCGCGGGGCTCATCTGCTGTTGCAGACGCGGACAAGGACCTTGGATGGCTCACTTCGTGCCGCATTCGAGCACTGGTATCCCGGCATGGTGAACGACAATGACAGGGGTCGCAGACAAGCCGCCGCTTAATTGCCCTACAAAACCTCATGCTCTCCAAGGCGACATGCTCTATGATCACAGCACGGGCCATCTTCGCGACGTTCATGTGTTCGCGGTTCTGTGGGTTGCTTTGCAGATACTGCGACTGCACCTGTAGTAGGGCGCTGTGCCCTTCCATTTGCCCCTGAAGGTACTGGCGGTCGAAGGCCTCACCCGCTTGAGTGTTCTGCAGTCTCTGGATCATCTCCTTGCTTCGGGCATCCATCTGCATGGCTGGGGCATTCGCCCCTGAGGCGGCTCCCGGTTGGCTTGACTGAGCCGCCGCGCCCGTTGCCGATGTCGTGGCGGGCTCCATCATGGAGTGCAGAACCTCGTTGAGGGTGGTTTGCTCCTGCACTTCGAAGGTAGCAAACCTCTTCAGGTCGGTATTCTGCGCCTTCTGCTGCGCGATCCGGCTGATTTCAAGCGCCACCATGCCTAGCTGCATTGTCTGCTGCATGTCAGCCTGCGTCATCTGCTGTCCACTCATGCGGCTTGCCCCGACTCCCGAGCCGGCAGAGCCCCCCAGCTGCTCAGCCCGCAGCCCCCGGTTGTCGGGGCGAGGGGGATCCGCTGGTCTGCGCCAATGCCGGGACGGTGATTGCAGCAGCCAAGCCGGCTAAGACAATGCGACGATCCATGGTACGTCTCCTGCTGTGATTTGTGGCACTCAACAGAGGCAACAGGCCTGGGTACTACTGATACCACCGCAGCAGAGCTGATTTGGTTAGGATCGTCACAGCCGTCTTGTCGTGGTTGGAACGCGGACGTTGACGCTAAGGCTAGAGACGATCCGCTGCAAACTGGACGCTAAGCTGAAACCTCACACCTTCCTTAGCGTTTGGGTGATGCTGGCTGGCGTCAGCCAGCTCCGGAGGAGCCAATGATCTCTCGTCAATTGCAAACTCTAGGGATTGTGGCTGCACTATCGTTTGCAGCGGCGCCCATCGCTGTCGCACAGTCTGGAGGTGGCGGCGGCTCTGGTGGGGGAGCCGGTGGCGGTGCTAGCGGCGGCTCTGGCATGAGCGGTGGCGGCTCCACAGGCAGTGGCGCGACCAGCACAGGAACCAGCGGATCGACCGGCAATTCGACGAATACGACAATAGGTGCCACAGGCTCACCCCGGCAGTCTACCGGCGCTACGAACTCAAACGGCGCGGCCGGTGGAGCATTGACATCCCCGATCCTCCCACCGGGCACAACCGGTTCTGTTGGCAATCCAAGCAGTACCAGTTCTGGTGCTCCCCGGCAGGGTCCGGGAGCTGGCGGCTCTACTGGAAATCAGACTGGTCTCGGCAACATCGGGCCGGAAACCGAGAAGGAGCAGCGAGCACAGGAGCAGAGTGACAAGGCGACCAAGAGCATTTGCAGCCACTGCTGACGCGTGGTGCCATTCTCAGGGCAATAACCCGATAAGCCTCTGAGATCGCCATGCACCTGTTTAATCAACCTAACCTGCGCATTGAGATGCCGACCACGTCCCTATGGGCATGTCTCCTATTTGTAAGGCAAGCCAGTCAGTCCGACCTACGGCTGCTCTGAGATAGAGTCTCACTGATCGCAAGAAAGAGACACGTTTAAGAGCTGCCTCGCCTGGTTCCGGAACGGCAGCACAAGCGATGCAGATGGTGGTGTTCGCTCGTGCTGCAGTCACCTCTCAGATCAGGCTGCCTTCTGGTTAAGTGCTGCCTCGGCAAGCTCGGTGAGAAGCTGATCTGTTTTCTTCTCCTCCTGCAGCGTCTCCTCGAAGAGGGTCACGGCATCGTTCATGCCGAGCTGAGCAGCCCAGCTCCGGAGCGTGCCGTAGCGCGCGATCTCATAGTGCTCCACGGCTTGTGCAGCGGCGAGCAGGCCAGCATCAAGCGCCTCGCTGTCAGCAAAGTCGTCCATGACCTCCTCACCTTCAGCAAGGATACCCTGCATGGCCTCGCAGGTCTTCCCCTGCGGACGCTTGCCAACCATTTCGAACACCCGCTCGAGACGCTCGACCTGCCCCTCGGTCTCGCTCCGGTGGGTCTCAAAAGCCTGTCGAAGCTGATCGGATTCGGCGGCCTTCGCCATTTTGCGCAGCGATCTCAGCAGCGCTTTCTCGGCGTGGTAGAGTCCTTCAGTCCGACCAGAAACAGGTCCTGCAGGGTCTTCTGCTTGGCGGGCATGGTGGTCTCTCCAGCTTTGTGTGCGGGCTCGTTCAACACTGCCCTGAAGGCTATTGTTCCGGGCAGCATCCACCAGAGGCACAGCAACACTGATAAGTGGCTGGTGCATTTGGACTTTCCCGAGTCACTCGATGTGGGGTAAAGGGTGGGGAGCTGGCACTCGGCTGGCGTCGTCCTCTGCGGCTCTCGAGGTCACATCAGTGTCTCGAAGTGTGCCCAGACTTGGATCAGAAGGGACTTGGGAGCGTTCACCGCCCGCAGCTATGGCAGGGATGATGCGACAGGGGAGAAGCTTCCATGACAGACCAGCAACCTAACGTACCAGGCGGCCCGCATCTCCGGACAGTAGCGATGCCGCGGGATACCAACCCAAGCGGCGACATCTTCGGCGGCTGGACCGTGTCTCAGATGGATCTGGCGGGTGGAACGTGCGTGGCTCAGGCAGCAGGCGGTCGTGTTGCCACGGACTCGATCGAGGCCATGGAGTTCCTGCGACCTGTCTCTGTTGATGACGAGGTTTCCTGCTACTGTACCCTGGTCAAGAGCGGCGAGACCTCCGTCACAGTTCACATCGAGACCTGGGCCAAGGCAAGAGGGACACAGGAGAGTGAGAAGGTCACAGAGGGGACCTTCACCTTTGTGGCCATCGACGAGCACGGCAAACCAAGAACACTCCCCACCCCTGGTCAGGGATAGATCGCCGGCGGACTGGATCGGCAACATGCCTGAGTGTCGGCGGCTCGTGCGAGATTTCCGTTAATGTCCGGGGCACTGGTCTTTGGCAGGACAGCGTCGCGCTGCTTGGGAGACGTCCTGTCTGAGAGGTAATTGCATGGCGCGCTACTACTTCAATGTCCATGACGGGGCGCAGAATGCGCGGGACAACCAGGGCTCCGAGCTCGACTGACTGGACGCGGCCGTGCAAGGGGCTCATGCCTGGAGCGCCTAGTTCTGAGAGGCGCCGTTATAGAACTGTGCTGCCACATCTGGGCCTCGTCCATCGACGGACGGGAGAGGGGTCTCAGGGACAGGCGTCTTGGGCAAAGAGAGCCCCGCCCCAGCGAGGGAACGGGGCTCAGTGTACGGAAGCTGGTCAAGGAGACCTGCCCAAGGGCAGGTTGCCTCCGCAGAAGATCAACCGTACATCCTCATCGATGTTCCTCCCCAGCACGGTCTGGTGGAATGGACGCAAGAGGGCAGGGCCGTTCTTGGTTGATCCTGACCGTTTCTTCAAGCGGCCTTGCGTTGATCCCGGTCATGCCGGCTCGGCACAAAGACCACCTGCCGATGCCAGGAGCACCAGCTGGAGGTCTCAGAGGTCGGCGCGCCGCAGCACACCACCTCGTCAGCGGCCACATCAGTCACGATAAACCGGCACTGCCGCGCCCGGGCATCCACAAATCTCGTCTGATAACGCGCAGACGGCTCCGCGACATAGCTTGCGGCCATGGGTCTGAACTCAATGTTGGGAAAGCAAAAGCTAACGGCCACGGTGGCTGAGAGGCGCGCGTACATCCGGCGACATCTCCCGGCTCGTGGCTGTCCTCCGGTCAAGCGCAAGAGCGCAACCGGCTCGGATCTTAGATGGATGTAATGCCCGAGATTTGCAAGGCGTTGGTCGATACGAGCCTGAATGGAACAAGACCGCCCACGGTCCGTTGGGCCGGCATGCTGCACCACGAACCGCATCGCCCTGGATCTCGGCGCAACCGGAACGGCCATCCTTCAAGCCGCGCCCATCATATGCCAATGTCAGAGGTGTTGGCCCGTGGGCTTATCGCCGGGGCAGTCGGTGTGGCGGCAATGACCCTGGCCGAGAAGCTGGAGCAGGCATTCACTAAACGACCGAACTCCTACGTTCCAGCCCATACCTTGGAGCGGCTCCTTGGTCTGCCTCATCGGCCCGACCACGAGCGGCTGCTGCTGAACTGGGCCATGCACTGGGGCCAAGGTATCGCACTGGGTGCCGTACGCGCCCTGATGGCCCAGCGCGGCTACCGTGGCCCTGTCGGTTCTTTCTTGTATCTCAACCTCAGGCTGCTCAACGACCAAACCCTGGAGAATGCAACCGGCGTTGGCGCTCCGCCATGGACATGGCCCGTGGACGAGCAGGTCATCGACCTTCTGCATAAGGCCATTTATGCCTATGCCACTGGCGCAGCAGCCGACAGGCTCATCGAAGGTTCGCAAGGACAGACGTGAAGGAAGTCGAGCCACTACTATGCGTCAAGCAGCTTCTCCAAAGCCGCAGAAGAGATGAAGTCGAAGAAACAGCCAGCCTGAAGCTGCTGTTGCTGCTGAACGGCGTGTCCGGGCAGAAGAGGCCCGACAGAATCTCACCACCTCACCATCCCGGTCTGCAGTGTCGGGCTCCGTTCAGTGGGGGACAGAGGTCTTCATGAACTCTGAACCTGCCTCGACGTCGTCCAGAAACAGGACGTGCTCCATATCCTCACGAGCGGTGCCGAGGCGCCCGCCATCGGATGTGACCATGTCCATGCCTTTGTGGATCTTGTCCAGGTTGAGCATTGATAGTCTCCGGACCGAGCTGAGGACAGTTCTCCTGTCGGCTCAACACGCGGGGAGAGAGAGAGTTTAATGAGGAGAACGTTAGTGGCCTATGCTTTGTAGAAGCGGGCCAGCGTCAGGGCTCATTGGCAAGATGCGCATAAATCGGCCGCCGCAGCCCAGAGGGCTCAGCATTTGAGAAGCAACGGTGGCGCACGCCTCAAATTCTTGGGCTGTCGGGATCCAGGAGATGCAGGAACTCAGGCAACAGAACCACGCCTTCCTCGTCCTCGCGCCTGGTGCCGCGGATGTCGCAGTCCACCTGGGTGCACTTCACGATCAGTGTGCCAGTGTCTTCCGCCTCCTCGATCTGTGCCATAGGAGTACCGTGAATGGGGCACCGCCCATCAGCCAAGCGATGCAGATGCTGGCGTGTATGTTGCCTTGGCATTGTTCCTCCTGAACCAGCGGTTCGATCGAAATCTCGAAATCAGGAGCGGCTCATGGTCACCAGTTCATCCCCCATGTAATCGCCTGCTCCGAACTTTTCTGTACCTAATCACCCGTGTTGCTCGAGTCCTCAGGCTCGGTCACATCCACGAGGAATATGACGAAGCAAAGCAGCGGCGTTGACATCCAGGCTCTTTTGACAGCTCCCTTGTCGGGCAGGATCGAGATGATGCCAATGGGACCCGAATTGAACTCGCCCAGTCATCCGTGGTTCCTGAAATCGGAACAGGAGAGGGTGGTGCGGTAACGCAGGTCTTGAGGGAGCCGCGTGATCTCGGTTTTCACGCAAACAGTGCCTTCGGGCTCGCTCCGGCTGTTCTGACCATCCGGACAATGTTCCCCACAATCCTGCTGCGAGTTGACTACGAGTTGTCGCTCTCGCCCGTTCGCGTCTTGACCCTATGGGAACTGAGGGCATGAGCAATGTCGAACATAACCGAAACTGAGTACGCAGAACGTCGGTTCGATCCGGCGCCACCGCTTGAGTGGAAAACAGACGGTCAGGTGCCGACATTTGGAACGGCCTGGGCGTAGAAGTCGGAGGTGGCTATTACCATGGACAGAGGTCAGAAGGACATCGCATAACAGCGAGCGGTTAACCCGAACATTGTAGCCAGCATCGGCATTGCCTCTATCGAGAGCTTGGTTCGGTCGGTCTGGTCTGCCGCGTAGACTGACCTCGCTGCTTGGACAAAGCTCTGGTCGATCCTGGCATGGTCAGAAGGCCGGGACGGGATCGGAGGGGCGGCAATGCCAATTCGGTTTTCGAATACGTTCTTGGTGCCGGCCTCTTGGCCGCCGGGTCGCTTCTGTGTGCGGGTATATCCGTTCAGGCTGCCTCCCCTAGTATGCCGGAATATCCGTGGGACGTGCGCAAGAGTATGCCCGTCCATTACCAGGCCTATCTGAAAATCCTGCCGGCCCGGTTGAAGCGCACGGCTTGGTTTGGCCGTTTTGATGGAACCGGTATGCCGGTTGAGCGGGTGGCGATCGACAGCAAAGTGTACTTTGCAGGTAGCATCTGTAAACCACATCAGTGCGCAGACAATTATCTCACCTTCCTGGTCGAGGCTGACGGATCGCGTGCCGTGGCGATGGTGCAGGCAACGGAGACACGCGGCCAGATCGTGGAGCTTGGAAATCCGACGACGGTTGAGCGGCAGTTCATGGCGAGGGAGTTTCAGGATTAAACACTGAGGCAATGAAAGGGGCCCGCATGGGCCCCTTCTTGACGTCCTGGCTGCTTGATCAACGTGCCGCCCGGAACTCGGGCGCTTGCTCGAGCTGATCCCGCGTCACGCCAGCAAGAACTGCCCGAGCTGGAGCGCTTCGGCTCGGGTCGGCCGCGGCTCCACCGCCAGCGCCAGCTGTACCCCCAGCTCCAGCTCCGCCTGCGGCAAGGCCGGTTCCCGCCCCACCCGCGGCCGTGCCACCGGCTGCTCCAGTACCAGTTCCGGTGGCACCTGCGGGGGCTTGGCCGCCAGCCCCCATGCCAGCAGCAGTGCCGGCGGTGCCAATACCAGCGCCACCACTACCAGCAGTTCCAGTACCTGCCGTTGTGCCAGCGGCACCCCCAGTGCCTGTGCCGCCAGCACCGCTGCCGGCTCCGCCCCCACTAGCGGTGTTGGGCTCAGTCATCTCCCACCGCAGCGCATTGAATGGCACCGCTACGTTACGGTCACCTATGCCGAGAAAGCCGCCAACGCCGATCACCACAGCCTCAACCTTGCCCTGCCGATCGATCAGCACCTCATTAATGTCACCGATGTTCTCGTTGCGATCATTGTAGACATTCACCCCCTCTAGCTGTGAGGCTGGCCACATGTCCGGTCGGCTTTCGGTGATGAACTGGATGTTGGCGGCACCAGCCTGCCCACCAGCTGGTTGCCCAGCAGGGGCCGGACTAGTCTGGGCCCAGGCAGGGGCAGCAACGAGTGCCGTCGCCATCAGGCAAGCTGTAGCATAGCTCTTCAGCATGGTTTCCTCCAAACATCTGATGCCGCTTGGAGAAGGTCCAAGCGGCTAACGCTCAACAACGCTTGAGCTTTGATGACGTTCAGTGGCCCTGCCGTTGTATCCCTTGGGAACACGCATGCTTGCATGACGTTGACGCCAACTAGCATTCTTCTCCTGAGAACCTGCCCCCGACTCGCAAATCCGGGAGCTTTTTGGTGGCACCTTCGATAAGAACCAGCGCATCCACTCCGACTTCGGGTTCCTCCTTGGCCGCCGAGACAACAGAGTGCTGCCCTCGCGTCCACATAGTTAGGCGAGAGGCAGACGAGGCTCATCAAGGGTCCACCAGGCCAGAAACGGATCAAGTCGGGCCACTACTATACAGAAACATGCGAATGCCTGATGCGTCTTCCTACCTGGCACCGGACGCACTTGCTGCTCCACGCTTATGGGTCAAGAGCCACTCAAAAACGGCAGGGTTGTTGTAGGTTGGCGTCCAGGAGTCGTGCCCCGCATCGGGATAGATCGTAAATTTTGCCTCGTTCCCGACCTGCTTCAAAGCATCCACCATCTCTTGGCTTGCCTGCAGAGGCACAACATCATCCCTGGCACCATGGAAGACCCAGGTCGGGATACTCCCGATACGTTGGGCCATGCCAGGGGCTCCCCACCCACAGATCGGAGCGATGGCTGCAAAACGCTCCGGGTGGGCCGCCGCCAGCCTCCATGTCCCGGCACCTCCCATGCTCACGCCGGTGAGATAGATCCGGTCCTCATCAACTGAATACTTGTCCACAATCTCATCAAGAAGGGCATCAAGAGCGTCCGGATCCCATGTGGAGCCCGCTGAAGCCTGCGGAGAGACAATGATGAAGGGCATCTCCTTGCCCTCAGAGACAAGTTTGGGCGGCCCGTAAGCCTTGAGCTTGCTGAGGTCACTCCCGCGTTCTCCAGCTCCATGAAGAAAGAGGATCAACGGCCACCGCTTGCCCTTGTCCTCCTCATACTGCTTGGGGAGATAAAGCAGGTAATTGATCGTCACCATCTTTCGGATCTCCTTCGTCAGTGACTGAGGCTCCTGCCTGCCTGAGGCTGTGGCATAAACATTGCTCACTGGGATTAGCGTCGCTGCAAGCATCAGAGCCAGTGGCACTGCGAGCTTAAACGGTGACTTCGATATTGATTTCCAGTTGTTCATTCTTCCCTCACGAGCGCCTTATCTGATCGGTTGCCAATTACATGTAATCAGGATGGCACCGGAGGGGCTTCGTTCACAGGAGATCTTGGAGTGCAGCGGGACTTCCCCGCAGATTGAACGATTTCAAGACGGCACAACTGCCCCTTAGGGAAGATCGTCGGCGATGGGGACTGGCAACTGCTTTTTCTTTGAAAGCATTCCAACAACGGAGCGGGAGCCATGCCGAGGGAACCGTCCCACTGGGCAAACGAGACCGTGCTGCGGCAAGGGCAGGGATCAGACATAGGCCTGAGACCAGTGGTTTCGATGCTGCATAAAACGAGGCTGTACGTATCCAAGTCGCGCTTTGTGCGTTCTTGGATAGGCATGCAGGAGGATAGTCCGTGCTGTGGATCCTCGGGGCGCTTGGGCTGATCATCACCCTCCCTGTTGCCGGGGTGCTCTGGATGACCTCGGTGCCGGGCCAATCTCATGCAGGTCCCCTGCCACCGATCACACCCGATCAGGCCCAACTCTCCGAAAGGCTGCAGGAGCATGTAAGAGCAATTGCAAGCAGTCCGCACAACGTCGGCCACCCACAGCAGCTCGAACTGGCTGCGCTCTACATCGAGGCAGCTTTGGTAACGGTGGGCTATGAGGTCCGCCGGCAGACCTTCCGGGCAAGCGGGCAGGAGGTTCGTAACATCGAAGTTGTCATTGAGCCGGCGGCCTCCGCAACAGGGGCCAAGACGTTGGTGGTGGGCGCCCACTATGACAGTTACTTCCATGCGCCGGGTGCGAATGACAATGGGACAGGGGCAGCAGGTGTGATCGAACTGGCTAGGCTTCTCGGTGATCTGCAGAGAAGAGCCACTATGAGAATCCGGCTGGTGCTGTTCGTCAATGAGGAGCCGCCATTCTTCAAAACCGAGCTTATGGGCAGCTTCGTCTATGCCAAGCAGCTCAAGGCATCAGGCGAGCCTGTGCTCGGGATGATCGCACTGGAGACCCTCGGCTTCTACAGCGATGAGGAGCACAGTCAGCATTATCCGCCACCTCTGGGTCTTCTCTACCCAACCAAGGGGAACTTCGTCGCCTTTGTGGGCCTGACCTCCTCACGTGCCTTCCTGCGCAGGATGGTTGGGATGTTTCGCGAGCTGGTGCCGTTCCCAAGCGTCGGGGGAACTGCGCCAAGGGTTATACCGGGCATCGATTGGTCGGATCACTGGTCCTTTGATCAGGTGGGCATCCCGGCTCTCATGATCACGGACACTGCGCTCTTCCGTTATCCCCACTATCACACATCCGCGGACAGTCCGGACAAGGTGGATTACGACAGGCTCGCACGAGTGGTCTCCGGCTTGGAGCAGGTGATCAGACAACTGGCGCACGGAAATACGGGTACCCAGGCCCAGTGATGTCCTCATCTCCCCAACAGGTGGTGGTCAGGTTCGAGGGACTGGTAGGAGACCCGGTCGAGGCTCCATGGGCTTCAAGGTGACTGAAAGGGCATAGCAGGCAGGAACAGGCGCGAGCTGTTGACGTTGGTCAGGAGATACGGAGAGAAGGAACACATCCGTTGTACAACCTGAGCAATACGGAGTATCCGCTAAAAGGTTATGGTCCGGGGCTGCCGCCCTAATCCAGCACGTCTTCCCTGTGTCCGGCTGACGAAGCCTCGAAGCTCAAGGTGCCGGACCATCCGTTGAGTGCTCGCGAGGTCAACACCGATCCGCTCGGACAGACGCCGCTCATCGATATTGGGGGCGTCGTGAAGGGAGGCAAAGACCGCAGGCTCGACCACGATCAGCCCCTCTGGCCTCGTCACCTCCAGCAGTGCGCGGTTCAGGATCGCGTGAAAGCGGCGCCCCAGGTTGAACTCGCTGCGGCGATGCACTGGCGGCAGCGCCCGAGAGAGCGGATGATCGGTGCGGTGGACGAGATAGGCCCGTATGGGGGTGCCGAGGCTTTTTCCCGGCTGCGCCCCGAGGTCGTCGAAGGTCAGCGGCAACACCCTGGCCACATAGGCGTGAGCGGCTTCCGACAGGCACACGAACCCGGGCTGTGCCAGCTTCTCCATGCGGGCCGCAATGTTCACGCCATACCCGAACATGTCGCCGTCCCGAACCATGACCTCTCCGACATGGACGCCGATCCGGAACGTCACCCGCCGCTCCTCGGGCGTTTCCTCACTTGCCGCGGCAATCCTCTCCTGGACGCCGAGCGCGCATTGGACCGCCTCGATGACGCTGGGGAACTCGGCCAGGATGCTATCGCCTGCGGTGTTGGCAGTCCGGCCCCTGTATTGGGTGATTTGGCGATCCATGATCGCGCGATAGGAATCGTGCAAACACAACGTTCCAGCCTCATCGGCATTCATGAGTCGCACATAGCCGGCCACATCAGCGTAGAAGATGGCTGCGAGGCGGCGTTGCATGACTGAGGCGCGTTTGTTCATGGTCGGACACCGCCCTTTGTGAGCCTGCCCAGACGCGCGATACTGGTGAGCCCCTCAGGTTGCTGGGCTTGCTGGCCGGTACTGAGACCCACCTCCAGCGGCCAGGCTGCGCCGGCCCGGTTTCCAGATCGGCACTCTCACCAGTGGTAGCGGATCGCCAGTGTGCCGATGGCGAGAATCCCAGCCATCAGGAGGAATGCAATCAACACCTGGGAGAGCATTACATCACCCCCAGGATTACAGCCCCACAAAACAGAAACGCCAGGGCTGCAACAAAGAGGGCTTGGCTTTCGAAAGATCCGTAGGACCGGATTCTCTGAATCATGATGTCCTCCTAACCTGCCCAAAGTATACACTCATGACCATCGTAAGTATATGATTATATCAAGGAGAGAGTTATTTAATTATGCGTAGAAGTATAATGATTTTCGTCAGGAAAAAGAGAAAAGGTTGGAGGTTGAGCTGGTAATTGTCTTTCGTTCAGCAGTCCAGCTACTATCGGTGTTTCCCCGTGGGCATGCTGCTCTTCATGATAACACAGAGCCAGCACAAAGCGGCGATCTGAACCCGGCGGGAGCAGGAGATCACGTGTGAGACGATGGCTTGAACAGCCGGCCGCTCCAGCCATTCCCGGCCCTGGTACCGGATGGGGCTGCCGTGCGTTAGCCGCTCATGGCGAAATCCCGCAGGCTCGTATTGGCTCAACCGGAAGACACTCCAAGCATCATCGCCTCGGCAGTGTATGCCGATGGCCAGAAGATTGCCGAGGTTCCGATTGAGGACGTCGGCGAGTGGTCGCGCAAGCCGGATCATGTGGTCTGGATCGGCCTGCACGAGCCAAGCTTAGATGTCCTGCGACGCCTCCAGGCAGAGTTCGGGCTGCATGAGCTCGCCATCGAGGATGCGCTCAAGGCCCACCAGCGGCCAAAGCTCGAACAGTACGGCGAGGCTTTGTTCGTGGTCGCGCACGGCCCAGATGCTGGAGGGCCGAATTGCGTTCGGTGAGACCCATGTGTTCGTAGGGCAGGGTTACGTGGTCTCCGTCCGCCACGGCCCCTCGACGTCTTACAGTCCAGTGCGCGAGCGCTGCGAGGCATCGCCATCCGCGCTCTCGGCCGGGGAGGACTACATTCTCTATGCCCTGCTCGACTTCATCGTCGACAACTACATGCCCGTGGTCGAAGCGATCCAGACGGAGGTTGAGGAGATCGAGGACGGCATCTTGGCCGAGACATACACGCAGTCCGGTGTGGGACGGCTTTATCAGCTCCGCCGCGACCTGCTGCGCCTGCGCAATGCCGCAGTCCCTCTGGTGGAGGTCTGCCGCCGTCTCGAGCAGCCGGGGCTGCCGAGCATCGATGCCTCACTGTACCCGCTTTTCCGGGATGTGTCCGACCACATCCGCCGGGTACAGGAGGAGATCGAGTCCTTGCGCGAAGTGCTGGCCTTCGCCTTCGAGACCAGCCTGATGACTGGGCAGGCGCAGCAGACCGAGATCACCCGCAAACTGGCCGCCTGGGCGGCCATCCTGGCGGTGCCAACGGCAGTGGCCGGGATCTACGGCATGAACTTCGAGCACATGCCTGAGCTGCACTGGAAGTACGGCTATGCCGTTGTGCTGGCGATCATCGCGTCCGTGTGCGGCTGGCTCTACTGGCGCTTCCGGCAGAACCGCTGGCTCTGATCGCTCTCGGTGGTTGTTGGCGCCATCCCCCGACTTTCTGGACGGGCGGGCTTAAGGACGGTCAGGGACAGAGATAGCCGCGGTTGCCGTCCGAGACGCACCGTGCCCCGTTCGGGAGGATGATCCCGCCCGTCCCGTCAGGCCGCACGATCTCCCGGTTTGCCAGCGTGAAACCGCCACCCGCCTCCGCAGCCACAGTCGTGCCGTCGGGCAGGGTGTACCTGCCGTCGCGGTAGGTCACGCGTCTCGTGTACGTGGGTGCGGATGTTGGCGCCGGGGAGGCGGATGGCATTGATTGCGTCGACCCCAGGTTCGCGGGCGGCACGGGCTGGGCCTGCTGCTCGCCTGACGAGACGCACGCTGACAACGCGACGGACACCAACAGGACGGACAGCAGGCGCATCGAATTGCTCCAGACAGGTGACCGGATCTGACTACTGCCGGCGTCCAGCAATGACCATGGCTAAGGAGAGTTACGCCCACCGGGGACTTGGCTCGAAGGGCTGTCATGACCAGCGAGCCTCCCTGACACCCTCAGTCAGCTCCGACGAAGCCGATACCGAACCGCTCCAACTCGACGTGCTGCTCGCGGCAATCAGCGAGGGCGTGACACCTTCCTAGCCTTGGGCGGGTTCACGCTTCCGGTTGTCGCGACATCGTAGGGATTGAGGTCAAGCCGGTGGCCAATGTCGCGGGCGGCCTAGGTCCCGCACAGCGACCTTCCCTAGCAGCGGACAGTGCCGCGCAGATTGAAGGAGACGGAGGACGCGCTTAGGCGGATGTGGGCCAGCAGGTCGGGTTATTCGCGCTTAACGATGGTCGATCGGGAGATCAGCTGCATGGATACGCTTGTCTTAAGCCAGACAGCTCAAAGCCGTCGCGTGAACCGATCAGGGGCAAGTTTGGGAGATCAGCGTATGGAGGCTATTCGAATCGCCCGCACGGCCGCGAGAGGCGCGATCCGATGTATCAGCTGCTGGAGGTTGGGGCAGGCGTTCCACGCCTCGTTCAGGCGCTCGAAGGAGATGCGCGAGGCGGTGCCGGACATCTGCACGATGTAGCGCCCAAAGGCTTCCCGCGTCACGAGCGCACCTAGCAGACCCAAGACCCCCTCACACGTCCCGGGATCAGTCCGACAGTGCCGCAGGGCTTGAGCGCCCGGGCACCGAACCGAAGGGAGGATGTCGGCGCTGAGGTGCCAGGCAGTCCCCTGTTCGCCGCGTCCACGCTGCCCGCGTAGGGGCCGTCATCGGAACATCGACAAAAAGCCCCGTTCGGTTTCCGGAACGGGGCCAAGTCCACGGAGACCGGTCAAGGGGCTTGCACAAGCGAGGTTGCCTCCGCATGGACTCAACCGCACATCTTCTTCAATGTTCCTTCGCAGTGGCGCCGCATCGGGAGAATGTGTGTGGACGAGAGCTTTTCGCCCGTGATCCTCATCTACGGCCTGGCCATCGTCCTTGGGGTGGGTAAGGCCTGCACGCTGCTGATCTGGCGCACCCTCGCAAGGCCGAGACCGGGCCTGCGGCAGGAGCTGAGGGGTGCCTGGCAGCGTCGCACCCAGCGAACGTCCCTCACGGAGAGGCAAGATCATCAGCCCGCTGACCCGCCCCCCAGGCGCCAACAAGGGCAGCAACCCAGGACGGGCTGCCTCGGCCATGACCTGTGCGGCCCAACTTTAGGTGGCATAATCCCGCTGGAACGCGGTCTATTTGCGCGTGTCGTTGTCGAACACCTTGGGGTTGCCCGTGGACGTCCCAGGTGTGGCCGAGGTGCTCGTTGTGCCGGCGGTTGTCGCCCGTGATCGTCCGCGCATGAAGTACCAGACGATGCCGGCAACGATCGCCAACCCAATGATGATCCACAGCCAAGGGGTGTCGCCTGCATCCGTTGCCGCCGGTGCAGCGGGCGCGGCAGGTGGCGTGGTCTGAGCAAGAGCCTCGTTCACCGCAGCAAGCGTCATGATCGTAGAAGTGCGGAGCCTGTTGAGCATCATGGTCCTCCGTGGGACTGTGGGCTGCGGATCAACGTTGGCCCGCAGCCTGCGTTCCGGAGACATCAAGGCAAGGAGATCGACACCCGTTGCCTCCGACTCGCTTTCCATCCGAACCAGTGGAAGGGGCCCTTCTCCTCCGTTGCAGTTGACGATGCCGTCGTCCGCAAAGGCGGTTGATCGCCACCCTCAGGCCGATGGCGTCTCTAGGGCTGCCGCCAATTCTTGAGGATCGACCCTGACCGCCTGTACCGAGCCGTGACTTCCTTGATGGAGTGGTAGGTAGATGGTGGTCGCAACCCGCCGGTAGGCGAGAAACGAGAGCCCTTCAATCAGTTCCTCGTCAATGTCGACAGCGTATGTGCCGGCAGGTTGTACCTTGTCCACCGCCATCAGTGAGAACGGGTGGTCAAAGGTCAGTGTCTCTCGGGTCGTGCGCATGAGGTCCTCCTAAGCGGCGATCTTGTCGGCGCAATCTTTGGCAACCTGGCTGTTGCCTTCCACGCTGCCCGGCATGGTCGCCCATCCATTCTTCATGACGAGGTCGCCCCTGTTCCAGGACGAGGCGGTCTAGATGGCAGCAACACGCTCGACAAACCGCGGATTCCGCTTCGATTAATCGGCGGCCATTGTGCGAGCCATGCCGCCGGTGACCCAACCGCCCCAGGAAAACCCGATGACGGCAAGCGCGACAGCGCCACAAGCGGCGCCGAATAGTCCAGGCTTCAGCCACTCTGTGGTTCACATGATGTTTCTTGGAATAACGAACGTCAGATCTTGTATCACTGAAGTTAAACATAACACATATAAAGAATTTTTTAAGCTTGATATTTCTATCCTGTATTATTTTTTCAGGAGAAAAGCTCCCATCTATTACAATAGATCAATGCGAGTTTCCGCCTACAGGATTAAGTCATTGCCGCCCAAGCATCATAGCTTGGTTTGCTCCCGGCCTGAGGCGTTCCTTGGAGGGATTCTGCATTGAGGAGGCTGCCATGACATTCCTCGTCCAGTTCAAGAGGTTTCCACGTGGTGTTCCCGAGGTGATCCGAACACTGCCTATAGCAGCGATCGACGGTGCCGCGGCTTTGGCATTCGCCAGGGGCCGCGCCGGGATGAAACACTGGCCAACCCGCACCGATGCTGTGCGCGTGATGGACGACAATGGTCGTACGCTGCTCACCTATCCCTGTTCCAACGGAGGCGACTGGCGATGAACCGCGCCCGCTGCGAGCGCTTACAGCAGAGCTGCAAGAGGAGGGCCCATCCACGCCCGCCCTGGGCGGCTACCTTTTCGCTGTAGGACAATTCGTCTCTTAGGCGGAAGATGGTTGGCCCGAGATCTGGAAAGGTGGCTATGAGATAGCCGTCCCTGCAAATAGTCCCGGGCGCGGCTCGACTCAGCTGATCGGCCCAACGGTGGGCCTCGCTTGCGTGCGTTATGGCGCGACATCTCCGTGTCTAAGACAACGCAAAATCCCGGCTGTAATAAGATAGTATTAGGATGCTTAGCGCTGCGGTCCCATCAGAGCAAACGAGTGCTCTGCACAGAAGATGTGGCTGTGGAGGTTGGCGATCCACTGACGGCCGGAGGTCGTGATGTTCAGGTAGCCCACGGCCTCTTTCAGATGAGGCGAGATGCTGTTCCAGTAAAAGTCAGGATAGCGTTCCACCAGATCAGCCGGTGAGGTGTATCCGAGCTGGTGGTTCAATCCAATCTCCTCAAACTCGTAGTACAAGGCATTGGCCTTCTTCACATACAGCGGGTCCCCGAGTTGCCCAATGAGATCAGCAGCCTGGACAAGCCGCCCCTCACGGTCATCGGGATGCTCGCTCAGTTCGCCGCAAGCCGGAAAGCGGGTAAACTCGACCGCTCTGCTCACCCGAGCAGGATCAATGGCCGGAGATTGTCCGAGCCGCTCCGCAACAAACATCTTGGAGC
>NZ_JAEQMY010000046.1 GCF_016743775.1 Microvirga aerilata | reverse complement strand
ACGGTTGTTGGCAAGATCAACGACAACACCGCGTCGGACACCTTCGGCTTCAATGCGCAGACCGAAGAGTTCGTGGATTTGCTTCAGGCTGGCATTGTCGATCCGGCCAAGGTCGTTCGCACGGCTCTGCAGAATGCAGCATCGGTGGCTGGTCTCCTGGTCACCACCGAGGCCATGGTGGCCGAGGCTCCGAAGAAGGAATCTGCTCCGACTATGCCCGGTGGCGGAATGGGCGGCATGGACTTCTAAGGTCCTGCTCCCATCAGCCACAGTGGAAAAGCCCCGGATCACTCCGGGGCCTTTTCGTTTGCGCTTCACCACAGAGCGTCAGCTTTAGGAAAGTATTTAGGTAAACATTTGTAAACAGGTTCGAGCAGACCATGGGCCCTGCGTTTCATCATTTTATTCTGCAGGTGCTCCCATGAAGAATGCTCGACGCTTCCTTGTTGCTCCGTGCATCGCTCGTCTCATTTCCAGAGAGCGAGGGGTCGACCGTCAGGTTGTGGAGGGCTATCTCTCGTCCCAACCCGGCAAAGACCAGTTTATCCGGCTGGAGGCCAACCAGGCTCACTTTGTCCTGTCAGCGCCTGATCCGGCAGGAGACCTGGTGGAGAAACTGGCTCCGCTTCCGCGTGAACATGCAGAGGCGCTGTTTGGTCTGTGCATGGGGCAGATCTCTTACGATCGCCTCCATATACCTCCCGAAGGCAGCCTCAGCCACAAGGTACAGCTTGACCGAGTTGTGTACCCTGGCAGCCTTGATCTCATCACCGTCGAGTTCGACGACGTCCAGCAGGTAGAAGGCTTCGAGGTCCCGACGTGGTTTGGACCTGAGGTGACGGCCGAGTATGCGTATGAGTGGCGCTACATCGCGCTAAATGGCCTGCAGTCGAACGTTGAGGTGCCGCTCTCCAGCCAGCAGGTCGAGGCGGTGCTTGATCTGCTGGACCAGTCCAAGCAGACCACTCAAGTACGTAACATGTCTGCTGCTGACGAAGTTATTGTTGCTCTCAGCCGCTCGCTTGAGACCTCTGGTCTCCTGAAAGCACCGAAGGAAACCAGCAATCCCTTAGCGACAGAACCAACTGCCGAAGAGGTCTTCGAGCAAGTGAAGGCGTCAGCTCGATAAACTGATGCCGATCTGGAAAGCAGATGAGCGCTGCCTAAGCGCGGCAGCGCTCTCTCGTGCTTTTTGCTTTGGCCCCATGGGCGGGCTGCGACATTGCCGACACCGCATGCCGCATAAACGAACCCTCAACACTTTTCCGAAAAGCTGAGTATCCGGCCAGCCCAGAGGGACTTCGGCAATGTTCAGTTTGCGTCACTTTGCGTATGCGACTGTTTTCCTGCTGATGCATGCAGGTTCAAGTTCGGCTCACCCTGACTTCAACGTCGATGAAATTGATGTTGATCAGCAGCTTGCATTCCTTCCACTGCCCCCTGAACCTGAATTCATCGAAACATCTGCCATTTTGGACGTCGACGCTCGATCAAATGCCCTGAAAGATCGATCCACTTATCTGCCTTCCATCACCCACGAGGCAGCCGCCAATGGCATCCCCCCAGCCCTTGTGGATGCTGTGGTGCGGATCGAGAGCCGGTACGATCCAGCTGCCATCGGCAGTGTCGGCGAGATCGGGCTGATGCAGGTGAGACCAAAGACAGCCGAATTGCTCGGATTCCAGGGTACATCAGCCGAACTGGCGCAGCCGCAGACCAACCTTCGTTATGGCGTAGGTTATCTGGCCAAGGCTTGGCGCCTGGCCAGTGGAGATCTTTGCCGGACGCTCATGAAATACCGTGCTGGGCATGGATCCGAGACGATGAGCGCTCTCAGTGTTGAGTATTGTCGACGGGCCCGTCTCCACCTTGCATCCGTTGGGATCAATTACGCGGCTCTGGTTGCGGCACCTGCCCATGCATCGAAGGAAGTGCGCAAGGATGGCGTTCAACGCAGCCGTAGTGTTATGCGTACCGCAAGTGCTACCCGTGGACCCCGTTTTCATCTCAGCCGCAGCAAGTGGAAACCTTCGATCAGAGTTGCCAGTAGAGTTCGAAAAACAGCGACCCGCGCAGAGATATCGATCCAGCGCAGACCCCGTTCAATCCGGCTCGTGCGTCAGGCTCTAACTCGGACAGCTCATCACGCGCCGAGGGTCCTTAGGAGATGGGTTGCTTCCCGTTAGACCTGATGTCAGCCCAGCGGAGCCACAGTCTGTTCGCGAACTGCCGGCCTAAGCCCCGCGCCACTGCATCACCATCCTGCTCGAAGCCATCATCGTGCGGACCTCGACAACCTTCGATAAAACCTCGATCCGTAGCGGATCGCAATCGCTCATCGCAATCAGTCCCATCCGCGTTCTCCCGCATCATCCAGAAGCGGGGAGTGTAATATTCCTACTTTCCGGGATCAGGACATTCTAACTTTGCGGCTGCATGCATATTTCTGAGAACAAATATTTTGAAGAAGTCTGTAACGGTTGCCGTGCCAAGGCTCTCCCGATCAGGAGGATACGATGCGCAAAGAGAGGGCTTTTACAACTGTAGCTCAATGCACTCGCCACCGAACTCGAGGCCGCCGCAGGCACCATTGGGACCTACACCGACGCGCGGGCTGGCGGCCATGACACGGTCGGGTGAGAGAACCGCCTGACGTCATGACGATGATCAAACGCAGACAACCCGAGCCGAGAGCCTGCTAGGCAGCCTGCAAGGTCGCCGCTTCCAAAGAGTGCAAGCGTTCCTGTCTGTTCTGAGTAACGGCTCCACTCATGCGGCTAGAAAAGCGCTCGTGAGCCTCCCTGAACAGGCGCAGCTTCCGCACAATCGGCTGCGCGCCCTTGTGGCTGTTGCGCACAACTGCTTCAGCGGCGGCGTAAAGATCATCAGCGGCCGCCACAAGGCCAGGATTGCGCTCAGGCAGGCCTGTTGCCTCGATCAGCAGCAGCCCAAGGTTACGCAGATGAACCACGCCCCCACCTCTTTCAATACCGGACAGTACCCGCCCAATCGTTTGAAGCTGTTCATCAATCATCTGACGGAAGGTTGTGTCTATCGTCATGTTCTGGAGATCTCATTTACCAGGGGCGTAACCGGAGGATGCGCAGCTATGGTTAATCAGCGGTTACCATGCCCCTCATGGATATCAAGGTCGAGACAGATCTCACAATCAAGGGCATGAGGCTGACGGGTCAGCTATCTTTGTCCCCGGTCGCGTGTCCACGCTAAGGGCAATGCAAGAGAGCTATTGCCGCGCGAGCCACAAGGAGTGGACCACCTCTCGGGTGACATTGTCCTCAATATCCATCATGTCTGACGCTTGCAGGGCCGGTGGCTTGGTGCTCTGATCTCGGCCGTGTATGCAGGACCCAGAACTCTTGAAGAAAAGGGCAGCGGTGACCTAACAGCGACTGCCGCAGCACCTATCTCGTCCTGCTCGGGTTCATTTGCGATGCAAACAGTTCCTGCAGTTGCTCGAAGCCTTTGAAGGTCGTTGGAAGCCAAGCGTTCATCATCGTATTCGGACCCATCGCTTTCAAGTTGGCAGACAAACGCTCCTGCATCTCCTTCATCAGATGCTCCTGCATCGGTTGCACATCCGGTAATCCTAAGAACGCTCGTGCTTCTTCAGGGGTGCAGTCGATGTTCATGGTAGCCTTCATCTGAGACAATCCTTTCCGACCTCCGGTCCGCCTGGTGTGCATTCGCACGACAGGCTATCGAAATCCATGAAAGCGCAGCCCGCTGAATTCAGTCCGAGGACTATCGCTGAACTTGACCTGATTGTTCGAGCTCCACGCCCAACTCGATCGACATTCCGGTCCCGTTTGCAGGGGTGAGGATCGCGGTTTGGTGACCGCGATCCTCTGCGAGGGCAGCTAATATTGCGGGTTTTATTTCCGGCTGGAGGCGAGCGCCGGCCGCTTGCGGCCCGAGCGCTCGTTCTGACCGGATTGCTCAATCTCAATTTCATCCCGGCGGACGGTATCCCGCACGGTTTCAACACGGCTGGTGCGCTCGCGGCGGACCACAACTTCTTCCCTCACCTTGATGCTCTTGCCAACAACCGGCACTTCGGACGACTCAATCATCTCGATCGTCAGCTCGGCGAGTGTCTCGCCTGTGGCAGCGTCGGTGACTGGCTTGCGTCGCTCCACGATCACCCGCTCGTCATAAAGCGACACCTGCTGCTCAACCGGGGTCTCAACAACCACACGGCGCACGGTGGTTGTGCCGCTGGTCACGGTCTGCTTGCCCACGATCAGGGTCTCTTCCGCAAGCGGGATGATCTCCTCTGCCTGCGAGGATGTCTGGACATTAGTGGGCCGAGCTACGGAACGACCTAGCGGAGCGCTCCACATATCAAACATGGCATCCCAGAAGATGGAGCCGGTGCTCATGGGAGCCCTCGCCATTCGCTGAGCCCCTTCTGCGGCACTCTGGACCACTTGCTTCGCACTCTCATCGGTGTTGGCAGGAGGTGTCTGAGTCAGTTGTTTGCTCGTGGTCATGTGATCCTCATGGGCTGTGAAAATTAATCGTTAAACGCAATACAAAGGTGGTGTTGCCACACTTCCCGGTGTCGCAAGCGAGCTGTAGGCGTGGGGTTAACAAAGTGCCGTTGAACTGGAGACAGTGAGTACAGACTTGAGCCCCGGAAGAGGGCTTCACGCACTAGGAAGGTTATCTCGCAACTGCGAGCAATTTGCTGCAGCGCACTAGAGCAACGACCTTGGGCGGGAACGGTTCCTCAAATTACGTCGTGCGCCCTGTCTTGCTCTGGCTGTACATCACGCAATGTACTGGCATAGTTAATAGATGGGTCTTTCTTTTTACACTCCACCAGGGGCTGGCAAGGACCTGCACGATAAGACTAACTGAGACAATGGGCGTAGTTGGGTACAGTAATCGTTTATTGAAGTATCCTGCCACATAGCACACCTGCCATGTTGAGGCGACCCGATAAGCAGCACGACAAAAACCTTTAGGCTTATCCTTGAATATTGCGACAGATTTACAATATAGTAGCTTCTCCAAGCGTTATATTCGTGTCACACCGCATGGGCTAAGATCCAGCGCGCTGGGCCAAACATTATTCGATTCTATAGTTTTTATCTTATGAGGCAATATGACCACCAGAACCTTCAGCCAGACGCCGCCGGACAAGGCCAACGAGCTCTTCGAGAAGCTCCTCGCCACCTCTGACAATGCCGCCAAAACCCGTGAGCGCCTGCTATCGGATCTGAAAGAGGAGTTGGACCTCTTGGCTAATCTCCAGGAACAGTATCTGTTTCCCGTCTTGAGCAAGCACAGGATGCAGGACCTGGTTCAAGAGGCCATCCAGGACAACCAGGAAACGAGTGCCCTCCTGGCAGAATTGGACGGTATGCCGAAGAACAATGGTGAGTTCCTCAGCAAGGTAGCTGAGCTGAAGAAAGTGTTCCAGCAGCATATTCGCGACGACAAGAAGGAGCTGCTTCCGGCAGTGCTCAAGGTTTTGAGCGACGAGGAGGCCGAAGCGGTGGCCGAGCAAGTGCAGGATGAGATGGCAAGTGTTGAGGAGGCAAAGCGGACTGAGACCAAGCGTGCCCGCGAGCAGGTCGAGATCGTTCAGCAGGTCGCGGAAGATGTGACCAGCACGGTGCAGGCTGGAGCGGAAGGAGCCCAAACGGCGGTTCGGGCGATGCAGGAGGCCGTGCAGACTGGCCTGAGCACGGCATCGGAGCTGGCCCGGCTTAGCACGGTCCGGGCGATGCAGCTCTTCAATCCCCGTACAGCGGATGCACAGAGCCTAGCCGAGGAGTCCTCGCGCAACCTGCAAGCCGTCGCACAAGCCAGCTCGGTTCTGGCCCGCGGCGTCCAGGATGTGTCCCGCGAATGGTTTGAATTGAGCCAGAAGCGCCTGCAGATGAACCTCGATGGCTTGAGCAGTCTGGCACGGTGCCGGTCGGTTGCAGACTTTGTTGCGGTTCAGACCTCGCTCATCCGCGACAACCTGGAGCAGACCCTCGACAACAGCCGGCGCATGGCGGAACTCACGCAACAGCTCGCCGATGAGGCCAGTCGGACCGTGACGGTTCAGGCAGAGAAGTCGCTCCAGCGCGTCAGCCGGGCCGCTTGATCGAACTCACTCTGACGTTTGGTTTCAATGGGAACATGCCCTGGGGTTCCAAGCCCGGGGCATGTTCGCACCGGGCTGACAATGATCAGCAAAGCATGCGGCCGGAAACCCATCAGATGGGTGCCATGCCGATCCAGTGGCGATCAACCAGCGAGGGTGGGGCCTTTCATCTCTTGCCTTGATGGCCCCAACTGGCGTTGCCTTCGCCAGGGCCCTCCCACAAGTTATCCATGGTCGGACTACAATCCCGGGGAAGCCAATGCTGGAATGGCTCCGTTGTCGCCGCAACACGAAGCCATCACTCTGCCCCAAGCTCGAGGCGGGGGTGGAAGCGGTGTGCTGGCATGTAGAGCATCAGATCTGGGCTTTCGCGGGCAGTCCCCTGGCGCACGTGCCCGAGCACAGCAACAGGACGGACCTCCTGATCGGAGCCTATATCTGGGGGCTCCTCGACGGCTATCCCCACAGCAAGGCTGAAGCGGAAGGGGCTGGTGACAACAGCGCTGAGGCCACCATCCTCTCCATTAACCCAGAGAGGAGGAGGGCGGCTGAGGAGTCGCATCCCGGTCCATTATCGAAGCCGGCGCAACCGCTCACCGTGGGTGTCTCCGATCGCGAGCACCTCCTCCTTGCCACCGGGCCAAAGCGTCAGGTGCAGGCTCCCCTTCTCGTTGAACTCCGGGTCCGCCTCGAAGCGTAGCCATGCAAACGGGGCGCCGTCGTTGGCCTGGGCTCCGACGCGCGCCGCATGGGCAGCAATCCGCTCACACGTTTCCTCACCGGCATATTGCATCGCCACCGCATGGAAGAGGACGCGCGCCACTCCCGCCTCTGGCTGGGTGTTAATCGTGCGCTCCGCCCATACAGCCGCCTCCGCACCGTCAAGGCGGGGCGGCTCCACTGCGGCAATCTCAAGTGCGGCTTCGACGCGAGCGAGGCGGTCCGCTTGGTCGGCCCAAATATAGGCGAGCAGGCGCTCACGGTCCTCTTGACTGCTGACGTTGAGGGGTTCGAGGTCACTTCCGTGCCGGCGAGCGATCCGCACATGCGCGTTGGGCGGCGCAGAACCCTCCCAATGGGGCTCAATCAGGACAGGTGCATCCGGAGAGCCTACTGCCGTCTTTCCGAGGCAGTGCCGATAACGATCCAGCACCAAAAGAAGACCAGCGCTGGCGCCGACCTCGTAGACCGCAAGCGGCAGCTCTTTGCTCTCCTGAGCGACGACGAGGAGACCGGCCATGAGAGGGGCTGAGCGCATCGGCTCATTCGTCTGCGGGGGCAGGTCGAGCCAGGGCAGGAGGTTATTGTCGACGGTTGGCAACACCTCGGCCAACGTTTTCTCCAGGACGGGGATATCTGGCAAGGGATGCGGTGGGTAGAGGGCAGCGAGGCTTGGCAGGGAGCCCCGACGCACGAGTGCGTGCAAACCGCCCACAAGGCGCAGGGGAACCGAGTCGCCCCGAGCATCGGGGCGCCCTGGCCATTCCAGCACATGCTGCCCAATGCAGGTCGAGTGGTCAAGGACGCGCGCAAGAGCCTCGCAGAGGCGGCTGGTAAAGGGTGAACCCCGTTCGGCACAGGCCTCCGCCTGTTCGGCAAAGGCTTCGCGGATCACGGCTTCGGCAGGCTGTGCCATTCTCGATAAGCTCCACGTGCAGTGGCCGCTCCCATCAGCGACTCCAGGTTAACCACGATCCTCATCACTCGGTTTTATCGCTAGTTGACCAGGAATTGCAGATACCAGCGGACCGCCCACATAGGCCTGAACGCCCCCGAGGACGAGTTGCCCAAACCGGCCGTGCCTCCGGATGCGATCAACACCCGTAGCGAGGCAACCGTCGCAGCGATGGCGGCCGTGAGGGAGGAAATCGACGATGCGGACCCGGAGCAAGCTGCCGTAGCCAGAGACCTACTGCGCGACTTGGGTCAACGGGCGAAGCAAGGCTGACGAGATTCGGCAGGACTCAGAGACAGGGACACAACGATCGGAAATGCAACTTCGCTGCGGCTGACGGCAATCGAGGCGGCGTGCGCCAAGCTTCTGGCCGACCACAAGGACGAATTCGATACGGATGCCATGGGCACGCTCGTGGCAGAGCTCGCTCTAGACGAGCAGCAGATCAGGACCGCACTAGGCGAACGGTGACCCAGATGTCAGGTGAGTTCTCGCGCGAGCCACCGCCACTAAGACATGTAGCTGTTAGAGTCCGCCAGCAATCTATCTTTGACCAGGGATAGGGAGCGTTCTCGGTTTGCCGTGCTCGTCGATGGCCACAAAGGTGAAGGTCCCCTCCGTGACTTTCTCGCTCTCCTGTGTCCCTCTTGCCTTGGCCCAGGTCTCAATGTGAACCGTGACCGAGGTCTCGCCGCTCTTGACCAGGGTGCAGTAGCAGGAGACATCGTCACCAACGGAGACCGGCCGTAGGAACTCCATGGCTTCGATCGAGACCGTGGCAACCCGCCCGCCCGCGGCCTGAGCCGCGAACGTGCCACCGGCAAGGTCCATCTGCGACACGGTCCAGCCGCCGAAGATGTCACCGCTCGGGTTGGTATCCCGCGGCATCGCTACCGTCCGCAGGTGCGGACCGCCTGGTACATTGGGTTGCTGGTCTGTCATGGAAGCTTCTCCTCTGTCGCATCATTCCTGCCCGTGGCAGCGAGCGGTGAACGCTCCCGAGTCCCTTCTGATCCACGTCTGGGCACACTGCGAGAGACTGATGTGACCTCGAGAGTTGTGGAGGGCGACGCCCGTCCGGGTGCCAGCCCCGGACCCCTTACCCCAGCATCAGCTGATTTGGGGCAAGAGCAGGCTCACAAGCCACAGGTCAGTGTTGCTGTGCCTCCGATGGATGCTCCCCGGAACAATGGCCTTCAGGGCGATGTTGAACGAGCTCGCACACAAAGCTGGAGAGACCGTTATGCCC
This sequence comes from Microvirga aerilata, assembly GCF_016743775.1. Taxonomy (GTDB): domain Bacteria; phylum Pseudomonadota; class Alphaproteobacteria; order Rhizobiales; family Beijerinckiaceae; genus Microvirga; species Microvirga aerilata. Next base: position 28,788 of record NZ_JAEQMY010000046.1, on the reverse strand, counting down.
GCCAAGCAGAAGACCCTGCAGGACATGTTCCTGGTTGGACTGAAGGACATCTACCACGCCGAGAAAGCGCTGCTGAGATCGCTGCGCAAAATGGCGAAGGCCGCCGAATCCGATCAGCTTCGACAGGCTTTTGAGACCCACCGGAGCGAGACCGAGGGGCAGGTCGAGCGTCTCGAGCGGGTGTTCGAAATGGTTGGCAAGCGTCCGCAGGGGAAGACCTGCGAGGCCATGCAGGGTATCCTTGCTGAAGGTGAGGAGGTCATGGACGACTTTGCTGACAGCGAGGCCCTTGATGCTGGCCTGCTCGCCGCTGCACAAGCCGTGGAGCACTATGAGATTGCGCGCTACGGCACGCTCCGGAGCTGGGCTGCTCAGCTCGGCATGAACGATGCCGTGACCCTCTTCGAGGAGACGCTGCAGGAGGAGAAGAAAACAGATCAGCTTCTCACCGAGCTTGCCGAGGCAGCACTTAACCAGAAGGCAGCCTGATCTAAGGGGTGACGGCAGCACAAGCGAAACCCACCATCTGCATCGCTTGTGCTGCCGTTCCGGAACCAGACGAGGCAGCTCTTAGGCATGTCTCTTTCTTGCGTTGAGTGAGACCGCATCTCGGGGCAGCCGTAGGTCAGACTGACTCGCTTGCCTTACAAATAGGAGACGTGCCCATTGGGACGTGGTCGGCATCTCCATGCCTGTGGGTTGATAAAACATGTGCATGGCGATCTCAGAGGCTTGCCGGACTATTGCCCTGAGAATGGCACTACGCGTCAACACTGGCTGCAAATGGACTTGGTCGCCTTGTCGCTCTGCTCCTGCGCTCGCTGCTCCTTCTCGGTTTCCGGCCCGATGTTGCCGAGACCAGTCTGATTTCCAGTGGAACCGCCGGCTCCCGGACCCTGCCGGGGAGCACTAGAACTGGCACTGCTTGGATTGCCAACAGAACCGGTTGTTCCCGGTGGAACGATCGGGGGTGTCAATGCTCCGCCTGCCGCGCCATTTGAGTTCGTACCGCCGGTAGACTGCTGGGGTGAGCCCGTAGTACCGGTTGTCGTATTCGTCGAATTGCCCGTCGATCCGCTGGTTCCTGTGCTGGTCGCGCCGCTGCTTGTGGAACCGCCACCGCTCATGCCAGAGCCGCCGCTAGCACCGCCACCGGCTCCCCCACCAGAGCCGCCGCCCCCACCGCCAGACTGGGCAACAGCGATAGGCGCCGCTGCAAACGATAATGCAGCCACAATCTCTAGAGTTTGCAATCGACGAGAGATCATCGGCTCCTCCGGAGCTTGCTGGCACCAGCCAGCATTACCCAAACGCTAAGGAAGGTGTGAGGTTTCAGCTTAGCGTCCAGTTCGCAGCGGATCGTCTCGAGCCTTAGCGTCAATGTTCGCGGCCCAACGCCGACAAGACGGCTGTGACGATCCTAACCAAATCAGCTCTGCTGCGTTGGTATCCCGTAGTACCCAGGCCAGTTGCCTCTGTTGAGTGCCACAAATCACAGCAGGAGACGTACCATGGATCGTCGCATTGTCTTGGCCGGCTTGGCTGCCGCAATCACCGTCCCGGCACTGGCGCAGACCAGCGGATCCCCCTCACCCCGACAACCGGGTGCTGCGGGTGGAGCAGCTGGGAGCTCAGGAGGCGGGGCAAGCCGCATGAGTGGACAGCAGATGACGCAGGCTGACATGCAGCACATGCAGCAGACCATGCAGCTAGGCATGGTGGCGCTTGAAACCAGCCGGATCGCGCAGCAGAAGGCGCAGAATGCCGACCTGAAGAGGTTTGCTACCTTTGAGGTGCAGGAGCAAACCACCCTCGCCGAGGTTCTGCACTCCATGATGGATCCCGCCACGACATCGGCAACGGGCGCGGCGGCCCAGTCAAGCCAACCGGGCGCCGCCTCAGGGGCAAACGCCCCAGCCATGCAGATGGATGCCCAAAGCAGGGAGATGATCCAGAGACTGCAGAACACTCAAGCTGGTGAGGCCTTCGACCGCCAGTACCTTCAGGGGCAAATGGAAGGACACAGCGCTCTGCTGCAGGTGCAGTCGCAGTATCTGCAAAGCAACCCACAGAACCGCGAACACATGAACGTCGCAAAGATAGCCCGCGCCGTGATCACTGAGCATGTCGCCTTGTTGGAAGACATCCAAACCAAGATGAAGTGAGCCTTCTGACACGCGCGGTGAGACGCGCTTAGCTCGCCGTGCCCTCGTCGGAGCTTGCGCATGAGCTTGAGGCCAGAAACCTTGTCTTGCTTGCGTTGGATGGTCGTACTTTGATCCCTGGCGGAGTTTGCGGTGGATCCAACCAGAACCCTGAGGGATCTGAAGTGATTAGCAGCGTCCCTGTCTCGTCTAGACGCCGGGAAATGGTAGTTATGCAACTGCTTGGTCGTCTGACCCATCCGGCTCCCCGTCCGACGTCGCAGGCTTATCCGTCTTGTTAAGATGAGGAGCTTTAGTCAGGCTCTGCTCAATCAGCTTGCGAGCTTCGGTCGAGGTCACCTGGCTGGCCGCCGCAATCTCCCTGGTCATGAAGTCCAGGGCGCCCTCGAAGATCTGCTGCTCACTGTAGGAAGCCTCTTGCTGCTCTGAACCCCGGTTCAGATCCCGCAGGACTTCAGCAATGGCAGTCAGCTGCCCTGTGCTCATCCGCTCCTGAAACTCGTTCGCGCGCCGGTTCCACATGCCGCGCTTTGCCTTTGCCCTTGTACTGAGGATCTCCAGCGCCTGCTGCACCACGACAGGTTCCGACACCTTTCTCAGGCCGCTGTTCCTGGCCTTGGCCAGAGGAATGCGAACGGTGAGGCGGTCCTTATCAAAGGTGATCACGAAGAGCTCAAGCTTGAACCCTGCGACCTCCTGCTCCTCGACTGCCGTGATCTCACCCACACCATGGGTCGGGTACACGACCTTTTCACCAACCTTGAAGGCAAGAGCATTGTTCTTCGTCGTCATTCAGACATGATCTCCTTGGGACCCGAGCCCTGCCTTAGGGAGCAGAGCCCGTGCCGTAGCCATCGGACGTGCGGCGGTCGTATCAGCGAGCTGTAAGTTTGCAGAACCCGAGGCGCCTTGCGGGGTTCCCGCATATCGGCTGCGCAGCATCACTGCGCAAGAGGACCTGTTCGATAACGCTTCTCCCTAGGTTGCAGTGGTTGATCGTCCGTGGCCTTACTGCGGATTGAACACAGCGCTGCTGCTTAATGGGCTGGGATCAAGGCAGCCCGTTCGACACTCCTCATAGAGAGGCTCCCCTGCTCACTAGAGCAATAATCACTTGTCCCAACACCGGCGCACGGCAGGAGAAGCAAACCTGCCTTGTAACCCTGAAATGTGGAGCCTTCAGGTCAGGCGGCCGAGTTGTCATAACTCCACGGCCTTCGTCAGAAAAGCCCAGTAAGCGAGGAGAGCGGACCATCCTGGCCCAAGCTAACCGACTGGCGGATAGGGAGCTGCAGGTATGTCTACCTGGGGAGGCTCCTCCTGCTGAGGTCGTGCGCTCGGGTCTTTTGGTGGAACATCGGCTGGCTCGTCAGTTCCTGGCAACTGAGGTGAAGGGGGCAGGACTGGTTTGGGGTCCTGGGTTGGCACATCCGGCTCTGGCGTGTCCGACATGATGGTTCCCATTCAAGCTGGCACCATTGTAAGTCGCTGCCATTTGAGGTCAACACAGCATCGCTGGTGCATCTGACAACCAACGCTGATGACTTCAGCGTGCAAAGGCCGCTAGTATGCGTGCCCACGAGCGAATGCCATGGTGGAAACTCGACAGATCGTACTTCTCATTGGGTGAGTGAACACGATTGTCAAACCGGGCGAAGCCAACCATAAGCGCATCCATGTTGAGCAGGCGCTTGAAGTCGCCCACAATCGGAATGGAGCCACCCGTACCAGCTAACGCGGCCTCACGACCCCACTCCGCCGTAAGTGCATCCAGGGTCGGCTTGAGCCAGGGGCCATCCAGCGGCAGGTTGAGCGCCGGGCTGCCACCATGTTCCCGAAACGTGACGGTGCAATCGGCCGGAATACATGAACGCACATGTGCCCGGAAAGTCTCGCGGATCTTGGCGGGATCCTGCCCGCTCACCAGGCGAAAGGATACCTTTGCCGAGGCTTTCGACGGTATAACCGTCTTGAAGCCTTCACCAGTATAGCCGCCAACGATGCCGTTGATCTCGCAGGTTGGGCGAGCCCAGATCTGCTCCAATACACTGTGCCCTTTTTCCCCTGCTGGGATGCTCAGGCCCACCTGCTTGAGGAAGCCGGCTTCATCAAATGGCAGGCGCTCCCATTGCTCCTTCACAGCACTGGGCAGCTCCGATACGCCATCATAGAACCCTTGCAAGATGATGCGCCCGTCTGCATCGCGCAGTGTGGCAAGAATTTCGGTCAGAAGATGGATCGGATTGCGTGCCGCGGAACCGAACATGCCCGAATGGAGATCTCGATCGGCACAGGTGACCTCCACCTCCTCTCCTACTATGCCCCGCAGCATGGTTGTGACGGCTGGCGTTTCATCGTCCCACATATCCGTGTCACAAACGAGAGCGACATCGGCCGAAAGCTCGTCACGGTTCGCTTCCAGGAAGGGCTTGAGGCTTGAACTACCTGACTCCTCCTCTCCTTCAAAAAGGATAGAGACCCGAATGGGCAGCTCGCCGGAAACAGCCTTCCACGCCCGACAGGCTTCCACAAAAGTCATCAATGCGCCTTTATCGTCGGAAGCGCCACGCGCAACAATCCACGTGTCGCCGTTTGGTGCGGCTACCAGAGTGGGTTCAAAAGGCGGGGTGTTCCAGAGTTCTATGGGATCGACGGGCTGTACGTCATAGTGGCCGTAGAACAGCACATGGGGCCCCCTGGCTGCCTGGGTCTGGTGACCGACCACCATCGGATGACCTGGAGTGGTGCGGACTGCAGCGTCGAAGCCCAACGCACGCAATTCCATGGCTAGCCACTCCGCTGCCCGGCGGCAATCCTCCTTGTAGGCAGGATCCGTCGAGATGCTCGGAATGCGGATGAACTCGAACAGGCGGTCAAGACTCTTGTCCAGATCAGCATCGATGTGGTCAAGAACGGCAGAGAGATCATCAGCCATGAAGAGTTCCTCTTTGTTCAGCCTACAGGATTGAGGGTAGAACGCGCTACCACGGCATGCGATACCTTTTTACAATCCCTGTCCTGCGGACGAAAGCGAGGCTAACCATGGGGTGCTCCTCAACAATCAGCTAAAATTCAGGATGATGTGGGATCCGCATCTGCACACCCCAGTCCCAAGCACAGGTTTGAAGCTCCTCTCATGGGAGCAAAGCAAGAAGTAGACCAACAGGGAGGGGGTGCGCTAGTCAATGGGCTGTCAGTCGGCTTCTCCCTCCGTATGGTATGATGGCGGTGCTGCTACTATGGCCTCAGCCTCGCCCGATTGTGGTGGAGCGAAGACTCTCAAGCCACATAGCTATGTCGGAGGAATGATGCGCCACCTCCATCACCAGCAGCGCAACGTCCTCGTCCGTCGACATCCGGGCGCCCTTCAAGCCAGAGAGGAGATCCATGACATCTTTGTCGCGCGTGGGCTCCGGGGGCTCTGCGGCCCAACCGATGCTGGCCTTGTTGATGGCGAGCCTAAAGCGTTCTCCGTTCTGAAAGCGGGCATCGACAAACCACCCGTTCCCGCTCGGGCTCAGGTCGACCACGGTGAATGATGTGGGCCTGAAACCAGCTTCAGCCGAAGGGTGCCTGTCGGACACCTCCAGCACCTCCCGCAGGCCCACGATAAACTGCTCCACATTCAACGCAGAGCGGGCCAGCGTTTCCATGCCGTAGATGACCTGGCTGAGGCTGGTAAACGGATAGCCCGGTTCACCTACCTTGTCGGCGCTCCAGTGGAAGATCGACGACAGCCTTTCGGTCGTCTCCGGATCGTTGGGTGTCACAGTGACACTCTTGCCGTTCCTGCCGACGGTCATCGTGACGATCATGCCATCGGCAAACCCGACCCGGAGCATAAGGATGTCGCCATCGATGATCTTGGTTGTGAGCGCCACCGTATGCCTCCTTTCCTTACAGGGCCGCAACAGGAGCGGTTTAGCAGTTAGCAGTCAGCAGGCGCCTCAGGCGACGATGGGCGGACAAGCACCCTCGGTCGGAGCAGAGTGGGACAGAGCCATCCTTGTCTGAAGAAGTGCGGGCTTCTAGGTGCGCCTAGGGTAATCAAAGCTACTAGGTAGCTTCACGCAGAGAGGATGCTGCCGACGGTAGATAGCTCAAGCTTTTCGGTAAACAGAAATGCAGCCAGGCTCTCAAGCAAATCTTATCCGAATGTTGAACTCTCTGTTGCAGGCTTTATGGCCAAAGGGCTTTGACATCGGAGCCACGATGCTCAACGATTGGGCCATGTCACAAAATTGAAGCGCCCAGATAGTACCCGCAGTCGGATCATGAGAACTCCTAGCAAAGACGTTGTAGATCCTGGCCTTGATGCAGAGGACTATTCCCACCACTGCCCGACATGGTTCGTGCTGTCCTTATCGGCAGTTGGAATTGTTGGCATGCTTGGACATCACTTCTTCGGCTAAGCTTAGTTCTGCTCCAATCATGTCAGTGTTCTCCCGCTTATGAGTTATGCTGACGCCCCCCTGCAGGACAGAACGATCATAACGCATGAGGGCTGCAGGCTGTCCAATGATCACCCCTTTGGACGCTGCTCTGTCATTTTAGCTTTGCGCCTACAAGACGAATGACCGGTAACAAAGATTATGGAGCCTAAACCCGTGCTGCAGAGGTAAGAATCCGTCCTTACATTGTGGGGCCTCTTACCATGCAGCGGCGTGAAGGAGCCGTTTCCAGCACTTATAGCGCGGGAGTTCAGCAGCAGTATGGCGCCTAGTCTGTCGGCGATTGGAAACCGTAAGTGGGGGCCTTCGATCGGCAGTGACTCAATTGCCTCTGCTTCGGGTACCAGATCCAGCTGGGACATAGTTCCGATGCCTATTTCCGGCTCAACCCTTTCAGGCGCTTTCCTGCGCACCCTCCGCCAGCTGGCCTTCGCACTCCCATCCCGTTTGCGCTGATCTTCACCGCCAAGTACTGCGTACTCTGCAAGCGCAGAAGAACCGGCGACCTGCGGTACGGTTCCGGCAAGTTCCGGCGCCTCTACGAGAGGTTTCTTCAAATTGCCAGAGGTGCCCGCATTCAGATCAAAACTCCATTTGCCCCTGATGGGATTCCTCTGAAGCGCACCTGCAGCGGACAGGCTCAACGAGCTTCGAGCGATCTCCCTACTGGAAGGGCAGCTCGAGGAGCTCGGTGATGATCAGCCACTCAATTTCCTGCCCGAGATCGGTGTCACCGTTTGCGATACTTCACTTACTGGCTTGTACTCTCCCCCAGGTAGGAGTCCGTTTCGTGCCCCGACTTATTTGACCAGCCTGTTAGTACAGCTAGCAGTGATGTGGACTGAAAAAGCAATATTGCCTATTTGGCCGGGTGCACCCCACGAAGGCGGATCATGCCGTCGGGATAGGGTTTGAAGTCCGCGACACGATTCGACACTGCGTAAATGAGAGGCGAATAATAGGTGTAGATGATCGGCAGTTCGCTCTGCAGGATTCCCATCGCCTGGTTGTAGAGGCTCTTGCGAGCCTCGACGTCAGGCGTGAGCCGCGCCTCGTTCAGCAGGCGGTCCACCTCCGGGTTGCAGTACTTGGAGTCGTTCTGGGTTCCTTTGCAGGTTACAAACTGATGGATGTTACCATCGGGATCGATCCGGCCCGACCAACCGCTCAAGGAGGCTTGAAAGTTCCCTTTCTGCATTTCTGCGAGCATAGCTGAAAATTCCATAGGACGTAGGCTGATCCTAAACCCGGCCTCGCCTGCCATTGCCTGGATCATCTCAGCCAAGGAAGCCGTGATGGTCGTATTGCCAAAAGATAGCTCGAAGGCGACTTCGGGCTGCTTGGCTTGAGCCAGCAGAGCCTTAGCCTTTGCCACATCGCGTGTCGTAGCCGGATACTGCTTGTCAAAATAGGGACTGGCTGGCGGGAATGGGTGCTGTGCAGGATTATAGAGCCCATGGCCAATAACATCATTGATGACGTCACGACCGATGGCTGCCTGGAAAGCCTGCCGCACGAGCTTATCTTTGCCAAGAGGGGCATCGGCCCGAGGGCCAGCTCCCACATTGATCACGATGTTCTGGTATCCTAGCCCTGACAGGACGAGAAACTTCAGGCTCTTGTCGGCTTTCACCGCCTCGGCATCAGACGGATTTAGACGCTCCACAAGTTCGAGATCACCGGCTCGAAGATTGGCGAGGCGCACGGTGGTATCCGGGATCGGACGGAAGACCACCCGGTCATACTGATAATCCTTGGCGTCCCGGTAATCTGCGAACTTCTCCAGTACGATCCTGTCGTTCTGGACGCGCTCCACGAAACGGTATGGTCCGGAGCAGATCGGCTTACGGCCCACATCCTCACTGTTGAAAGTCGCCGGTGAGAGCATCATGCCTGCGCGGTCGCTCAATTGTGCTAGCAGCGTCGCATCCGGCTGCTTCAGGTACAGCACGACGGTTGAAAGATCGATGACCTCCACTCGGTCAATGGATCCCAGCTCCCCCTTGCGCAGGCTGTCCGGCAACGTCAAAGCACGGTCCAGGTTCGCTTTGACAGCCGCTGCGTCAAACTTTGTACCATCGTGAAATTGTACATCGGTGCGCAACTTGAACGTCAGTGTCTTGTTGTCGGCACTCCATGACCATGAGCTCGCAAGCTGGGGGGCGATCTCCAGCTTGTCCGTGACATCAACAAGTTTGTCGCAAAGCGAGGTAAAGACCATTCGCCCCACTGTGGTCCGGGCACGATGAGGATCAAGGAGGTCGGCATCTTCCTGCACCCCGATCCTGAAATCGGCTGCCAGGGTTATCTGGCTTGTGAGAATACCGACCGCCAGAATGGCTAAAGATCCGCTGCGCATCGTCACCACTCCATTGTCCTTTATCCCATGAAACTCAACAGTCACGTCAGGCCTCAACCATGTTTACGGCCAGGTAAGAAGACGACGCTGCGGGAGACCGGCGTCAGCAAGCGTGACTACTCTCCGTAGAGAATAGTATGGCGTGAAGCTCATGCCAACCGGAGTTAGAGTGCTCAACCTCGACGCGGTTCTGGGTCAAAGTCCATGCAGACCTAAAAACTTCGCCCTCCTAGTCGTCTGACGGAGTCGATCGGGATCGGGTTGGACAACTGATCGGTCGCATCCTCCGCCTGAGCAAAGATCGTGCGGACGACATCCATCCCTTCCACAATCTGACCGAAGGCAGCGAAGCCTTGTCCATCCGGATTGCGGCGCCCGCCAAAATCCAGGTCAGGCTGGTCTCCGATGCAAATGAAGAATGCAGACCCGGCGGTTCCTGGCGCGAGGCGCGCCATTGACAAGGTTCCGTCGAGATGACGCAGCCCTGTTGCGGCAGTGGTTTCATGAGCAATTGGCGGAAGGGGGTCTGCTTCTTGTGCACTGGATCTGGGGAGACCAAACTGAACCACCTCGATCTTTGCCGGAACTGTGTCAGGCTGATTGGCAAGGGTAACAATGCGGTAGATCGACGAATTGGTGAGAAAGCCCTTCTCGACCCGGGTGAGTAAATTGGCTGTGGAGATTGGGGCCTCCCTTTCGAACAACTGCGCGACAAAGCGGCCGTACCTTGTCTCGAAAGCGACCTTGGGATTACGCGCTGGCGGTGCCGTGTGCGCCATCTTTCACCTTATTCTTTAGGACGTTGTAGTCACTGCTGGATGAGTGAGACTAACAGTTGCTCCGCATGTATCGCAGACCCTTTGTTTTAGAGTTTCAGCTACTGCTCCATCAGTGCAGAGACGGACGGAAGCAAGTTTGACTTCACGCAGGCTCAGGCTGAAGCAGTGATACAACTATCTTCCTATACCGCTACAGGATCCTGGTCTAGCGCTGCTTCACTAAGCTCAATCAGTTCAGAAGCACTGCCACCCGATACAACAAAAACCAGGAGAACTTCCTGGCCGCTATCAAGCTTGTATCAGCTTGCTACTGCGTCCGCAGTTATAAGTCGTCCGCCCAGACTGACTGATTGATGGCTGTTCCACACGGTGTGCAACAGCAGCAAGGCTTTGACGCGCCAGGCCACCCTGCTCAAGATTAAGGAGGCCGCAGCGGCGGCAGGGCTGGCCAGCCCGGACCAGATCTCGCCGCACGTCCTGCGGCATGCGTTTGCGGTCCACATGCACTCGGGTGACATCGACCTGCGCGTGCTGCAGGAGCTGCTCGGCCATGCCAGCATCAAGACCACCCAGATCTACACCCACCTAGACACCTCCCGCCTGCACCACATGGTCCACGACCTCCACCCCCTGAATGCTCAAGCTGGTTCAGCTTGAAGACGATGGTGACCTGCCTCCAGTTATTATTGACGAGGAACACTCACGACTTTCCAAGACGGCCGCTGCGCTCAGACAAGGCGGCGCCAATCTGTTGTACCAGTTCCGCGACGAGACCGGTGCTCTCCCAGGCATAGATGGAAACCATGATCGGGGCTTCGTCGCCGAATTGCGTATAAGGCCTGACGTGGCGCCCGAGCGTCGCGGCGACGGGGAGGAGCGTTATGCCGAGACCGCCCTCGACGGCGACGAGCACGTTGTTGAGGCTGCTGCCTGAAAAAGCGATATACCAATGGCGGCGCTCACGCTCGATGCGGTCGAACATAGTCTCACGGTACAGGCCACCAGGAGGGAAGGTCACAAGAGGGACAGGATCCGGCCATGCACCAGGAGCATCCTTGCTCTCGAACCAGCCTGTGGCTTCGGGGAAGCTGGTCCGGCAATCGTTGCTGGGTGCGGACTCCTTGACAACAACGATGTCGAACTCGCCGCCACGGTAGCGCCGGGTCAGGTCGCGGCTCAGCCCGGCACTGACGTCCAGACGGATCTCCTGGTGGCGCTTGGAGAACTCGCCGAAAAGCCGGGCCATGGGACGGCTGAAGACATCTTCCGGAAGCCCAATATGAATGGGCGTTGTGCCGGCTGGATTGCCCAGGGCCGCCGTCGCCTCGCTCTGGAGCGCCATGATCCGACGCGCATATCCAAGGAGGCGCTCGCCTGCAGCGGAGGGGCGAATGGGGCGTGCGTCCCGATCCACCAAGGTCTGCCCAACAGTTTCCTCAAGCCGGGCGAGCTGCTGACTCAAGGTCGACTGGGTCATGTGCAGGCGCTCAGCTGCCCGGGTAAAGCCTCCGGCTTCGATGATTGCAATAAAGGTCCGCAACAGGCGTGGGTCGAGCATCGGCGACTCGTTGGCGTGCTACACTTGGCATTCAATAAATCAATAATCGGCATCTGGATATTTAATTTCCAGATGAATCAAGCTGGCACTATCCTCCGGACATTGCAGTAGAGAAATTCTTGGCGGCCTGTGCGGATCTCCTCGTGGGAGGTGCGACGATCGACAGCCTTTAACGGCCAAGCCGAACTTGGCAGCCGACATAGGCCCAAGTTCCGCGCATTACACCTCGGCGATAAGCAGACAGGAGCGACCCGTGCAAAGTGCAAATCACCAAAGCCGCAGAGCCTTCCTTCGTCAATCCGGTGGGCTGGCAACCGCGTCCGCAATACTGGGCTTGAGCGGCACGCAGAGCGGGGCCGCCGAGGCTGCCGCCAGTACGGATCAGTCCCGTCAGCACATCACCACTGTTACCGACAGCCACTACTATTTGAGTGACGTGCGCCTCGAGGAAGGCTTTGAGCACGAGGGTGAGGTGGTCGTCGGCACCCGGACCGGAACCCATACGCTGGAAATCCAAGATGGTCGCATCAAAGCGGTGCACGACGCCGATGCCGCCTTGGAGGCAGCCCTGCCGCGCTACAAGGCACAGGGTAAGCTGCTTCTGCCTGCGTTCCGGGACATGCACATCCACCTGGACAAGACCTTCTATGGCGGACTGTGGCAGGCGCCCCTTCCCCGTCAAGGCAAGACCATCATGGACATGATCGCGCGGGAGGAAGTGCTTCTTCCGAAACTGCTGCCGACCTCGCAGGCGCGTGCGGAGAAGCTGATCGACCTCCTCCTCTCGCAAGGCAGCTCGATAGCGCGCAGTCACTGCAACATTGATCCAGTGAGCGGATTGAAAAGCCTGGAGCATCTGCAGCTTGCGCTGGCGAAGTATCGTGACAGCTTTGAATGCGAGATCGTCGCCTTCCCGCAGCACGGCCTACTGCATTCCAAGGTGGATGGGCTGATGCGGGAGGCCATGAGCATGGGCGTGCAGTACGTCGGCGGTCTGGATCCCACCAATGTTGACGGTGCCATGGAAGCATCACTGGATGCAATGTTCCAGATCGCGCTCGACCACGACAAGGGCGTCGACATCCATATCCATGAAGCCAACCCTGCCGGCGTGGCGGCTCTCAACTACATGATCGCAACCGTCGAGAAGAACCCGGCTCTGCGCAACCGGCTGACGCTCAGCCACGCCTTTGCCCTTTCCACTCTGCGTCCCGAGGATCTGAATGAGATGGCCGGGCGCATGGCCGCGCAGGGTGTGACCGTGGTATCGACGGTGCCGATTGGACAGAGGACAATGCCGCTGCCGCAGCTGCGCGCCAAAGGGGTCAAGATCATGACCGGCACGGACAGCGTAATCGATCACTGGTCACCGTTCGGTACTGGTGACATGCTGGAAAAGGCCAACCTGTGCGCTCAGCTTTACGGTGGTAGCGACGAATTCCGTCTGTCACGTGCCCTCGCGATCGCCACGGGCGATGTGCTTCCGCTGAGCGATGATGGCAAAGTGGCTTGGCCGCGACCAGGTGACACGGCTAAGTTCGTTCTGGTTGATGCCAGCTGTTCGGCCGAGGCGGTCGCCCGGCGCTCACCGCGGCGGGCAACGTTCCACAAGGGGCGGTTGGTCTACGGTGCTGTTGAGCGTGCCTGAGGGAGCGACCTTCGGCCGAGACGCTCACTGCTCCTGCAAGGAGTTCCGATCATGCGAAGAAGTCTCGCCATCTCGATCCTTGTTGTACTCGGCATGGTGGGCCATTCGATGACAGCCGCCGGACAATCGACGTGCGGGAAAGACTTATTGGACGCTGTCACAGACAAGGATGTCGATGCGGCACAGATTCAAGCACTTCTGTCCCTCAGCGCCAACGTCGATGCGAGGGATGAAGCCGGACGCACGGCGTTGCTCATCGTAACCCACGGCAACCGGATCGAGGTTGCGAGGGCGTTGGTTGAGGCCGGTGCCGATGTCAATGCAAAGGATCGGATCAATGACAGCCCCTATCTCTATGCTGGGGCGCGGGGTCATCTCGAGATCCTGAAGATGACACTCGCGCACGGCGCGGACCTCAAGAGCACCAATCGCTATGGCGGCACTGCTCTCATCCCAGCAGTGGAGCGTGGCCATGTCGACACTGTCCGCACTTTGATCGAGGCGGGCGTCGATGTGGACCACGTCAACAATCTCGGTTGGACAGCTTTGCTGGAGGCCATCATTCTGGGTGACGGGAGCGAACGTCATCAGCGGATCGTCGAGCTTTTGGTGAAGGCAGGGGCCTCCATCAGCTTGACGGATCGCGATGGCGTGAAACCGCTGCAGCACGCGCGCAGCCGCGGCTACAGGGAGATCGAAGCGATCCTTGTCGCGGCTGGAGCCATGTGAGCCACCCTCACCGGCCGGTCTATCTGGACGGTTGGTGGGACGTCTTTGATTGGTAATGCCCGCTGACGTTATGGAGAACTCACCAGCGTGCGGATTAGCGTTCTGTTAACCATGATTGGTCAACGATAGCCAAAGCCGAATAGTAGGTGGGAAGAGCGCAGAAGAACCGCCTCCCGCTTTTTGTGGCCTGGGTTACGTCTGCCCCAAGGAGCCCAGTGTGAACGCGATCCTCAAAAAGCGCATCGGAGAAGGGGTTTCTGCGCTCAAGATCTCGTGGCGCAGGGCCTCCCTGGAAGCGGGTCTGGAGGCGAAATTCATCCAGGACATCATTACCGGTCGCTCCCAACATCCAGGTGAGGATGCGGTGGCAAGCCTGGCTACCGTTCTCAAGTGCAGCTCGGCGTATCTGACGGGCCAGAGCGACGATCTTGCCAGCGCTGCAGGGGCTCACGGCGCGACAGCAGTTCCTTCGGACGCGGCCCAGCGGCCCGATGCTGTGATGGCGCTCAGAATTGTTGACGAACTGCTGGCCGCCGGTCACATCGAGGCAGCCCGCGTCGCTGTCAGGCGCGCTCCCAAAGCTATTGCTGTCGAATAAAGTTGCACTCGCCTTCCAATCGCACATGACACAACTGCATCAGTTGACCCGTTGCGTCATCGATAACAGCGAGCATGAAGCGCCGTGATCGTTGAACCCGAGTTGGTCCGAACTGCCGATTAGCACCAACTCGCCATGGACTTCCCGCTGCTGCCGAGCCTGATGGAAGATGCGTATCTGGGGCTATGACATTTCTGCTTTGCAGGCCGGCGGACATTTCAATCTGGCAGCCACATCAAATAGACTGGTATAAGTATTTTGACAAGAAGTTTGTAACCGTTGCTGTGCCAAGGTCCCCCTGTAGGAGGATCTTATGCGCTCTAATCACCGGCTGGCTCAGTTGTGGCTCGACGCCTTGGCCACAGAGCTCGGTGCCGCAGCCGGCACCATCGACACCTACACCGACGATCTCAACTGCTACCTTGCCTGGCTTAATGAGAACAGCCTCGGCCTGGACGAGCTCAGCTTGGAGCAGATCCGCGACTACATTGCCGGTCTCGATCAGCGCGGCTACGCCAGATCCACCATTGCCCGACGCATCACGGTGGCCCGCGGCTTGCACAAGTTCCTGATTGCGGAGGAGCTCGGCTCCCAAGATCCCACATCTAATCTGTCGACCATGCGCCGGCCCCGCAAGCTCCCCTTCGTCCTGTCGATTGCCGAGACGGAGGCGCTCCTGGAGACGGCTCACAGGCTTGCGGCCGATCCCTCGGTGGGGCTGTACCTTCAGGCCGGCTATGCCCGGCGCGCTGCTTTGTTCGAGACGCTCTATGCCTCGGGCATGCGCATCAGCGAGGCACTGTCGCTGCCCTCCGATGCAGCACCTTCCGGCACTCGCATGCTGCTGGTCCGTGGCAAGGGCGACAAGCAACGCCTCGTGCCCCTGCACGAACGGGCGATTGGAGCCATTGCGCAGTGGCAGCAACTGGCCCGTGCCTATTCCGGCGGAGCCCCCTCCCCCTGGCTGTTTCACTCGGTCCGAAATGGTGCCAAGGCTCTGACACGCCAGGCCGCCCTGCTCGAGATCAAGGAAGCTGCCGTGGCCGCAGGGCTGGCCAGCCCTGAGCGGGTCTCTCCTCACGTGTTACGGCATGCCTTTGCCACCCACATGCACTCCGGCGGCACCGACCTGCGCGTGCTGCAGGAGCTCTTGGGCCATGCCGGCATCGAGACCACCCAGATCTACACGCATCTCGACACCTCCCGCCTTCACCAGATGGTCCGCGACCTCCACCCGCTCAATCAGGAGCAAGAGGAGAATTGCCCAACTGCCGCCTGAGCAGAGCGGCCCTGGATTTCGGGGGCACCAAGTTCCGACACGGGCTATGGGGATCACCTGCCATGGGTGAGAACCCAACAGAACCCTCGCCTCAGTCCGGGACCTCCTGCTTGCGGAGCCGGTGAACACGGACCAGGGTAGCCTTAGCCAGGAGCGGATTTGCTCTACCTCTAACCACGAAACAGGAGAGTACGATTGCCCAGGCTCGTTGTCGTCTCAAATCGGGTCGCTGTTCCTGATCCTACGGGCAACAGGGCGGCTGGAGGTCTGGCCGTCGCCCTGCGTGAGGCATTCGAAGCTTATCGCGGGCTGTGGTTCGGCTGGAGCGGCAAGGTCGCAGCGCATCCCTCGACCGAGCCCAGGATCGTCGATAAGGGTCAGGTGCAGTACGCCCTCATGGACCTGACGTCACTCGATCGACAGGAGTACTATAACGGGTTCGCCAACCGGGCGCTCTGGCCCATTATGCACTACCGGATCGGGCTGTCTGAGTTCTCACGGGCTGACTACCAAGGCTACCTGAGGGTCAACCGGACGTTCGCGAACGCTCTCGCGCAATTGATCCGCCCAGACGATCTTGTGTGGGTTCACGACTATCATCTCATCCCACTGGCCGCGGAGTTGAGAGCTGCTGGGATCACGAACCTGATCGGGTACTTTCACCATATCCCCTGGCCTGCTCCCGAGGTCCTCGGCGCCCTTCCCGGCAGCCGGGAGCTTCTGCGTGCCATCATGGACTACAATCTGGTCGGGGTGCACACGGAGCGCGATGCCGACAATCTCCGTCGTGGATTGATCCATGACCTTGGCGCCATTCAGCACAAACCCGACGTGGTGGAGGTGGACAGGCAGCGGACGCGGATCAAGGGATTTCCCATCGGTATCGATGTGGGAGAGTTCCAGCGCCTGGCTGGGCGCTCACAGTCAAACCGGATCATCAGGCAAACCACAGACGGCCTTGGTTCCCGTAAGCTGATCATTGGTGTTGATCGTCTCGACTACTCAAAAGGCATTCCCGAGCGCATGGAGGCCTTCGAACGCTTTCTCGGCACCAATCCCGATCAGCGGGGGCGGGTCACCTACCTTCAGATCGCACCTACAAGCCGCAGCGAGGTTCCCGAATATGCGACACTCGGACGGGTGGTGAATGAAACCCTTGGGCGCATCAACGGCACGCTGGGTGAGCCAGGCTGGGTTCCAATCCACTATGTGACCAGCACCTATCAGCGATCTGTGCTCGCAGGACTCTACCGCCTCGCGGCGGTGGGGCTCATAACCCCGATGCGCGATGGCATGAACCTCGTGGCGAAGGAGTATGTGGCGGCTCAGGATCCGGCAGATCCGGGTGTCTTGATCCTGTCCAAGTTCGCAGGCGCAGCCCAGCAGCTCAAGGCTGCGCTCATCGTCAATCCCAATGACAAGATCGAGGTTGCAGAGGCAATCCGGGAAGCACTCCAGATGAGCCAGGAGGAGCGCGTCTCCCGGTGGGAGAGCATGATGAGTGTGCTCCAGGCGCAAGACGTATCCTGGTGGGCAGCGACCTTCCTGAAGGAACTCACAAGCAACAAGACCAGGACGGCTTCACGAGCCTCAGTTCGCCTTGCGAAGTAGAAGGATGTTGTCCAGCACGGCGTAGAGGCGCTGATTGCGTCCCGTGGTCCAGCAGCCGTGATCTCGGCTATGGAAGCCGTGGAGGAGCTTCGCGCCCAGCATCCCTTGAACTCGGATGAGTGGCAGGGATGGCAGCTTGAGATTGTGGATGCGGCAGGTCGAGCAGTGCAGAGCCCTCCCCTTGATAGTTCCGCGTCGCATTGGGCACCTCGCATCAGAACACCACGCGATCTGATCGAGGTCATGCGGATACTGGGCAGGAAAAAGCCCCGTCGGAATTGGTCTGGACGGGGCTGAAGTCTACGGAGGCGGTCAAGGGGTTGCGGGATTTGCCTCCGCACTGAGGATTTGGGGGGTGCCCTGCCGGCACACAATGGCACTATGGCGCTGAAGCACGACAATGTGATGGCATCAAAGCGCTATAGTGCGACGGCATCAATGCCGGGCCTTTCCCGGTGCATGATTCAGGAGGGGAACATGGGGAGTGGAAGACGATCTATGAGGACGAGGTCGAGGAGCGCTGGGTCACGCTCAAGGTTTACGAGAGTGAGGATGATGGTAACGAAGATCCGGTCGTACGCGTCACGATAGCGACCCTCGAAGATGCGGAGCAGGACGAGGGCGGGCGGAAACCCGGTGCCGAAGCCGAAGACAACTCGATTACGCTGGAGCCTGATCCTGTTGAGGATCTTGAGGAGGAGTCGCTCGAAATCGGCTTTAACCCGGTGGCGGCGGCGTGGATCGTCAGCAAGGTTCCGGGAGGAATTGCTCGGCAGCTGTAAACGAGGGGTAAACACTCCCGATCCGTTCCATGCCCCTTTCGCATGGCAGGGGCGACTACTTTCAGGTTTGTCTCGGGGCGGGCGTGCTGTAGATGCCCCCTCCTCCGCCACGGCCTCCCGGTGGCGGTTTTCCTCCTAAAACTCGGCTACCCCAGCAGGTGGCCATTTTTCTCGCGGCCAAGGCGTGGTGCCTTTGCGCCTGGACCGTCACATCATTGAGGTTGCGTTATGTTCTTATCAGTCGTTCTGTCAGGTCTTCGTCGCTGGCTACGTGGGCGTGAAACCGCACACCAATTGAATGCTCTGTCTGATCGCGAGTTGTCGGACATCGGCATTGCTAGGTACGACATCGCGCAGGTGGCACGCCAGGGCCACTGAAACCTGAGCTGGGTGCTGCGACGGATGAGATTGGGTGAGAGACAAGGACGGCAGTACATTCGTGCCTGTCCTTGTCTCTCGGGCCAAGCGGCCACAGGGCTCACCTAACGCGGCTCAATGACAGCCTCATGACGCCGTGGCAGTTCGGATCGTACGGATTTAGCCAGTGTCACACTCGTTGGATGATTGGTGGACTTTCTGAGTCTTTGTGGTCGTCAAAGGACCAAGGACGTCTTTGAGATGTATTTGCCGCACGCACTGCATTTCGACGACTACTGCTTGTTTACTCTGATTAAGACAGGATCCCTGTTCGGGTGGATATGCCGTCCGCCCGAACAGAGACTCTGGCGCTGTTGGTTGATGGCCTCGGAGTTGATGGAGGGCTTCCTCTCCGCTGTTGCCCTGGCTGAGGATTTCAGACAGCGCCCTCAGCCAGGGCGTTACCGTCCGGGATCAGCCTACGTATGATCCAGCGGCGCTGGCCTAAGGGGGATTGCCATGGCCTGCTACTACGTCAACATTCACGATGGCGCACGGAGCGTGCCGGATGACGAGGGCGGCGAGTTCAACAGCCTGGACGCTGCCGTGCAAGCGGCCGCCCGCTTGGCGGCTGAGATTGGGGCAGGCGGACTTGTAAAAAGCGATATCAGCGATGTGGTCATCGGCGCGCGGGACGAGCGCGGCCAGCGGGTCTGCATCGTCAAGGCTTCGATGGAGATCGACTGGCACGTTTCACATTCTCAGGGTCCGCATCCTTGGAGCGCATAAGTGCAGTCAGCAT
Organism: Microvirga aerilata; assembly: GCF_016743775.1. GTDB lineage: Bacteria > Pseudomonadota > Alphaproteobacteria > Rhizobiales > Beijerinckiaceae > Microvirga > Microvirga aerilata. The sequence goes on along the minus strand of NZ_JAEQMY010000046.1, from coordinate 9,670 downwards.
AGGCAAAAAGAGCCCAGCACGGGGCCGGGCTCTGTCTCGGAGACGGTCATGAGCATCAACACGTCTGCTGATCAACGCTGACGCCCATGGAGCCGTTCCAGAACAGCCGCGCTGGGGACCGGCTTGCCTACAACTGATTGCGGTTGCGGCCGCGACTGCGGGAGAAATACCAGATGGCTACGGCGACGATGACGACCAGCAGGATAATCCACCAGTAGTCCGCAAGACCGCCCCCTGCTGCGGCAGCATCCCCGGCGGGGGGAGAGCCGGGCGTCGTGCCAGGTGCCGGGGTGGTGGGAGCTGGAGTCTGCGCCCACGCCGATGAAACAGACAGGAAGATGAAGCCGACTAGTGCCGTGAGTTTGCTCATGATTGCGTCTCCGGTTGAGAGCCCAGCGCATACGGCTTGGTGAACTGCTAAGCTGGGCTATGAGTGAACGCCTCCCGCGCGGGCATGTTCCTAGGCAATCCAGATGCCTGCGCGTAAGCTTCACCTGAGAGGGCAGACACAGGAGCCGTCGGAATGGTATTGAAGCGGCAGATGCTCGCAATTCAGGATGTCTATGTGCCTGTGAAACGGCGTCAGACAATGGATCCGCAGAAGGTTGAAGCCCTGGCCGAGAGCATGCTGGCGAAAGGTCAGGAAGCGCCCATTCTTGTGCGGCCTGATGGCACCCGCTTTGTCTTGGTTGAGGGCCTGCACCGGCTCGAAGCCTGCAAGGCTCTTGGAGAGACAACAGTCCCCGCCTACTTGGTTCAGGCCCGCAAACATTGATCTGCGCCTGGTGCGCTGCTGGGCCGGATCGAAACAATCGGCCATGAGCAGGTGATGAGTTCCCGAACGGCGAGCGGCGATTGGTCTAACTACGGGAGAATGGCCATTGCTTCTTCCTATCTGGACGCAACGTAATCCATCACCGCTGCCGTGGTTGCAGCGAGCGGGCCAGCTCGCGGATGACCTCGTCCTCGATGCCGAGCTTATCGATCTCCTCATCCACCTCAGGTTCCGGTTCCGGGACAGGAGCCTTGGGGCGTGGAGTAACATCAGCCGCCGATGTGTCTGAGATCATAACCTCGTGCGGCCCTGGCCAAGTGGAGAAACGATCCTCCAGCAGGTCGAGCAGATGATTGAGAGCCCCGTTCGTCACATCCACATCCCGTGCATCCGGAGCACCCTCGAGAGCCACGCGCCGGCGCGGGTAGGCCGGCTCGGCGCTGACCTCGGGGCCGAACCAGGGCAGCGGAGGCAGGTCCTGCCCGTCCTCGGGCGCATTGGTCAGTGCCACCAGATCGAGAGTACCGGGCCTGATGAAATGAAGGACCTGAATCTCGTGTGAGCCGATGGAGAGCCCGGTGCGCAGGTACTCCACCTGACCTTGGCTGACCGCCAGCAGGGCCTGGGCATGGGCGGGCGGCAGGTCCGTCCGCTCCTCGGGCACTCCGTTACCTCCGGTCTCCAGGATCAGGCTGCTGCGGGTCTCCACGATTTGGACATACGTGCAGCGGCCGGGCTGGTCAGGGAAGTAGCCCTCGATTACGCGCTCGCCTCCCCTCTCCTTTCGGATCAGGCGCGCCAGAGACGGAGCAATGATGAACCGGCGCTGTATGGGCACGCGGTAGGCCTCGCTCAAAGACTGGTAATGGGCTGGTGCCCCGCCCTGAACCTAGGGCACACCCTTGAGAGAGGAAGCGGATGCTGCTTCCAGGGAATGCGGCAGACCGGCCGCCAGCTTTCTTGCCAAAGAGAAGCGCCCCGTATGTGGTGCGAGGCGCTTCAGTTCCAGGAGGAGTGCCCCAGCCGCTCCATCATGGACCACATCAGAATGCCTGATGAACGGGGCTGTGGCTGCACCGAAAAGGGCACACGCGCCGGGTAACGCGCCCTCAGAGGCCGGCCAGCAGGAGGCTGACGCTGATTAAAGCACCCAGCGAGACAATAAATCGGGGAGCGGCCGCCGTGAACGTCGGGGCCGGCACAGGAGAATCTCGTTGCAAATGGCGCTGATCGTACCGAAGGGGCAGCCTCGTCTCCAAACTAGGTCACAAAGCGATCGCGGCTCGCCCGAAGTTCAGAGAACACCGGGCTCACCTTGATCAGGCGGTCGACTGGTAAAGAGATCGCACTCCGTTCAAGCTCATGGTCATCGGATGCCTAGTTCCGGCGAATCTTCTCCCATTGCGACAGTCACCCGATGCGGAAAACCGCGCCCATGGCAGGGATCTCCCTGGCGCGATAGATCCCTGCCATACCCCCTGGGCGAGTTCGGCTTTGCGCCGGCGGACAGGCCCATCATGTGATTGGCCGGCGCCGAGCACGGCGTCACTCTCGTTGAGGCTCCCGGCGCTTCCCTGCCGAAGCAGCCAGCCCCGTTAAAGCCCGATCCGCTGCACTTTTGACGAGCATCAAACACAGCATCGGGCCTCCCGCTACTATTCGAGAGTAATGCCCAGATTTCGGATGAGTGGCTCCCATACCCCGCGGTCGGCCTCGATCAGGGACTGAAACTCCTTTGGTCCGCCAGTCAGTGGCTCGAGTCCGATCTCGCGCATGCGGGTTTGAAGCGGCTCGTTAGCGAGCGCTGCCGTGAGCGCCTCTGCCAGCCGCGCGACAATCGCGTCGGGTGTCCGCGCAGGCACCACGACGCCCTGCCAGGCGTACGCCTCAAATCCAGGCAGCCCAAGAGCCTCCTGTACGGTCGGCACGTCCGGCAACGCCTCTAAACGTCTCGCGGAGCAGACAGCCAGTGGCTTGAGATCTCCCGAACGCAGCACGCTGCCGCCGGCGGCGTAGTCGACGATGGCTGCTTCCACGACCCCGCCCATCATGTCAGTGATGACAGGCGCCATACCACGGTAAGGCACATGGGTGAACTTGATGCCGGCTTCGCGCATCAACCGCTCCATCGCAAGGTGGTGGGGAGAGCCGAGACCGGGAGAGCCGTAGTTGATCTGACCCGGCGCTGCCTTGGCCCGCTCGATAAGATCGCGTGCGCTCGTGGCTGGTGAGTCGCGTTTCACGGTGAGCACAAGATGAAAGCGTGCCGTCAAACCTACTGGCCGGAAATCCCGGACGGGATCAAACGCGAGCTTCTTGTACAGAGCGGGATTGTAGACCAGGGTTTCGATGCCAGCTGTAAACACGGTATAGCCGTCCGGCTCAGCCCGCGCCGCAGCGTCCGCCGCGAGGTTGGTCGCCGCGCCCGGTCGATTCTCGATCACGATCTGCTGGCTAAGACCGGGCGACATGGCCTCGCCAAGCAGCCGGGCCAGAACATCCGTGCCGCCACCCGCGGCGTACCCGACAAGCCATTTGATCGGTCGGTTTGGATATTGCTGAGCAAGGGCGGCCCGAGAAGAGAGCCCTGCCGCGGCCAAAATACCGGCCGTGAGAGCAGCACGTCGCGTGAGGTAGATCTCGTTCATGGCGTTTCCTCGGTGTTATATAGTTGTGCACATTAAAGAGCGAGTACTAGCTTGCCGCTACGTGCTCGCGAGCAACAGGCCATCATCCGGCGTCCCTCAGCACGCTCTGCGTTGCTTAGGACCTTGTCGCGATGGTCGACCTCACCAGCAACGACGTTGACCTCACACGTTCCACACAAGCCTTCTTCGCAGTCACTGGGCACATCGACGCCGACGGCCCGGATGGCTTCAAGAAGCGTTTGATCCGCCGGTACCTGCACCGACAACTGACTGTCCTTCAACTCAACTTCGAAGGGTACCTCGTTGTCCGGATCGAGCTGGGTTCCGATGGCCGAGAAATGCTCGACGTGCAAGCGCTCGGGTTGATCCTGCATGATCTGATCGAGAGCCTGGAGCAGACGCTCCGGCCCGCAGGCATAGATTCGTGTATCGCCGGGAGCGCTCCTAATTACGGCATTCAGATCGAGCTGCTGGCTCTCTGCTTTCGCATAAAGGTGCAGGCGATCGCCATGGTCGAGCCGCAGCCGGTCAATGAAGGCCATGCTGGCCAGTGATCGACCAGCATAATAGATCGTGTAATCCTTACCGAGCTGTTTCAGGCGGTCGGCCATGGCTATGATGGGCGTGATACCGATGCCACCGGCAACCAACAAATAGTGTTCGGCACTTTCGTCAAGCCGGAAGTGGTTCTTGGGTCCCCGAATGCGGATCATGGCGCCAGGGGAAACGGTGTGGTGAATGTAGGTTGATCCACCACGTCCGGCCTCATCCTTCAGGATTGCGATCTGCAACCGCGATGGGTTCTCTCTGCCTCCACAGAGCGAGTACTTGCGCGCGTAATTTCCGACCATCACATCAATATGCGCGCCTGGCGTCCAACTGGGCAGAGGCCTTCCATGCGGTTCCTCGAGGGTGAGGCGAATGACGCCGTCGGCCTCTTGAGACACCTCGGCAACACGCACTTGCCGTGCGAGACCGTGCTTTGCTGGTGCCCCGATCTCGAATGCGGCATGCCCTTTGAGAATGGTTGGGTCGCGGCGCTCTGGGTTCCGGTCCGGGTCCCAACGCACGTAGAGGTGATCCGGGCCGCGGAAAGACGTGTTCGGCAGGTACGTGAAGGTCTGGTCGGGAACCAGTTCCATGTGCGGCAGCCGCTTTGTGAATTCCTCCAGGAAGATGCGCATTTCCATACGGGCGATATTCTTGCCCATGCACTGGTGACTGCCGTAGCCGAAGGTCAGGTGATCTGTGGTGTTGTCACGGTAGATGTCCAGATCGTCGGGGTTCTCGAAGTGGCGCTCGTCATGGTTGGCCGAAGCGGTGACGATCAAGAGCTTCGCGCCTTGCGGGACCGCCACATCGCCAATGCGGGTGTCAGCTGTTACCAGACGCCGCCACGCAACAACTGATCCAGCGTGGCGCAAGCACTCTTCGACGGCATTTGGAATAAGAGAGGGATTAGCGCAGATCTCGTCCCAAGCGTCACGGTTTTGCAGCAACAAGCGCAGTGCGTTCGCAGAAGCGTGCGCCGTTGTTTCATGCGCAGCGACGATAATCGCCATCATCATCGAGTGCAGATACGAGTCGGTAACGACGTCGGGCAGGTCCATCTGGCGGCGGATCGCGTACTGCATCCAGCCGTGCCCGGACGGATCGGCGCGCATCTTGTCGAGCACACCGCCGGCAAATTGCCAGAATTTGCCCACGGCTTCCGCGACGGCGAGTTGCTGTTCGCGGGTTGGCTTTCCCCAAGTGTTGACTGTGTGCGCGATGGAGTACTCGCGCAGTTTGGCCATGTCCTCCTCAGGAACGCCGAGGAAGTGCAGGGCTACAGTAAGGGGGATCTCCCATAGCATCTCGTCAACGAGATCGGCTTCACCCTTATCAATGAAGCGATCCACGTATTCTCGTGTGAGGCGACGGACCATGGGCTCATGACGGATAAGCTCGTCAGGAACGAACGAGTGCATGAGAGCGCGCCGGCGCTCCATGTGTACCGGCTCGTCCTCATTCACGAGGGTGCGGTTCATAGCGTAGCCGTAGCGGGCCAGGATAGCATTGGCCTCGGGAGAGTTCGGCGTCATCTTCTCGAGGGCAATTGAAGGCGAGAATGTGATGTTGTCGCGGAAGACTGTCCTCACATCTTCGTACCGGCTCACAACCCAATAGCCGAGCTTTGGACTGAAGAAGACCGGCTCCTGAGCACGGGACCAGCGCAGCGCCTCCGCCGGATCGACTTGGTAAGGTCCCTCAAAGGCATCAAACGCCGCCGCATTGGCCGAAATCGCACGCCCTGTTGGGTCAACCTGATCCGTAATTGTGCCCTCGCCCGAGTGATGGAAAGGGCAGCGAGCTGGTGATGATTGCAGATCCTGCAGCACCTGAGAGGCCATTTCGTTCTCTCCGATTTACTATTATCGCACATTTTGTCGCGGTATATGTTAAGGATACGAGATCGTTCAATGAAGTCAACAGGCTGACCGGTGTAGCGCTACGCTCCAAATGGTAATGCCACCTGGTCGAGTGGGAGGTCGATAGCAGTATGACGAAGATTAGACGTGCGCCGAGGACTGGAGCAACCCAGGCGAGGTTGGCAGGTGAGGACGACGTTCCAGTTGCAAAGGCGCAGAACACCTTGCAGACGCTGGATCGCGGCCTGCAAGCGCTGACGCTCGTCTCGCACCAGTCAGCAGGCATATCGATTGCAGAGCTCGCGGAGCAACTCAGCGTCCATCGGGCCATTGCCTACCGTCTCGTCACAACCTTGGAGGCGCACGGCCTGATCACGCGGGGTGCTAAAGGGACGCTCCACTTAGGCGCAGGGCTCTTGGTGCTGGCCTCTCGCTTTGAGCCGCAGTTTCGCACTGTTGCACAACCAACCCTGCAAGCGCTAGCCAATGAAACTCGCGCAGCCGCGTTCATCTCCGTGCCCCAGGGGGACGAGTGCGTCGCCGTCATGGTGGCCGAACCAGAAGGAGGATTGTTGCGGGTTACCTACCGAGTTGGCAGTCGTCACCCCTTGGTGCTTGGTGCGGCAGGGATCGCGATTTTAGCAGGCCGTCCAGAGCGGTCGAACGACCCCGACTCTGTGCGGCAGGCACGGGCTGACGGCTTCAGCGTAACGCAAGGTCAACTCCAGCGCGGTGCTATTGGGATCGCGTGCCCCCTTCATCACCTGGGACAACCAACACTCGGGTTCGAGGCAAGTTTGGGCGTCGTGACCGTCGGGGAAGCGGACATCCCGCAGTTAACGGCCGCGGTTACGACCTTTGCGCAGCGATTAAAAATGTTGCTGAGAGTGACTGAATAATCGAAGCCGCTGCATGTTGAAGCCGCTGCATGTTGCGGCGCCTGGCGGCCGCATGATCATTCACCTCTCCGGAACGAGTTGGACGAGATCCGCTTGGCTGTATTCGCTGTCGTCGCTAGCATCATCACGTTGCCTCTGCTGCAAGGGTGATGTCACGGTAACCTTTGGTCAGAGGCTTGTGCCCTAAGAGCTGTGGCATGACCAAGCCTCTCAGCTACAAGCGCCATCGTTTTCCACCCGAGATCATTGCCCATGTGGTGTGGCTCTACTTCAGATCTCCATTGAGCCTGCGGCTGGTCGAGGAGATGCTGCTCAAGCGCGGCATGGTTGTTTCCTACGAGACTGTCCGCCGTCGGGCCCTGAAGTTCGGGCCAGACTACGCTCGCTGCCTCAGGCGCAAGAGGCCGAGTCGGCGCGACATTTGGCATTTCGATGAGGTCGTGGTCACGATCTTCGGCCAGAAGCACTGGCTCTGGCGAGCCGTCGATCAGGATGGCTATGTGCTCGACGAAATCGTCCAGACGCGGCGCGACACCAAGGCGGCCAAGCGCCTGCTGAGACGCCTCCTGCAGAAGCAGGGCTGCCCTCCGCGACGGATGATCACCGACAAACTCGGTTCCTACGCTGCCGCCCACCGCCAGATCATGCCAGCGGTGGAGCACCGTTCGCATAAGGGGCTTAACAACCGGGCGGAGAACTCACATCTGCCGCTGCGCCGGCGAGAGGGTCATGCAGGGCTTTCGATCACCGGGAGGCCTACAGAAATTTGTCAGTATGTTCTCTGCCGTCGGCAATCTGTTCGTTCCACCTCGTTCGCGCCGCTCTGCCCTTGCCATCCACCTTCACCGCCTCGAGGCTATGGCGGCGTGGAAGTCTGCAGCCGGCCTTGCCTGAAACCGTCAGCTGACCGCATTCGCCTCAGTGCGCCCGCTGTCAGTTAATGTGACAACGCCGGCGGCTGGGCGCTGTCCGTGATGGGAGCGGTGGCGCCTCGTCTGACCGACTATGCCATGGAAGCCGGTGGACGCATTCTCCAGGAGACCAGCGATACTGGTCGCGCGGAGCGGCGGGATAACCTCTACGCTCCGCGCGAGGATGGAGCCGAGCGCTCCTCCCTCCCCGGCTGGTCGCGCAAGACGAGCCTCTTTCTGGAGGCGCAGCTTCATCCCGCCAGTCTCTTGCCAGGCGCAGCGCTCGCCGCTGCCGCTGGCATCGGCTTTGCCGCGCTGAGGATGCTGCGCCCGAGGTCTTCGTCACCTCGTCAGAGCAATGTGCGGCAGCGCTCGCGCTAACACAGTGCGTTCGTCTAAGGCTGCTGTTCCAGTTCATGGCGCACTTGAAGGCCTTCAATAGGTTAAGCAGCGACGAAGAGCGGAGGCATGCGAAGGTTTGCTTTCTGGGCTCGCATCAGATTTCTATTCCATGCTCCTGCCTTGGGGTGTGGCGACGCGGGCTACGAGGCCGATGCCACGACGGTGACCTTTCCTGCGGCTAGAGGGTGCCACTCCCCAACCGAACTGTTAGCAGGCTCAGGAGTTGGCTCGCTACCGCGTTGATCAGGATGGCTCCCATATCCTGGCTCTTCTATCAGGTAGGACTGGTCTCACGCTGGTGTCCTGATCCGCCGCTACATGAGACTCTCGACTGCATGGATGCCTTCAGCCGCACGCAGATACCAGAAGAGAGATGCTCCCCAGAAGCTTGGGCGGATGCTACGTGCGATGCCGAGCGTCCGGGGGATATCTCTGACCGCGGCTGGTTCGATATTCTGACCAGACTAGCGCACTCCCTCCGCCGCGACGGCATGTGGCTCAGATCAGCCGGGTTTGCCTTCTGTGCCATCGTCGCCGCCATCCCAGGCGCATCCGCCACGGTTGCTCTCTTCGGACTCCTGGCCAGCCCAGAGGCGGTGCATCGCCCCATTGAGATGCTGAATGGTCTCGTACCCGGCAGATCAGATGCAAGCGGTCGCCCAGACCTCCCGAACCCAGCTTGGGGCTGGCCTCGGTGGCGCTGTGCTCGCGGCGCTCTGGGGCGCATGGTCCGGGGCTTCCGGCCTGATTGCAGCACTCAACATCGCGTACCGGGAGGAGGAAGCCCGAACCTTCTTCAGACGATCACGTGATGCGCTGGTCGTTGCTCTCGCCACCGGCGTGTTCATGGTGTTGGCCTTTGCCCTTCTCACGCTCTTCCCTTTAGTTTTGGAGCGGGTGCCGCTGGACCCGGCGGCGCGACGGCTGCCTCCTTTGCCCGCTGGCCCGCACTGGCTCTGCTGTGCATTGCGGCCCTTGGAATGCTCTACCGCTTTGCTCCCTGCCGGCGGGCGGCCAAGTGGCGCTGGGTCAGCCCCGGCGCGGCCGTTGGGACGGCCTTGTGGCTCGTCACCGCAACTGGGTTCTCGTTCTACGTCTCACACTTTCCCTCTAACCAGACCCTAGGACTGCTCGGGATCATTATGATGCTGCTGACGTGGTCGTATCTAAGCGCCTTTGCCGTGCTGCTTGGGGCCGAGCTAAATGCCGAGTTGGAGCGGCAAACCCCCCAGGATACGACCACGGGACCGGCACGGAGCCTGGGCGAGCGTGGCGCCACTGTCGCTGACACGAAGATCCACGCCGCAGAAAAGCGAACGTGAAAGGCAGATTGCTCTCGCGGCTTCAGATCCGGGGCACACCGCCCGCGGTGCCATGCTCGCGTTCACCGTCGAGACTATCCTTAATGCTGCGGCAGCACAGAGGCTAGGCCGATTCTGTTGCCAAGGTCCGGATCGAGTCAAGCTTTCACGTTCCGGCGTTCCGAACAAACGTCTGCACATGAGTGTCGAAGCGGACCAAACGCTTACATCTCAGGAGTGCCAAAAGGCGTCATTCGCCAGAATTCGGTCTGGGAGCAGATACTTGCTTCGCCGCGGGACGCCACTCCATCGTTGGCGTCCCG
>NZ_JAEQMY010000045.1 GCF_016743775.1 Microvirga aerilata | reverse complement strand
AGATCAGCCCTGGACCATCATGTCCATCGGCTTGCGTGAATGGGCGCATCAGTTCTGATCAGTGGGACTTGGTATAACAAGCATTTTGACAAGAAGTCTGTAACCGGTGCCGTGGCAAGGTTCTCTCTCAGGAGGATCTCATGTGTACCAATCAGCGGCTGGCCCAGCTGTGGCTCGATGCCCTTGCGACAGAACTCGGTGCCGCAGCCGGTACCATCGACACCTATACCGACGATCTTAACTGCTACCTTGTCTGGCTGGAAGAGAACAGCCTCGGTCTGAATAACGTCGGCTTGGAACAGATCCGCGACTACATCGCCACTCTTGATCAGCGCGGTTACGCTGGATCCACCATTGCCCGACGCATCACAGTGGCACGCGGCCTGCACAAGTTCCTGATCGCGGAAGAACTCGGCTCCCGCGATCCCACATCCCATCTGTCGGCCATGCGCCGACCTCGGAAGCTGCCCTTTGTCCTGTCAGTTGCCGAGACGGCGGCTCTCCTGGAGACGGCCCATACGCTCGCCGCCGATCCCTCCGTGGGGCTGTATCGTCAGGCCAGCTATGCCCGGCGCGCTGCTTTGTTCGAGACGCTCTATGCCTCAGGCATGCGCATCAGTGAGGCTTTGTCCCTGCCCTCCGATGCCGCGCCTCCCGGCACCCGCATGCTGATGGTCCGCGGCAAAGGCGACAAACAGCGGCTCGTGCCCCTGCATGAGCGGGCGATTGGGGCCATCGCCCAGTGGCAGAAGCTGGCCAGAGCGTACTCTGGCGGCTACCCGAGTCCCTGGCTGTTCCACTCCGTCCGCAATGGCACCAGGGCTCTGACACGCCAGGCGGCTCTCCTCGAGATCAAGGAAGCGGCGGTGGCGGCCGGATTGGCCAGTCCGGAGCGGGTTTCGCCACACGTGCTGCGGCATGCCTTTGCCACCCACATGCACTCAGGTGGCACCGACCTGCGCGTGCTGCAGGAGCTGCTCGGCCATGCCGGCATCGAGACCACTCAGATTTATACGCATCTCGACACCTCCCGCCTCCACCATATGGTCCGCGACCTCCACCCGCTGAATGAGCAGGAGCTATCGGACTGAAAGCCGCTGGTCGCTCGAGCCACGGTCATAGGATCTTCAACCTGACACAGGCATTCGCCTCACGCCCGGTGCTCCTGTATCCGAGGGTCGACACCTCAGCCGTTCAACCCACATCTTCCCTATGATAAAATCCGATCTCTTCTCCAAGGCCCAGGAGCAGCGTCCCAAGCCGCTAGCTGCCGAGATCCGCCCGGAAACGCTCGATGGACTCATCGGGCAGCAGCAATGTCTCTGACATCAAGGCTGTGGCTCAGGATGCTCAGGCCAAGGACATCCTGGTGTTCATCGATGAGATCCACCGCTTCAGCAGCGCGCAGCAAGATTATCTCCTTGATCTGACTGAAACCGGCACTTTCGATCTGATTGCCGCCACAACCGGCAATCCCTATCACGTGCTCACCCCTGCCCTCGTCTCCCGTGCCTCCATCTTCCAGCTGGAGCCGCACTCGTTGGAGGACCTGCAGCAGGTGGTGGAGCGCGCTGTTGCCTTCCTCGCCAGCCAGAAGGATTTGCACGTTCGCCTCAAGGCTGATGCGATGAAGCAGCTCATCGGACGGGCCGGAGGGGACGCCCGCCGCGTGTTGAATGCCCTCGAGACACTGGTTCTCGGATCCGTTCCCGGCTCGGCCGTCCCGATCACCGGAGCCATGGTGGAGAAAGTCTACCAGGCCTCTCCCCTGCCCTTTGATCGCAAAGGCGACTACCACTACGACACGATCTCGGCGTTCATCAAATCGATGCGCGGGTCGGACCCGGACGCCACCCTCTATTGGCTGGCCCGCCTGATCCATTCCGGTGAAGACCCTCGCTTCATCGCTCGCCGCATTCTTATCCATGCCTCGGAGGATGTGGGGCTTGCTGACAACACAGCCCTGCAGACTGCGGCAGCTGCTCTTACGGCCGTCCAGCACGTTGGCTATCCGGAAGCCCAGATTGTGCTGGCGCACGCAGCACTGCACATCGCCCGAGCGCCGAAATCCAACTCGGCCTGCCGCGGCATCGGAGCGGCGATGGCCTATGTCAAATCACAGCCTATGATTCCGGTGCCGCCGCACCTGCGGGACGGGCACTATGCCGGAGCAGCCAAGCTGGGCCATGTCGGTTACCAATTCCCACATGATGACCCCCGCGGCTGGGTCGAGCAGACCTACGCACCCGGTATTCAGCCAGGTCAGTTCTACCAAAGTGACGGCCGGGGCAGTCAGACGTTTGAGGCGCGGGCTGATGCCTGGTGGGAGCGTGTCACCGGTCAGCCGCAGCCAAAGCATGCGTCTGAAGAACCCGGCAGCGAGTGACGATCATTGCACAAATCGGCTTCGGGTGACAGCGATCTCAGGGTCAGGTGAGTTCTCGCGCACGTCATTGCAGTGCGAAGTCTTAGCTCCCGATCACCCGAGCAGCAGATCCAATAACATCTTCTTAGCCCTCACTGTGTAGGTAATGGGAGTGCGGAGAAAGGCGAGCGATGGCACTGCGGTGGAAGCCGACTATTCCTGACGACAACGACCCTGAGGATGTAGTGGGCAGCTTGCACCTCCACGTCTTTGCACGGGTGTATCGTATTCAGAGCGGCGTCCACCAAGGCCGTTTTCGCTGGTATCTCAAGGATGTTCCAGTATCAGCCGGGGTGCGGCTCCAAGGCCTTGAGGACACCCAAAGGAAGGCTCAACACACGGCTAACCTCCAGTTCCAGCATTGGCTCAGACGGGCTGGGCTTAGGGAAGCGCCTTCGAGAGCCAAGACGCAACTCGCCCTGCGGTTCCGGCCGAACTCCAGATCCGAGGGTGCCAAACGGGCTCGAAAGGATTTGCTGAGTGCTCAGGCTAATTTTGAGTAATTGTTTCAAGCCGCTCAGAATGACGAATTCTGGACATTCACGCCCGGCCGAGATCGTCCCGATGGCCTGTCGCTGGCGTGAGCCTTGATATTGTTTCTCGCATATTCAACGCGCAGCCCCGAAGCCATGCAAACGACCAGTCGATTTCTGCTTGACCCGCTGTCCCAGCCATTCAAGGCTAACTGCCTGTACGGTTCCCTTTCGTAGTTGGGGACCCTGGGGATGAAGTCACATTCGGGAGCAGGTGTGAGAGAGTGATATGACAGAGGAAGCCGAAAGATTGCGCCGCGAACTGGAGGAGGCATTTCGGAGTCGGGGCCATCTCTATCGCGTCCTGCTCGAAGAACTTGAATCTGAAATTGGGTTAGACCAAGCCATTGCCGTGATGAGCCGAGCGCTAGAGCGCCGTGGCAAGGAGGTTGCGGAAGGGCTGTTTCAGGATACGCTACCGGATCCATTAGCCGTTGGAGATCGTTTTCTCTCCGTCAGCCCCGACAACGGACGGCTTTATCCGCATGAGGTCGAAACAAATGGCGATATGATGGAAGTTCGTGTACATCGCTGCCCTCTGAAGGATAGTTGGTCAGCATCAGGGCTCTCTCCAGAGCGCATCGCACTTCTATGCAAACTTGCCGGATCCTTCGACAAAGGCCTGTTTGAAGCGGCAGGTGTCGCTTTCTCGAACCAGACTTGGAGCCAGGAGCGCGGTGGCGGATGCTGTTGGATCAAACTGGAGCAGTGTCAGTGAGCAGCCATCTGAGCATCGAGGGATGTAGAAATGAAACAGATCATACCAACGCTCGACCATGTGGTTATTAACGTGCTCGATCAGCTCGATGCCGCGGCTGATCTGTACCGCCGCCTCGGTTTTCAGCTCACTGAGCGGGGGCATCACACATTGGGGTCGAGCAACCATCTGGCAATCTTCGGCGAGAATTACCTCGAACTGCTCGGGTATGAGCTTGGACGGCAAACCGAACGGGCAGATCTGTGGAAACATCCACTCGGACTGACCGGACTGGTCTTCAAGACAACAGACTCTTTGGCTCTTCATACTACTCTTACAGACAAAGGAGTGCCTGTTGAGAATCCGGCCGAGTTCTCGCGTCCCGTCGCCCTTCCGGACGGTACTCGGGATGCAGCATTTCGGGTTGTGAGACTAGGAGCACAGCTGATCCCGAACGGTCGTGTTTTCTTCTGCCATCATTTCACACCGGAACTCGTCTGGCGTGACGAATGGCGTCAGCATCCCAACGGCGTCATTGATATCATCGAGTTCACAATTGCCGCTGACAATCCATCGAAGACAGCCGATCTATATCGGATGATCTTTGGGTCCGAAGCGGTGACCGAGGTCTCCGGCGGTCATGCGTTGCGGGCGGGCCGGGCGTCAATTCAGTTTCTCAGCCCTGCTGAAGTGGACACGCGCTTTGCTGGTGGGGCAGTGACAGCCACAAGTCAGGGTGATCGTATGGTAGCGTTGACTTTCCGAACACGCTCACTTGAAATGGTTCTCAAAAATCTCAGGTCCGGGCGGATTGCTGGTGATCATGTAACGTCGGATCGTATTATCGTACCTGCCAATGAGGCCGGCGGCGTGGCTCTTGCATTTGTCGAGTGAGGCATCGGTTCAGCGTACGAAAAATGGTGTTCCCTCGAGTTCAGGCTCATCGAATTCTTCCAGAGATCGGCGGATAACCTGTAGGTCTTCGCGAAACAGGCTTGCAACGACGGCTGTTGAAAGCCGCTCTGCGGCAACATTGACACCTGGAATATCACTGGCGATCGCCCCATGACTGAGGGCCGCGCCGTGATTGACGAGATGAATGCGTGACAGGTCAGGATCCTGGCCAGGATGCCGCTCAGTCAATTCGAATCCAGAACCCAGGTAGGGGAAATCGCCGAGATCCGAGCGTTGAAGCTCGTCAGGTGGCGCATAGCGGTCTCTCCAACGAGCGACCGAGGACGACCAGGCGCCCAGTTCTGGGATTGCTCCAGCGTCCACGTTGAAGCCGGTGCCCACAATCAGGAAGTCATGCTCTTGAGGAGCTTCCTCTCCGTGGATACGCACAACGACCTTCTCACCCTGGCGGGTTGCAGCCTCAGCCGGCCTGCCGAGGTGGATGTTAAACCCATCCTGCTGCATGGCGCGCCGTACGGTCTCATGCGGTGGAGGTGCTTGGGCATCGTTGAGATACACGAACAAGGACCAGCGGTCGGCGTCATCAAGAGCGCTCCAGCCATAAAAGTATCCTGGCGATGCAGAGCCGCGTCCTTTGTTGATCTGCGGCAAGATGGAGCGACGCACATACATGTCCACCCGCGCAGCCCCTTGCTCCAAAGCCGTAGCGGCATTGTCCCAGGCCGAGGCGCCGCCCCCAAGGATTCCGATGCTTTTCCCGCGGAGATACTCAAAGTCAATTGCCTCATTCGTGTGCGCGGCGCGGTCCGGCCAGAGCGCGGGATCTACGAAGTCCGGCAGGCGATCACCGCCTGCGCCTCCCCTTCCCGTCGCAAGGACGGCCCGTCTCGCGAACAACGTCTCCTGCCCCTGTGACGTCCTGATCCTGACCTCCAGCCCTCCGGCGGAGGGTGCGATTTCGCGAACGATGGTCTCGTGCTCAACAGGCAGGTTCAGCACGCGTTGCAGCCAGCCCAAATAGCGCGCCCAGACGGCGTTTGGAATTTTGTAGAGGGCTTCCCAGGCCTCGCGGCCAAAGCCGGCTTCGTACCAAGCGCGGAACGTTAACGAGGGAATACCGAGCGCCGGACCCGGTAGGATCTTGGGCGAGCGCAACGTGTCCATTCGGGCGAATGTTAGCCAAGGCCCCTCCCTGCCCGCAGGGTTGCGTTCGAGGATCCGAACGTTGCGAACGCCCTTGAAGATCAGGGCTGCGGCCGCCGCAATCCCGTTCATCCCGGCGCCAACGACCACAACATCTGTAATGGGGAATCCATCCGATCCTGTCGTCTCAGCGGGCCAATTGGCGGCGGGAAACCCAAGCATTTCCAGATCACGGCGCACGTGCTCTCCGTGAGCGAGAAGCCCCGTATCGGACGGCTCGATAGTATGGTGTTCGGACAATATGCGATTACGATCCACGTTAGTGCTCGCCAGCGCCATCATGCGCAATGGTCAAACGGCTTGGTCGGCCTCATAGCGGTAGCGGAAGTCGCAGTGGGAGGCTCCTTCCATGATCGTCTGGGTCCGCATCATCTTCAGTTTGGGATCATAACCTTCACAGAAGGATCCATCGCGATTGCAGGACAGAAGACCCCCGATCTCACCCATACCCATGGCCTTGTACATCTCGGCGTAGCGACAGCGGGTGACGTTGAAGTCGAAACGGCTCTCGTCCCGGTAGACCGGATCGATCTCCAGGGCATTTTCCGCAGTCCAGTTGGACTGGATGTCGATGAAGCTCTGAAGGCTGGTCCCGCCCTCGGCTTGTGCCGCGAACTGTGCCGCCTGTTTGATTGAAGATCGCCGCACCGACTCCGCAATGAGCTGCTTAGCGTTATCCTTGCCGTAGCGTTCGGTGAGGGTTTCATACACTTCCTTGAGAAGTTCCGCCTCGATGCGCCGCCGCTCGATAATCGGAAGAGGTTGGGACATAACCGTGCTCCTGCAGAGTGGGTGTAGAATAATGGAAAGCCGTAATCCTGCACAATTGAGTCAAGATACTGCCAATAAAGCGTCCGCCTGGACAGGCGGCACCCAGTCCCGCCCTGGAACCGAGGCCAGCAAGGCCTGCGTATAGGAATGGCGTGGCGCCCCAAAAACCTCAGCAGTCCAGCCCTCTTCAACCACTACGCCGCCCTGCATGACAGCAATGCGATCGCAGATCTGCGCGGCAACGCGCAGATCGTGGGTGATGAACACCATGGACAGGCCCAGTCGGCTGCGTAGGTCTGCAAGCAGGCGCAGAACTTGTGCTTGAACAGAGACATCGAGCGCAGAGACCGGCTCGTCCGCGACCAGCACCTGGGGCTCTAGGGCGAGGGCGCGGGCTAGACCGATGCGCTGACGCTGCCCACCAGAAAATTCATGCGGGTATCGCTCAGTAGCGTCGGGATCAAGGCCTACGAGGGCAAACATTTCCTTGGCCTTGGCCAAGGCTCGTGCAGGCGGCTCCCCGTGGATGATCGGCCCCTGCGCAACCAGTTCGCCGGCCCTGCGGCGTGGATTGAGCGATGCAAATGGATCCTGGAAAACCATTTGGATGTGTCGTGTCTGCTCTCTCATTGCTCTGCGCGAGAGGGCTGCGAGATCGGTATCGCCGAGGCAGATCGATCCCGAGTCTGGATCGAGCAGCCGTACGATGCAGCGGGCGAGAGTCGACTTCCCCGATCCGCTCTCGCCTACGATTCCGAGCGTTCCGCCACGCGGCAGATTAAGGCTCACGTCCTGCACCGCATGCGTCACGCGCCGGCTCCGGGCTATCAGCCCTCCTTTGCGATAGGTTTTCGAGACATGCTCGATCCGCAGAATTGGCTCTGCTGCTACATCCTGCGGCGGTGGCGGCGCAAGGGGTGGAACAGCCGCGATCAGTGCCTTCGTGTAGGGATGTTCTGGCCGATCGAGAACATCCTCTGCACTCCCCACCTCTACAAGCCTGCCACGCTGCATCACGGCGACTCGATCAGCAATCTCAGCCACCACGCCGAAGTCGTGGGTGATGAACAGAACCGCCGTTCCTTTGCGCTCCTGAAGTTCCCGAATGAGCTTCAGAATTTGGGCTTGGGTTGTCACATCAAGGGCCGTGGTCGGCTCATCCGCGATAAGAACGCGCGGCTCAAGGGCCAGCGCCATCGCGATCATCGCCCGCTGGCGCTGGCCGCCGGACAGCTCATGCGGGTAGGCCCGCTGGACTCCTTCCGGATCCGGAAGGTGGACATCTTTGAGCAGAGTGGTCACTCGCCGTGCGATTTCGGCTCGGTTGAGGTTTGTGTGTATGCG
This sequence comes from Microvirga aerilata, assembly GCF_016743775.1. Classification (GTDB taxonomy): domain Bacteria; phylum Pseudomonadota; class Alphaproteobacteria; order Rhizobiales; family Beijerinckiaceae; genus Microvirga; species Microvirga aerilata. The sequence goes on along the minus strand of NZ_JAEQMY010000045.1, from coordinate 30,054 downwards.
GAACATTTCGGCGATCTGGTCACCGATCGTCCGCAATGGGTTCAGGGCGGTCATCGGCTCCTGAAAGATTATGCCGATCCGGGCGCCACGGATCCTTCGCATATCTGCATCGCTCAGCGTCAGAAGATTTTCACCCTCAAGTAGGATCTTGCCGGCCGTTGCACGGACCCCTTCCGGTAAGAGACCTAGGACGGCGCCAGCCATCATCGATTTGCCGGAGCCGCTTTCGCCGACAATGCAGAGGATCTCGTTGGCTTTAAGCTCAAGGGAGACTTCTTCGAGTGCATGCGGCCGGTCAGCCCCCGGTGGCAGCGCAACGGTCAACCCCTCGATCGATAACAGGGTTCTCATCGCCGCCTCAGCCTTGGATTGAGGGCATCGTTCAGCCCTTGTCCGACAAGGGAGACCGAAAGCACAGTCAGTAGGATCGCCATGCCCGGAATGGCAGACACATACCACTGCGTGCGAAGAACCGACCGGCCAGCGCCGATCAGATTACCCCACGAAGGTATGTTGGGATCAGACAGGTTCAGGAAGGCCAAGGCGCTTTCCAACAGGATCGCCACCGCCATGATGACGCTGGCATAGACGATAACAGGTGGCAGGGCGTTGGGCAGGATCTCTCGGAAAATGATCTGCAGGTCACGCATGCCGAGGGTACGACATGCCTGAACAAACTCGCGGCTCCTGAGTGATAGGAATTCTGCTCGTGTGAGCCGGGCCGCAGCCGGCCAGGATACAAGACCGATGGCAATGGTGACAGTCTTGATGTCGGATCCGAACACCGCGACCAGCACGAGGAGCAAGAGAAAGTTTGGGAGTGTTTGGAACGCCTCCGTGATCCGCATAAGTACGTCGTCGACGATACCGCCATAGTACCCCGCGATGGCACCGATCACGACCCCAATTGTGACAGCCAGCAAGGTGGCGACAATACCGATGAGCAGTGAAACACGAGCGCCGTGGAAAACTTGGGCGGCGATATCTCGTCCTGTGGTGTCGGTGCCGAGCCAGAAGCGTGCATTGGTGAAGGGCCATTGCAGTGGGCGTCCGGCGAGTCCAAGAGGATCCTTCTGGAACAGGACCGGGGCAATGAGTGCCATGCCAACCACCAGAAGAAGCAGGAAAAGCCCAACGATAGCAGTCGGGCTCCGAACAAGGCGCTTTAGGGCATCCATGGCAGCCCTCAGGTCACAATGCGCGGATCTAGGCGCGCATACAGAAGATCAACGATAAAATTGATTAGGATCACGAGCAGTGCCGATACGAATACAATCCCGAGAAGGGTGTTGAGGTCCCGTTGCACGACAGCCTCATAGGCCAACCGCCCGAGACCCGGTAGGGCAAAGACGCTTTCTACGACCACGGAACCGCCAAGCATCGTTCCGGCCTGCAGGCCAACGAGGGTGACCATCGGCAGAAGCGCATTTCGGAGAACATGCCCAGTGATGACGCGGCGCGGGCTCAGGCCCTTGGCCCGGGCGGTTCGCACGAAGTCAAGATTCATCACTTCCAGCATCGAGGCGCGCATGATCCGAAGGTAGGTCGCGAGGAAGATAAGGGCCAAGGTCAGCGTCGGCAGGAGGAGATGCCATGCGATGTCAGCAACCCGTCGAAGCCCTGTATAGCCTGCGCCGATCTCCTCGAGGCCACCAGCCGGCAGCCAGCCGAGCTTTACTGCGAATATGACGATGCCCATCAGGCCGAACCAGAAGGATGGTGTGGCGTAGAAGACAAGCCCGAGCGTCGAGATGAGCGTATCCGGCCACCGGTTGACGCGCCGTGCTGCCAGCACGCCAAGTGCCATTCCTGCTGCAAAGGCAAAGCTTAAGGCCGAGCCCATCAAAAGAAGGGTCGCGGGCAGGCGCTCCAGGATCACCTCGGAGACCGGCTTGCCGTAGATTGCAGAGAATCCAAGATCGAGCTGGAGCAGTCGCCAAACATAGCGCCCCAGTTGCACCGCCACGGAAACATCTAGCCCGTAATACTGCCGCAGTTCCTCGATCATCCTCGGATCGCCCCCACCGATCTGGGCAACGAGGGCGTCAACCGTATCGCCAGGAGCAAGCTGCAGCAGCAGGAACAGCCCCGCCAGCAGCACGAACAATGTCGGCAAGCTGGCGGCGAGGCGTCGGAGAGCAAGGAGCAGAACGCGCATCATCAGGATGCAGCAATCCAGGTATCATGCCAGTCGCTGGAGTCCCAGCGCGGCACGTTGTGGTGGTTGCGGACCTGCTTGCTCGTGGCTGCGAAGAATTGCCGCTCGGTGATCATCCAAACCGGGATCTCCTCGTTCACAGCCTTCACCCACTCGGCATAGAGAGACTTGCGCTTTGCAGGATCAATCTCTGTAGCGGCTTGGTCGATCAGTTGGTCGATCTTATCGGATTGCCAGCCCCATTGATTGGTCCAGGGTGCACCCTTTGGTGAGCCGGAGCGGTACCAGACTGTGGTGGAGACAGCCGGGTCGCCACGATACTGGTGCCAGCCAGTGGCGAGATCGAAGTTCCAATCGCGATAGACTGTGGTGAGAGCGCCCGCGATGTCGAGCTGCACGATCTCTACCTTGATACCGACCTCCGCGAGAGACTGCTGAATAAAGGTAGCGAGAAGCGGAACATCCTCGCCGTTCATGATGGGAACCAGCTTCAGCGTAAAGCGTGTACCATCCGCGCCACGCTTATATCCCGCCTCATCAAGAAGAGCGGCGGATTTCTTTATATCAAACGGATATGGGGGCTTGCCATCGGGATAAAAAGCCGGGGACGAGGACGGGATTGGTCCTGTTGCTGGCTTAGCCTGTCCATAAAGAAAGTTCTCGATGAAGAACTCCACATCGATGGCATGAGCGATAGCCCGACGAACCCGCACGTCCGAGAGCTCCTTCCGGCGGGTGTTGAACTCGAGCGTGTTGTTAAAGGCATTGGCTTCAATCCCGCGTGGCGAAACTTCGAACCGATTGTCTTCTTTCAGTCGGTCGAGATCGGACAGTGATAGTCCATTGTAAGAGCTGAGCTGGATCTGCCCGGTCTCGAGCGCGGCTGCCACGGCTGACTTGTCAGTGATCACGCGCCATACGATACGGTCGAGATAGGGAAAGTCCTTGCGCCAGTAGCTTGAATTCCGCTCAGCAATGATGAACTGGCCGCGTTCATACTGGGCGAACTTGAAGGGCCCCGTTCCGATCGGAGCTGTATTGGCAGGATTTTCAAGGATGTTGGTTCCTTCGAACACGTGTCGGGGCGCTATATAGCCAAGATCACAAAGAGCGCGGAGGAGCAGGTTGAGCGGCATCGGCCGTGAGTAGCGAAACACCGCAGTGTGCGGGTCCGGTGTATCGACAGCCTCAAGATACTGCTGGAGCTGGGTGCCATAGTTGAGGTGCTTCTTCCACATCTCCATGGCCGTGTACTGGACATCAGCAGCCGTGAACGGCTTTCCATCATGCCAAGTCACGCCTTGGCGCAGTTTGAACGTTACTGCCTTTCCATCCGGCGTGGCCTCCCAGCCGGTCGCCAGAACAGGGGCCGGATTGCCGTTCGGGTCCAAATCCACCAGCGCCTCCATGATCTTGCTGGTGATCAGGTAGACACCTGTTGACGCACGAAGGGCCGGGTTCAGGATGCGCTGTTCCGAGCCGAGGTGGGCCGTCAGAACGCCCCCACGTCTGGGGGTCTCCTGGGCGAAGGACATGCGCGGGAGGAGAGGGCTGAAGAGGGTGGCACTCGCGGAGAGCAAGGCATCACGACGGGTCAGGCGCATAGCAGAGGTCCTTAATAGCCGAAACCGCTAGGACCCTAGCGCTCTCGTCGTTCGAGTCAACAGTATTGTTCGATTAAAAGAACTTGGAAGGGAAAACGGGATTTTCAAGAGGCGCTACGATTAGGCCTGAGCGCCGGAAACTGTGTGTTGTCCCTGAAGCCTTCTTTATTGCTCAGAAGGTTAGCTGCGTCTGAATGTTAGGTATGATAGATGGAAGCCATCCAGTTTACCGTCTGGGAAGTCAGAAAGAAACGAATCTCTGTCCTCGGACCGTCTCCTTTGTTCTCTATAAAGAACAAGCTATGGTGAAATAACAAAGATGAATGTACCGATGGGCCTGTCAGGTGGATACCCGAGTCGGGCTCAACGCATCTACTGGCTGTAATTGTGGTAATGCACAGCGCTGACAACTTAACTTTGCGCCTGCAACCAAATTTCGTTCAACGGGACGTTATGGAATGCAGGACCCAACGGTGAGCTCATCAGGGAACGTCCGATTGGGGTCATCCCAGGAAGTTGCAGACACCGAGGGAACATCTGCTTCCCCACCCTTAAGCGGAAGTTCGACGTACTTCAGAGAAGTGCCAAATGTATGGTCCGGCCGTGCGTCGCAAGATGATGTTGGCGGACTGACGAACGTGAGAGCTGCATCAATGTATTCGGCCTCGATGTGGAGCCTCAGCTCCGGGCCATCATGGATATCCGCGCGCATCCAAGGCTGACTAGCGGTAAGACCTCAATGGGCCATTTTGGCACCCAGTCTTGTGGTTGCGTCGGGCAGACCGTTCGTCCATCTCCTTTTCATCTCGCAGACCTCGGCGGGACAGCCGCTGATGAGATAACCGATCTCATCATTGTCTCCTCAGGGCTGATGGTTATCGAAAGAGTCTGAAGCGCCCTCACCTCACATCGCATGGGAGGCGCTCCTCGGCTGATAAGCATGCCCACGCGCCAGCACCGCCCAAGCAATACGAGCAAGTTTGTTGGCCAGCGCGATCACCAGCATATTGCGGTGCAGCCGTCGTCCGGCCGCCTCGATCCAGGGCCAAAGGCCGAGCCTGGCTCCATGCGGGCGGCGCACCAGAACGATGTGGGCCGCCTGGACGAAGAGCGTCCGCAGGTATTTGTTGCCGCGTTTGGAGATCTTGCCCAGGATGGTGCGGTCGCCGGTTGACTCCTGCTTGGGCACCAGCCCGAGCCAGGCGCCGAAGTCCCGCCCCTGCTTGAACCCGGCGCCTGTGCCGATCGCTGCCACTACGGCACTGGAGATGATCGGCCCCACGCCCGGCACGCTCATCAGGCGCTGACAATGGTCATCCTGAGCCGCCAGCGCCTCGATCTCGGCGGAGACCGCGGCAATGCGCTCGTCGAGCTGACGCCAATCCCCAGCCAGATCGGCGATGAGGCGAACCAGGCGCGGTGACAGGGCGTCAGCAGACGAACCCAGGATCCCTGGCAAGGCCTGGCGCAAGGGCGCAAGCCCCTGGCGCACGGTGATGCCGCGCTCCAAGAGAAAGCCGCGGATCTGGTTGGTCACGCCCGTGCGCTGGCTGACCAGACGCGAGCGCACGCGGTGCAAAGCCAGCAGATCCATCTGCTCGGGTGTCTTGATTGCTACGAACGACATGGTCGGTCTCTGGACGGCTTCCGCGATGGCCTCGGCGTCGCGATAGTCATTCTTGTGGCCCTTCAGAAACGGCTTCACGTACTGGGCTGGGATCAGACGCACGTCATGGCCGAGCGCCTGGAGCTGACGGCCGATGTGATGAGCGCCCGCACAGGCTTCCATGCCGATCAGGCAAGGTGGGATGTTGGCCAGGCGCTGCGTGAGCTGCGTGCGGGAGAGCTTGAGGCGCAGCACGATGGCGCCGCGCTCATCCTGGCCGACAAGGTGGAAGCTGTTCTTGCCCAGGTCGATGCCCAGGGTGGCGATCACAGCAGAGAAAGAAGACCGTGACATGGGACGTGCTCCTTGCGTGGCTCGAAACCCCACAGCTTACAGGCAAGCGGGGCAGGAGCACGGCCGGACCATCCCATTAGCAGTCCTAAGAGCGGAGATCAGTAAGGTCCTCGTTGCATATCAAGCCACGGCACCGGCCCCCGCACCTTGCGTCCGCCGGGTAGAGACGGCCGCGATCACGACGATGGCTGCGATCAGTAGCATCCCGGCCCCGGCAAGGAAGGCCGTGGTGTAGCCGTAGGTCAGCGCTTCCCCCGCCCTCGCAACTGCGGCTGCGTCGTTAGCGGCGAGACCGTCTTGCAGGGCTGTGGCGGCTCCGGGCAGGCGTGCATTCGCCGCCGAGAGCGAGATGGTCGTCAGCACCGCCAATCCGAGCGCGGCTCCGATCTGCTGCGCCATGTTGACGAGCGCCGAGGCCACGCCGGCCCGCTCCTCGGCAACGCCATGAACGGCCGTGAGCGTCATCGTGACGGCGCCCATGCCCAAGCCAAACGAAGTGATGAAGAGCGCGGGCAGGATGTGCACGGCATACGAGGAGTCGACCGTGAGCGTCGACAGCCAGGCCATGCCGAAAGCCGCAACCACGAGACCTGGACCGGCCACGAGACGCGGCGCAAGCCGCTCAACCAGCTTGGAGCTGATGCCCGCCCCGAGGATGATGCCGGCGCTGAAGGGCAGCGAAGCCACGCCGGTCCACAGCGGGCTGAACAGCAGGACCTGCTGAAGATAGAGCGTCAGCAGATAGAAGGTGCCCATCAGCCCGGCGCCGATGAACAGCATGCTGGCATAGGAGCCCGAGCGGTTGCGGTCGCGGAACAGCCCCAGTGGCAGCATCGGGTGCTGGCCGCGGGCCTGGAGCGTCAGGAAAAGGACGGCCAGGCCGAGGGCCACGGTGAAAGAGCCCAGGGTCACCGCATTGCCCCAACCGTGCTCACCGGCATGGGTGATGCCGTAGGTGAGTGCGACCACTGCGCCCGTCCCGCTGAGGGCGCCCGGCATGTCGAGCTTGCTGGAGTGGCGCTCGCCCTCGATCAGCACCCCGGAGCCGGCGAGCACCGCCAGGCCGATGGGGATGTTGATGAAGAAGACCCAGCGCCAACTCAGCAGGCCCGTCAGGACTCCGCCGAGCAGCACCCCGATGGTGATCCCTAAGGCCGACATGGCCCCGTAGATTGCCATGGCGGAGTTGCGGGGCTTGCCCACTGGGAAGGTGGTGGCGATCAGGGCGAGCGCGTTGGGCGCGGTCAGGGCGGCCCCGATGCCTTGCAGGCCGCGGGCGGCGATCAACTGCTCTGCGCTCGTCCCCAGCCCGCCGAGGAATGATGCGACCGTGAACACGCCGAGGCCGATGCGGAACACCCGCCGCCGCCCGAAGAGGTCGCCGACCCGGCCGCCGAACAGCAGCAGGCCGCCGAAGGCGAGGATGTAGGCATTGATGATCCACGGCAGCGTGGCCGACGAGACATCGAGCTCGCGCTGGATGCTCGGCAGGGCGATGTTGGCGATGGTGTCGTCCAGGACGAGCATCAACTGGGCTGTCGCGATGACGATCAGGGACAGGCCGAGTCCGCGCCCACTTAGGGACTCGGACTGCCCGGCCTGCATGGAAGTGGCAGGTGACATTGGTGAACTCCTGACAGAGTAAGGTCAAAGATTAAGCGTTCGCCTGCGGTGGCTTGGTCGTGCCGATAGGCCGGCTAAGGCAGCGAGCGTCATTGCGCTGGTGTTGGAGGAACCATGCGTCTTCCAACGATGGCAAGGTCAAGCACCGCGCGTAGGGCTACATCCCGTGGCCGGTACCGACCTGAATGCCGAAAGCCGCGAGCGCCATCCACACGGCCATGGCGATCATCATCAGGTTCTCGGTCAGCGACACGAACCCGAGCGGGACGTTGCTCGACCCGCCGACGCAGGCGCACTTCAGCTCGCGCTTGTCGAGGTAGACCGCCTTGAAGACCGACACGGCGCCCACGGTGCCGATGAACAGCGAGATCGGCACCGACAGCCAGGTCAGCGCCCCGGCGATCATCAACACGCCAGCCAGGCCCTCGGCGAACGGGTAGATGTAGGAGTAAGGCACCCACCGCTTCGCCAGCAGGTCGTAGTTCAGGAACATGGTGGCGAAGCTCTCGATGTTCTGGAGCTTCAGGAGCGCCAGCACGGCCATGCTGAAGGCGATGAACCACTCGGCCGCACACACGGTGAACGGATTGCCGTACACGGCATGGCTGGCGGCGAGTGCCATCAACGCCGTCATGCTGAACAGCGCGATGACAGGCTTGTAGGTGGTGGCCTTCGGATCGGCGACAGGCTTGCCGAAATGGCGGCGCAGGTCGTCGTAGCCGCCGATCCGCTCACCGTCGATGAAGGTCTGCGGCGTGGTCTGAACGCCATGCTCGGCCTTGAAGGCGTCCGTGGCCTCGCGAGAGGTCAACCACCTGTCCTCGACCGTGAAGCCTTGGCGGCGCAGGAGATCCCTGGCCTTCAGGCCATAGGGGCAGACATTGTGGTCCATGACCATGCGATAGAGCGTGGCGTGGCGGGGTTGGGCTGTGGAGGTCATTGCAGCAGCTCCGATTTATCGGGTTGGTCTTGAAGCTGCCCCTGATATAAGGTCTGTACCGTGGTACGGAGTCAAGGGATGAAAGAGCTGACGATTGCAGGCTTGGCTCGGGCGGGCGGCGTCGGCGTCGAGACCGTGCGGTACTACCAGCGGCGCGGGCTGCTGGCGACGCCGGAACGCCTCGGCAGCATGGGGCACGGCAGCGGTGTCCGGCGCTATGGTGAGCAGGATGTCCGCCGGCTCCGGTTCATCCGTTCCGCGCAGGCGGCAGGGTTCACCCTGGAGCAGATTGCCGAGCTGATCGCCCTGGATGCGATCGATGACCGAACCCGTGCCCGCGAACTTGCGAGGGAGCGCATCGCCGCGCTGGATGCCAAGATTGCTGAGATGAAGGCAGCGCGGAACGCGCTGTCGCGGCTGGCGCGGGCGTGCGATGACGCGTCGGGGGGACCCTGCCCCATTGTCACGGCTTTCGAACCCCAGTGAGCCCTGGTGCCTCCATTCCACAGAAGCTGGCCGTCTGAACTCAGAGAACCTCTCGGAGACTGAGTGCTTGGGTCATCTCCGGAACGAGCAGACGGTCGCCGCACCCAGTCCTCTCCACGAACAACCGCAACCCGTCCCGCGTCGGAATCCTCACGATGTCCATTCTTGAATGGCAATAGCGCGCCAGCCTGACCGCGAGGCCGGGCTGGCGTACTATCCGGCTTGATGGGACCGTCGGATCAGGCGGTCAGGTCATCGGTCGTGACGACCTTGCCATAGGCGAACGCCAGGGCGGACATGTAGGCAGCATGGACCTGCGCGGCCGGAACCGTCTTGCCGTTGAACTCCAGGTCGCGCGTGGCGCAGGCGTCTTCGACGATGGTGGTGCTGTAGCCGAGATCGGCGGCTGCGCGGCTCGTGGCATCGATGCACATGTGGCTCATCGCGCCCACGACCACGACATCCTTGATGCCGTCCGCGTCCAGAGCCTGCTTCAGCCCGGTCTCTCGGAAGGAATTGGGATAGTTCTTGGTGATCACCAGTTCGCCCTCCGCCGGCGCGACGGTCGGGATGATCTCGACGCCTTCGGTGCCGGGCACGAAGAACGGCACATCGGTTGGGCTCTCGTGGCGGATATGGATGACCTTGTCTCCGGCGGAGCGGGCCGCCTCGATGACCTTGGCCGCATTGGCGGCGGCCTCATCGATCCCGACGAGGGGCAGCTTGCCCGACGGGAGGTACTCGTTCTGAAGGTCGACGACGATGATCGCGCGCTTGTTCACAGGGCTTCTCCTTTGTTGCCGTTGAAGGTGAACCCTAGATACGGCTCCCGGCCGCACGATGTAATTGGCGATTACGACAAACTCCGAGGCGATATTGCCAATGCCTGAAAACATCCCGGAGATCGGGATCATCCTTTACCTGGGCTCACAAACGGCCGCGGTTCTGGGCATGACCGACCTTATGAACTATGCCGAGGAGCTTGCGAGAGGGAAGCAAGGGGGCGACCGTCGGCTCCTGCGCGTCAGCCATTGGGAATGGCAGGACGAGGCCGGAGAGCCCGCCCGGGTGTTCGACACCGCTCCTGGTGCTACGGGCAACCCTTCCATCCTCGTCATTCCGCCCGGACTGGGTCAGCCGCTGTCCCGGGAGATGGCGGCGCAGTGGGCTGAATGGCTCAAGGGTCAGCATGCGCAAGGCACCTCCCTCGGATCCATCTGCAAGGGTGCCTTCCTGCTCGGCGAGACCGGACTGACGACCGGCAGAACGGTGACGACGCATTGGTCGTATGAAGAGCAACTCCTGTCCCGGTTTCCTGGCACCAAGGTCGACACCGACAGGCTGATCATCGATGACGGGGACATCATCACGGCAGGAGGGGTGATGGCGTGGATTGACCTGAGCCTGAAGCTTGTCGACAGGTTCCTGGGGCCGACGATCATGGTCGAGACCGCCCGCACGTTCCTGGTTGACCCGCCCGGCCGGGAGCAGAGCTACTACAGCGCTTTTGCGCCGAAGCTCAATCACGGCGACGCCGCCATCCTGAAGGTCCAGCACTGGCTCCAGGCGACTGAGGGCAAGGAAAGCAACCTGGCCGTACTGGCTGCCCAGGCAGGATTGGAGCAGCGGACGTTCATCCGGCGTTTCCAGAAGGCGACGGGGCTGACGACCGGCGAGTACATCCAACGCCTTCGCGTCGGAAAGGCGCGTGAGCTGTTGCAGTTCACGAAGACGCCGGTGGAGAGGATCGCCTGGGACGTCGGCTACACGGACCCGAGCGCCTTCCGGAAGGTCTTTGGCCGGATCGTCGGCCTGACACCGCAGGAATACCGTCAACGCTTCAGCATCTGACGATCTCCAATCGTGACGTTGCTCATCGGAAAGTCAGCTTGGGGTCAGGCAGTGAAGTCCATTCACTTTTCGGAACGTCTGGTTCCGTGAGGATTGCTGCCCTCGGCGTAGCGTCTCAGGTGTGCCAGGAGCTGACCTCAACACCCGAAAGCTGTCCAGGCCTTGAATCAAGATGATCTTAAGTTGGTGGGTACCGGATCGGAACTCCCAGCACCCTTCGATCCCATCACCTTGGGCTGGAAACCGATCAGGCGCTTAATCCCTGTGTCAACCTACCTTGGAAGGAGCTATGAAGTACGGCGCCCATGCATCTCACCCGGTCATTAAGAAACAACGCTCCCGGGGGAGCCGTAGGCCTTTCGAAGAGTATCAACAAAGCGCTTCGTGGTCTTCGTGTGCGGTCCTATCCGGATCGTCTCAATCAACCGCGGGTCATGGGGCAGATCGAAATCAATTCGTACAAGCGAGCCTTCCTTGATTTCGGAACTGACATGGTGGACCTGGAAAGCCGACACCATGTCCGATCTCATAACGATGGCCCTGCGCAAGGGGATCATGTCGACCTCAATGGCGACAGCAGGCCCAGGGATGCCGTTCTCCTCGAAGATTGAGCGAACCGCACGCGCAATCGGAACATCCTCAGGTCCGAGCGTCCATCGTGCTTTCGCGAGATCTTCCATGCCGACGTCCCGCTTCTGGGCCAACCAATGATCCGGTGCGCAGAAGAGGCCGATTTCCTCCGTCGAAACGACATCCTGGACGAAGTCGGACGCCTCGGGACCGTTGATCATGTAGTACAGGGCGATCTCGATCTCGCCTTGACGGAGTGCCCCCATGATCTCGCCGGCGGTCCCGAAACGCAGTTGAAGTCGGAGTTCGTGGTCTCCCGAGACCGCCTCAATGAGAGCATGGCAGAACGGCAGTAGCGGGTGAACCATAACGACCCCAACGGACAGGTTCCGTGCCGTCGCGTCCTGAAACGAGCGGACGGTCTGTTCCGTCCGCTTGACCTCGGTCTGGATCTGCCGGGCGTGGTCAGCGAGGAGCTTGCCAAAGGGCGTGAGTTCGATGCCTTTCGGGCTCGCGGATTCAAGCGTCGCGCCGGTGAGTGGCCCGCCAATGCTGAATCTGTCGCTGAAATTCTACGCCCGCTCAAGCTGCGAACCAGCCAATAATGTAAAACTTCCGTCCATCATGTCCTATAACCGGATATTATAAATATACTCCCAACAAACACCAAAATAAGTCGACCTAACCAGGATGTATATATGCTACATTAAACTTGCGACGAGAGGAGAAATTATTTCCGGATATGAAAGAGCACACCATGACAACCCCAGAGTGGCTGAAACCTGGTCTATGCGGCGTCGCCTGCGGCGCAATTGCCGTGACGGTAATCGGCTTCAACTGGGTGGGTGGGTGATCGGCGGCACGGCGAGGCAGATGGCCACCGAGCAATCGCGAGCCGAGGTGGTTGCGGCGCTGACCTCGATCTGCCTCGAACAGTCCAAGTGGGATCCGCAGCGTGCCGAGCGGGTGGCGCTCCTGAAGGCGGCCTGTCCTACCAGCGTGGCGATCTCTTGATGAAGAATGGCTGGGCGACCATGCCCGGAACGACCGAAGGCAATCGCCTTGTTGCCATCGCATGTGCTGACAAGGTCAGGGTTTAGGCGAACCCTGGTGAGAGGAGGAGAACGGCCATGAACCTGCGAACGACATCGAGGGTGATCACATTTCAACGGCCGTTCTCGCTGGATGGATTGGACGAGACCCAACCGGCCGGGACGTACACAGTCCAGACGGACGAGGAACCTATCGAGGGCTTATCCTTCCTGGCCTACCACCGTGTGGCCACCGTGATCTTTCTACCCCTCCGGCGCGAGGGATCAGGATCCTTCCAAGCGATCCCTGTCACTCCGGAAGCTCTGGACGCCGCACTGGCGCAGGATGCTTCGGGATCCCGCGACCCTTAATCGGAAGATCAGCGTATCGGGCTGATCTTCGCAACAGTGAGCGCTGAATAAAGGTCACTCGGGATCAGTTGGAGGCGCTCCTTTCTGTACCATCGAAACTCGGAGTTCCCCGGAACACTCCAACATTTGCAAGCCTTGTAGTGTGTCCGACAGTTCAGACAGCTCCACCCACAGCGCCGCGACGGGAGTTCGACATGGATGTTATCGTGACACCGATCGCTGATGGCAGGGCGTGGGACCTGACCGACCTGCTCGGCCGTCCGATGGGTCGGATCACGGAAGCATCCGCCAAGGAGTTCACGATCCACCCCGAGGGACACGCTCTGGAGACGATGGCTGGCATCGAACATGGCCCCTTCGCATCCCTTGATGCCGCTTTGGCGGCCATCGAGAAGCACACCCGGGGCGTCTGCCGGCGCAACCCGGGTGAGGATCAACCATGATCCGGTATCATACCTTGCCCGGACCATCCGATCCGGAACCGCTCCTCGCCGAAGCAGCATTCGCGCTGATGCCTCTGCTGGTATCGCTGGCGCTCGCTTCACCCTTCAACTCACGCTCGGCCTGGCGCCAAAACTCTAGCTCATGGCCCTCGCGGCTGCCGTGTTGCTCCCAGAGCTCGTAGGCACGCTGTCTTATCCGGTCCTGTGTCTCATCGGAATGGTTTTCCATATCATCATCCTTCCTTGGTTTTCTTCCAGAAGGTTACGGTGCCCACGGTGGCTTATTGAAGGCGGACACGGAGTATCATCAATAAAATCAAAGTATTTTTAGGTGTCATTCTCACCGAGAACATGTATGATAAGTAAATAAATCTTCTTAAGATAACTCGATCCCTTGAGATTTGCTTGCGTTAGCGAAGTACCGCTCTTGAATCGACCGCATAGTTCTCGCTGACATCAGGATGCAGCCCAGTGCTCCGGATAGGTTTGCCTGGTGCCAGAAGGCAGCGTTTGCCTCGCAACCTGCCTTTCCCATAGATCGGACCACCCATGAAAACGCCGACAATTCTCCTTTCGGTCGCTCTCCTCACCATGCTCGGTGTCACGCCAGCAATGGCCGACTGCCAGATCGCTGATGCCAAACTCGAAGAGGCCATCCTGCAAAGGCCCGAACTTCGTGGGAAGGCCAATCGCCAGACGGTTCGTGACCTGCGCAACCTGCGCGATGCCGCGATCACCCTCTGGTCCTACGGGCGTCATGACGATTGCGAGCGCCTCCTCGGCAACATCCGCGAACTCCTCGCAGGACCTCCGATAAACTCCCTCGGCGGCAACGATGAGGAGGATGCCGAGACACAGACGAGTGCGCGAGAGCCGAAGGTGCAACGGGGCGCCGTCCAAGGTCGTCGTGGTGACAAGGATGCCAAGCCGCTCATCCACATTGACGAGCTTGCCCCGGGATTGAGGGCGGACCAGATCATCGGCGCTGAGGTGCGAAGTGCCGACGACAAGATTGTGGGAGAAGTCCGGAACGTCGTGTTCGGCACCAAGGACCGCCGCGACTATGCGATCGTGGCGTCTGGCGGGTTCTTCACCCCCGGCAAGGACAGCATCGTCGTGCCGATCCGCTCCCTCAAGGTCTCACAGGAGCGCGACAGCTTCTTTCTTCCCATGCCGGAGGCAATGGTAAGGACGGTGCCGCACATGCCTGATCAGGATTACAAGTGGCTGTCGGACGAGGCATGGCGCATCCGGAACGACGCACTTTTTGCAGGTCGCCCGTAACCGTGAGTGCGGGCCCGTACCGAAGCTTCAGGGCCACGAGCGCTTAATCTTGGCGCTCTCAGCCCTGAAGGAGCAGCGCTCGGATCAGCCCAAGCAGTCTTTCAGGGCGAACGGGCTTTTCGACGAAATAGGCGCCCTGCGGCAAGTCTCCGGGTGCGGGAGCAACGCGTCCCGATGCGATCAGAACACCGACATCCTGTCGATCTTCCCGCACTCTGCGGGCCAGCTCGAAGCCATTGATGCTCCCGCGTGGCATTTCCACGTCCGTAACGACCACTTGGACGTCGGGAACGGCGGCGAGAATATGGAGCGCCTCGTCCGCGTGGGCCGCCTCCATGACCTTGAAGCCAGCATCATCCAGCACGTCCACCAGCATCATGCGGACAAGAGCTTCGTCCTCGACGACCAGAATGAGCGCGCGAATGTCAGGTTTCTTCTCAGACATGTCGAATGGAATGGCGATCAATCCTCTTCGTTCCTAAGGCCACGATTATACTCGGCGGGTGCGACGCACGGCCTCGATCCGCTTCGCCACCAGTCGCGCGATCTGCACCGTATTCCGCGCCTATTCGGACGCCTCCGGGAATGAGATCGTCACCGTCAGTCCTGCATTGCTGCGCACATCGATCTCTCCCCGGATCTGCTGAATGAGAGACCGAACAAGGCCATAGCCGAGCGATCCTTCCCGCAGGCTCGACATTCCGACCCCGTCATCCCGGACAACCAGTTCGATCCATCCCGGCTGACTGCGGCGCGCCTGGACCAGGATCGTCCCTGATCGTGGTGCCGGGAAGGCATACTTCACAGCGTTGGTAATGAGTTCGGTGAGTACGATGCCGAGCGGAACCGCCCTGTCGGCATCCACTAGGATCCCATTCTCCATCTTCGTCTCAAGACGGATGTGGTCATCGTTTTCCGTGATCGGCCTCAGAGCCTGGCACAGATCTGCCACGTACATGGAAACGTCGACGCGTTGAGCCTTTTCCGACTTGCTCAAGAGGTCGTGCACCCGAGCCATGGCGTTGAGCCGGTCCTGGGCCTCCTCGAACAGAGCCCTGACAGCCGGGTCCGTCTGCCGTCGGCCCTGGATGGCCAAGAGGGAGGCCGCAATGGCAAGGCTGTTCTTCGCCCGGTGGTTGACCTCCACCAGCAGCATTTCCCGCTCGGTGACCAGAGCCGACAGCGTGCTGTTGACGGCTTCAAGCTCCTGGGTTCGGGCCGCCACTCGGGCCTCCAGTTCCGACGTCAGTGCACGAAGGTCCTCTTCGGCGTCATAGCGTCGTGTGATGTCGAGGTAGGAGAGAAAGTGATTGGTGACGGTGCCCTGGCCGTCATCCACCGGACTGGCAAACAGCATCGCCCGAAACGGGGAGCCGTCCTTGCGGTACTGAAGGATCTCCAGCGTTACGTCCCGTCTCTCCAAGACCGCGGCCTGATAGCGCCGGATGGCCTCAGGGTCAGTGCCTTCGCCGTTCATGAAGTGCGGATCCTGCCCGAGCAGCTCGTCCATGCTGTAGCCGGACAGGTTGAGGAACGCTTGGTTGGCAAAGACAATCGGATTGCCAGGCAGGGTCGCGTCAGTCACGAGCATCGGCATGCGGGTCCGCCGAACGGCCTCGACAAACAGGCCACCCTGCTGCCGAACGGCCTCGATATGGCGTTCGGCGACGGTTCGCTCCGCAGTGTCCGCCTTGTTCTCCTGAAACTCGTTCATGGCCAATCCCGTGTAATGAGGGTGAGGTGGCAGGCTGTCAGGCGCCTGGCGGATGCGCCCTGGACTAACTTACTTGCGCGCCTTTCGGGCGGCATAGCGTGCATCCCGGGCTGCCTTTTGCTCGGCCTCCAACGCGACCTGACGCTCGGCTGCTTCCAATTTGGCAGTCGCCTCATTGGCTTCCTGGGCGACGCGCTGCTCATGCTCGGCCACTTGACGCGCTTCGTCCTCTGCGGCCTTGCGGGCCTGCTCCGCGATCCTGGCGGTCTCGCGTTCGGCCAGCCGCGCCTCACGGGCGGTGCTGACAGCCTGTCGTGCCGACTTGCGCTCAATCACAGCCGGATCGTCCGCACCAGGCTTTGCCCGAACGCGTTCCAGCATGGCCTTGCGGGCGTTCGCAGCCGTGCTCAGTCGATCACCAAACCCTTTGTCCCGGAAGCCGCTCATGCTCGGATCTCGCTCTCGCGGACGGCACGCTCCGTCACACCCGCTCTGATTCGGTACGAGACTTCACCGGTCTCGTCGGCGGGCATGAGGCGCGTCACCTCGTAGATGCCGCTGCCGCTGGCGCGGCTGTCGGAAATCGGCGCACGAACGAGGCGCACCATCTGACGGATCTTGAATTTATGAAGCATGCTGTTTCTCCAGCATGGAGCGGCCAAACGCAGCGCCACGCGTCCAAACAAAAAGCCGCTCCCATGGGGAGCGGCCTCAACGGCTCAATGCAGACAAGCCTGCACCGATGAGACTGGCTTTATGCCATCTCGATGTTGTTGACGGCGATCTTGCCGGAGCGGCGGTCTTCGGCCGTGTCGAAGGCAACCTTCTGGCCTTCAACGAGGCCGCGGATACCGGCGCGCTCAAGAGCGGTTGCATGGACGAAAACGTCTTTGCTGCCGTTGCTCGGTGCGATGAAGCCGAAGCCCTTCATGTCGTTGTAGAATTTTACGGTGCCCGTATCCATGGGAATGTCCTTGCGTATGCGTGAGTGCACGTGAGCGTGGGGTAGCGCAGC
The DNA here is from genome assembly GCF_016743775.1 of Microvirga aerilata. Lineage (GTDB taxonomy): Bacteria > Pseudomonadota > Alphaproteobacteria > Rhizobiales > Beijerinckiaceae > Microvirga > Microvirga aerilata. The sequence continues at coordinate 13,003 of NZ_JAEQMY010000045.1, read as the reverse complement.
AGCGCGGTCCCGTGCTCGGTTCGTCGATGTTTTGGGAGAGTGTCTGAACGTGCGCCTGGCATGCCAAGGCGAAACGGCCCGATTGTTCGGCCAAAGTCGATAGAATGAATATAGGGGCTCCCCGCCCGATTGCAAGCTTCGATGGAAAAAGATACGCTCTACAGCCCTCTGGCGGGGCCGCCATCCTCTTGAGATCTCACCGGGCGTTGGGGTGGCGCCTGAAGGGCGCATGCATGCTCATACTTGCGCTGCCCATCGTCCTCTTTTCATGCGCGGTGGGGTGACAAAGCCAGTAACGCTCGGATCCATAAGGATATCCATGATGGCTATCGGTCTTACCGTTGCGTCACGCATCCCGGATCAAGCTCCGGATCCTGGCGGCCAGCGCATCGACCGCGAACGGCTTGGTGATCATCTCCATGCCGGGATCGAGGAAGCCATTGGCCAGCGTGGCATTTTCGGCATAGCCCGTGATGAACAGCACCTTGAGGTCCGGTCGGGTGACCCGCGCCTGATCCGCGAGCTGGCGACCGTTGATTCCAAGGAGTTTAGCATCGGAAGGTCGCCTTTGGGTGATGGATTGCCCTTTAGCTTGGCGGTGTGAAGATCCGCTTTTCGCTCCTGACCTGCCCTCCCCTCTCCTGCTGTCGTGGATCCCTAGAGGGCAGCTCACTGCCTCCTGCCCTCCGCTGATCATCGCAGCAGAAGCTGCATGGTTCTCAGCAAGGCTTCACTCACTCAAGGGCTCCGAAACTGGCCTCTTCAAAGCCACGCTTCCGCTTGATGTAAGCCATTGATGCGACTGGCAATCAGCGCGCTAGGCGAAACTAGCTATGGAATGAGTACGGTCTGATACTCGGAATGACCCCATAGTGCTCGGCTGGATCGTGAGCTGCTTCATCTGGGATCAGATCACGGGCACCTATGTAGGCCTCTCAGTGCGAGCCAAGCCGCTGAAGTCTTTGTTTTCAAAGCACTTTCGCGGGCCGCGGGGAAGCCCTGCCCTCTCCTGCTGGTTAACAAAATGACTTGAGAGACGTTTCCAAACGATCCTTTTCTCGTGATCGCAAATTATGTACAAATAGCCGGAATTTCATCGGAAATTGACATATGGCTCCCTCCCCTACTCGGCAGCGCCTGATTGGTTACGCCCGTGTCTCGACCGAGGAGCAAGCAACCGACGCTCAGCTCGACGAGCTCAAGACTGCCAGCTGCGCGGTCATCCATCAGGAACACGGATCCGGCGCCTCCCGAACTCGGCCAGTTCTCTCCCGGCTCATCCGCGAGATCTCGAAGGGCGAAGTCCTCGTGGTTGTCCGGCTCGATCGTTTGGCCCGGTCGGTCAGCCACCTGCTCGAAGTGATCGAGACGCTTGAGGAGAAAGGGGCCCACTTCAAATCCCTCAGGGATCCGATCGACACGTCGACCCCGCAAGGCATGTTCTCCCTGCAGGTCCTGGGCGCCGTCGCTCAGCTGGAGCGATCGCTGATCTCGGAGCGCACGAAGGCTGGCGTGAAGGCGGCAGTGGCTAAGGGGAAGAGACCGGGGAACCCCGGATTGCGTGAGGGACGGCCGGAGGCAATCCGCAAGACCGCCCTCGCCCGCGACCGCGTCTATATGGGCGACCTTTTGACGGCGGCCAATTCCTTCCTTCCCGTTGTCCGTCAGATGCGGCCGGACCATAGCTGGCGAGATGTCGTGCAGGTGCTGAATGCTCGAGGCCAGCGGTGGACGGATCAAAGCCTCCGGAGGGCAGTCAAGCGCTTGGTCGCCGAGCGGATGGCTGAGTCGGAGTTGTTACGGAAGGCCGGAAGACGGCCGCCGGACGACCGCATCATGACCCTGATTGCCGGCATTGCGATCTCTAACCCGAACCTCACCCTGCGTGAGATTGGCGCTCAGCTCGAGGGGATGCGAGAGCGGACGCCACGAGGCGGGAGAGAATGGAAGGCCAGCTCGGTCAAATTCCAACTCGACCGAGCCCGCAAAATGGGCCTCGCAGTCCCTGACATCCAGTGATCGCGCTGCTGTCACCAGATTTTGCGTTGGAAGTGCGACACTTGGATAGCTTGTGCCACCCTTGGTAGATCATGATGACCTGCCAGCAGGTCGTGGACAGGTTGCCGATAGGTCAGATTGACCTACCAGCCACGGATTCCATAGCCGCGACGGCGCTTCCGCCGGAGCCATTTCACCAGAGTTTCGAGCGCCCTGCCCTGCCCCTCTTGGACTTCTACAGGTTGGCGGCGAGGCTTCCCGATACCGCCCTACTCGCCGACCCATGCTGCTTCGGGATGCTACCTGCTCCCATTCGCTCACCACGTCTCGCCCGGGTCCTCAAACTCCATCAGCTCGCCCCCAATCCGAACGAGGGCATCATCAAGAGGCGACTTGCCTCTGCCTGTGCCTTTTGGCCGAAGCCCCCTCCCCTGCCCTCGAGCGAGCCTGCGCTTCACGAGCCGCGTAGCCTCTACCGCGAGATAGGCCAGCTCCTGATCGCGCATGCCATCCAGGAGTTCGTCGATCTCGGGCCTTGTTGCCTTCGCGCCGAGCGTGCCCAACGACACTGGCTCCAGCGCCCGGGCTTCCTCACGCACCAGCCTCGGCGGGGAGGTCCGGCGGACCGGTTTGCCAGGTGGCGGAGGTGCCCCGAACAGGTCTCCTTGTCGCTCATCGCGAACCAAGTTTCGCGCCATGCCACCTCCAGCCTCGTCTCGCTTCGTTAACCATACTCGGTTGTGGACCTTCGCAGAGCAATCCCGCAGCCGTACCTACCGGAGCCGTCCCGTAACAAAGTGTCTTTCGTCCGGATGTTCCCGCGGGATGGGTATCGTGAGCCTGCTCGCAGATCATTCTGTTTCCGTCATAATCCCAACAAGTCACTTCGATCACCCGGGTCGGATACCACTGGCCAGTTCCGCATCCCTGATCAGGCGCGCAAAGCGACTCGACGTACTGGCGGCCGGGCTGCCGATGGCGGCAGCTGATCGCTATGCCAAAGTCCTGACCCACTCTGATATCGCCACCCTGAAGCACCTCGCTGATATAGGGATGGGGGCGAACATGCTCCGCGCCCTCGCCTCCGATCTCACTTATCTCGAAGCTTGGTGCTAGGCCGCGACCGGGCGTCAGTTGCCTTGGCCGGCCGATCCCGAGCTCGTCCTGAAGTTCATTGCCCACCACATGTGGGATCCGGATTGGAAAGCCGCCGATCCGACTTATGGCATGCCCGTTGACGCGGTTGAGGAGCTCTGGGATCGGAAGATCCTGAACGTCAAAGGGCCGCATGCTCCCAAGACGGCTTCCCGGTGGCTGGCCAACTGGTCGACCCTGCACCAGTGGAAAGGCGTTCAGAGACCGTTCAATGAACCGGGCATCAGGAAGGCTCTGCGTCTCGTCATGAGAGCCTCAGGACGCGCTCCCCAGCGCAAGAGCCGTAAGCCCGTCACGCGCGACGTTCTCAACCGGCTCTTGGTCACGTGTACTGGAATGAAAGCAATAGACCTACACTATCGGGCAATCCTTCTGATTGCATTTGCAGCCGGGGGACGGCGGCGCAGCGAGGTCGCAAGCCTGCGGCATTCTCAGATCAGCACCGCTGGACCGATCAAGCTCCGGCCAACCGATTCTGCATCTCCAATGGTGCCCCGTGTTCGGATCGCGCTCGGACGGACGAAAACCACCACGGTAGGGCAGGGATCCCTCGTGTTTGCTGCGGGCCGTGCGGCCATTGCCCTTCACGAATGGATGCAGGCCGCCAACATCACCTCCGGGCCGAACTTCAGGCAGGTTTGCAAGGACGGCTCCATCGGAGCCAACTCACTGACTCCGCAGTCGGTCAACCTCATTCTCAAGAAGCGCTGCCGGATGGCGGGGCTGGACCCGGCGGATTTCAGCGCCCACGGACTGCGGTCGGGCTTCATGAAGCAAGCAGGACGCGACGGGATCCCGCTGGTGGACGCGATGCGCCAATCCGCACATAAGTCCATCCAGCAGGCGGCTGGCTACTGCGACGAGCAAGATCATGCACAGAGCCTGTCGGTCAGGATCGGCATCTAGAGCATCCCAAAACCTTTCCAGGGCGTTCACAGCTGTGAACTCCAGCGATATCCATCTACCACGGGACGGATCAATGACAGGTCTAGTTCACAGCTGTGAACTAGCGTTTCAACGCTTCGGCTGGTCGTTGATCTTAGGGGTCTGCCGCCGCCATCATCCTCCGTGTTCACAGCTGTGAACTGCCAATCCGAAGAAAGGAAGGGGAGGGGGCGATGTAGCTGCTGACTACGGGATCTATTCAAGTTCACAGCTGTGAACACTCACCCCGCACGTTCCCGAACTGCGCGAAAATAAGAGCCCTCCTTAACCTATTGTAAAGACTTTTAGCCGCTTAGTTACGGAAAGCAGCCCATTGGCTCGCTGTTAACCGTATCTAGGAGGGCGCAGTGGCCTTAGCGCAGATGAAATCTGAAGCACCGCAGTGGGTGGATGAGGAAACCATCCGTTCACACGCGCTGTCTCTCTCGAAGAAGCTTCACGACCAGCGTCTTAAGATGCATCCGCCGTTAGCTCAGAAGACCCTTCGGAAATTCTCCTCCGGAGAGGTCGCGAAGCTAATCGGCGTGGCCGATGGGTACCTGCGGCAGCTATCCCTTGAAGGTAAAGGTCCTGAAGCGGAGACCCTTCCGAATGGACGGCGGCAATATTCACTTGAGGACGTTCTCGCCCTCCGCACCTACTTAGATGAGACGGGCAAGTCCGGTAGGCAGTACGTCAAGCACAGGTCCGCGTCCGAGCATTTGCAGGTTATTTCCTGCGTCAACTTCAAAGGCGGCAGCGCAAAAACTACTACGGCAGCTCATCTTGCCCAATACCTAGCGCTTAACGGGTACCGGGTCTTGGCGGTGGATCTCGATCCGCAGGCCAGCCTTACCGCACTTCATGGCCTGCAGCCCGAGTTCGATGTCCACGCCGGTCAAACCATCTACGGCTCGATTAGGTACGATGATCAGGCTCGGCATCCACGTGAGATCATCAGGCAGACGTACTTCCCAGGTTTGGATCTGATTCCAGCAAATCTCGAGCTCATGGAGTTTGAGCACGATACTCCCAAAGCCCTCGTAAATCGGAGCCCGGAAGAATCACTGTTCTTCGAACGAATTGGCATCACTCTGTCGGCAGTGGCAGATCAATATGATGTCGTTGTCATAGACTGTCCGCCTCAACTAGGGTTCCTGACACTTTCTGCTCTCAGTGCATCGACGTCTATGGTGATTACAGTTCACCCTCAGATGCTGGACGTGATGTCGATGAGCCAGTTTCTCAAAATGGCCTCGGATCTCCTTTCGGTAGTCAGGAACGCTGGTGGGACCGTTCGTTATGATTGGATTCGCTATCTCGTCACCCGCTTCGAACCGGGGGATCTCCCGCAGAGTCACATGGTCTCCTTCATGCGGAAGATGTTTGGCGACTTCGTTCTTAAGGGCGCCATGCTCAAGAGTACTGCAATTTCAGATGCCGGCATCAACAAGCAAACGCTCTATGAGGTCTCGAAAGAACGTTACTCGAAGTCGACGTACGATAGGGCTATGGAGTCGCTCAACAGCGTTAACAGCGAAATCGAAGATCTAATTAAGAAAGCTTGGGGGAGAATGTAATGGCGAAGCGAAACTATGCCGCGATCCTCGGCGAGGATGATACCGGGATCAACCCTCAAGTCGAGCAGCAGGCAGCTCAATCTGATGTCGTGCCGATCCGAGCAGAGTCCGCTGAAACGGCTCCTGTAAAGCCTGGTGCTAGCTGGTCATCGGTCCTCGCGCGGGGGAGCAATGCTGTAGGTGCTGTCGGAAGCGCCTTGGAAAATATGCGCGGACAATCCAGCGCAGAAATTGCCGCTCTCAAGAGCCAGCTTGAAGCCGGCGAGACCATCGTCGAGATCGAAGCAGACAAGATCCTTGCATCATTTGTCTCAGATCGCTTTGAAGATTCATCACAGCCCCCCACCGAGTTGATCGAACAGATAAAGGACCGAGGCCAGCTGGTTCCGATTCTGGTGCGTCCTCATCCTGAAAGGGAGGGGCATTATCAGATTGCCTACGGGCATCGAAGAGTTGCTGCCGCTCGCAAACTCGGCATCAAAGTTCGTGCGATTGTTCGAAATTTGTCGAACGAAGAACTGGTCATCGCACAAGGCCAAGAGAACAACGCTCGCCTCGACCTCAGCTACATCGAGAAGGCTCTTTTTGCTGTGAAGCTGGAGGAGGCCGGGTTCAATCGGCAGGTGATTGGATCATCACTAGCAGTCTCTAAAACCGAACTTTCCGGGATGATCTCTGTCGCGACCAAAATCCCTCGCGAAATTATCTTGGCTATTGGAGCCGCTCCCGGCATTGGCCGTCCGCGGTGGCATGACCTGACCGAGATCTTCAAACTGCATAAATGCTTCGATAAAGCCTCTGAGATCGTCGCGAAGCCCGAATTTGCTCAAAAGTCATCAGACGAGCGGTTCCTGGCATTGTTGGCGAAACTTTCCAAAAAGGAGAAAGCCGAAGCCTCTCAACAGCAGATCTTCTGGAACGATCCAAAAGGCAGAAGACTAGCCCGCATAACGGATACAGATGCCCGATATACATTGCAAATTGATAAGACTGTTGATCGCCAATTTGGAGCCTTCCTATTCTCGAAGATTGAAGAGCTTTATCGAGACTATGAGGCATCCCTGAACGCGAAATAGTCAGCACGATGGCGGAGGATTCCTCCGCCTTCACCTCTTCTATAAATTGGGATCACGAGGAGCAAAGAGGCTCATCCCACTTTTCACTCTGCAAGGATCTGCAGGAGGTATGTACACAGACGAACATCAAATCCAATCGATCGTTTGCAGACGTCTCTCAAGCCGTTTCGTAAACCAGCCGGAGCGGGGAGGGCTTTCCCTAAACCCGCGGGAATGGCTTAAAACAAAGGTTTCTGGCGCCATCAAGGGCCTACATTGGCCCACAGGCACTTCCAGGAGGTGCGCGCCACCATCGGCGGATCCAATCTCCGCGGATGCTTTCTTGCAGAACAACAAATTGTCTCACATCGCGCCGTAGCAACATCTTGCTTCACTTCCGTCTGCTAAGCTATAGCTTGTGACATCATGAACTTAGCTTGAGGGCGCAAGCGTGGCTTTCGGCAGCAGGGTAGGGGAGTTTGACGACGAGGCGCCCCTGGTCCCCCGAACCTACACTCTGCCCGAGCTGCCGTGGGAGACCATCGCTGGCCGGCTCGAGCCAATGACTATCAGCATCCTCAGGTTTGATGCTCGGCTGGAGGCCTCCGGGCTGGCCGCCGGCTGGCAGTCGCGCTGCGACATGACTGAGGCCGTGCGCGCTCTCTTGCTCGACGGTCACCTCGTCGATGTCGGTGATCTCGTCCTGCACGATGCCGGCATGGACGTGCGCCATCCCACCCACGAACTCACCCGCGCCGCTGCCGCTCTTCGGGCCCGGCGCACCGCCCTGGCCAGGAAAGCGCCCTGGCCGCTCTCCATTGATGGGCTGGCGGCCCTGCGCGGCATCGGCGGCGTGGCCGAGAGCAAGCCCACTCGGTCCAAGGGCAAGAAGCTGGATCCCAACGATGAGGAAGCCTACCCGCCCTATGCCAACGATGCCGATCCATGGAAGGCGCACTTCGCCGAGATCGATGCCCTGCTCGAGCGCACCAGCAAGGTGCTCGCCGGCGAGACCCCGCTGCCCAGGAGCCGCTCGCACTTGGTCTATGACCCGGACCAGGACGAGGCTGAGGCCGAAGACCTGTGGCTCGATGTGGTGAAGCGCACCAGCGGCTGGCCGGCGATCGCCGCCGCCGCGGTGGCGTGGAACGCGTGGCTGGATCTCAACCTCTACACCCGCCTGCCGTGGCTCGGCCTGATCATGGCAGCCGCCATCCTGCGGGCCAGGGGGCTCACCCATTATTTGCTGCCGCTGGCCGCCGGCTTCAAGCAGTCGAAGTTCCGGCCGCAGGGGAGGGAAGGGGCGGCCGAGAAGCTGGAGGGCTTCTGCCAGGTGCTGGAGGAGGCACTTGCGATCGCCCACAAGGACCTGGATCGGCTCATCCTCGCCCGTGAGCTGATGAGCCGCGTCACCGCCAAAACCCGCTCCAACTCGAAGCTGCCGGAGCTGGTCAACCTGTTCCTGTCGCGCCCGCTGGTCACGGTGCCGCTCGGGGCCAAGCTGCTGAAGGTCACGCCCAAGGCCGTCGACCTGATGCTGGCGCAGCTTGGTGGAGCCCTGCCACGCGAACTCACCGGACGAACCCGCTACAGAGCATGGGGCATCGTGTAGGGCCTCTCAGGCCACGAAGGTGACGCCTCTTTGTCGCCTTACTGCTATGGTTCGAGCTTGAGGACGAACCTTAACCCGAGAGGGCGGCTTGTTTGAGGATCACGGAAGCACACGGATTGATCTCGCCTGTCCTCACTGCCGGCAGCTGTTCAAGGTGCGATTACGGAAGCTGAAGTTCGGGGCTGATCTGACCTGCCGTCTCTGCCGACACGAGTTCTCGGCTAATGAAGTCTCTGATCGTCCCGAGCTTCAGGGCGCGCTGGCTCGCATGCAAACAATCGTGAGGCAGCGCGTGCGGGATGAGCAGCCTCGCATAAGTCAGCACAGGCGCGAAGAACCTACTGGTGCTGACCAGCATCCCTCCCACATTCGCATGAACAAGCCTGACGGGTATGGAACCGAGGTAGCCGAATGATCAATCGGAGCTCAAGGGCGGCGCTGCGGAACCGGGCACTGAAAGCTTAACTGTAACGTCATACCGGTTTCAGCCATAGTTTTCTTGTTTGTTGAAGGTCTTGGCGCCGAATCGGTCGGCGCGTTACAGGGCCTTCGATGACCCGCGCTCTGGCTCTCGCCACTGCTCTCCTGCTCACCAGCCTCTCCCACATACCCACCGCACAAGCCGCAGACCCGGTTCACTTCTGGGATCTTCAGCCTCGGTCTTTGCGCCTCCTGGCAGCCTCGCCGCAGGTGATGGTCACCCGGACCAGGACCGGATGGGATGCCTACTGCCGCTGCCCGGTCGTGCTCGCACCCTCAGAAATCCCTGATGTGATGAAGAAGGCGATAGTTGCCGTTGAGGACAAGCGCTACTTCGACCACGGTGGCGTTGATGTTGCCGCGCTGCTGTCCGTGCTCAAAGGCGGCTTAACCCGCGGGGGCAGCACGATCCCGATGCAGTTGCTCAAGAACTTGGTGTTCCACGACTTGCGCGCCAGTGACGTGCTCACGCGTCTTGAGCGTAAAGGCGCGGAGGTCTGGTACGCCGGCCTCTTCGACGAGGCCGTTGGCAAGGAGGAACTCCTGGCCGCCTACCTGAACCAGATCGAGTTCGGCGGCCGCGACATCGTTGGGCTGTACCGGGCCTGCCGCCACTACTTCCGCAAAGAGCCCAAGGATCTGACACTGTACGAGGCCGCTCTGCTGGCCGGCATGGTCAAGGCGCCGGCCCGGCTCAACCCGCTGCGCGAGAAAACCCGGGAGCGGGCGCATGAGCGGGCGCTTCTCGTCCTGAAGCTCATGGCCGAGCAGAGCCTGATTACCCAGAAGGAGCATCGCCAGGCTGAGAAGGCCAGGATCCGTCCCGGTATGCTGCCGGAGTTCAAGATCCAGCCGCAGGCCTTTGCTGAATAGGTCATGGAGACTTGGGGCAGCAAGTACGTGCAGCCCGGCGAGACGGTCCGGTTCTTCGTCACCCTGAACACGCGGGTCCAGCATATCGCGGAGCAGCAACTCAGCAGGCTGATCAAGGAGGGAGCTGTGCCGCCCCAGTACGATACTGGAGCGGTGATGATGGCGCCCAATGGACGCGTGCAGGCGATGGTCGGCTCCGTGAACTGGTCGCAGCGGCAGTTCAACAATGCCGTCAAAGCGCGTGTTCAGGTTGGCTCGACGGCGAAGCTGCCGCTGCTAATTGCCGCCTGTGAGGCTGGCACGACGCCAAAGAGCCGGGTTGTGGACCTGCCAATCAGGGAGACTTGGCCCGCGAATGGCGAGCTAGGCTATAGAGGGCAGACAACGCTGAAGGAGGCTTTTGCCTCCTCGCGCAACGCCGCTGCCGTGCGGCTGGCGCAGGAGATCGGATCTGACACCGTCGCTGAGGTCAGCCGGCGCATGGGCATCGATCCTGGCCCTGCAGCTGATGCTGGTTTTGTCCTCGGCTCCTACTCGAGCAACGTCATGGCCATGACGGCAGCCTACACAGCCGTGGCTAATGGGGGCTATCGGATTGAGCCATCGGGCGTGCTGGCGGTGGTCGATGGCCGGGGACAAGTGCGAGCTGACTTTCTCACCCCTACACGCAAGAGGGTCATTCCAGAAAGATGCATCGAGCCAACCCAAGCTGTTTTGCGTGAGGTTGTTGAGCATGGGATGGGACGCGCGGCGCAGATGAAGGGCTGGGCAGCGTACGGGAAAACTGGAACCTTGACCAGCAATGCCGACGCTTGGTTTGTTGGCTGGAGCGAGCAGCGGGTCTTCGGTGTCTGGATGGGCCGGCGGCGGGGCGAGACCGGACACGCTGTGGCTGGCGCTGGTGCTCCGGCTGCTTACTTCGGGCGCGTTGCTACTGCCGTGAACGAATGGACTGAGCGCCAGCGGAGCCTCGAGGAGCAGCGGCTCGCAAGCGCACGCGCCAAGCGAGGTCTTGAGCCGGGCAGGGTCGTTGACTGGCTCTCGTCCCTGCCTCAGGCAATGAAACAGCCTGATACACCACCCGCTCAGGGAGAAAAAGACTTAAGTCCCTGCACACCGGTCCCGAGGGTATTCTCGACAATGCGTGGATTGCGGTCCAGCAGCGCCAGCAGGACCCGGGCTGGCCCCTGGGGTGACCGGCGGCCCTGCTCCCAATTGCGAATAGTTCACAACGCAACGCCAATGCGGCGGGCGAAAGCGGCTTGCGAGAGGCCCGTCCTGCTCCGGACGGCCGCTGCATCAATGGCAGCGGGCAGGCGCAGCCCGCTGCCGAGACTGAGATCATCGTTTGTCTCAGCGAGAATGGAGCCAAGGCTGGCAATGAGGTGCTCGAACTCGCTGTCGTCGCTCATGGACGCTCCTCTGACGAAAGCGAGGACATACGTCAGTGGCGCAGTACGTCAATGGCAGAGTGCAGGAGGACGAAACCACGCTGAAGCTCTACTGCGGCTGGGGATCACTCAACGGTGCCGAAATTCTGAAGCAGAAAGTGTGATGCCGCTCAACGGATCCCAGTTGCTGAAGCTATGGCTTAACCCCAAGCACCGAACCCGTCACGACTCACCCTTGCGCACTTGGATCAGCACTGGCTGCAACCCATATCAACTCTATGCCGCACAAGGGATCTTCTCACCGCACCCCCGATCTTTTCGAGTACACGATAACTGTACCGACACCGCCCCCTCAGCGGGCTGCCTCCCGGCTAAGCCGCCGGAGATGACGAGTTTGTCTGACACACAGTTGGTACAAGATCTTGCTGCGCTGATCGACGAGTTGCGCCGCCGCCTGGAGACGGGCAGGGGGAGCCGGGCGGAGTTGGAGGAGGCGGCAAAGCAGGCCAGCCGGTCACTCGAGTGGTCGGTTCCTAGCCCCACACGTCAAAACAAGCGCTCAAGATCTGGCAAGACCTCATCGGTGCTGCAGGAGGGGCAGCGCAAGGCCGTACGGGCGGCCCTTCTGGCTGGGGTGGCTCCCTGTCAGGTGGCCAAACACTTCCGGCTGTCGCCGGCCACCGTGCGTAAGATGCTTGAGGAGACCACGTAGGTTGAGGCAATCCGGCTGTTAGGTGCTTGCGCACGACTGAGGTTTACCCAACCATCGTTTCATGAGGACACCTTGATAGTTCAAGGACACAACACTGAGCCAATGAGGCCCTCGCATAGCCCATGTACACCTTGGAAGGCCCCACCTCGTTCGAAGAGATCATCAAGAAGAGCCGGTTCGTCGCGACAGCCGGCCCGATTGCGAGCGACGAGGCCGCTAAGGAGTTCATCGCCGCGCACTCGGACGGCGATGCCAACCACAACTGCTGGGCCTGGCGGGTGGGTCAGAGCTATCGCTCCAGCGATGACGGTGAGCCGGGCGGCACGGCCGGTAAGCCGATCCTGCAGGCGATTGATCGACTGAGCCTCGACAATGTGGCTGTTGTCGTGACCCGCTGGTTCGGAGGGGTTCTCCTCGGCAGCGGTGGTCTCATCCGAGCCTACGGCGGTACCGCAGCCGCCTGCCTGCGGGCAGGCAAGCTGGTCGAGATCGTGGTGGTTTGCGAAGCCACCATCACCGTGACCTTTTCCGATCTGGCTCTGGTAAAGGCACGGCTGGCGAGCATCGCAGGTGTTCGGATCCGCCAGGAGAGATTCACTGAGGCAGGTGCGACGCTCACGGCGGACTTGCCCGAAGCACACGCCCAGCAGACCGCTCGCATGATCATGGACATCACCAGCGGCCGGGCATCGGTGGCGGTGGCTCCGTGAGGCCGCAATTCGCTGGGCAGCGTTGAGGCGGCGCACCGACCGCCGCTTGAACGCGCAGTCTGCCCCTTGGGCTACAACGCCCATCAGTAGGACCTAGCTGCGGGGAAGGACCGCTGCGGATGCAGCAGGTCGCCCAGTGGGTTTCTTCTCAAATTGCTGTCTCCAGCTGACCAAACCGTACCGGGATGATGGCTCGCGCAGTGGGCTGCCCGTCGGGCTGCTTGCCGATCACCGTAAGTTGCTGCGCCCCTTCCGGACCCAGAGGCAACACCATCAGCCCTCCCGGCGCGAGCTGGTTCAGCAGAGCCTCAGGCGGCTGCTCGGCGGCAGCTGTCACCAGGATCTTGTCAAAGGGGGCATGCTCTGCCCAGCCGCGCGTTCCATCGCCAACCCTGATGGTGACGTTGCTATAGCCAAGCTGACGCAGGCGCGCATCAGAGCCTGTCCGAGTGAAATTTGAATCCGAGCAATGACTTGTGATTCACTGGTTGGCGCCGATTTGCGGAGGCGCCC
>NZ_JAEQMY010000044.1 GCF_016743775.1 Microvirga aerilata | reverse complement strand
ATGACCTCGCCCTTCACGCCGAAGTCGCGAATGACCTTCTCGACCCTGCCGGCCCTCTCCTCGAGGATGTCCTCGGTCAGAACCTCGCCTTCCCGCTCCGGCACCTCGGCCAGGAGGCTGATGGCCGGGAGCTCATAGCCCCCGCCCTTTGCACGCTCATGGATTCGGAACTCGATCACCTGCGCCGAGAGGCCGGACGAGACCGAGACAATTTCGTCGGGTTCGACCGCCTCGACAGGCTCGGGCTCAACGGGCTCCGGTTGCACGGGCGCCGCAATTGCCACCGGAGCCCGAACAGGCGCGACCACCTCGCCATACAAGGCAAGGTATCCGGCATCGATGCTCTCAACCGCTTCCTCAACCATCACGTCCTCACGCGCGGCTTCCAGGATTTCAGGAACAACCTGTCCTTCGGCTTCCACTTCGGCAGGCCAGTCTTCTTCAGGTTCATCAACCTGAATGAACTCGACCTCGACCTCTGCCTCTGCGGCCTCGACAGCCTCAAGCATATCGTCCTGGTCCGCGGCCTCCACCGGCTCCAGCATCGTTTCAGGCTTCAGGAAAACGGCAATGTCGTAGAGGCTGGACTGGAACGCGAACGCCGAGAATGCCGGCGCCAGGGATGCCACGGGAACGGGCAGCAACAACTCGGCCTCAGGTTCGTGAGGAGCCTCCTCGATTGTGTATAGGATCTCCGTCTCAGGCTCGGCATATTCATAGGATTCAGCTTCCAAATCCACGGCCATGTGGACTTCGGAGACCTCCGCAACGGCCTCAATCGGCCGTGCAGCCTCCTCCGCTACAGGAGCCGTCCGAGCAGCACTTGCTGGCGCAGGCTCCGCCCTTTCAGGGACCTTGGCATCTGTTGCTCCCGATTCCACCGCGGCCTGGAGCCTCTCGAGACGCCTGCGGATCGTCTCCTCGCAGGACCTGTCCGCGGCGCGGGCCAGGCGCGCAGCCTCGGCTCCCTCGCTGGGGGGAAGGGCCACTACGTTGGTCTCAGGCTGCTTCCTGATGAACCGGTCTGGGGTCCTGGTCGCCCTCACGCCCTTGGACAGGGCGAAGGCCTGCCACCAGCCGGGCTCGGTTTCGCCGGCGGAGGACCAAGGTGTTTCCCATGCAAATTCAAGGCCGGTCCTGACCGCCGAATCGCCCAGACTCCGGGTCTCCGGGGATGTTCCGGCGGTCTTGCCTTCCTGCTGGATTGCGGCGGGCATAAAATCATTAGGCTTGAACGAGTTACGCATGGGCACTTACAAATCCGTTGAGGCAGACGTTATCGGTTCGTCGTTGCTGAATTAACTCTCGCCCATGCGGGTAAAGAGAGGGTTATTAACCCGGATCAAAGGTTCCGAAAGATGCCCGTTATCCTCCAAAACGGGGAGCGACGACACAAGGCCTCATACCAAGAGCGGATAAGCCCAAGCCCCTGGCAGCCTCATGGCCGTCCCCTGCGCTCGAACCAGCGCTCCGCCGGCCCGGCCAGCACCGTGGTCAGAACGACGATGGCGGCGCCTGCCACCAGGGACAGTGAAGGAATGTCGCCGAAGTAAAGCCACCCCGCAAACGCCGAAAAGACGATCGACAGGTACCCGATGGGTGCAAGAAGCCGCGCCTCCTGCTTCTGGTAGGCCTGCAGCCAGCAATATTGGCCGAGTTGAGCCAAAACGCCGATGAGGATGATGTTCGGGGCTTTGTCCCAGGGGATCGGCACCCACGCGATGGCTGCGGGGATCGCGGTCAGGAGGGTCAGGCCGACCGTGTAGAAGAGCATCAGCACAATGGTGCTCTCATGGGCGAGGCGCCGCGTCTGAACGGCCGCCATCGTGCCGAAGACCACTGACGCGAAAGCTGCGACCAGCCCCATGTTCCAGGAGATCGCGTCCGGCCGCACCATGATCACGACCCCTGCGAACCCCACAGCCGTGAGAGCAAAGCGGGTCCGGCTCACGCTCTCCCCCAGCAGGATCGCCGCCATGACCAGCAACACGAGGGGCCGGGTGAAACCGATGGCCGTGACCAGGGCCAAAGGCAGGGCAGCGAAAGCGGCGAAGTTGAACGTCAACGCGGCCGAATTGTATGCAACTCGAAAGAGATGGCCGCGAAGGTTCGACAAATCTGTCAACTTGGTGCGGTAGCGCCAGATCAGAGGCGCCACTGCGACGAACCCGACGAGGGAGCGGAGGAAAACCAGCTGGACGGCCGGATAGGTCTCCCCTTCGGCTTTGACGATGGCCTGCATCGTCGTGACAAGGGCCATATCGAGGAGCAGCCATCCGGCGCTGCTCCACAGAGGAGCAGGTGTCTCGCCCGAACCGGTTTCAGGATCAGCCGGCATGCTCTGTCAGGCTGGCTGGACCAGGTTCGCCAGGAGGCGGAAGGCGCCGGGAACCAGCTTGTCCATCTGATGATGCAGCACGAGCGCCACATGGGTATGGCGGCCGTGACCGATGCGGGCGGAGACCAGCCCGCCCTTGAGCGGGTTCTCGCCGGGATCATTCAGGCACAAAAGCTCTTCATAGGCCGGGTCGTATTCCGCCGCGAAATAAAGCCCCCTCTCCTTGTCCCAGCCCTGCCAATCTGCCGCCTCGATCCGGTTCGGATACGTCAGCAACGGGCTATCCGGCTTCAAAACCGTCACAGGCGCAGCCGGATCGGTGACCCGCCACCGGAGCGACGGCGAGCCGATGGCCAGACGGCGCGGCGGGGTGACGGCAGGATTCCAGCCATCGGTGGGACGGTGATAGAGGGTCACCAGATGGCCGCCGTCCTCCACGAAGCGATGCAGACGACCTGTCGCCGCCTGAAGGTCGCGCCGGAAACCGAACGCAAAAATGCCCACCACGATGGTGGTGAACCCCGAGAGCGAGCCCGCCGTCAGATCGTCTTCTCCTAGATCCGTCACATGGAGGCCGAGGCGGCGCATATGGGCGCCGACATTGTCGCTTCCGGCTCCCACATAGCCGATGCGGGCATCGACCGGGAGGGCCACATCGAGGGTCAGAACCTTCAGTGCTGCCGGTGCCACAAAGGAGGTCCGCTGGATATGATGGTATGCAAGGGCCTGGACGGTGCTTGCCGGCCTGCCATCCACAATCGGCACGAGGGTTGAAACGCCTGTTTCCATCTCCCGCGGCGGCTCGACGATCCAGCCGCCGTCCTGACGCTGCATCGTCCATCCATCCGGCACCTGCCAGTCCGTCGGCTCCGCCCCCACAATGTGCACGCGGATGCCGGAGGCTGGTTCGCCAGCCTTGATGAGAGCAATGGCGGGATCGAGAGACAGGGACCGGGATGGCTCGATTCTGAAGGGCTCCTCGGGATCGAGATCGACCCTGACGAGGCGTCCGTCGACCTCGCCGGACACGCGGATGCCGGCTGCACCGTTGCCGCCCATGGGATCGAACGCTTCGGGGTAATTTCCCGTAAGCGGTGCGGATGCAGGGATCGAGATTGAATACTCGAAGTGTCCGGCCTCCCGAGGTACCGAAACGGCCTCGATGCCTTCCGGGAGGCGGGGCGCTGCGACCCATCCCGCGAGGTCCGGCGCGTCGATGCGAACCTCCAGCCCTATGCTGGCTCCGGGGTGGCATGCGCCTTTGAAGGCTGCTCGGGCTGTGTTGGCGGTCGCCTCGAAGATCGCTGCGTCGAGTTCCCTCACCTTCCGCTCGAGCCGATGCCCGATCAGGTCTATGGCGTGACGATCCAGCTCCTTTAGCGAGCTTTCGATCAGATGCGCTGCCCGGCTGAGGGAGACGCCGATCCTTTGGCGATCCGGAAATGCCGCAAGCGCATCATCGATCCGTTCCTGCGCCTCCCTCAGGGCCGCAGCCGGAGCATCCGTCAGGCCTGCTGTGGCTGCCAGATCGGCAAGGGTTGCAGGCAGATGATCACGGATATCGCTCTCGTTCGTCGGTGAGCCATCAGCCCACCGCTTGAGGTGGAGACTCCAGTGATCGACCGGTTTGTCGCGCCAGACACCCATGCCTTGGGACGCGTGAGCCGCACGGGACCACTCGCCGAGTTGCTGGTATGCCAGGCCGGTCACCTCGTCACGATGGGCAACCTGGACGCTGACCGTTGCAGGCGGAGGCGGCGCCTCATCGTCATAGGCGTAGCCTGCACCCGACCATGCCGGAAGATAAAACTTGGAAACCTGCCAGGGCCGGAGGCCCAGGCTCGCATGTTCCGGGAAGGCGGAAAGATCCGCCGCCAGGTCCAGGGCCGTTTCGGCCGCCCGGGTCATGGCCCGGTGGTGACCGTGCTGACCGGGCACGTCCAGGAATGTCGGGATGACGACGTCCGGGCGGTACTGCCGGTAAGCCCGGACGAGACGCTCGACGATGCGCTGTTCGCCCCAGCGCCGGAGCGTCTCGTCCCCGTTCTTGGAGAAGCCGAAGTCATGCACCGGATCGTCCGGCCCATGGCCGAGCCATGCCACGTCGGCATCGATGCGGCGGGCGGCCTCCTCCATCTCCGCAGTTCGCAAGGCACCCAGGGCAGCACCACGCTCAGGCCCAAGCGCGTTCTGGCCGCCCTCTCCCCGCGTGGAGCAGGCAACCACGATGCGCATGCCGAAGGCGAACCTTAGGGCCGCCAGCATTTCGTTCTCTTCATCGTCCGGATGCGCACCCGTATTCATGACGGTCAGCACGGATGGCAACCGGCTCAACGCGCGGTGCAGGCGCACGAGCGCTGGCTGATGGACAGCACGGGCAAGCCGCTTATGGTCATCCAGCAAGGGAGATCTCCTCGTTCGGTTGGTCGCGGCGGTTCGCCTGGGCGGTGTCGAGCCGAGGCGTCATCGTCTCCAGAAGCGGCAGGGCGGCGGCTCCGAGGGCCGCGGTCAAGCGGCCTGTCCGTCCGTGGATCAGGCGCGCCTCGTTCCGGTTCCGGCGGCTTGCGACCGACAGGGGAAGCGGCTGCATGGCCCCGGTGAGATCCTCCAGGAGGCCCGGCGGAAGAGCGCCGCCGATGATGACCGCCTCGGGATCGAAGAGGTTTTCGAGCATCGCGATCTGGGGCGCCAAGTAGCCGGCGGCCTCCTGGATCCAGGCCTCGATGACCGGGTGCCTTTCCCTGTGAAGGCGTTCGATGTCCGCATATTCGGGATCGTGGATCCCCACCGCCGCCAGCCTTTCGGCAAGGGCCTGAACGGACGCATAGGCTTCCAGGCATCCGTGCTGCCCGCATGAGCAGAGGCGTCCGCCCTTTTTCACCAATACGTGCCCGATCTCGCCCGCATTGCCATTGGCACCCCGGAACGGGTGACCGTCGATCATGATGCCGAGCCCGAGACCTTGTCCGAAATAGATCAGGCAGAAGCTTCTCAAATCCTTTGCCGCGCCGTGCAGGCGCTCGCCTACGGCGGCGGCGGTGGCGTCGTTCTCAAGCGTGATGGATGCCCCGAGCACGTCCCCGATGCTGGCGACCGCGTCGAAATCGAGCCAGCCCGACAGCGTCGTCGGCCCAACCGATGTCATGCCCTCGACATTGAAAGGTCCCGGCATCACGACCCCGATTCCCAAGAGTTGGGGCACGGGAGGCTTCAGCTGCGCCTGCGCCGCCTCGACCTCTGCCTTGATGGCCGGCAGAACCGCGCCGGGGTCGTTCTTCTTGATGGAAAGGGTCCGCCGGACACGGACGCGGCCGCCGATATCCACGAGGAGCGTCGAGATGTGATCCGCCGCAACCTCGATCCCGGCGGTCATTCCGCCGTCCGGATTAACGGCGAACTGAATCGGCGGCAAACCGCGCCCTGCCCTCAAACGCCCGGTCTTGATGAGCAACCCGTCGGAAACGAGATCCTCGACGATGTTCGATACGGCCTGGGTGCTCAGATGCGCATGGCGCGAGATCTCCATTCGCCCGACAGGGCCCCATTGGCGAACGACATCCAGCACCACGCGCCGGTTATGGGAGCGGTTCCGCTCCGGATTGCTTCCGATCGTCGATCGTGCCCCGGCTTTGGATTTTCTCGGCATGTCCAGCACTCCAGGATGGAACGATGAACCGGAGCAATGAATAACTCAAGTGAATTATCTTATTGACAGGTTGTTCACTCTAAGGGAGCCTTGGCGCCGGAAAGGCTCGTCCAGAGGCCGCCATAGATAACCGCCGGCGCCCCGTGCCCGGTAATAATGGAGAGGGATATGCGTTTTCGTCATTTGCTTGCGGGCGTTGCCATAAGCTTTGCCACCTTGGCCTCTTCCGGCGTGAAGGCGGTCGAAATCGAGTACTGGCAGTACGTCTTCGACACACGCGTCAAGGCGATGAACCAGCTGATCGCGAAGTTCCAGGAGGCCAACCCGGACATCAAGGTCAAGCAGACCACGTTCCCTTATGCGGATTACCAGACCAAGGTTGCCGCCTCGATCCTCGCAGGTCAGGGCCCGGACGTCGTGCAGCTCTTCTACGGCTGGACCGACAACTTCATCTCCGGAAAGATGATTCGCCCCTTGCGCGCCGAGGCCTTTCCGAGCGCCGATATCGAGCGGGACTTCTTCCCCATCATAAGCGCCATGAAGCGCGGGAACGACTACTACGGCCTGCCGACGGCGGTGCGCTCCCTGGCGCTGTTCTACAACAAGAAGGCCTTCAAGGATGCGGGTCTCGATCCGAACAACCCGCCCAAGACCATCGACGAACTCGTCGCCGCAGCCGAGAAAACCACCAAACGCGACGGCAGCGGCAACATCGTCTCCGCAGGCATGACGCTCGACATGGGCGGGCAGGACCACCAATGGTGGCGCGAGGTGCTGATCCGCCAGTTCGGCGGCGCTCCGTACACGGACAACGACACCAAGGTGGCCTATAACGACGAGGCAGGACTGAAGGCGCTGACCTTCTACACCGATCTCCAGAAGAAGCATAAGGTCGGTCAGGCCGGCTTCATGGACGAAGGACAGGCCGCTTTCCGGGCGGGTCTTGCCGCTATGACCATCGACGGCACCTTCCGCCTGGGTTCCTTCGGCACGATCAAGAGCTTCGAATGGGGCGTGACCGAGCTTCCGGCCAATGCCCAGGGCATGCGCAGCAACTACGCGAGCTATTTCGCCAACGCGATCACCACCAAAGCCGAAGGTGAAAAGCTCGCCGCGGCCGAGAAATTCCTCGCCTACGTCTCATCCCCTGAAGCAATGAAGGTCTGGATGGAGGTTGTGGGCGAACTGCCGGCGCGGCGCACTGCGGCTCTCACGCCCGAGAACATCGCCCACCCGGTCTACGGTCCGTTCCTGAAGGGCCTGGAATATGCCCACACGACCTTGTTCAAGGATGAGGCGGCCCAGCGTCAGGTTGCCATCGACATGGCAAACCGCGTCCTGATCGGCGGCGAAGACCCCAAGACGTCGCTCGCCAAGGCGGCGGAAGCCGAGCAGGCGATCATCGATCGCGCCAAGCGCTAAGCGCCAAGCCCGCGAGGAACACGCCATGTCCATTGCTGTCCATTGGGAGACCGCCCCAAGCGGCCTCTGGTCAAGGATGAGTCTCGGCCAGAAACAGCTGATATGGGCATGGGGCTTCCTCGCGGTTCCCCTTCTCTTTTACGTCGTCATCCGCTTCTGGCCGACCTTCCAGGCCTTCTACCTGTCGGTGACGGACTGGACGATCACCCGGCCTGCCAGCTTCGTCGGGTTTGAGAACTACACGAGGCTCTATGCGGATCCGCTCTTCTGGCAGGTGTTCCGCAACACCTTCCTCTACCTGATCCTCGGCACGCCGATCAGCCTTCTGATCTCGTTCGTCGTGGCCTATTACCTGGACCGCGTGCGGTTCATGCACTCCTTCATCCGCGCCCTGTACTTCCTGCCGTTCCTCACCACGGCAGCCGCCATGGCGTGGGTGTGGCGCTGGTTCTACCAGCCGGTCCCTATCGGCGTGATCAACGATATCCTCTCCTCCTTCGGCATCCCGCAGCAGCCCTTCCTTCGCTCCACGTCCCAGGCGCTGCCGGCCGTCCTGGCGCCGGCCATCTGGGCGGGACTCGGGTTCCAGATCATCATCTTCCTGGCAGGACTGCGGGCCATTCCGACAACCTATTACGAGGCCGCCCGCATCGACGGCCTGTCGGAGGGGGCGATCCTGCGCAGGATCACCCTTCCCCTGGTCAAGCCGACCCTGGTGTTTCTGGTCGTCTTCTCGTCCATCGGCTTCCTGCGCATCTTCGATCAGGTCTACAACATCAACACCAACGACCCCGGCGGCCCCCTGAACTCCACGAAGCCGCTCGTTCTGATGATCTATCAGACCGCCTTCAGCTCCTACGAGATGGGCTATGCCGCGGCCCAGACGGTGGTCCTGTTCCTGATCCTCCTTGCGATCTCCCTTCTCCAACTGCGCATCATGAGAGACCGCTGATGACCGCCGCCGTATCGTCGCAAGGTCGCGCCATGTCGTCCGTGAAGCCCGGGAGGATCGTGGCCTGGACGCTCCTTTTCATCGGTGGCGTCATCATGGTGACGCCTCTGCTCTTCATGCTGTCCACCTCCCTTAAAGATGCCTCGCAGGTATACGACCTGCGCATCATCCCGGCCGTGCCGACCCTCGACAATTACTGGGAAATCCTAAGCGACGGGCGCTTCACGCGCTGGTTCGTCAACTCGATGGTGGTGGCGATCATCGTCACGATCTCGAACGTGTTCTTCGACAGCCTCGTCGGATACACCCTCGCGAAATTCAGGTTCCGGGGACGCTACATCGTCTTCATCGCTATTCTGTCCACCCTGATGATCCCGACCGAGATGCTGGTCCTGCCCTGGTATCTCATGGCAAGCCAGTTCGGTTGGCTGGACAGCTACTGGGGCATCATGTTCCCCGGAATGATGACCGCCTTCGGGACCTTCCTCATGAAGCAGTTCTTCGAGGGGGTGCCGGACGATTTTCTCGAGGCCGCACGGATCGACGGGCTGAACGAGTTCACCATCTGGTGGAAGATCGCTCTGCCCCTGGTGACCCCTGCCCTGTCGGCGCTTGCGATCTTCACATTCCTCGGCAACTGGACCGCCTTCTTCTGGCCGCTCATCGTGACCACCAGCGCCGATCTCTACACGCTGCCCGTCGGGCTCTCCAGCTTCGCGGTGGAGCAATCCGTCCAGTGGGAAAAGATCATGACGGGCGCGAGCATCGCCACGCTGCCGACCCTGATCATCTTCCTGTTCCTTCAACGCTACATTGTCCGAGGCGTGATGCTGGCCGGACTCAAAGGGTAAGCCGATGACAGAAGGCACCTCACAAGACACGTCCACCTTTCCCAATCCCGTCTACAAGGAGACGGTGCTCCGCCCCTTGTTCGATGGCGCCAAGGCACATCACGTGGAGGGCTTCCGCCTCATCGACCGGGCGCACCTCGTGATGCTCCATGAGACCGGGATCCTCACCATCGAGCAGGCCCATCCCATCGCTCAGGCCCTGGAAGCCATCGACCGGGACATCGATGTCGATGCGCTCACCTATACGGGTGAGGTGGAGGATTTCTTCTTCCTGATCGAAAAGCAGCTCCGCACACGGCTCGGGCCGGATCTCGCAGGTCGCCTTCACACGGCGCGCTCCCGCAACGATATCGACCACACCCTTTTCAAGATCGGCCTCAAAGCTCGGATCGACCCCTTGCTGGAGCGTCTGGTGCATCTGGCCGAAACCCTCGCCGCCGTGGCCGAGCGGGAAAGCAGGACCATGATTGTTGCCTACACCCATGGCCAGCCGGCGCAGCCGACCGTATTCGGCCATTACCTGTCTGCCGTCCTCGAAACCCTGCTGCGCGACATCGCCCGCCTGGAAGCGGCCCGCGACATCGTCGACCGGAGCCCCATGGGGGCGGCCGCCATCACCACGAGCGGCTTTCCCATCGACCGGGATCTCATGGCTCGCCTGCTCGGCTTCAGCCGACCGCTGCAGAACTCGTACGGGTGCATCGCATCCGTCGATTACATCACGTCGACCTATGCGGCCATAGAGCTGATCTTCCTGCATCTTGGCCGCTTCATCCAGGATCTTCAGTTCTGGACGAGCTTCGAGGTCGGTCAGATCTACGTTCCCAACGCCTTCGTGCAGATCAGCTCGATCATGCCGCAGAAGCGCAATCCCGTCCCCATCGAGCATATGCGGCACCTGTCGTCCCAGACGGTGGGCCGGGCGCAGGCGATGCTGACGATCATGCACAACACGCCCTTCACCGACATGAACGACAGCGAAGGCGAGAGCCAGGGCTTCGGCTATGGCGCCTTCGACAGCGGCGCCCGGGTTCTCGACCTGCTCGCCGCCCTCGTTCCGACCCTGCGGATAGACGCCGACCGGGTGCGCCAGAATATCCGCCGGAGCTGCATCACGGTCACGGAACTCGCCGACAGTCTCGTGCGCCTGGAAGGGCTGTCCTTCCGCGAGGCCCATGAGATCGCAGCCGAGGTGGCCCGTGCGGTGGTCGGGATCGGCGGAGACATTGCGGTGGATGGATACGGCGCCTTTCAGGAAGCTTTGAGGCAATGTGCAGGCCGCACGACAACCGTTGGCCAGGCGCAATTTGCCGAAATCGTCTCGCCCGAAAACTTCGTCGCGGTCCGCGACCGGTTCGGGGGCCCTGCCCCTCGGGCGCTTGCCCAGGCCATTGCCGGATACAACGAGGAGATCTCAGGCGTCCGCAGCCGGATTGAAGAGGCAAGGCATCGAGCCGCCGCATCGACTAAGGATCTCGAAACCCGCTTCACCGCACTTCTGGGAGCTCGCTGATGGCGACCATTGAAATCAGCCGCCTCGTCAAGCGCTACGGGAACACCGCGGTGGTCCACGGGATCGATCTTGCGATCCAGGACGGCGAATTCGTCGTGCTCGTCGGCCCCTCCGGATGCGGAAAGTCCACGACCCTGCGCATGATCGCGGGCCTCGAGGAGATCAGCGAGGGGCAGATCCGCATCGACGGCCGTGTGGTCAACGATCTTCAGCCCAGGGACCGGAACATCGCCATGGTGTTCCAAAACTACGCCATCTATCCTCATGTGACTGTAGCCGACAACATCGCCTTCGGCCTCTACCGGTCCAAGCTCTCGAAGAGCGAGAAGCGCGCGCGGGTGGAGCAGGTTGCCGAGACCCTTGGCCTTTCGCAGCTCCTCGAGCGCCGCCCGTCGGCCCTGTCGGGCGGCCAGCGCCAGCGGGTGGCCATCGGGCGGGCGATGGTGCGCGATCCTTCCGCCTTCCTGTTCGACGAGCCGTTGTCCAATCTCGATGCGCAGCTGCGCACCCAGATGCGCATCGAGATCAAGCGGCTTCATCACAGGCTCGGCGCCACGTCGGTGTTCGTCACCCACGACCAGGTCGAGGCCATGACCATGGCCGACCGGATCGTCGTGATGCGCGAGGGCAGGATCCTGCAGGTCGGCTCGCCCCTGGAGCTGTACGAGAAACCCGTCGACGTGTTCACGGCCCGCTTCATCGGCAGCCCAACGATGAACCTGCTGCCGGCCTCGCTGCGGGATGGAAGAGCCCAGTTGTCCGTTGGCGGCTCGATCCAGGCTCCATCGTCTCTGGCAACAACCTCGGACATCCTGGTGGGCGCCCGTCCGCAGGACCTCTCCCCGGTGGATGCCGGCTCCTCCGGCCTGACCGTGTCCGGTACGGTTGCGGTCCTGGAGACCCTCGGCTCCGAGACGCTCGTCCATATCGAAGCCGATGGCCAGACGATCATCGGATCGGCACCGGGCCGGCAGATCCCGAAGATCGGCGAGCCGCTGACCCTCCATGCTCCGGCCGAACGCCTCTACTATTTCGACAAGGCCACAGAAAAAGCACTGGCAATCCAATGAACGAGACGGCCTCCGCACGGAACAAGGTTTTATGCCTTG
Source organism: Microvirga aerilata (assembly GCF_016743775.1). Classification (GTDB taxonomy): domain Bacteria; phylum Pseudomonadota; class Alphaproteobacteria; order Rhizobiales; family Beijerinckiaceae; genus Microvirga; species Microvirga aerilata. The sequence goes on along the minus strand of NZ_JAEQMY010000044.1, from coordinate 26,549 downwards.
GGCGGACCTACTGCGACATCATCTTCACGGGCCTGCCCGAGATGCCGATGCTCGGCCGGGAGCGGTTTGCTGACGGTGTCACGATTACGGCGGGCGGCGGCGCCTACATCACGGCCGCTCATCTGGCATCCCTCGGTCGGCCCACGGCTCTCCTGACGCGCCTTGGAACCGACCCGCTCTCGCACAGTCTAGACCCGGAGTTTGAAGCCAGCGGCATCGATCTCTCCTTCGTCGAGCGGTCGAACGATGCAGGCCCCCAGCCCACGGTGGCCCTGATCAAGGACGGCGAGCGAGCCTTCGTGTCCCGGCGCGCCGGCGTCTCCCGGCCAGCTACCCTGGAGCAGGCCCTCGCGGCACCCGGTATCCGCCATCTGCACATTGCGGAATTTGCAACCCTCAAGGACAGCCCGGATGTGGTCGCCATGGCGCGCGACCAGGGCCTGACGGTTTCGCTCGATCCCAGCTGGGACGATCATCTGATCCGCACTGATTCCGGCTTTTTCGAAGCCTGCAGGGGAATCGATGTCTTTCTTCCCAATCTCGAGGAGGGACAAGCCCTGACGGGGGAACGCTCCCTTGAAGGGGTCCTGAGCGTTCTGCGGGAGCACTTCCCCCTTGTCGTCCTCAAGCTCGGCGATCAAGGGGCCGTTGCTGCCGGTTCCGAGCGTTTGTCGGCCAATGCCCTTGCCGTCGACGTTGTCGACACCACAGGCGCAGGCGATGCCTTCAACGCCGGTTTCCTGCACGCATGGCTGCAAACCTGCGATTTGAGAGAAAGCCTGGAGTCCGGAATCAAGTCTGGTGCCCTATCCGTTCAATCGGCGGGCGGAGCCCCCCGCATGCGCAGGTCCGGCTGATCACCGTTAGATCGAGCGGCGTCGAAGGGATACGCACAGGGTAAAAAGAAGGGCTCCGGCTGCCATCGCCATGAGGATCCCCCAAGCCGTGACAAGCGAAGAGACGGATGAGCCGGGTGTCAGCGCGGATGAATAGGCCTGAATCGACCATGCATTCGGGGTCCACCAGCCCAGAGCCTGCAGCCAAGGCGGCATGAAGAAGCGAGGAACCATGCTCCCACCGGCCGCCGAGATGATGAGAACGACAAAGGTCGACAGCACCTGGGCCTGTTGCCGCGACGAGCAGATGGCACACAGGCTCAAGGCCAAGCCCGAGGTGGCTGCGGCGACAACGAGGGTGGTGATCAGCCATAAGCCGAATGAGGCGATGAAGTTCACACCGTAGAAGATGGATGCGGCCGTGAAGACGAGAACCGCCTGCAATGTTCCCTGAACGACAAGGAACAGGAACTTGCCAGCAATGATCCCCGCAATGGGCCGCGGACCGGCCAGAAGCCGGTCATATACGCCCAGACGCCTCTCCTCGATGAGGCTGATGGCGCCCTGAATCCCGGCGAGGAGCAGAAACATCACGGCAACCGCACCGGCATAATAGGAAACAGCCCATCCTGCCGTTGCCGGCAGGGCCGACTCCGTTGCGATCAACCCGACGCTCCGGGGCCTGGGATCTGTCTGGGCGTCCGTGGCCTTCTCCCGGAAAACCTGATCGATCCACGCGCGCTGCTCGGATGTGATCCCCCCAATCGCCTCCAGATCCGCCAGCACCTGCGCGAACGCCACATCGGGCATGTGAACCGAAAGCAGGCGCTGCAAGTGCCCTGCCATGATCGCTCCGGCAATCGCCCTCGCCTCATGGGTGACCAGGAGAACCGGCGCGCCCGCTTCCCGCCCGTTGAGATCGCCTCGAAGGATGATGCCGAGATCGACCGAGCCATTCTTGACGAGGGACCGTACATCGTCGGCACCGGCAGCATCATTGAAGGTGACCCGCAGGGTCGGCTCCTGGAGAAGAACCTGCACGAGGCGAGAGGTCGCGGGGGTCCGCGCCAGATCGGCGACACCGATATGCAACCGAAGCTGATCGCCGCTCGATCCGGTAAAAATCGCCGCGAAGATCAGGAAGATGAGAGGCGGCAGCACAAAGGCCATGGCGAGAGCCCCCCGGTCCCGCAGCAGGCTTAGCAGCATGACCCTGGCAGAGGGGAAGATCACCCTTGATCTCCCTCTATCCGGGTCAGAACCTGCTCCAGGCCCGGCTCCCGGAGACGGATCTCGTGGATGTCGATGCCATGCTGCTCAAGAGCCGTCTCCAGCCTGCCGAGGCTGCCAACCTCGGCCGACCAGGAGTTCCATGCAAGGGGATTGGCCGTCGGTGCAAGACCGAGCTCCTTCAAGATTGCCTCCATCGGCTCTGTCGGCTCCCGGCTCAGGCCCACCACGATCTCTCGGCTATCCCCGAACATCCGGCGCAGGATTTCGCCGATCGGACCTGTCTCGGCCAGTCGACCGGACGCAAGAATTCCGACACGATCCGAAAGCGCCCTTGCCTCGTCGAGATCGTGAGTTGTGAGCAAAATCGACGTGCCGCCCTCCCGCAGGTCGCGCAGCGTTTGATGAAGGGCCAGCCGAGCCTCCACGTCGACCCCGACGGTGGGCTCATCAAGCAGCAGGAGCTTGGGCTGCGTCAGCAGGGCGGCGGCGATGTTCGCACGGCGCTTGTATCCGCCTGAGAGGTGCTCGATGAGATCGTGCTGCCGGTTCTCGACCCGCGTCACGGCCATGGCTTGTTCCACCCGCTGCGGAATCTCATGCCGGGAGAGCCCTGCCATGCCGCCCATGACCTCCAGGTTCTCTCGCACGGTCAGACGCGGATAGAGCGCGATGTCCTGGGGAACCAGACTCATGAGCCTGCGGGGCTGCGCCTCCCGGCCCGGATCCTTGGCGAAGACCCTCACCTCGCCCGACGTTACCCGGATCTGGCCTGTGAGAGCACGCATCAAGGTGGTCTTGCCCGAACCGTTACGCCCGAGCAGGGCAAAGATTTCTCCTTGGCCCAGGGACAGGTTCAGCCCCTTTAAAGCCGCTCGCGCGCCAAAGCTGACATGAACATCGGACAAGGCCGCCACAATCCCCCCGGGCATGCTCGATTGTGGCGGTTGAACCATCAGTGGGTCTTGGAGCCCGGATCGGCTTTTCTCTGACCGAGCGGCGGCTGTTGTGAGCGGGGAACGAGGATGGGCGATTGAACTGCCTCACTCATGGGTCTGGGTTACGGTCTCAGGAGCGAGATATGGCGGCCGCGTTTGAATGGTAGGTAGGCGCAGAGCGTATCCGCCTGGGAGACGGAGGCAAATGCCAGCCTTAGCCAATATTTTATCCAGAGCACCCATGCGGGAGGCAGGCTCCGAGCGGACCTCGCACACTCCGTAAGACGCTTTCTGATGATTATAAGCGGGGCGCTTGAATGTTGTCTCGAAAAGCCAAGTTCATCGGGTGGAATGAGCCAGAGCGGGGGGAATATGTTCATACTTCGACTGTTTGCAGGGATGCTTGCGGCAACCGCCGTTGCCGGGCCTGCCGCTGCGGCTCAACTGACGGTTCAGGTTGAAGGAGCCGACCCAAGGCAGGGACCTGTTTTAATCGGCATCTGCACGGGATCGCTGGATTTGGACTCGTGTGGCTACAACCAGACCATCCAGCAGCCGCCAGGCAACTTTTCAGTGGTTTTCCCCGAGCTTCCGGAAGGATCCTATGCGGTCGCTGCGTTCCAGGATACGAACGGGAACAACAACCTCGACCGTGACCCGAACGGCTTGCCGCGGGAGCCTTACGGGTTCAGCAATGGTACGGGACGCACAGCGCCCCCCTCATTTAAGGCGGCGCGCATTACAGTCCGAGGCAATGTCGTTGCCCGGGTACGCCTCGCCCGGTCACCGTTGACGCGTTGATTGGCGAACTCCCCGAACGACAAGCAGCGTGGGGTGACTGCCCCACGTCTTTATCGTCAGATTTGGCCCTTGCCCTCCCCGCTGTGACCTGCGCCTCAGCCCGCATGGCCGGCGACCAGGGTGTTGACCATGCACACGCGCCAACACCGCGACACCACCCCGCCTTCTGCCGACGCGGGTGGGGAGGAGGCTTCGCCCAGAGACGAAGTCTCCCGGACATGATAACTTACGGAAGGATTACACCCCTCAACGGCTGGAGGCGGTCATGTACTTGGTCATCCGCAAGTTCAACCACATGAGATCCGTGACGGAGGCTGCCCGCCGGGCTGAAAGCGGCCTTGGTTATTTGCTCAAGCAATCTCCCGGATTTCAGGGCTACTATGTGTTTGATGCTGGGAATGGGGTCGGTGGGTCCGTGACCATGTTCGACAGCAAAGAGGCCGCCATCGCGGCAAACGAGAAGGCTCTGGCTTGGATCCGGGGAAGCTTGGTCGGCATCATCAACGGGGAGCCTGAAATCACCATGGGCGAGGTCCTGGCTGTCGTCCCAGCCTGACGCGCCGCAAGCAAGGAACCCTGCCCGCACATATTGGAGCCTTTGAGTTGGACAACAGGCCGGAAACGCCAGACAACCCGGCATCCGTCAGGATTGCTCTCATGCGCTTAAATCCGGGGCGAACATGGACGCCTGTTCATCACTCCAGAGTGTGCCTCCTTCGAAGAGATGGCAGGGAAGATCAAGTCCCTGCAAGACGGGTTGGACGAGATCCGCGACGGAGCGCGCCGAGCGTTCCAGGCCATCTGGTTCGACGCCTCAGATCCCTTGTGCAGGGTGGGTGACCGGGCAGGTCCAACATATGTGAATGAACTCTGCATCTCAGCAAGGGCATTCTCCCACGACGATGAGAGTAACCTGGCAGTCTGTTCGAGTAGGCAGCCGCTTCACCCGAGAAGAGGATGGGCGGCTCGTTTTCGTGGATGGCACCCTTGCAGCTATTCTGGTCTGCCGCTCCGATGAGGACGAGGAGTCTGGCCTTACGGGCGCTTTGTCCATTGCTGCCGGGTTCGGTCCTATCAGCGGGGTAGAAGAAACATTCCTGACCTTCGAGGATGCGGTTGCCTGGATCCTCCGTCGCTTCAAGAACTGGGAGCACCTCATGCGCCGCAACCGTGCGTCCCATTAGCAGGCCGCTGACGGCCATTCCCGCACACGGGGTACACAATTCCACGTTCAAGGCTCCCGAAGTCTACAGCGATATCCGTATTCACACTAAGAGTACTATCTGCCTCAACCCCGCCCTTAAGGGTGCGCTCTGCCGGGTTCACCGGGGTCATATTGAGGGGTATTATTTCGCCTGGGCATGAGCGCTCTCTCCAGGTGCGAGTGCCAAGTGCCGGCCGGGCTTGATACACCCGGCCGGTGCGCCGAAAACACTTCCGCTGCTTCACAATGGCAGCGACACTGCTCCAGGATGCGCACGATGCCAGTCTGCACGGTCGAGACAAATGGTTCAAAGCGATGTGCACTCGTTGCTCAAACCCTTAGCATTCGGGGAGACGCCCCTCGCGGACCTTCATAAAGCTTTCCGGCTTGGCTCCTAGGGGATAGGGTTCGAAGGGCCCTGCTCAATGACCATGACGACAGTGGAGAGAATGCCTGCCAGCAGCAAGCCACTCAAGAGAAGTGTCCCTATAGGAATGTGGCGGCTCTTCCGGGACAAACGCACCGCTTCCTTGTGCGCTTCGCGGCCCGGCTCTGACTTTCTGCCCGCCATGGTTGCTTCGATCCTTCGGATAGGTGGCACACACCTTGACTTTATGATGATGACAAGGGGCTTCATCTCTATCGAAGAGCCATGACCAGTGATGTGATCTAGCGCACGGGAGCCCCTGTTACTGGTGCTCGATGCCCATAAACTCGGATGCGGTCTGGCAGGTTGAGAGAGCCAGGACGCTCCGAGCCAACCTCCCTCACCCTCTGCCTCCAATGCAGCGAAGAGGCCTCAGCTCCTCTGTTGCACAGAATCATCCCAGCGGCTATTTACCCTTCCCCTCCAGATGCTTAAGGCTAAGGTTAACCGTATGTTAACCATACTCGCCCCAGTCTTCGGGACGCATGCATCGCGTATCAGAGGTAAGCATCCGTGCCTGACCGAAAAAGAAAGTCCGAAGCGGCAAGCATCAATCGCGACGCCAAAAACCGAATCGCTGAGCTGATGCGAAGCGTTTACCTCCCACCTGATACGAGCCCCATATCCGACGAGCAGCTTGATCTTCTTCTTGCTCTGCGCCGAAAGGAGCGGGAGCGTAGCCAGGCAACATAAGGCGGGAGCCTTGGGTTGAAGGATAACATGCTTCAGAGAAGGCTCATTCGAGTATTGGACAGGTCCAGCGCCTCGGTTCATGCTGGCACGATGCGAAACCTAGTCCTGATTGCCAGCCTTCTCAGCACCGCCCCTTCGCTTGCCCAAGACGCTCCAGCGCTATGGCGGGATCCTGAGGGCGGATGCACCTATTTCAAGCTCGGGGACTCCCTCAGTCTACGCTATCGGCGCGATGGGCTGCCAGACTGTCCTGACGCAAGGCGGGAAACCGGCTCGTCAACGTCTTCTTCTGATCAAGCTGCGGCGGTCACCCGCGACGATGTTCGAGATGTCACGCGCGCTATTGAAGGGCTGAGCCGGAGGATGGATGATGTGAGGCGGGAGTTCGAACGCAGGGGGCGCTTCTAAGCCATATCAAGGCGGTTGTGGCTTCACGAAAAAGAGTAACAAGATGGACAGCAAGCACAACAGCAGTTCATTGGGTCTTTGACAGACTGACGTAATCGGGCAGAGGAGATTCGACAGGTCCACCTCCAGAACCCTGACGATCAGCACTATGAGAAAAACGACGCCGCCGCGAAACCCTGAGCTTCAGATCGAACTGCTGCTATCCGCGTGTTGGAACCGTGGCCCGCATCACAAGTCCAGAGGAAGCCATCATGCCGGATCGGGAAGAGCGGATCCAGAAAGATCGGGAGGAGCGAATCCGGGAAGAAAGGATCAGGCTGCGCGCCTTGAAGATCTGGAGAGAGCAAGGCTGCCCAGATGGACGCGCGCGAGAACATTGGAAGCAGGCAGAGCGCGAAGTGGGTGGCTATGACGGCCGTGAAGCAGGCGGTGGGAATCCAACCGATTAAGCCTCCTCAGCGCAGATCCGATGACGAGTAATCCTGACGGATCCGGAGTAGGCACCGTTGTCTTCCCGAGGGACTTGCAGGCCTCCAGTCAGTGCAAGCCTTCCACCAGAACAAAGCGGTTGCCGTCCGGCCGCACGAGAATGGGTGCTTCCTGCCCCTTCTCCATCATGCTCTCTGCAAGCGCCTCCACGTTCTGCGGCAGAGGCTTGGGACCGCCGGCTCCCAGCTCGCGCGAGACAGACGAGACAGAATAGTCCGCGCCGGCATGCTCACCCTTGCCGTTTGCGGTGTGGCGGTTCTCGCCGGGATGGCCGTCTATCTCATCTGCCTGTCTCCGCCGCTCCAGGACAGTGACCCGGGGGTGAGCGCAATACGGTCCTGGATTAAGTAAGCACGGAGGCGGCGCCCCGCACTTCTCGGGGCGGTTCCAAACAGAGTACTATGCAAATTACGGCTTTCGCACGAGCCAGTTGCGGATAACAGAAGCGGCGGCAAACAGGGTTGCTCCGGCGACTGCACCAACCACAGCCTCGATGAGAACATGGGCGAACAGGTTCTCTCCCGGACTATGCTGCCAAGAGGCGGGACAGAAGGCATGGCAGAATTGTTCAAGCATCCCCAGGACTATGCCCAGCAAAGCGCCGTAAACTGCCAGATGCGCCGTATCCCACCGCCTTTTCGATCTAAGCCTACTTCTCATCCTCCAGTGCTTACAGCCACAATCCACCTGAGGCTAGGCTTGGTCCCAGGTTCCCGCCCTGAGGAGTTCCATCATCCCTTGATGTGAACTCGCGCGGCCGCAACTGAGCACAGCGGACTGAAGTCTAGGCGATGGTGAGGATGACCGTTGCGTTTCTGGTCCACCCGCAAGGTCTGAGTGTGCGTATCAGACCGCCGGAGGCCGCTCTCCCGAGCCTCTGGCGATCATACGTTCCATACAATGGATAATGCCGTCACGTCACAGGTGTTTGAGTGAAGCCCCTGCGAGTTCCTATGCCGGATCAGACTCTTGGTGTTGGGCTATTCCCTTGGACCTGGTGCTTGGGCAAAGCCCTGTACCTAAAGCTTGTCTACCGGAACTCACAGGGAGCCGCAGGCTTGGAACGCTTTGTGGTCACGCAAACAAGGGAGGGTCTCTGGTCGGTCTCGTATGATGGAGAGACGTTCGCCACCTACTCAACCGAAGAGGAAGCACTCTCGGTCACATTCAGACGCGCCGCGGAGCGGACACGAGCAGGGATCAAATCAGTCGTTGTCATCACGTGGGAGAGCGAGGACCATATCTGCGGAACCACCCTGCCCAAGGATGAAACCAGAATTTTCTGCACGGAGTGGCTGACCCGGAGCGCCGCGGCTCACGTTCCATACCGGACCTTGTGCAAAGTTGCCTCGTTCTATATGCGGCATCAATAGCCACACACAGCCGGGCTTTATCAGTTACACCGCTCCCATGACACCCAGGGTCTTCTTCCGCTAGGCCGCGTGGCTGCTCGTCCTGGTAATTGCGACTTTCACCCTAGCACAAGTCGAATTTCGGCCTGTTACAGCGGCTCCGGTTAGCTTGGAGCGATTTGCGGCCTTTGCCACCATTCTGCTGTCATCAAGCGACGACCATCGGCCGCTCGATCAACTCCGCGCTAGCCTGTTCCATTCCGATGATCCAGATGGCCCGACCCTTCGCCTGGACCAGATAGAATATGGCGGAGCGCTGCTGACCAATGACGATGATCGGTCAGCCTTTATCTACGGTGCCTGGGTTCCGGCAAGCGTGACCCCAAACCTCGCCTATGGCACCGCTGACGAGGACAGGCTGGTGCTGCGAAGCGACGTGTCTGTGGCCTGGGGCGGATTGGGTGAGGACACCATCCACGTGAGAAGCGGCACCGCCTTTGTCTGGGGCCGGCAGGGCGATGACAACATCGCTAGCAATCGTGGCCGTGACGTGGTGTTTGGCGGAGTGGGCGATGACACGATCAGCGGTGCAGGCGGAGCCGACTTCCTGAGCGGGGACTATGGGGACGACACGATCTCGGGCGGCGCGGGTGATGACCGGGTGGAGGGTGGCCTTGGCAACGATCTGATCCGGGGCAACAACGGCAGAGACATTCTGGATGCCGGTGGTGGCGTGGACAAGGTCTTTGGCGGCTCGGGCAATGACGTAATTTTCTCCGGAACTGGGCAGTTTGACGAGAACTTCGAGTTGGAGCGTTCGGTCAGCGATGGCGGCTCGAGCGATGACGTGATCTTTGCCCGCTTTGATGCCATTCTGACCGGTGGGCGGGGAGCTGACATCTTCGCGCTGGGCAATCCGTTTGGCACCCTGGACAACCTCGGCGGATTGACGGTGAAGGACTTCCGGCCCGGGACGGACGATCTGGTGATCTTTGCTGGGGAGGCGGGGCAGTATGACACCTTCGAGGAGATCATGGCGCGAGGCGAGCAGGTCGGGGACGACGTGGTGTTCGACTTCTTCCCCGCCAGCGTTAAAGACCTGCCGTCGCTGGTGCTCGAAGACCTGAGAGTGGGCCAACTCACATCCGGAGATTTCTTGTTCGGGGACTTTTAACGCGGCCCAGTTCCATTCAAACGATTACGCGAAATTGCGGTGCCGGTTTTCACGCGCGGCCCAAGTGCCCCTTCGCCACCCTCTAAACATATAGAAATAGCCTTGACCCGGCGGCGGTCATCCTCTATTCTAACGATCTAGAATTAGAGGACACCTTGAAATCGACCACCATCATGTTACCCGGCGCACGCGTCGCACAGTTGCGCGCTCTTGCCGAGGCTGATGGCACCACGATCAGCGAAGTGATCGATCGCCTGATCAACGCCGAGATCGCCGCCGGCCGCCTCCCCGACCGCCTCCCCGGCTTCGACGTGGTCCCAACCGCAGGCCGCGTGTTCCTGAGTATGCAGACCTTCACCTTCCCGGCCATGAGCCCCGCGCAGGCCCGGAAGATCGCCGATATATTGGACGAGTTCGGCACCGACAAGGAGGGCGGCAAGAAGGCCACCTTCGGCAAGGGTGACGACGAGATAAGCTTCAAGATCGCCCGCAAGGGACGCGGCATCATCATCGCCGGCGATGACGTGCAGACCGGCCGCACCATGAAGGCCACCGTCACCCCCGGCATGGCCCGCGACTTGGCCCGCATCATTCGCACCGAGGCTACCAAGGCCGCCAAGCACCGATAAAAAGCGCCTGATTGACAGTGCTTCCCCTCATGCACGTCGAAGTAGAACCGCGGGACCCAACCTTCCCTAAACTGATCCGTACTAACTAAGGGGGAAAGTGAATTATCAAAAACTGCGGTGCTGGTTTTCGCGTGCGTGGCACCGGTGGGGTGATAGGCCATCTGGTCGATGTTCACGCGCCCACGCGGATGGTTGGTCCCTAAGCCAGGGGCACTATGAAACTCAAAAATCGCGATCTAACCGAAGCGGAGCAGAGGCTTGGGGCCACTGGTTCCCAACTCTTGCAGGGAAACAAAATTGTACGCGCCGCATTGCTCGCCTTCGCCGTCCTTGGTGGGGCGACTCTCACCTGGATGGCTGTCTATCTCATCTGCCTGTCGCCACTCCAAGAGGATGACACGGGAGCGAGCATAATGCGCACCTGGAGAAGCATCCCTTAGAGACGCGGTGCCCGCCCTTCTCGATATTATCGTTTCTGCATGAGCCAGTTGCGGATCACAGAAACGGCGGCGAACAATGCAGCACCAGCCACTACCCGGAAGGGTATCGTCCAGAGGACATGCTCAAGCAGTCCATCTTCGGGAGTTTGGCTCCAGAAGGCATGGACGTACGCGTGGATGATACTCACGACAACGCCGAGCACCGCTCCGTAACCCGCGAGGCGTCTCGTGTTCCAAGGCATTGCCGATCCAAGCTCGTTGTTGGTTAACATACGTTAGAGCGCCAGATCGACTTAACACCCGCTTAATCCGAACTGACCCCTGAAGACCTCCATACATGGCTTCATGACAAATTGCGCGGCCGCATCTGAGCACCGCAGACCAAAGGTCCAGGTAATCGTCGGACTAAAGGCAGATCTCAATCATTTCGCCGGCGACTAGCGTGAGAATGACCGTCACGTGTTGCCCCTGCGTCTGGGCGGTCGGACTGCCGGAGGTGCCCCCCGCCTCCGGCGGTCTTTCCTGCGCCCGCGCAAGTGCGGCAGTCATGGGCCGTCTGGTCGATGTTAACGCGCACACGAAGGTGGTAGGTGCCTCTTCGAAAATCTGGGGCACCATGAAACTCAAAATCGCGACTTGAACGAAGCGGAGCAGAGGCTTGGGGCCGCTGGCTCCCAGCTCTTGCAGGAAAACAGAAATGTACGCGCCGCCTTGCTCGCCCTTGCCGTCATTGGGGTGGCGGTTCTCGCCTGGATGGTTGTCTATCTCATCTGCCTGTCTCCGCCGCCTCGGTCACATTCAAACGCGCCGCGGAGCGGACACAAGCAAGGATCAAAACAGTCGTTGTCAGCACCCGGGAGGACGAGGTCTGCAGAACCACCCTGCCCAAAGACGCAACCTGATTTTTCTGCAGGCCCCGGATGCCAAAGACGGATTCGCAGGCACGGCGGCGACCTGAGCCGGAGGATCAATGAGCCGGAGGATCAACCCGCCCCCGCAGCGTCCACGTTGTCCCCTCTGCCGCCCTCGATTGCTCTGGCGGCCGCTGCGCCGCTGCCCATCGTGCCTGGGCATCCTCTTGCTTAACCGTGGAGCGATAATCTTGACGTTCTAGGACAGTGCGCCGCCCGAAGCTGACGGCGGGGTGACTGCCGTCGAGAACGGGAACGGCTGTTCGATCCTGGACCGAGCTCACGCTTACCTGAACTCCCTTCAATGCAGGAGCATACCGAGGTGCCTTCGGATCGGGAGGCTCGGCAAAGCTGATGACGCAGCGGCGGAACACTCGCTCGCACTCATCCTTTACGCCGAAGACGGGCGCGCCGTCATAGTACTCGGCTTCGGCGTTGGCGAAAGCATTCTGGCATTCCTCCGGGGACAACAGGCTGTCGGCCTGGCACGCTCGGCTCGTGATGTAGAGCTTAGTGCGGACTTCAGCCTGAAGCGGAGGTGAGACAAGCACGAGGCCAGACAGCACCAAAATCGCGTGGCGAGTGGCGGCCTGCGAGCATCGCATCATCATCCTCCCTGTGGCCCATGGAGAGCGCCCATCGGGCAGGACTATCCAGTCCATCGGAGACTCCTGCATCCTAATCCTGCTGCCTGCCCTAAGCCATCTGTGAAACAGTGACGGGATAGGTGTCAAGCACAGCCAAGGGTGCTGGTTGACAGGACCGCTTATCTCGTCCCGACAGCCTTCCACCAGGGATCCGGTGCTCGACACCCGGAGGCCCTTCGGATGGGAGCGCCAGTGGTGTGCTGGTTAGGACGTGGAATATTGGAACGGGCCATCCGGTGAAGCACCGTACACCGCCGACGCCCCGCGACCCGAATCAGTTCTCACGATTAATGACTGATCTACCTATTGCTCGGACAACGTTAACACCGCTCCGGCTGTATCGGGGCAGGTTATGGACCGGAGAACACAGGGATCATGACCGGCTGTACGGCCTAGTTGTGCCGGTACTCTGCGAGGCCACACGCCGATTGGTGTGCCACAGCCTAATGCAGGGAGAGGGGAACCACGGCGAGATTCGACAGGTAGCGCCAAGTGTTTAAACTCGCTTGAACAGGTGTCATCAATACGGTTCGGCCCTCGCTATCGGTCACCTCGAGCCGCATAGGAGAACACCTCGACGTGTCCCGAACAAATTCATCGACACTGCGGATCGCTTCCAGCCACAACGCGACCTCTCCAGAAAGCTCGATGCCATCCTCATCTTCAATCAGCCCGAGATCGTCTCTGATGTTGAAGAAATAGGTTCTCATCCAAACTCTCGCCGAATCCCGCAGTCTCGCTTGAACACTACCTAGATGAGTTTCTGATAGGCGGCTACTCGGCCGGAAGGCTTAGTCCCCTTCGTATGGAACGTAACTGTTCTGAAATCTTTCTTATTCTAAATCTTCGAGGGTAATCCTTCTGGAGGAGTTTGATGGAAAGGCTTGGCAAGACTGCTCTGATTGCCGATCCAAATGAGTTTTACCGATTAGGTGTTGGGACGCTCCTGACTAGCAGGTTAGGCTTCGGATCGGTTGTGGAGGCGGCATTTTTGGATGAAGCTCTCGATAGGCTTGCCGAAGTGGATGGCATTTCATTGGCTTTGTTTGATCTGGCTCTGCCCGATGTGAAGAGCGCCGCCTGCCTTGCGGCCGTGCGCCAATGCTTCCCGCAAACCAAGACTGTTGTTCTGTCGTTTTCGGATCGTAAGCAGGATATTCTGACAGCTTTGGAAGCTGGCGTCCACGGCTTTATTCCAAAGCGCATGAAGCCCGCCGAACTCACCAGTGCCTTGGATCTCATCCTTCGCGGTCAAATTTATGTTCCCTCCTCGGTGACTGCTCTCTCATCGCCATCAATGGAGATGCAACAATCACATGACACGGCCTTGAGAAGTTCCTCAACCACTGATCTCACCCCACGTCAAAGGGAGGTTCTGACGCTTCTCGTGCAAGGGAAGTCCAACAAAGAGATTGCGAAAACCCTGAACCTCGGCGAAGGCACGGTCAAAGTGCATATGGCAGCGCTGTTTCGCACCTTTGGTGTCAACTCACGAGCTGCTGTTGCAGTGGCAGGCTTACACTTGACCGGCAAGCTGATCCTGCAGAAGCCGAGGGGAGCAGATCGGCCCTAACACCCACGGACGGTGCATCCGTTTGGGGCCATTCATGCGGAGCCACTGTTCCGGGCCGGATGCGCGGTCATTGTAGGTCAGCCTGTTACCGCTGTGATGCTGGCTTTTTGGTGGCGCGTCGATCAGCATCTCTAACCTTCCGTTAATAGACTTGCGTCAATCTGCCTCATCACCAGGCGACTGACAGCCTGCGGGAGATCACAGGAGGGATCGTGATGAATGAGCGACGTGCAAGCAAACGGTGGCGCACTGTTCTCAAAGCGCAGATAGTGGCGGACAGTGAATTGTCGCCCACTGAGTTCATCGTGCGGGATCTGTCTGACACTGGGGCTCGGATCTATTTCGCTGATGCCGATACACTGCCACCTGAATTCAAGATCGAAATTCCGAGTAAAGGATTGCAGGTCCGGTCTCGCCTTGTCTGGAGCCGAGGTGCCAATCACGGTGTCATGTTCTTGGAAAAGGTGAGAGTTTGGACGGATCCTCTGCGCGCGGCTGCAGCTTAGTTTCAATGGGCGCTCCAACCTTGTGGAGCATAAGAGGTCAGACTGAATTCCAGTAGTTGCCGAGCAAGCTTAGTAATCAACCTCCAGCTTCAGCCGAACTGTCTCGGCCGGCACACCCGCAATCTGCGCAATCCGGCTACGGGCCTCTTCCAGTACATCCTGGATCCTAACCGCGGGTCCGTCGCCGGTGACCTCTTGAGGGAGGCTCTTCGCCAGGGACTCAGGCTCCCCACGCAGGACGGAGGAGTTGCTGGGCGTCGCCTGTTCTGCGTCCAAGAACAGGAGACCGTGGTTTGCACCATTGGACCACATCACTTTGGCGCGGGTTGACAACCCCTTCTTTGGGATTTCCAACTCGAGCTCCGCTGGGAGTGAGAGAGGGTGCGAGAAGGTGATCTGCGCCCCAGTGTCGGAGAGATCCCGTATCGTGCAGTCGATCAGCGAACAGCGACTATTGAAGACTACCCGTCCGTTAAGGATGGTTCGGGCGCGCGGCGAGCGACGATGCTCCATGAGGCCTTTTCCTCTCCGGCTCAAGTGGAAAACCCGCAAGATCAGTCGAGTTCATTCACCCGCACTGGGAAGTCAGATTTTCAAGGCTTGCGTGTCTCAGAAGTCCTGTGCCTCGTCAAGAACAAAGGCCGCTGTTCGGAACGGGCTTACCGCGTGAGGCGGGGTCTGCTTGATCTCTCGGACGCCTGCCGCCCTTCAAGTTCACCTCTCTGTAGGTTATTCGCAAGCCGTATCTACAGGTCACTTCTGTCGGACTACGAGCTCTTGCTGCGCCCCCAACGGATATCAATGAATAATCGGATTGGAGCCTTGAGGCTATCAGTGCTGCTATAGAGCCCTCGTTGAAGGCAGCGCCTGGTATTTGATGACGGGTGCTCCCAAATGACCGCTTTGACTAGGGTCATACCCTCGCTCCCCTTATCACCTGAAAGCGAGTCTGGTTGGACTGGCTCACCCGGCGGTTTTACTGCTGCGTCGCGGACGCTTCACCCCCTCCTTCCGGGGCTGTCGCCCCAGAGGTGCCGGCATCTGCGCTGCCGGCACTATAGCGCCGAATCACACCAGCGGTACGCTGTCCATCACCAGAGATGTTGGTGTTCCCTACGTAAGGCGGCCATGGGTCAGCAATATGAACCACCTTGTTCCAGGCTTGAGCATCACCAGCCCTCAATGTGATTGTGTCACGGCGCTCCATATAGTCCACGCATCCGCCCAGTCCGGCGAGCAGGAGAACCCCCGCAGGGACTCCGAGCCAGCCTTTAATCTTTGACAACTTTTTTGCTAACATTACGCTTCCCCGGCTTGAGTTTGACGATGTGGCCATAAGGCCCGGTCACCCCTGCCCCGCTGGCAACCCGTGCCTGCGTGGCGCTGTTGACCTCAAGTGCACCCATCAGGAAAAATTCGAGATCGTTGCTGGGCTTGCTGCCGTCAAGCGGGGTACGGAGTGGCCGCCCAGGCTTCGCAGGTTTGACCAGCCGCGGGGTGACGATGATGACCAAGTCGGTTTCCTGCTCCTGGAACGAGGATGAGCTGAAGAGTGCACCGATGATGGGCAACTGACCGAGCCACGGGATCTGCTCGCGATTTTTCGAATGTACGCTCTGGAGGAGCCCTGCCATTGCAAAGCTTTGACCGTCCCTAACCTCAATGGAGGTGCTAGCGCGCCGGGTAATAAAACCCGGAATTGAAATCGCTCCGGTGCTGACCCTGATCGAGTTATCGATCTGGCTGACCTCAGGCTCCAGCTTTAGGTTGATCAACCCGTTGTCGAGGACCACCGGAGTGAAATTGAGCCGCACGCCGTATTCCTTGTAAGTTACCGTAATCCTGTCGTCATCAGCAGATACTGGGATGGGAATCTCCCCACCTGCAAGGAAGCTGGCTTTCTCGCCGGAAAGAGCAATGAGATTTGGCTCCGCTAACCGGCGCGCCAAGCCCTTATCTTCGAGCGCCTGCACTAGGATGTCGGCGCTGACTCCGCCACTGAGAACCTGTGCGATCAAGGTGCCGAACGGTGTGCTGCCGCTGGCGAGAAGCGGGTTAAAGGTAACGCCGGATTGTCCAGTGCCGCTCCCCGGGTTAAAATTACCGGTCCTGACATCCTGCCTTGATCCCCGCGTATACCAACTGACCCCAAGCTCGCGGCCGGCCGTGCGGTTGGCCTCAATGAAGCGCACCTCCAGCATCACCTGTTGTCCGCCGGTTACCCGGAGCGCATTAATGACACCGTCCGAACTGTACTGTTCAGCAATTTCTAGGGTTTTTCGCAAGCTAATGCTGTCCGGAACCGTCCCACTCAACCGCAGGCGGCCGTTGACCGTCGCGACGTTGACATTTGCCTGCGGAATGGTTTCCTGGATGACTTTAGCGAGATCTGGCGTATCGGCCCCAACCTCCACGTTTGCAATCCCTAACAACTCATCGCCTGCGCCGTAGACTGCAACATTGGTCCGGCCTTCTGCCTTGCCAAGCACATAAAGGGAGCGGCTCGTCAGCGGAACGGCACTAACGATTTCTGGATTGCCGACAACCACCCGCCCAAAATCGATAGAGGTTCTGGCAGTGACGAACTGCCCCTGTGGTACGTTGAGTTCACCAGCAGCACGTCCACTGTTAAAGTGAAGAAGCTGCTCTTGGGCATGAGCGCAGGGAGCCACCAGCGCCAATCCGGCCAGCACGGTTATGAGAGAGAGAGCATACACACTCCCGTCCAGAGCCGCGTAGCAATGCGCCAAAACACACTTTAATCGCATACCAAAGGCTCGCTCTGCTGGCGCCACACGCATGTCGTGAAGTATCAGAAGAGAATCGATTCCTGCTGATACTTCAGAACTTACTCAGATGTGATCGAACATGGTTAAGGGACTGTAAAGGAGTGCAGCCTTAAACAAGCTGCGTTGGCTTTGATTTGTCTCTTAAGCGTCATAGGGCGCCTCGGGGGCTTCGGTTCGACTATGAGGCTTTGCACCAATGGGTCTCTGTCGACTGTCTTAGGCAGCACGACACAGGCCTCTGACAGATATGAAGACAAACGGGGGCAACTGCGTGAGGAGCAGGCGGATGGTAGCAATAAGCAAGATTGAACATATGGTGACAATTGGGTTGCTTGTGTGCGCTATGCCTTTCCTGACAGCCTGCAACAGCAGCAGCAGCCTCTCAAGCTTTGGGAATAGTCCGGCCGAAATTGCCCTTCCGGATCATGTTGAGCCCTACCCTGACGGGGAGGTTCTTAAAGTCGCCAAACTTCAGTTTTCCGATGGCAACTATGGCCACGCTGCCCGTTATTACGAGCGAGCGGTCGAGGTTTCCCCTAATAACGCGGAAGCATGGCTCGGGTTAGCAGCATCCTACGATCGGGTTCGCCGCTTCGACCTTGCCGACCGAGCCTATCACGAACTAGAACGCCTGATCGGACGCCAGACGGAATACTATAACAACGTAGGTTACTCTCACTTGCTGCGTGGCGATCTGACCAAGGCACGTTTCAATCTTTTGAAGGCTTATGAGCTTGACCCAACCAACGCTGCGGTAAACAACAATTTGGAAATGCTGCGAAGCAGCTCCGCCCAGAGCACAAAGAGCTGAGAGCTGATTGCATCGGTCATCTTGCCGACCTGCAGAGACGTTAGGCCGTTCGGCCGAACCTCGGACAAAGGGCGTTCTAGACCGTCAGGCCGAATGGACGAGCTCATAAAAAATGTTCTTAGTTCAGGTCACACGGCCAAAGGGCTTGTGGGGGCACATCAGCGATGCGCCAGACCAGTGAACCTAGTTGAGGAACAAACACTATGAAATCGCTTCTTTCGCGCTTCATCAAGAACGAATCCGGCGCCACCGCTATCGAATACGGACTTATCGCTGCAGGTCTAGCAGTAATTGTCATCCTTGTTTTCGGTAAGGATGGAGTGGTTCAAGAAGCTCTCAATGCTGCTTTCGCTAAGGTCACGACTGCGATTAAAACCTAAGGTTGGCAACTGACTACCTGCTCTAAGGCTTGAAGCAGAGAGGCAATAGCTACCTCCTGCTTCAAGCTGCTGGAGATCTCTAGCATATCTGGCCTGAAGTATATTGAGAGGCATTGGTGTCGATTTCCGTAACTGCCGCGCTCGTAGCTAGTTTTAGCTTTGTATTCGCCGTTGTTTGGGCGGGTATTGTGGACCTCCTCACGTTTAAAATCCGCAACGAGCTTGTTCTTTTTTTAATCGGTGTCTACGCCGCACTGGCGCCACTGGCAGGCTGGACGTTAGCCGAAATCGGGATTAACGCCGCTGTAGCTGGCTGTGCATTGGCGCTTTCGCTGATTTGCTTTGGGCTCGGCTGGATCGGCGGGGGTGACGCAAAATTGGCCTCGATTGTTGTACTCTGGCTCGGCGCTGAGCACACAACAGCCTACCTTGCATATGCCGCTTTAATCGGTGGTGTGCTATCACTGGCTCTTCTTCAATTCCGGTTGATGGTGCTGCCGGCATTCTGTCTTAGGACTCCGTGGATCATTCACCTTCATGACCGAGGGACAGGCGTTCCCTATGGCGTGCCCCTCGCGGTAGCTGCTCTCGTTATCTTTCCAGACACGCTTTGGATGAATACCCTACTCTAAGCGTGTAACCTGGACGAGCGAGAGTCGTGCTCGCGCCAAGCAGCAAGGCGTCTGACGATGATGCGTATAATTGTTCTCGTTGTAGCCCTGACTGCAGGTGGTCTTGCCGGCTGGCTTGCACTGTCGTTTAGGACTAGCGCCACAGTAACTAAGGCTGAAGTCTACGTCCCTCCGGTGCAGATGACGGAGGTCCTTGTGGCGTCAGCTATGATTCCTCAGGGCCAAGCGTTGACGGAAGACGTCCTGCGCTGGCAGGCTTGGCCGGCGGAAGTCGCCAGTCAAGATTTTATTACACGCCCAAAAAAGCCGGATGCCACTAAATTTCTGGCTGGGATGCTGGTGCGTAGCCAATTTGTTTCCGGCGAGCCGATCCGGGAGGCAAAGCTTTCGCCTAGTTCGTCCAACCTCCTCGCCTCAATTCTCGAACCGGGCAAGCGGGCTGTAGCCATCCGCGTGTCCGTTGAGAGCACTGCCGGTGGCTTGATCCTCCCAAATGATCGAGTTGATGTAATCCAGACCGTCAGTCGGCCGGGAGATGATCGAAGCGAGAATTTGAGCCGTATCCTCCTTACCAATATTCGTGTACTGGCCGTTGACCAAAAGGTTGATCAGCAAACGGACGGTACCAAAGGTTCCGGTGTCGCCATCGGCAAAACAGCCACACTTGAGTTGAGTCCCGTTCAAGCAGAAGCCATCGCGGCAGGTCAAGCTGTCGGCGTTCTCTCGCTGGCTCTGCGCTCGGTTTCTGACAGCAACGAGGAGTCTACCCTGCCAAGCAAAAGTCCCATCCCGGTGCGCATTCTGCGCGCTGGGCAGAGCGAAGTGGTTCGATTCTAAACTCCAGGATAAGCACGATTCGAACGATGCAACACAAAAGACCTGCCCTCGGATGACGGAGCGTGCATGCGTATGAAGGATGTTAATCAGCACGAGCGTGATCGCAGCTTATCGTGCACCTCCCTCGCTGACGGAACAATAGCCCGCGAGAGCGTGAAAATTCCACGCATCGTCATTCACGCCTTCTGTGATAGCGCTGATGCCGCCGCAGCCATCGAGCAGGCAGCGGCTGACCGGCTCATGACGCGTACGCATGTCGCCGTTCAACTCGGCGGTATCGTGACGGCTACGGAGCTTTACCAAAACACTCCAACCCCTGACGTTGTCATAGTCCAAAGTCACCTTGATCCCCAGGCCTACTTGGCCGGGATCGATCGTCTCGCAGAGGTGTGCTACACTGGCACGAAAGTCATGGCAATCGGTGAGGTGAACGACATCTCGTTTTATCGTGAACTTATGCGCCGTGGTGTCAGCGAGTACATTTTGGGGCCAATCGAGCCCGTTTTGCTAATTTCATCTGTCGCAAGAATGTACGGCGAGGCTTATTCAGGTAAATTCGGTCAGGTTCACGCGTTCATAGGTGCCAAGGGCGGTGTTGGCTCGTCCACCCTTTCACATAATGTAGGATGGACGATTGCGCGAGAGCTAGGCTCGAATGTCATAATGGCGGATTTGGACCTTCCCTTCGGCACGGCCGGCCTCGACTTCAATCTCGATGCGAACCAAGGGGTTGCTGACGCGATCCAAGCTACGAGCCGTCTCGATGAAGTCCTGCTGGACAGGTTGCTTCAGAAATGCGGCGAGCACCTAAGCTTGCTGTCCGCGCCGGCGGCGCTCGAAGCAACCTATGATGTAAATGAAGAGGCGGTCGAGCAGTTGATAGAAGTGGCGCAGAAAAGTGCTCCTTTCCTCATCCTGGATATGCCCCATCTCTGGACCAAATGGGCTAAGAAGACAGTAGTGGCAGCAACCGATATTGTCATCACAGCCGCCCCTGACCTTGCTAATTTACGGAACACTAAAAGTCTGATCCATGTGCTTCGGCATGCTCGCCCCCATGACCCGCCACCAAAGCTCGTTCTGAACCAAATTGGTATGACGAAGCGGCCCGAAATCAAGGTGAACGACTTCATTAAGGCTGTCGACATTCAGCCGACGGCGTGCATACCGTTTGATGCGCATCTGTTTGGAACCGCCTCAAACAAGGGGCAGGTGGTTGCGGAAGCTTCTACCAAAGGTCCCGCCATCAACGCGTTTCGGGAGATTGCAGATGCAATTACAGGGCGACAGGGGATGAAGCGTAGGAATACCGCACGTTTCGGACTGAGAAATTTGCTTGGAAGGGCCGGAAGGAAGCCGACCTAAGTTTCACTTGCTGTTCGTCGTTTGAGCAACTGGCCGACAGGTTCCGGCACAAGTGTAGACCTGCTGCGCCTCGCCTTGATGCACGGTCGTTGTTTGCCGGCTATTGGCGGTGACGCTCACAACAAAATTCGCGATTTCACGTCCTGCCTCCCCTAGCACGATCATGTTGGTGGTGCCAACCGCTTTGGCGGTTAGGACGATCGTGGTCTCATCGCTGAGAGTGCCATCGGCAATCGCAGGATTCCCAATGATGATGGTCCGGGCCGGTGACTCGAATTTTAGAACTTGAGCAAAATCCAAGGTGGCGTTGATAGCAACCTCCCGGCCCACCTCGACAACCCGGCTGCTATCAGTTCTGGATAGCCTTCCGACTACTACTTCGTCAGCCGCTCCATGGCTAGGCAGAGCCAAACCGAGCAGCACCACTGAAACCACGACAGACTTCGAGTTTAGAGCTGGCATGCAGCGATCCCAATCTTCAGGTGCATCCATTTGGAGCATTCCTCCTATGGATAAGCAATTAGACCACACACCTAGTCCGTTCCTTTAACGTCCTAGGCCAAACAGCCGAATGGACCTGTCCATTTGCGACGTTCTAACTAGCACCTCAGGGCACCCGGCAACAAGATTTTCGCCAAAGAGCCGAAAGTGCAACGGCAACCACAGGTCTTCCAAGATGTTCGGCAAGAGAAGCTCGCAGGACGAGCATCCAGTATCTCAGCTACCACAGCTCCAGGGCAGCACTGCGGTGCAGCCAGCTAATCGCGTTAGTGGCATACTCGTTGCTGAACCCGAAAAGCGTGCACGCTCCACAAATGAGCTCCCCGCCAATCGACCTGATGGCGCTAAAGATACAATGAGGCAGCATCAGTCGTCACGCAAGTCGAATGAGTACTACGATCTCAAGACACAGATTTTCGCCGCTCTCATTGAAGCCATTGACCTCACCCAGCTCGGGAAGATGGACTCTGAGCAAGCTCGTAAGGCCATCGGCGAAATTGTAAATGACATTGTAGCGGCTAAGAAGGTCGTGATGTCAATTGCTGAGCAAGATGAACTCCTTCAAGACATTTGCAATGATGTTCTTGGATACGGCCCGCTCGAACCACTACTTTCGCGAGATGATATTGCTGATATCATGGTCAACGGTGCAGACACCGTGTATATTGAGGTCGCCGGGAAAGTGGAACGGACCGATGTTCACTTCCGCGACAACGCACAGTTGCTGCATATTTGCCAGCGTATTGTAAGCCAGGTGGGTCGGCGCGTGGACGAGTCCAGCCCAATTTGCGACGCACGCCTCGCGGATGGCTCTCGAGTTAACGTGATCGCACCGCCGCTTGCCATCGACGGACCATCCCTCACAATCCGCAAGTTCAAAAAAGACAAGCTCACGCTCGATCAACTCGTCAGATTTGGATCGATCACGAAAGAGGGTGCCGATGTCCTTCAGATCATCGGTCGGGTCCGCTGCAATGTCATTGTGTCTGGCGGCACCGGCTCAGGCAAGACCACGCTTCTCAACTGCTTAACGCGTTACATCGAGCCCGGCGAGCGCATCATTACCTGCGAGGATGCAGCCGAACTTCAGCTCCAGCAGCCGCATGTTGTCCGTCTGGAGACCCGCCCGCCGAATATTGAGGGCGAGGGTCAGATCACAATGCGCGATCTTATCAAAAACTGTCTACGTATGCGACCGGAGCGCATCATCGTTGGAGAGGTGCGTGGGTCCGAGGCTTTCGATCTTTTACAGGCCATGAATACCGGGCATGACGGTTCGATGGGAACACTCCATGCCAACTCGCCCCGTGAGGCACTGTCACGGATGGAATCAATGATCACGATGGGGGGATATAGCCTACCTTCGAAGACGATCCGCGAAATGATTGTATCCTCAGTGGACGTGATTATTCAGGCGGCGCGCCTCCGGGACGGGTCCCGCCGCATCACACACATCACTGAGGTGCTTGGTCTAGAAGGCGATGTGCTCATCACCCAGGACCTTTTTCTCTACGATATCATTGGGGAGGACGCGAACGGAAACATTATTGGAAGGCATCGATCGAATGGTATTGGTCGGCCCCGCTTCTGGGATCGGGCCCGCTACTATGGAGAAGAAAAACGACTTGCCGCGGCACTCGATGCCGCCGATGCAAGTATCTCATAATAGTACCCCACCGAGACGCTGACCGATGCTGACCTCCGAAAGCATGCCCATTCTAATTGCCGTGCTTGCAGCATTAGGCACAATTGGGGTGGTGATCTCATTGTTTTACTCTCGCGTTGTCAGACAGTCCGAGAGTTCCAGACGCTTCGCGGCGATAGCCGGACCAGTGGCGACAACGGATCGCCGGACAGGTCACGAGGAAACAGGACGCAAGAAGGCAATCGACGCGACTCTGAAGGAACTTGAGGAAAAGCAGAAGATTAAGCGTGGCGACAAACCCTCCCTTGCAGGGCGTCTGCGCCAAGCCGGACTCGACTGGAGCACCAGAACCTACTACGGCGCTTCCATAGGCATTGGCTTCGGATGTTTCTTTCTCGCATTTACTTCACTGGGGATCAACACGCTTACTGCAGCAGGTTTTGGAATAGCGGGAGGAATCTTATTCCCACACCTTTACGTAAGTATGACACGATCCCGTCGCCTGAATGGCTTCTCTGCCGAGTTCCCGAACGCTGTTGACGTGATTGTAAGGGGTGTCAAATCAGGTCTACCCCTTGCAGACTGCCTAAGGATCATTTCCACCGAGGCTCAGGAGCCGGTTCGCAGCGAATTCAGGATCATCATCGAGGATCAAACATTAGGCATTCCCGTGGACCAGGCCGTTCAAAGACTGTTCGAACGTATTCCGCTCCCCGAAACAAACTTTCTCGGCATTGTGATTTCCCTCCAAAGCCAGACAGGCGGCAGCCTTTCGGAAGCCCTCGGCAATCTCTCGAAGGTCCTGCGCGAGCGCAAGAAGATGAAGGCAAAAATCAAGGCCGTAAGTTCTGAAGCGAAGGCATCGGCCGCCATCATCGGAAGTCTCCCTGTCCTTGTGACCGGTCTCATTTATATGACGTCGCCTGCCTATATTAGCCTTCTTTTCACAACTCTGATCGGCAACATGGTCATCGCTGCCTCGGCTCTGTGGATGCTGATCGGGGTTCTAGTAATGCGCAAGATGATCAACTTCGACATCTGAGGCCTGTCATGAGCCCTGAAATGATCGTTCCTCAATCTGACATGATCCTGGCCTTCGCGGCGGCCATTGCTGTATTTGCTGCGACACTCCTCGTATCTTGGCCCTATCTCGTCCGCGATCAACTCGGTGCTAGGATGGCCAGGGTGGCCAGTGAACGAGAACGAATTCGGGTTCGCGAGCGTGCCCGCCTAATGGCTCAGGACCGCCCGATTTTCTTAAGAAGAGAGCCGAAAAAGCTTTTTAAGGATATTGTTGCGCGCTTCAACCTCGCCAAACAGGCGGAGGACAGCAGTCTGATCTTGTTGCTTCGCCAAGCGGGCTACCGAGGTCAGGGTCCCCTCGTGACGTATGTCGCGGCGCGTGTCCTCTCTCCAGTGGGCATGCTTTTCGCCGCAGCAATCTACATCTTCATTCTTTTAGACCTCCAGCATCCGATCGCCGTCAAACTTATGATGGTTCTTGCCGCTGCTAGCTTTGGCTACAAACTCCCATGGCTTTTCGTGAGGAACAGGATCACGAAGCGTCAGAACGCGATACGGCGGTCGTGGCCGGATGCGCTTGATCTGCTTTTGATCTGCGTCGAGTGCGGTTTAGGAATTGAGAGTGCATTGCGGAAAGTCTCAGAGGAAATTGGACTCCAGTGTGCGGAATTAGCTGAGGAACTGAGTCTAACCACCGCTGAACTCTCCTACCTTCAAGATCGTCGGAAGGCTTTTGAGAATTTAGCTGAGCGTACCGACCTCGACGGGGTTAAGAGCGTGGTGACGAGCCTAATTCAATCCGAGAAGTACGGGACCCCACTCGGTCAGTCCTTGCGTGTACTAGCGCAGGAGAACCGCGATATGCGCATGAGCGAAGCAGAGAAACGCGCTGCGGCACTGCCGCCAAAACTCACAGTTCCAATGATCCTATTCTTTCTCCCAGTCCTATTTGCAGTGATCATCACCCCTGCAGTGATTCAAGTCATGGACATAAAATAGCGAACAGTTATCTTCGTAGCTCGAACACTTTCTCAGGATGATTAGGTGTTTGGTCCCGATATAAGATGGAGCAGCTCGAGCCTGAAGCGATGCGGCTCGGTTGTGCAGATCTCGTTGATATACTCATAGGGTCGAGACCGAGCAGGGTCTTGAGCCGGCTTGCAAAGTTATAGGCAGGCAGAAAGTCGCTAGGGTGTCCTGTTAGCTGTCTGATGGCAGAGCGTTGTTGGGATCGGGTGCGTTGGGCGATTGAGAACTATACGTGGCGCTTCGATGGCTCGCGACGCCCGCCACGTGCCTGGTGGAGGATCTGATGCTCTCCCTTCATCCCCAAGCCCGCACCACCCCAGCCGTTCGCCAGGAGATTGCCGGCTCGACCGAGCCCACTGGCGTGCTGGCCCAACGCTTCAGCGTGAGCACCGAGACCGTCCGCAAGTGGCGCAAACGCGGCGCCCATGACTGCCAGGACCACTCCAGCCGGCCGCACAAGCTGCCCTGGAAGGCCACGGATGAGGAGCGCGCCATCGTCTGCGCCCTGCGCCAAGCCACCGGCTTTCCGCTCGACGATCTCACCTTCGTGGTCACGCACTTCCTACCGCCGGCGCAGCAGCGCAAGCGCAAGATCGGCACGTTCAAGGACTACGATCTTGGTTTCGTGCACATGGACATCAAGCACCTGCCCAAGCTGCAAACAGCCAAGGGCGAGCGGCTGCTCGCGCTGGGTGCATCTGGCAGTCAAGGACGACGAGCTGACCACCAGCGCGATCGCCTTCCTGAAAGAGGCGGTCCGCGCCTTCCCCTTCAAGATCCCGCATGTCCTGACCGACCGCGGCTCGTGCTTTACCGCCGATGGCTTTGAGGCAGCCTGCCGCCAGCTGAAGGTGGAGCACCGCACGAGCGAGCCGTATACACCGCGAACCACTGATGTGATCGACAAGAGCTTTTTTGCGTCAACTGGTGTATTCTCCTCTTGCGCACGGGTGACTCTGTGGCAAAGAGCAGGGCTTGAGGTGTAAACCCTGCCGCGCAGCCATTATTGTCGCTCCTCCTTTAGAGCGCCCGCGCGCACCTTTCCGGATCTCGGGCCACGAGGGCTCCAGCCAGCGACAAAGCGCGTATATGCCACCTCGGCCTGCTCAACCCAGCGCCGCTCCTGGTCACGGTGGCTCTTGAGATTGTAGGCGTGAGCTGCTCCTTTCTGGCCGCGAACTGCCGGATGTCTCGCCTTGAGTGTAAGCGCTGTTCTCAGGCCACGGCCTTGAGGTCTGGCGCAGTGGCGTAGGCCCACGGCAGCAGATCATCGAGGCGG
>NZ_JAEQMY010000043.1 GCF_016743775.1 Microvirga aerilata | reverse complement strand
CAGTTGATCGGCCCAGCGGTGGGCCTCGCTTGCATGCGTCATGGCGCGACACCTCCGTGTCTAAGACAACGCACAAGGCCCGGCTGTAGTATTAGGATTTACGACACAAAAAAGAGGCTCCGGTTCGGAGCCTCTTTCCGTCCGATCAATGCAGAGCTAATCAGTACGTGCAGACGTAACGGTAGCCGTTGCTAGCGACGAAGGTGCCGGTTCGCGGATCATAGGACCGGTACTTGCGGGCGCAGTATGCGGCAAGCTGCGGGTTGACCGTTCCGGGAGGAGGGGGCGGTGCGGCCTGAGCCTGGTTGGCAATAGCGCCTGCGATCAGGGCACCAGCCGCTAAGCCGAGAACGCCTGCTGCGACGGCGCCACCATTGCCGCCACGACGGTAGTAACGAGGGCCGCCGTAATAGCGGCGATACTGTGTGTACCCCTCTCCCGGGTATTCCTGGGTGATATTCGGCATTTGGTTGCGGGGGGCCGCAAAACTCTGAGAGATCGGAGCCGCCAGCATAGAGGCGGCAACAAGCAGAAATGCAAACTTACGCATATACTTTCCTTGTGGTCTGTTTCTGGACTGTTGGCCAGAGGGAGTGGTCCGAATACCTACAGGGTGGATATGAAGCCCGCTGCTCAATCGAGCTTCGACTAATTCTAGCGCGTCGTGTGGCCCTGCGGGTCACTGGCGCGGCCCTTCGAGTCCGCGCCCAACAATGCGTTCTTTGAAGAGCCAAGCATCGGATTGGATCCCAAAAGTGTATCCACTTTTCACGTCCGGTGCTCTAGCTGGTGGGCGCCGTCATCGTGTGGATGAGTTTCTTCCGGCCGCTATCGGCATAGACATCGATTTTCACGATCTTGGCCCGGATCTTCTCGGAGCCTTCAAGTGCGGTGACTGGAACGAACTCAACGTCGATGGCGACGCCCCGGCCGTTCTTCTTTACGAAGACCTCCGCTTCGGCGGGACTCATTGGGAGGCCGTAGAAGTCCTTCGTGTTTATGAACACAACCTGTATATCTCCGGATCCCTTCCACGGGCGATCGCCACTGTTGAAGGCGGTAGCAGCCGTGACGGGGCGAAAATCGAAGACCTTCCTGTCGAAGTCGTACTCCCCAAAGCTCGCTGATACCGGGATCGTAAACGACTCGGTGACATCAAAAGCCTGGAGGTTTTTGGCCAAGATCTTTTCAGCATCGCCAATGGTTGTCACTTTGCTGAATTCGTTCTGCGGACCGACCACTTTCGGAGCAAAGCGCTCTTCCTAGATCGAGATGTAGGGGGTCAGGCTCGTTGGCTCTGCGAGCTTGAGGTAAGCGAGAAATACGTTGTGCGGGCTGAACTCATGGGCCGAGACAATGAGCGGACTGACCGTCGTGCTGAGGGCTACGAGCATTCCAAGAACGCGCTTCATGGGTAAGACTCCGTTAGAGACCGAGATCCAAATTCTTGGATGCCTTACGGCGCTTTTCTTCCTCGGCAGCCTTAGCCTGGTCAGTATGGAACTGCTTGGCCTCCTCCACTGCCAGTCGGAAGTTAAGATCGACCACCAGCTCCTTCGGACCGATGCTGACGCGCAGCTGCGGGCGCATCTCGGCGTTGTTGTAGGCCACTTCAAGCTCATGCTTGGATTTGAAGGGGTTGTTCTTGCAGAAGGATCCGCTGAAAAAGATGCAGCTGTGCGCGTCGTTCTTCGTGATCTTGTCGTACGGCCAGGGGGACTCGTAAACGAGGTCACCGTTCTCGATCTTGGTAGGCTCGCCATACTTCTCGGTGATCTTCGCCTTGAGGATGTCCTCAGACATGTTCACATCGAAGATTTGCTTGTACTTGACGCTCCAGAGCCGGACCTTGCCATCCTTTGCGATATAGCGGAACGGGAAGATAGCACGGTCAACCTGCTGCCATCCCTTAACGTAATCGCTGATCTCCTGGTCCCACTTGCCCTCGTAGCCGGCGTCCGTCATCGCCTTGGCGGCGTCAACGTCAGTCATATTGAGCTTGAGGCCAGCGAGCTCGAAATTTAGGATCTGCTCGCTGCTGT
Organism: Microvirga aerilata; assembly: GCF_016743775.1. Lineage (GTDB taxonomy): Bacteria > Pseudomonadota > Alphaproteobacteria > Rhizobiales > Beijerinckiaceae > Microvirga > Microvirga aerilata. Next base: position 39,074 of record NZ_JAEQMY010000043.1, on the reverse strand, counting down.
AGGTAGGGCCTTTCTCTTCTGCATGGCTCATAGAAGCGGGCGTAGCCATGGCCAGGAACGCCGCGCATGTAATGCTGAGTAGTCTTCTAGTTCTCATTGGAGGCTCAGGTGGTGGGCCGCGCAGGTCGAGATCAACCGTTGCGGGTGGTGAGGTTTGCCCCAGGAATACAGTGCCGGAGAACTGCATCAAATAAGGTAGATTTACCGTATCGTAATGTGAGACGGAAAAGCCTACCCGTTCAGGATGTGCGACTTCGGTGTTTCTGGTTTCAGAAATCGAATAGAAAGATCATCAAGATGAACGACAATAGCACTCCTGAGGCAACAGATCTCCTTCTGAAATTCAAAGCTGTTCCGGATATCCGCAGCCGCGTTGCCATCGTGGCTCTCATGCTTATCACCCTGTTCCTGCCCTTCGGCAGCTCGTCAGCCTTTGGCATGGGCGCTTCATTCGGGCTAGATAACGAAGCCGTACTCGGCTCATGGGCCTACTGGCTTAGTCTAGTTTCCGTGGGCTGCGTTATTGCACCAGCATTCGATGGGACGAAGTCCGCCACACGGGTGATTGCTATTCTCATGGGTGCCGGAGCTATCCTCGCAGCGATTGTCGTTTTCGCTGCCTTTGTCAGAGGCTACAGCGAGATTGCTATGGCCGGAGCCGGATCACGGGCCCTGTTCGGACGATCCGCAGATGTATCCAGCTTCGTATCCTTCGGGCCTCACTTTGGAGTTGCTCCCTTGGTTGTGCTTGTCGTGCTTACAGCAATACGGGGCCTGAAGGCCCTGAGGGCGAACCCTACTGTCGTCGCTGCCTGAGATCCTGATCCAGCCTTTCGGGCTGGAAACCTATACAACGAGCCATATTTACTGGGGTGATCAAGATGACGTCCGCTAAGCCAATCTCAGACGATATCCCACAGCCTGCGATGGCTGTTTCCGAGAACCCGATTCTCAATTCCGAATCGCGCACATTTGCTATGATCGCCTATGTGCTGTTCCTGGTCGGCATCGTAGTGCCACTGACCCCCATCGTTGGTCTTATCATCTCATATGTTAAGCGCGGTGATGCGACCGGCACGCCCTATGCTACTCACTACCCGTGGCTCATCCGAACATTTTGGATCTCCTTTGCTCTCGGCGTCGTCGGCCTCCTACTGACTGTTACTTACGTGGGGGCCATCATTGGGCTCCCAATCCTCATCGGCACGGGCATCTACTACCTCTACAAGGTTATCAAGGGCATTGTTAAGGCCCTTGAGGGCAAGCCCGTCTCCTGAAAGGAAACTGCGGGCTGAACGTGGCGAGAAGGCAACCTTCCGCCAGGCAAAGGGTGGAGCATCGGGCCTAAAGTGGATTCAATTTCAGGCCCGATGCGCTAGCGACGTACCTCGATACCGAGGAAACGCGACATCCAAATCGCGACGGCGTGAGTGACATTTTTCGCCTGTAGTTTGGTTTTGATGGATGCGATGCGATGTTCCACAGTACGGAATGACACATTGGTCTTGAGAGCGATCTCTTTTGAGGAGAGGCCCTGTGCCAGCAGGTCAAGAACATCCTCCTCACGACCGGTGAGAAGCTTACGCTCGACAGGAAGAAGGATCCGCGTCTTTGACAAGGTAACGGCGAAGGCCGGCGTTCCCTTCTGCCGTGGGGCAGGCAGAATATGCCGATCGTAGGTGGCGATCTGATCCTGAATGCGGGAGGTCAGAGTCATCTGGCTGATGAGACCTGAACCTTTAGCCGCGTGGTATGCAGGCGCGACGTCATTCCGCATGTATGCTTGATCCGGATAGTCGCCAAGCAGCGATGAGGAGCTTCGGAGATTCACATTCTCCACGACCCGATGAAGCGCATACGCTAAGGGGTCATCAGCCTGCATGTCGATAAAATAGAGATTTGTCGATGAGTCGCAGAACTCTTCAAGCTGCTTCATGAGTGGGAATGCATCGTCATGAGAGGTCGGTTTGAGGTTTGCCCACTGCTCGGCAGCGTGACGGAAAAGCTCTCGGGACTGCATGCGACACATACCAGAAGTACAGCTACGATCCCGGAAGCTTAACCATAGAACCTTGCGTCAAGCTATAGGCATGAGGAGGATTGGAAGTCGTTTGGTAAATGGTCAGCCTGAAGCGTCCAGGAGAGCCCTCATATGCAACGCCACATGTATTACTGGCCGCATCCGGGAAACTGACGCCGGGGTGCACCAACCAGTTCGATCATCAGGCCTGCCGTCTCGGGGCGCCCTCAGCAGATCGGCCTCGACTGCACTTGGAGCGGAGTCTTCCCGACGAGTGCGTTGCGTGCACATGATCGAGCAGAGCATAACAGATCGTCTTCGATCTCGGGCGTGAGCATACTGTATTTCTACCCTGTGCTCCTTTGAAAACTCATCTGATATCAGCTCCCGATGAAGTACCGGCGCATACCCGTACTACTAAGCGAGAGAACAGGGGAGAAACATGGTTGCAAACAATATTTTTGCTCCGTTTGGCAGCGAGGTTTTGCCAGCGAACGATGATGAATCGAGCTCCTACATCGACATCACGTCCGTATTCGAAGGTGGCATCAACTTCTTCGGGAGGCACTTCGACGGTCTCTACGTCAATAACAACGGGAACGTTACCTTCTCCCAAGACCTTTACACCTACACACCCAGCATCATCGGCGGCTCAAACAGCCTTGCGATTATTGCGCCGTTCTGGGCTGATGTCGACACAAGGGGAGCAGGATCACAGGTCACCTACGGACTGAACCAGGAGCGTGACTCCTTCATTGTTACTTGGAGCAACGTCGACTATTACAATGCGGTCGGATATAGCCATGTCTCGAAGTTCAACTCATTTCAGCTTGAACTGACCGACCAGGGTGGCGGCGACTTCAACATCATCTTCCGCTATGGCGGACTGACTTGGACGACAGGTGATGCCTCATCTGGCTATAGCGGCCTCGGTGGGTACGTTGCTCGTGCTGGCTTCTCCTCCGGAGATGGAGAGCACTACTTCGAGCTGCCCCAATCCGGATCTGAGTCTGGCATGCTCGGCCTGACATCTGCACTCGGCAGCATGAGCAACCCTGGTGTGTGGGAGTTCGAGGTCCGCAGCGGGGAGGTGCGAGGCATCGGCTCGGAACGCAACGACAGCCTGTTCGGTGATGATGGCGACAACTTCATTGATGGACGCTCTGGCAATGATCGGATCGAACCGGGCGCCGGTAACGACCGCGCTCTGGGCGGGTCTGGAGATGACATCCTGGTTGCGGGTCACGGTCAGGGCAACGACTCTTACGATGGTGGCGCTGATATCGATACCATCACGTTCACAAGCACCAAGCGCGGCGTGACTATCAATCTTTCTGCTGGCACGGCGTTCGGTTCGGAAACCGACTCCGACCTGATCATGGGTGTGGAACACGTGATTGCAGGTTATGGTAATGATACCGTCGTGGGTGATGCACTCTCCAACCGCCTGTCTGCTCTATCGGGCAAGGACATTGTGAAGGCTGAGGCTGGTAACGATGTGCTGAATGGCGGCTTGGGCAATGACAAGCTGTACGGAGGGGACGGCTGGGACACATTCATCTTTGACTCGAAGCTTGGAACCTCCAAGACTGACCGGAAGGTGAACTTTGATATGATGACCGACTTCAAGGCGGCCGATGACACCATCTGGCTCGACAACAAGGTGTTTTCCAAGCTCGGGAAGAAAGGCTCTGAGGCGGCTCCAGCACTGCTGAACAAGAAGTACTTCACAGTCGGAGACAAGGCCAAGGATAAGAACGACTACATTGTCTATAACAAGAAGACTGGCGTTCTGTCCTATGACTCGGACGGCTCAGGCTCGAAGGCTGCGGTGGAGTTCGCTCAGCTGAAGAGAGGCCTTGCTTTGAAGTACGATGACATCTTCGTCATTTAAGGACTAACGACAATACACTTTCTTTCAGTGTCCTAGATCATCGGGCCCAAAAGCCGTTCCACTTTTGGGGCCCGATGCTTCACTCTTTGGAGAGCGCATCGCGTGGAAAGCCGGGTCCACTGTTCCGTACGATGCGCTAGAGCCCTGCACCCATAAGAAAGCACTTTTACCCTTCCATGAGTTCAGCGCTCCAAAGTTCCAATCCTTAATCGCTATCGCGGCTGCCCAGGATCCTCGTCAAAGCCCGCAGCAATGATTGCTAAAGCCCGTTGCTGATCCGAAGGCCAACCTAAGACTAGAGATCATGCTCACAAAAAAGATTATCCGAGCTGGAGCCGTTGTCTTGGCTTTGCTCGTGACTCCTGCCGTCGCTGACCCCCTAGAAGACTTCATGAGAAGCAACCTCATGAAGATCTACGACCTGCGCACATCCGGGGTGCATTCTGAGCCTGCAGTTGAGATGTGGAAGGACCTCATCGACAAGGCCGACGCCGAGCGCCGTAAGGCGAGGGATGGCTCGACGAACGCCGGTCCGGTGCCCGGCTACGTGTTTGGCAAGGAATTCAAAGACAGCGACACGACCGTGATCGCATCGATCTACCGGGCCTATGATTCTGCCTGCGACAATGGCCCAAACTCCGGCACGAGCAAGCAGTTCTGGGCTACCTGTCCCGCCCGGGTCAAGGTCATGGAAGGCGGTAGTTCACGCACTGTCGAGGGTACCGTCTGCGTGACAACGGAAGGATTAGGGCTGGAAGGGAAGCAGGCTCTCCAGAGAAACAACTTCGCCGTCCATGTTCCGAAGCTAGGCGTCTTCTTCAACGTCACCGACAAGGGGAGCTTCGTCTCCGACTGCACGAAGGAAGTACGGTACGGGATATTCCCGGAGCAGGAGCCGGAACCGGCGTTGATCGATCTCGAGGATACTTCGCCTCCACCAGCTGGGGCGGTCACCGCCGTCTATTCCGACACTCAGGGGGGGACTTGCAAGGAGACCGTCCGTGAGGAGGAGCTGAGTGAATGGACATGCTCCGCCCCGGGTGGTCGGACAGTGCTGTTCGGTGATACGGGCGGCATTATGGTGGTCCGTTTCGGCGAGCCGACGAACACCACATGGGAGCCGGAGTTCTGGCCAAGCAAAAACGGCTTCGGCAAGAAGATCGAATGGCGCGTTCGCGATGGAAAACCGTTTGCCTCGATCCTGAGGTTCTTCCTCGGCAATATCGACGGGAAAGATGCCGAGGTGCTGGCTGTCACGAAGGTGGAGGGCAAGGACGCGTGCCACATGGCCTATGTGAACGCTCGCCCTAAGGACGCCAACAAGCAGGCGGCGGAGATCGCCGATACCAAAGCTCATGCATTCAGGTGCGGTGCTCATAAGCCGATCAAGGTCGGCGGCGCCAAGTGGTACGGGGAAGAGTCCTTCACCCTGGACGAGAAGGCCGAGCACTTCAATGTTACAGGCCTCCAGCCCGGCCAGATGCTCCCCCTGCACCGTTACCCGCCCCCATCCTCCCCAAAGGTCGGTGAACTCCCGCATGATGCCAAGGGCCTGAAGAACTTCGGTTGCAACGCAGTCGACGGAGAGAAGGTCATCCCCGACCTTGGGCAGCCCACCGCAGGACTTCCCCGCTTCTGTCAGATCCGCACGTCCAAGCTATCGGGTTGGGTGGATTCCCGCTTCCTCGTGCCCGGCTCCAAGCCCCCGCCGGAGCCTTCGACCGACATCTCGATTTATCCCGCCGACATCGTCGAGGCGATCAAGCCGAATCTTGAGATGTGCGAGACGTTCCAGCTCGAGGACGATTTTGCCCGTAACGATGCTGACCTGAACGGGGACGGCATCAAGGACTGGATCATCGATTACGGCGGGCTGGTATGTGACGAGTCCCACATCGCCTATAGTGGCAGTGCCGGCAGTCTCACGCAAATGCTGATCTCATCCGGACCCGGCAAATGGGTGGTGAAATTCGACGAGTACGTCCGGGACTACAAAGTCGTGACCCGCAAGGGGAAGACTGTCATCTCCCTCGGAATGCACGGATCAGCCTGCAAGAAGGTCGGTGCGGCGGCCTGCACAAGGACGGTCGACTTCAACACGCATTGAACCGGTTCACGTCATCGCCAAAGGCGATGGCGACGTCGGCCACTCATTCCGACCATTGTATCGCAACGGGATCCACTAATGACCGCATCTGCAGTCGAACTCGTCGAACTTCCCGGGACCTTTTCGAGGGGCTTTTGACACAAGAGCTTAGCGAAAAGGCTGAGTTCGCTGTCCTCATGGCGCACGAGGATCTTGCCCCCAGCCAAACCAGTGACTTCAAGAAGGGGGCGCTGACCTATGGCCTTAGTACCGCTCATACAGAACGAGAAGCCCCGGGGTTGGACAGATCGAGCGTTGATGAAGCTGCTGTCATATTGATACAATCGGACGCCGACTATATCTGATATTCTCCTGGGTTCGTTTGAAGCCTAATGCTCCGTTAGCGCAGAGTTAGTGCATACCGGAAAAATCAAAAGCATAGTCAACGGCTTAGCCTTGCGTGGCGCCAGATCATAATCCCTGGGTATCAGTCCCCATGTGGGGACTGATACCCAGGGATGTGTCCTCTAGCAGTCCTGCACTTGGTCAGCTCAGAAAGTCGGCCAAGTTTGGAGCCTCAGGAGTGCCGAGCATTTCCTCAATCGCTAGTGCAATTGATAGTGCCTGCACATCAGCCCCTTCAGGACAAATAATCTGCAGTCCTATTGGGAGATTCCCAGGCTTCTGCGGCAGAGGGATGCTCACGGCAGGACACGCGAAATAATTCGCAGGCTGAGTGTTGCGGGTCATACCCAAAGCAAGATCAAGGGCTTTCTGTTCGTCATCCAGGTCAGCCACGGAAGGTGGAGGCGTTGCGGTCGTTGGAGTGACCCAACCGTCGAATCCTGAGAATTTCTCGGAGACGCTCTGGCGGGACTTGGCTCGCTTCGCCTCAAGAGCGAGATAATCTGCTGCCGTCACATCAAGGCCAGAGGTTGCGCGCTTCGCAACAATTGGATCCATCTGGTCACGACCGGCAAGGAAGCGATCTCGGCCAAGGGTCGCAATAAGGCAAGCCGGGAGAACAGCGGGGAAATAGCGCTCGCGTTCGCTCGCCTCGGGAACAGACACAGGCCTCAACCGGCACCCTGCAGCCGACAGGGCTTCCATCGCACCCCTAATTTGCGCTTCGACAACCGGATCGAGGTTATCAAAGAAGTACTCCTGAGGAATGCCAAGCCGGAGCGCCTCGACCGGAAGGGGGCGTGCCTCCGGTTCACCAGTGAGCGCAGCCACAGCAATAGCAGCGTCTCGGGCACTGCGCGTTAGCAGGCCAGGCGTATCCAAATGAGGAGCCAGGGGGAACGCTCCATCAGTCGAGAAGAAACCGGGTGTCGTCTTGAACCCAAATATTCCGTTGAACGCGGCGGGGACGCGGACTGAACCGCCCGTATCCGACCCAACGGCGAAAGCACATAAACCGGCGGCGACTGCGACGCCTGAACCGGAGCTCGAGCCTCCAGGCAGGCGCGGCGTTTGGGCGTCCCATGGATTGATCGGTGTTCCCTGGGCGCTGGATACCCCGGTAATGCCGAGGGCGAACTCGACAGTCCTTGTCTTACCAAGGATAACGCATCCTGCCTGACGCAAACTCTTGACCAGAGGACCTTCTGGTCCAGCGATGTCGTCGATGCTCATTTTGGTGCCCGCTGTCGTGGGCATACCTTCGACAACGAACAGATCTTTCACGGCGATCGGTACACCCATCAGCAGACCAAGGTCAGTGCCGGCCGAATAGAGCGCGTCGATTGCGCGGGCGGTCTCAAGCGCCTGTTCGGCGGCAACATGCTGGAATGCGCCGAGCCTCGGGTCGAGCGCTTCGATGCGGGAGAGATAAGCCCGCGTCGCCTGTTCGGATGTTATCTCGCCAGCTCGAAACCGTCGGGCGAAACCAGAGAGTCCTCCCTGACCAAGTGGATCCTGTTCCAACACGACCATTCAGCGTCCCTCGCAATATTAAAACATAGCCGCTTTCGGCGGCGCTTGTATGCTAACCATGACAGATGTCACTCCGTAGCAGAGGATAATCTCGAGCTAAGCTCTGTCGAGGAAAAAAGTGTTTGGCGGGGCGGGAACGCGCACTAGGTTTAAGTCACTGCAGAATGAGTCCCTTTTTGCAGTGACAGACTTCTTAGCGAAGCAGATAAAAGGGTGAGGAAAAATGAGGATTGCTATCGCCGCTGCATTGGCAGCCACTCTGGCCATCGCCGGCGCTCCTGCTCAGGCGCAGGTTGAGGTCGGTGTTATCAACAGCCTTTCAGGTAACTTCGCCGCGTTCGGCGAGCGCTATCGTACAGGCCTTCAGGTTGCACTTGACGAGATCAATGCGAACGGAGGCATTAAGGGGCAGCAGCTCACCCTCACGATCCAGGATGACCGGTCTGAAGCGAAGAGTGCGCTTGCCGCAGCTGAGAGTTTTGCCAGCAAAGACGTTCCGCTTGTCATCGGCTCCTACGCTTCCTCGATCACAGGACCTCTTGCGCAGTTCCTGACACGCCAGAAGGTTCCGATGATCGTTCTGGGCAGCGCCGACGACAGCATCACGAAGCCGGGTTCGCCGTGGGTGTTCCGCGCCAAGCACAACTCCACAATCGTCGGAAAGGCATATTTCGATTACTTCGATCATCTCAAGAATACAAAAAAAGATGTACCTCTTGAGACGGTCGCCATGCTGTACGGCAACGGTGCTTGGCCGACTTCACTGGCGAAGGAAGGCAAGCGTCTCGCCTCGGAGCGTGGGTACAAGGTCGTCGGTGACCAATCCTATGATCAGGGTGTGACTGATTTCCGACCGATCCTCAACCGCTTCCGCGGCGCCAACCCGGATATCCTTTATATTGTATCCTATGCAGAGGATGGTGTCGCGATCACCCGGCAGATGCGTGAGGTTGGCCTCAACGCCAAGGTCATCGCCATCGATACGTCCGCGGCTCTTCCGAGCTTTGTTCAGCAAGTCGGAAAATCGGCTGACTATGTTGCAACGGCCGTAAGCTGGAGCCAGGACGTGAAGTATCCTGGTGCTCAGGAGCTCTATGAGCGCCTGAAGGCCAAGGCCGGCGGTGAGCCTTCGTTCTATGAGGCAGAAGGCTATCTCGCGCTGATGGTCGCGGCCGATGCTCTGCGCCGTGCTGACCCGAAGTCGCGTGACTCTGTGCGCGATGCGTTGGCTGCCACCGACATCACGACGCCCGTGACGACAGTGAACTTCAAGAGTGCTGACGGCTTCCAGGGCCAGAACCCGATTCGAAGCCTTATCCTGCAGATCCAGGACGGCAAGCACGTCACGGTATTCCCGGATGATCTCGCTGCGAAGCAGGCGCAGCACCCCACGCCGGAGTGGTCAACCCGCTAACACCGTTGGACCGGCGGCACAGCCGCCGGTCCAATCAAAACGGCAGTCACACATGACGATTGGCTCGCAACCGCGCACTTGCTTGCAGCGGATGAACACGTGACAGCAGTCAGGAACAGGAATGGCCGAGTTGGACATTTTTCTACAGAACATCGCCAACGGCGTTCTGATCGGGGGCGTTTATGCCCTCATTGGAATTGGCTTGACCCTTGTGTTCGGCGTCATGCGCACGATCAACTTCGCCCACGGCGATTTCGTCGTGCTCGGCATGTACAGTGCTGTCCTTTTCAACGCTCTTCTCGGATGGGATCCATATCTGTCGCTGCTTCTTGCGATGCCGATCGGCTTTTTTGCTGGCGTTATTGTTGAGCGCTTCATCCTCTCACGGGTCGTCGATGCGCCGCCGGAGTCAGCACTTCTGGCGACACTCGGAATCTCGTTGATCATCGGAAACGCAATCTTGCTCACCTTTGGTGGTGAGCCGCGCTCAGTTCAGGTGTCGTATGCCTCATCGACCTTCTCTATTGCAGGAGTGAACGTCTCTATGGTCCTGCTTCTTGCTGGGATCGCCACAGTCATTATGATCGCGGCACTCTATGTGCTGCTGAATCGGACTGAAGTTGGCCGTGCCATCCGCGGCACTGCGGAAAACCGACTCGGCGCCGAGCTCGTTGGTATCGATACGCGGCGGATTCATAGCATCGTCTTTGGTCTCGGTGTGATGCTGGCGGTCATGGCAGGTGTCACGCTCATCCCGCTCCTGTTCGCGACCCCGACCAACACGGGAGCCGTGTTCACGCTGAAGGCTTTCGTCGTTACGGTCCTTGGTGGGTTGGGGAACGTCGGTGCGGCAATCGCCGGGGGCATTCTGCTGGGCGTCGTCGAGGTTCTGGGCGCCTCTTACTTTATGTCCGAGTACCGTGAGGCTTATGGATTGATTGCGTTCCTGCTGATCCTGCTCTTCCGGCCTGAGGGTCTATTTGGACGGACGGTGAAGCGCGTATGACAAAACATCTCATTGGATTGGGCGTGCTGCTCGCTGTCGGCATGGCCTATCCGGCCATCTTCCCTAACAATCTGACGGTTGCGATCTCTGTCCTGCTGTTCGCCGGCTGGGCCACATCCTGGGACTTGCTCGGCGGATGGAATGGCCAGGTGAGCCTTGGCCATGCCTCGTTCGTGGGCCTTGGAGCCTATTTTGTCTTCATCGGCCAGAGCCAGTTCGGACTTGCGCCATGGTGGACGATGGCCATGGCAGCCGCTGTTGCGGCAGTCCTCGCCTATTTTTGGGGATGGCTGACCTTCAGCCTGCGAGGGCCGTACTTTTCACTCTCCACCATCGCGGTTGCGGAGATCCTCCGATTGGTTGCCATCAACGAGGAGTGGCTGACTGGCGGCGCTACGGGCGTGTTCATTGCAACCCTGCCCGAGCCATTTGGGGTCGACCTCTTCTCCAGAACCGCGCAGTTCTATATGGCGCTCGCTTTTGCGGCCGTCGTGATTGCGACCGTCATCGTGATCTCCCGGGCCCGGTTTGGCTATCAGCTACGAGCTGTCCGCGAAGACGAGGACTCGGCGATGGCGGCGGGCATTGATCCGACGGCGACGAAGCTGAAGGCGTTTATGCTATCCGCCGCGCTCACCTCAATTGGCGGCGGAATCTATGGGATCGTACTCGCCTTCATCGAGCCGCACGTCATTTTCGCCCTTCTCTTGTCCGTGCAGATCGCCCTCACAGCCATCATCGGTGGGCGCGGGACGATCTGGGGGCCCGCAGTCGGCGCCATCGTGCTGATCGGAGCGGGAGAGATGTTCCGTACCACGTTCGCTGAGGCGAACATGCTGATCTACGGAGTCCTAATCCTTGTGGTTGTGCTTTTCGTTCCTCGCGGCATTGTCGGGGAGCTGGCCCGCAGACATATTCGGAGGCTCTATGCCAAACGTGCTCAGGGCTGACGGCATTACCGTCAAGTTTGGTGGGGTAACGGCCGTCAACAACGTTTCCCTATCCCTTAGCTCCGGCGAGATCCTTGGGCTAATCGGCCCGAATGGAGCCGGCAAGACCACACTGTTCAATGCGGTGACGGGCTTTGCCCCCATGCACTCCGGCAGGATCACCTTGCTCGATAAGGATATCACCGCGCTCCCGGCATTTAAGCGGACCCGTTTGGGGTTCGGCCGGACTTTCCAGACCGAACGGCCGTTTGAGGAGTTGACGGTCCTGGAGAATGTGCTCGTTGCCGCGTTTCTGACGGCCAAACGGCGGAGCGAGGCGGAGCGCCTCGCAATGAGTGTTCTCGAGCAGGTAGGACTGGCGGATCGCGCTCACCAGCCAGCACTGGATCTTAATCTTGCGCGCCGACGGCGGCTGGAATTAGCAAAAGCACTCGCGGTAAAACCGAAGGTGATCTTTCTCGACGAAATCATGGCGGGTCTAAATCCTCCTGCGTTGCGGGAGATGATCGTCTTCGTAAGGTCATTAAGCGCGCAAGGTCTCGCGGTCTTGATGGTCGAGCACATCATGGAGGCGATCATTGAGCTGTCCGACCATGTCATCGTGCTCGCCAGCGGCGAGAAGATCGCTGAAGGCACTCCGCAGCAAGTAACGAGCAATGAGCGCGTGATCGAAGCGTATTTGGGGACCGACTGATGGGGCAGACAGTTCTGCAGGTTGACAATGTCGACCTTGGTTATGGTGCGCTGAAGGTGGTGTTCGGTGCGTCCCTGTATGTGGATCGCGGCGAGTTGGTCGGCCTCGTTGGGGGAAACGGTAGCGGCAAATCGACAATCCTCAGGGCGATCTCAGGGATGATTGCTCCATGGAGCGGTCGCATCCTATTCGATGGCGAGGAGATCAAGGGAGCACGGCCTCATCAGATGGCTCGTAAGGGATTGGCCCACGTAGCCATGGGTCGTCAGTTGTTCCCAAATATGACGATACGTGAAAATCTGATGCTGGGGGCCTATTTGCCGGAAGCAAAGGCGGCCCGGGACGAAAACATGGCGAAGGTCGAAACTCTATTCCCTGACCTAATTCGCTACACCAACGCGATGGCTGGTCAGTTATCTGGTGGACAGCAGCAGATGGTGGCTATCGCGCGCGCTCTTATGCTCGGACCCAAGATGCTCATCATGGACGAGCCAAGTCTCGGGCTGTCGCCGCTTTTCGTCAAAGAAGTGATGGCAGCCATAAGGCGGGTCGCTGAGACTGGTCTTCCAATCCTGCTGGTAGAGCAGAACGTGAAACAGGTCCTCGCTGTCAGTCACCGCGTTTACGTGCTCGAGAATGGCAAGCAGGTGCTCGACGGCCCGTCAGAGGAGTTACAAGGACACCCGATGATCCGTAAAGCTTATCTTGGCCTTTAGGCTTTTACTGATGAGTCTTAAGGCAATCACGGACGAAAACTTTCAGATGATGGCACGGGCGATGTCCGCCGGCACTTATCTACGACGCGAAATAAAGGTGTTTGGCAGCATCCGCGGCACTGAGGGGCCGCTCTTCTAATTGGACTGTCCAAGAGCTTCTCAGGAGCCTCTCGACGCTTCGTAGCCGGGTTCCATCCTACGGGAGCCAGTCACAGGTTTCTTTGCTTAAAGTCTTGTGCAAGCGCGAGAACTCAAGTTCTCTGATCTGTGGGATTGTGATGTTTATACCAGGAGGGGCATTGGCTCTTCAGGATTGTGACAACCTCAAAACTGGCATGTGAGCTCGACTCCCTCATTTGCCGTTATGGAAATGTTCTCACATGCCCAGCTGACTATAAACCTGTTATGTACGTCGTCAGATCTGCCGGGCACGTAAAAGGGGAAGGAATGGGCATGCCAATCAATAATGCAGTGAGCATTCAGTGTCCCGACTCGATTGCAGTTGCACCATTCGGCTGGATGCTGGGTAAGCCATATCCACCAAAAGCCGGTGCCACAGCCTACCGGAATACTGCGACTGCCTTCTGGCAGGAGCATCTGTTTGATCCTGGACCGGGTGGGGAAGTAGAGGTCCTTTGGGTGACCTATAACGATGCTAGTCAGGCAATCGATCGCCTAGAGGTTCATCATCTGACCCAGCAAGCGGTCGTACCGCTGATCGGGGAAATTATTCAAGTCGTAGCCTTAAGTGACGGGGAGGGTGCTCCCGATCTCGCCACCGTCCGGGCCTTTCACTTATCTCCTGGGGTCGGAATTTGCATGCATGCCGGCGTTTGGCATGCGACCCGAACCATTGGGCCGGAAGCCACATGCCTGATGCTAACCCGCCGATCAACAACGGTTGACCTCATCGGTCACCTTGCCAATGCTCATCCAGCGCGGGAGACAAGTCTCAGAGACATACAACAGATACACATGACAAGGTGAGATCGCAACAAGACCGGGAGCACAGCCGGAAACGACCAGTAGAATTCAGTTCTATGCCAATATAAGGAAAGCAGGTCTGTCATATGCACCTTGGTGCTCCGACAACATGGTGCTTCCTCACGGCACGTCATCAAAGGTTGAAAATCTTGGACTTCTCTTTCTGGGCGCTTCTTGTGATGAAGATGCTGACCAGCGCGGCGATCGTTGTTGGAGCATCGCTGGTGGTGGAGCGAAGCGGTCCGTTCTTAGGCGCTATGATTGTGACCCTGCCGATTTCGGCTGGGCCGGCCTATGTGTTTCTAGCGCTTGATCATGGTTCTGGTTTCATAGCAGCTAGCGCCTTGGCCGGCCTGCCCGTCTCTGCAGCGACGGTCATCTACATGGTTGTCTATGCTGCCCTTGCTCAACGATTTCGAGTTCTGCCGAGCGTCGGCTCTGCATTAGGAGTCTGGGTCATCGCCATAGCGGCTATTCTCAAGTGGCAATGGTCTCTTGGGAGTGCTCTTGCACTGAACATGGCGGTATATGCTCTCGCCATACCGCTCACGCGCAAATTCTCCATTGCTGCCGTGCCCGTTGCTCCAAAGAAGCGTGCTTGGGACGTTCCTTTCCGTGCAGCCTTGGTTATGACTGTTGTCGGCGTAACGCTGGTAGTAGGGAGGACGCTTGGTCCCTCGATCGCTGCCGCGGCTGCTTTGGCTCCTGTCGTCCTCATCAGCGTAGCTTTAATTCTGCAGCCACGTATGGGCGGCACGGCAGCGGCATCCGTGGTTGCCAATGGCGTGCCCGGTATGCTCGGCTTCGTAGGAGCGCTCAGTCTGCTGCATTTATGCGCCGTGCGCCTCGGAGCCCCCGTCGCGCTAATCTTAGCCTTGGCGGTGAGCATCGGGTGGAACGCCTCATTGATTGCAGTACGGCGCTGGCGTTTAGGGGGGAGAGCCGGGATTTGATCATCCCGACTTTCGTTTATCTGCTTATTGGAAAGCTGCTCACCGCTGTCCGTATTGGGTGTTTTTGAAGAGATCTTTCTGCTCGCGGGGCTGCGAGCGCCAGTACTGCTTCGGTGCATGAACTTGGGCGCCGAGTTTGGCGGCAGCGTGCCAGGGCCAGCGCGGATTGTACAGCATGGCGCGTCCGAGGGAGACCATGTCTGCTTCCTCGCCTCCGATAATGCCTTCTGCTTGCTCAGGTTCAGTGATCAGCCCAACGGCAATCGTCGGTAGACCAACCTCAGCCTTTACTCTCTTTGCATAGGGTACCTGATAACCTGGTCCGAGTGTGATTGCCTGTGCCGGCGAAACCCCTCCGGTGGATACGTGGATGGCGGCGCAGCCTCGGCTCTGAAGAGCCTTCGCAAAGGCGATTGTTCCCTCAATATCCCAACCGTTGGGAACCCAATCAGTCGCGGAAATCCGTACCCAGACCGGCCGATCTGCGGGAAAACTGTCACGGACAGCATCGAAGACCTCAAGTGGGAAGCGCATCCGGTTTTCAAGGCTGCCGCCGTATTCGTCCTCACGCTTGTTAGCAATCGGCGAGAGGAACTGGTGGAGTAGGTAGCCGTGGGCTGCATGAATCTCGATTGCATCGAAGCCAAGTCGTGCTGCCCGCCGTGCGGCATTCACGAAATCATCTCGGACGCGCTTGAGCCCATCTCTGTCGAGGGCTGCAGGTACACTCTCGCCCTCAGCATGCGGTATTGCCGATGGAGCCTCTGTCTCCCAACCCAGGGGCTCGTTTGGACTGATTTGGGCGCCGCCCTCCCATGGGGCTCGGCTTGAGGCCTTTCGGCCGGCATGGGCAAGCTGAAGGGTGAGCGGAATACTAGAGTGCAGCCTGACCCCCTTCAGCAGACGCGCAAAAGCGTCCTCTGTTTCATCAGAATAGAGTCCAAGATCATAGGGTGAAATCCTACCCTGCGGCGAGACGGCTGTGGCTTCAAGAATCAGCAGACCCGCACCTGATAGGGCGAGTTGCCCGAGGTGGATCAAGTGCCAGTCGTTGGGGAGGCCACCTTCTGCGGAGTACTGGCACATAGGTGCGATAGCAATTCTATTGTCCAGGTGAAGATTTCCGATCTGCATAGGCTCGAAAAGGCGGCTCACAATTCACTCCTTTGGGCGGTGATGGCGAAGTGTCGGACTTGCTGGAATGGGATAAGCATTTGTGGGGTGTTCAGAAGAGATGCACTCACCCACTCAGACCCGCAAGAGCGAACAGTGCGGCAAGGCGATAGGACCTCTCTCGTGAGCCATATAGACTGTTTTGGCAGATTGAGAACAAAGCTCCTGTGCTGCATTGCTGGACGTTGTACCGATTGCATCGCGAACTGCAGTGACTCCGGGTATGGTGACCGCAAAGCAAGCTGCCTCTGATTACCGAACCGACCCTGATGATCGATTTTAGAAACATTGAAACGTTTTTTTGGGCTGCCGCGCTGGGCAGCTTGAGAGCGGCGTCTGAGAAGCTCGGGACAACGCAGCCTGCGGTGTCACAGCGTATCGCCTCGCTGGAGGCCGCTCTTGGCGTGCGCTTGTTTGAGCGTGACGTCCGAGGCGTGACACTGACGGCTAAGGGGCAGGAAATGCTCTCGCACGCTGAGCGCATGATGCAAGTGCGGCGCGATATGTTGAAGGCGGCCCAAGATCAGAATGTCATGAGTGGCACGGTTCGAATTGGTGTCGCTGAAACCATCGTGCAGACTTGGCTATCCATCTTTATTGAGGAAGTGCACAGCGCCTATCCGGCGCTTGTCTTGGAGATCGAGGTCGACAGTACACATGTGCTTCGCTCACACCTGAGGTCGCGGCAGATTGATATTGCGTTCCTGATGGGCCCTATTCTCGAGGAGCGGGTCGAGAACCTTTCACTATGCACGTATTCGCTCTCGTGGGTTGCTAGTCCAAAACTGCAACTAGAAGGGCCTTTGGTAACGCTAGATCATATAGCAAGTCGTCCCATCATCACTCATCCATCCAACAGCAGTCCCTACCAGGTGGTGCGTGATATGCTTATGCGCGCTGGAGTAAAGACGCCTCGAATGTACGGTAGCGCTTCAGTCTCGATGATTGTGCGCATGGCTTTGGACGGTATTGGAACGGCTGTAATCACGCCGGTATTCCTCGACCGGGAGCTTGCTTCTGGTGAACTGCAGATCCTTGAGGTGGAGAGTGATCCGCTGCCAGATCTCAGTTTTACCGCGAGTTGGATTGATGGTCTCGACAGTCGGCCCATGCGTTCACTCGCTGAACTCGCCCAGGATGTAGCTGTTCGCACTAAGGGCAGAGCGCCCATGGGATATAAATAGTTTTTATATCCCCCATTAAAACATACGAATAGACAGGCTAAAGGTTCCTAGGGTGCTATGTGATCAGGCTGAGGAACGACAGCCAGGTGGCGTATCAAAAGCGCACTGTGACGACATGGGTCTTTTGGTGATCGACTGAGAGATCCTTAAAGCCGGAAAACGGACAGAGGCGCTTTGATCTGACCTGAATGTGTTTTCGCTCAGCCTCAAGATTAAACCAGAGGATGACACATCATGAAAAGAACCATTTATACCTTTGGAGCCGCAGCCCTGCTGAGCCTATCTAGTGCAGCTCTGGCTCAGGATCTGCCGAAAACCAACCTCCAAATCGTCGGAGGCCTCAGCAATCTAACGGCATACAATGACTTCGAAAAGCCGTTCTGGACCAAGACCATTCCCGAGCGTTCGAACGGGCAAGTCACAGCAGAGATCAAAGGCTTCAATGAGATGGGCCTTAAAGGGCCTGAGATTCTCCGCCTGATGTCACAAGGCGTCATTCAGTTTGGTACAGCGACGCTTTCGTACTTCGCCAGCGACAACCCGATCAACGAAGCAATTGATCTTGCCGGTCTTGCGCCTGACGTGCAGACTGCCCGTAAAGTTACTGAGGCGTTTGAGCCGGTTTACAGCAAATTCTACGGCGAAGGCTCCAAGGTGAAGCTTCTGGGTATCTCCACCTATCCGGCGCAAGTTCTGTTTTGCAATGCCGAAGTGAACAGCCTTGGTGATCTGAAGGGCAAGAAGGTTCGTACCAGTAGCCGAACTCAGGCCGAATTCGTTGAGGCCTTCGGAGGCGCGAGCGTGACCATGGCATTCGGCGAAGTGGTTCCCGCCCTCCAGAACAAGGTCGTTGATTGCGCCATCACGGGCTCGCTCTCCGGCTATTCTGCCAAGTGGTACGAAGTTTCGACCCACCTCTACGCGCTCCCGATCAACTGGAACCAGCAGATCCATGCTGTCAATCAGGCGGCTTGGGATAAGTTGGATCCGAAGGTTCAGGGGTTCATCCAGACCAACATCAAGACACTGATGGACGACATCTGGAAGGCCGCCGATGAGCAGACCAAGCAGGGTTATGACTGCAACACGGGCGCTGCGGCCTGTACGCTGCCGGTCAAGGGCAAGATGAAGCTGGTAGAACCAAGCGCCGCTGACCGTGAGCTTCTGAAGAAGGTCCTTCAGGAGACAGTTCTACCGAAGTGGGCAGCACGCTGCTCGGCTGATTGTGTGAAGAGCTTCAACGATACGATTGGCAAGACGCTGAACGTCACGGCCTCCAAATAAACCGGTTCGGCGCGCCGGGCTGGTTCCAGAACCGGCGCGTCCTTTCGCACCTCTTGGTAGATCCTTCTCTGATCCAATGCGGCGCTCTTGCGCTGGCAAGGTACTTCTCATGGCGCTAACCGTACGCCCTTCCTTCCTTGGCGGCTTGAGCCGCGCAGCCGAGCATATGTCCCGCTGGGCCGTATGGTTCGGCGGTGCTCTGACGATCGGCAGTGTGCTGCTGATCTCCTTCGACGTTCTCGCGCGTAAATTCCTAGGCTTCACTACCGGGGGCGCCGATGAGCTGTCGAGCTATGCGTTCGCGATCAGCACTTCATGGGCATTCGCATTTGCGACCCTGCAACGGGCGAATGTGCGCGTCGACGTGCTCTATCAGTATCTGCCGGTTCGTCTGTCGGCCGTGCTGGATTGGCTCTCAGTGGTGACGCTCGGTGTCTTCATGGTGATGCTGACCTATTATGCCTATGACGTTGCCGCCACCTCTTGGACTCAGAACTCGGCTGCTAACACACCGCTTGCAACCCCCCTCTATATTCCGCAGGGTCTTTGGCTGTTGGGGCTGATCTGGTTGTGCCTAGTGCTGGGTCTCATGCTTGTTCGGGCGTCTGTAGCGCTCGTCACAGGTAGAATCGACGAAGTTAAAGCCATTGCAGGCGTTCGCTCAACCCAAGAAGAAGCCGAAGAAGAAGCCGCCGCGGGCGAGCGCATGGTTAAGGGGTAAGGCGATATGGTTGCCACTGCACTCATCCTCCTGCTCGTCCTAATCGGTCTGAGCATCCCTGTCGGCGCTGCTCTCGGCGTGCTTGGGTTGGTCTTGGATCCATTGTATTCTATGCTACCGCTGACACGTGCCATTGGCGAGTTGGCCTGGAGCACGAACAATGAATTCCTTTTGGTGGCGGTGCCTCTCTTCATTTTGTTGGGAGAGATTCTACTGCGGGCTGGATTTGCTGAGAGAATGTACAGCGCCATGAGCCTCTGGCTCTCATGGTTGCCCGGCGGTCTGATGCATGCGAATATCGGCGCCTCGACCTTGTTCTCGGCGACATCTGGATCGAGTGTCGCTACCGCAGCTACCGTAGGAACCGTCGCGATCCCGCAGATCAAGCGGTATGGCTACAATGAGCCGCTTTTTCTCGGCAGTCTTGCGGCAGGTGGGACCCTCGGTATCCTCATTCCGCCGTCGATCAATCTCGTGATTTATGGCGTCCTCACCAACTCTTCCGTTCCTAGGCTCTATCTCGCGGGGATTATCCCTGGCTTTATGCTGGCCGGCCTGTTCATGCTGGTGATTGTGGTTAGCTGTATCTCTAAGCCATCCTGGGGGGGTCACAAGATTCATGCCACCTGGGGCGAGCGCTTTAAGAGCTTGGTCCATCTTGCACCTCCTCTCGGGATCTTCTTTCTCGTCGTGGGTTCGATCTATGCCGGTCTTGCCACGCCGACGGAGGCTGCGGCTCTCGGCGTGACAGGGGCCTTTATCCTCGCAGCATGGTTCCGCCGATTGACCTTAACAATGCTACGCGAGTCTATCGAAGGCACGATGAAGGCCACCGCGATGATCATGCTGATCGTGATCAGCGCGGCTTTCCTGAACTTCATTATGTCGGCCACTGGTCTCACAGACGCAATCACCAGCTCAATCACGGGTCTCGGGGTTTCGCCCGGATGGATGCTGTTGGTCATCATCATCTTCTACTTGGTGCTTGGATGCTTCATGGAGACGCTCTCCATGATGATCACCACCATCCCGATCGTTGCGCCGATAATGATCGCTCTTGGGTACGATCCGATCTGGCTCGGCATCGTCATCATCGTCTTGGTTGAGGCGGCTCTGATTACGCCACCCGTAGGACTCAATCTCTTCGTCGTGCAAAGCATTCGCAAGAGTGGATCAATGGGCGCTGTCATCACAGGTTCGCTGCCGTTCGTCCTGGCAATGTTCATTCTGCTCGCATTGCTAGCGTTCTTCCCAGGCCTCGCACTCTGGCTCCCGAGCGTCTTCAGCTAAGCCTTCACAGCCGGCCGAACGTTTTTCAACTCAATAGGTGCTCTTACAATGAAACTCTCTTTCAAAACAGAAGCTCTCTCAGAATCCCACACAATCGACGTCGAGATTTCCTCACTTATTGTCGCCGGGTGGGCTGGTCGCGATCAGCATGCAATCGAGCATCACATTGAAGAGCTCTTCGCGATCGGTGTGCCGCGACCGAGTTCCGTTCCACTTTACTATCGTGTCGCGGAAAACCAGCTGACTCAGGCCTCGCGCATTCAGGTTGTGGGTAACCAGTCATCTGGCGAAGTGGAGACATTCGTGTTTTTGGCAGGCGGTGAGCTCTATGTCAGCATTGCCTCCGATCATACCGACCGTAAGCTCGAGACCCACAGCGTTGCTCTGTCGAAGCAGGTCTGTGCAAAGCCGGTTGCTGCCGAGGCATGGCTCTATGCTGACGTTGCAGAATATTGGGATGAACTTGTTATTCGATCCTACATCCAGGAGAATGGCGAACGGGTTCTCTATCAGGAGGGCACGCTTGCCTCACTCCGACCGCCGCTTGAGCTGATCTCCGGTTTTGCCGGCAAGTCCGAGCTTCCTGAGGGTACAGGCATGGTCTGCGGAACGGTTGGGGCAAAGGGGGGCATCCGGCCCGCACCCTTTTTCACCATGGAATTGTTCGACCCTCGTCGCGGGCGTACTTTGAGCCACAGCTATGAAATTGAAGTTTTGCCGGAGATCGCTTGATCCATATTCCAATACATCCCCCTACGATGGTTGATGTGACATGATTTCGACAGTGAACGAACAGCATCTAGCGCTTCTAGACGGCAGCACCACGTCATTGGCCCTCACGGAGGAGGCGCTTAGCCGGGCCGCCGATCCGAATGGGGAGGGCTCGCGTGTTTTCACCAAGCTTTACACAAATGAGGCTCGTGCTGCCGCACAGGCTTCTGACATCCTGCGGAGTGCCGGTCTGGTCCGCTCGGCTATCGATGGCCTGACAGTGTCAATCAAAGACCTGTTCGATGTTGCCGGCGAGGTCACTATGGCCGGATCTCTCGCTCGTACAGGTGAGCCAGCGGCTGCGGAGGACGCCGTCGTCGTCAAGCGCCTTCGGGCTGCAGGCGCAGTGATTGTCGGACGCACAAACATGACCGAGTTCGCTTACTCGGGTCTTGGCCTCAATCCGCACTACGATGTTCCACGCAATCCTTGGGATCGCACAACCGGGCGTATTCCAGGCGGCTCTTCGTCAGGGGCGGCGGTATCCGTGACTGACGGAATGGCAGTTGCAGGAATTGGATCGGATACTGGCGGGTCAGTTCGCATACCCGCTGCACTATGTGGTCTCGTAGGATTCAAGCCGACTGCAGAGCGTGTGCCGCTGACCGGGGCTCTGCCACTTTCATTCAGCCTCGATTCCATTGGTGCTATTGCTCCCTCTGTGGCGTGTTGTGCTGTCCTCGACGCGATCATGGCTAGTGACGAGGAGCCGCTCCCGCAGCCAGCTGACATCGGCAAGCTCCGGCTCGCAGTCCCTACAACCCTCGCGCTTGAAGGAATGGACAGGGACGTTGCGAGTGCTTTCGAAGCGGCACTCTCAACTCTTTCGGCTGCCGGTGCGCAGATTGACGAGATCGCCGTGCCAGAATTCGTTGGCCTTGCCGCGATCAATTCCAAAGGAGGTTTCACTGCAGCCGAAGCGTGGACTTGGCACCGGGACCTGATCAGTCGTGCAGGCGACCGCTACGATCCGCGCGTCGGCTCGCGTATTCTGCGGGGCAAAGATATATCTGCCGCCGACTACCTCGACCTGCTTGCAGCCCGCAGAACCTGGAGAGCAGGCGTGGAGGCACGCATCGAAGGCTACGATGCCCTGGTTCTCCCAACCGTTCCTGTTGTCGCACCCGCCATTGCAGAACTCGCTGCGAGCGACGAGGTCTACTACGCTGCCAATGGCTTGATCCTGCGTAATCCGACGCTGATCAACTTTCTTGATGGCGCCGCTCTGTCCGTGCCGTGCCACGCACTCGGCGAAGCTCCTGTAGGGCTGATGATCGCTGGGCCTGCGGGTTCCGATCGCAGGGTTCTTGCCATTGGTATGGCAGTCGAAGCCCTGCTCTCACCGAAGCAGGTGTAAATCACACACTGGCAGAAGGACCAAAGGATGTCTGTAACGATCAACGTTGGTGCTGCCTACCAAGCCCGCTTGGACGCGCGCGGTGGCATCCTAACTGGCCCGACCGCAAACCTCGCTCCAGGGCATGTTCAGGCCAATCTCGCTATCCTTCCAGAGGAACTGGCGCACGACTTCCTGCGGTTCTGCCAGCGTAACCCCAAACCATGCCCACTTATTGCCGTTTCCGAGACAGGCGATCCGTCATTGCCTGAACTAGGGCGGGATATTGATATTCGCACTGATGTGCCTCGCTACCGAGTATGGCGGAATGGCGAGCTCGTATCGGAGCCTGTCGACATTCGAGACCTGTGGAACGAGAAGCTGGTGGCTTTCTTGATCGGCTGCTCGTTTTCCTTCGAAGAGGCCATGCTGGCTGATGGCTTGCCGGTGCGCCACATTGAGCAGGGCTGCAATGTCCCGATGTACCGGACGAACGTTCCTACAGTCGCAACGGGCCCTTTCTCAGGACCGCTCGTCGTATCCATGCGCCCATTGAAGGCAGCCGATGCGATTCGCGCGGTTCAGGTTACATCTCGCTTTCCTTCAGTTCATGGTGCTCCGGTACACCTGGGAGATCCTTCATTGATCGGTATCGCGGATATCAACAATCCGGATTACGGTGACCCGGTCGAGATCCGCGAGGGTGAAATCCCGGTCTTCTGGGCCTGCGGGGTCACGCCTCAGTCTGTCATCGCAAATATCCAACCAGAATTCTGTATCACTCACGCGCCGGGGCATATGCTTGTGACCGATCTCCTGAATTCTTCAATCTCAGTAATCTGAATAAGGCGAGCTCATCGAAAACCTCTCTGTAGGGGAGGAGATGCAGCTGGTAACACTAAACGCGCCTTACGCAGGCATGGCAACGTCTGGCACATCCTCTCGGAATTGCCGAGCTTTAGTCCCTCCAACGAGGCCTCTTATCGAAAGTTCAGGTATCAACACCTGCGGCAGAGATTTGATGCGTCGTCTCTACACGGCGAACCCCGCACCACGACGCCGCGAACAGAGCAATTGCCTTGGTCACGCGGCGCAATGAGGGAAGAGACACTCGTTCATCGATGGCATGGATGTTCTCTGCGATCGGACCGTAGACCAGCGATGGTATGCCCGCGTGGACCGAATACACGGCGGCATCCAGGTAGCACGCCATAACGTAGGCCTGCAGTGGCGTACCATCGGGCGCATTGGCCCCTGCGTGGGCCTCGGAAAGGACTGCCTCGGCTTCTGACCCAGGGGCAAGGGTGTAGCCGGCATGTAAGACACCGACCCAATCCACAGTAGGCAGTGGGCAGCGTTGCAGCAGGGGGTCGCCCGCCGCCGCCGTTGCGACAAAGGCCTCAAATTCCTTGACGCGCTCCTGCGGGTTGTCGCCGGGATAAAAGCCAATGCGCCCCTCAAACCGGCAGCACGATGGAACGGATGCGATCCACTCGCCCCCATTGATTGTCCCAATCGTTAGGGCGGCGGGATTGTCCACGTCGTCGAAGAACGGCTTTGTCGTCCGTTCCTCGTTCCAGCGGGTCTCGAGGTGACGCAAACGCTTAATGAGCCGTATTGCTGCGTCGAGCGCGCTCACGCCGCCACTCACTTCGCGTGGGTGGGCAGGAGTGCCGTTGATCGTGATGGCGAACTTGATCACGCCGGAATTTGCCCGAACAAGCTTTTCGTCGGTTGGCTCCGGGATCAGGACCGCGTCGGCAACTTTGCCGCTGGCCAACGCCATCGCGGCTCCATTACCGGTGATCTCCTCCTCCACGACCGAATGGATCTGGACAGGGGCCGTCAGTTCGAGCCCCGCGGCCCTGATCGCATCGAGCGCAAAGATCACAGCGGACAGGCCCGCTTTCATGTCTCCGGAGCCGCGGCCATAGAGCCACTCGCCGTCCCGCCACGGCTCGAAAGGCGGATATTGCCACCGCTTCGGATCGCCTGTGGGCACGATGTCGACATGAGCGTTCAGGATGAGGGATCGTCCTTGAATGATCGCAGGGTTGTGGAGCGCGATCACGTTCCAGGAATTCTCATAGCCAATCGTCGCTGGCGAGAAAGCCGGATGCTTGCCGATCAAGGCTTGATCAAGCATCTGACGCTGGACGTCATATCCACGATCTAACAGCGTCGCTTCGACGAGTTGTTGGACCTCCGCTTCGTGCTCCCGCAACGAGGCGCAGCGGATCAGGTCCGACAGGAAGCTAACTTGGCTTTCGAAAGCCATGTCGACAGCGGCGAGAATGTGGTTGCGCTGGGTTTCGGAAAGAGCACCCCTCAGTGAGGTTTCAGTTTGCAGAGCCGAATTCGTCAAAGCAGGCGCCTTTCCCGGAATTGGAGCATCTGAAGGTTCAGTTGAAATCATCGGGCATCAAATATCCAGAGCTGAGCGCACATGAGCGGGATCATTCCACGTCGTCTTGTCAGACACTCAGCCGCTTACCCGTTCCCATCGCCCAGAATCGTCTGGGCTGGCGTGTAGGGAAGGTTCTGTGCCTCCGCAACGGGTTGGCAGGTAATCTTGCCGGCGCACACGTTCAAGCCAGCGAGCAGATGAGAGTCCTGCGACAGCGCCTCGCGCCATCCCTTGTCGGCGATAGCCAGCACGAACGGCAGCGTTGCGTTGTTGAGCGCCAAGGTAGACGTGCGGGCCACCGCACCCGGCATGTTTGCAACGCAATAATGAATCACGTCGTCCACGACATAGGTTGGGCTCGAATGTGTGGTGGGGTGGGATGTCTCGAAGCAACCGCCCTGGTCGATCGCGATATCCACGAGAACCGAGCCCTTCTTCATGGTGCGCAGCACATCGCGGTTCAACAGCTTCGGTGCGGCGGCGCCGGGAATAAGCACCGCGCCGATCATGAGATCGGCTTCACGCGCAAGCTCTGCAATTGCGGCACGCGTGGAATAGACAGTAGAGATCGCATTGCCGAACTGGCTCGAGAGACGCCTCAGAACATCCGGCGAGCGGTCGACGACAGTGACCTGCGCCCCCATGCCGACGGCAATCGTGGTGGCGTGAGTGCCTGAGACACCTCCGCCTAGAATGACCACGGAAGCCGCGGGCACGCCCGGAACTCCACCCAGCAGGATGCCACGTCCGCCCTGCGCTTTTTCGAGCGCATGGGCTCCGACCTGCGGCGCGAGCCGCCCCGCGACTTCGGACATGGGCGTCAGAAGGGGAAGCGCGCCTGAAGGCGAGGTGACGGTTTCATAGGCAATGCAGACAGCCTTCGAGTCCATCAGATCGCTGGTCTGCTCCGGGTCCGGCGCGAGATGCAGGTAGGTGAAGAGGATCTGGCCCGAGCGCAGTCGCTTACGCTCCTCTGCTTGAGGTTCCTTGACCTTCACCACCATCTCGGCTTGCGAAAAAATTTCATCCGGGCCATTGACCATCTCGGCTCCGGCGAGTCGGTAATCCTCATCGGTAAAGCCTGAACCGAGGCCTGCCCCGGAATGCACCATGACGCGATGGCCATGGGCGGTCAGCTCATGGATGGACGAGGGGATCAGCCCCACGCGAGCTTCGTTGTCCTTGATCTCAGACGGCAC
The DNA here is from genome assembly GCF_016743775.1 of Microvirga aerilata. GTDB lineage: Bacteria > Pseudomonadota > Alphaproteobacteria > Rhizobiales > Beijerinckiaceae > Microvirga > Microvirga aerilata. Next base: position 13,054 of record NZ_JAEQMY010000043.1, on the reverse strand, counting down.
TCCGATCAGCATGTAGGCGTCTCCCAAATGGTCCCGACTTTGCGTTGTTGTCGATGATGAGGCTCATGACGGGCAGATTGCTCGTCTGCCCGTCATGGAAGCATAGGATGGAGAGTAGCCGTCACAGCCTCAACTGCGTCCTTCGTAGCGGCAACAATGGTGTCGGCCTCCTCCCTAGTCAGGCAAAGTGGCGCCGCGAAACCTAAGATATCGCCTTGTGGCATGGCGCGGCCGATCACACCTCTCTCCAAGAGGGCGGCCGTGATGCGCGCCAACCTTCTCGGAAGCATCGAAGAAGACGCGGTCGTCTCGGTCGCGCACGAACTCGACGGCTGCCATCAGCCCTTCGCCGCGGACCCTCGCCCACGAAGCGGTTGTGTCCCACGGCATCCGCTATGGCTTTCTTAAAGTAGGCGCCAACCTCGCGCGCGTTGACCACGAGTCCTTCGCAGGTTCCGCCCGCACGCGTCCAAGCTTCCTCAAAAGCTGTTGCCATGCGCGCTGAGGCCTTTCCTGCGCCTAGGACGATAGTTCGCCCGTATGGTTTTGGCGGCAGCCTACCATCGAACTTTCCCTCTGGGAGAGCTGCGTTCAGCGCCGCATCGAACAGGGCTCGCAGAATTTCAGCATCGTTTAACATTACTGACCTCGTGCCAGAGTTTGTTTGTGGGAAGGTAAAATGCGGGCTGACTGATCTGTCTTCGCTGAGCGGGCAGATTGGGAGGCTAGTGAAAACATGGACGGTTGGTAGTGCGTTGATGGCATTCGGGCCTAGCAAATTCGAACCTACTGCGTAGACCTGCGAAGATGCTGGATGTGGTTGATCAGGCCGCTCGTCGAGCTGTCGTGCCCTGTCACTGTCTCCTGGCTTTGGAGCTCCGGCAGGATCCTTGATGCTAGTTCCTTGCCGAGTTCGACGCCCCACTGATCATAGCTGTTGATGCCCCAGATGATGCCCTGAACGAAGATCTTGTGCTCGTAGAGGGCAATCAGGGAGCCGAGACGGCGTGGCGTCAGCTTGTGGTAAAGGATCGAGGTCGTAGGACGGTTTCCCTCGAACACCCTATGCGGCACAAGGGCGTCCAAGGCCTCACCCGTTACGCCACGCTCCCGAAGTTCGGCTCGGACTTCATCTGCCGTCTTACCAAACGCGAGGGCCTCAGTCTGCGCCAGGAAGTTCGCGAGCAGCTTTTCATGATGATCTGCCAAGGGCGTCTGGCTCTCGGCGGCCGCGAGAAAGTCGGCCGGTACCAGCTCCGTTCCTTGGTGGAGAAGCTGAAAGAATGCGTGTTGACCATTTGTTCCCGGCTCACCCCAGATGATCGGGCCCGTATCATAATCCACCCGTGCGCCGTCTCGGCGCACGGACTTGCCGTTGCTCTCCATGTCGCCTTGCTGGAAATAAGCGGCGAATCGAACGAGGTGCTGGTCGTAAGGCAGCAGGGCGAGGGTCGAGGCGCCCAAGAAATTGCGGTACCAGACGCCAAGTAGCCCCATGATTACGGGCATATTCTGCTCAAGGGGAGCGCCGCGGAAATGCTCATCTATTTCATGGGCGCCCCCCAGCAGCTCAATGAAGTGGTCGAACCCGACGGCCAGCACGATTGGCAGGCCGACAGCGGACCAGAGGCTGTAGCGTCCGCCAACCCAGTCCCAGAACTCGAACATGTTCGTCGTATCGATGCCAAATCGCGCCACCTCGGTAGCGTTGGTCGAGACGGCGACGAAGTGTTTCGCCACCGCGTCCTCGCCTAAGGCATTAGTCAGCCATGATCGAGCGCTGGCAGCGTTAGTCATCGTCTCCTGTGTCGTGAAGGTCTTCGATGCCACGATGAACAGCGTGCGTGCAGGATCGAGCCGAGCGAGGGTGTGGGAGAGATGGGCCGCGTCGACATTGGACACGAAATGTGGCCTCAAGTCCGGGCGTTGATACGGCTTCAGCGCCTCGCAAGCCATGACAGGGCCGAGGTCGGAGCCACCGATGCCGATATTGACTACATCTGTGATGGCCTCGCCCGTCGCCCCGCGCCAGGCGCCGCTCCTGACCCGCTCTGAGAAGAGCCGCATCTTCCTCAACACAGCCGCGATCTCTGGCATGACGTCGGTGCCATCGACAAGGATTGATCGTTCTACGCGGTTGCGCAACGCGACGTGCAGCACGGCTCGATTCTCGGTGCTGTTGATCTTCTCCCCCGCGAACATCCTGTCCCGCCAGCTCTCCACATCCGCGGCCCTGGCCAAGTCGAGCAGAAGCGTCATGGTCTCAGTTGTGATCCGGTGCTTGGAGTAGTCGAGCAGGAGATCCTCAATCCGGAGCGAGAACTGATTAAAACGCTGCGGGTCTTGGGCGAACAGATCGCGCAGATGAAGATTGCGCATGCCATTAGAATGCGCCTGCAGCGCGTGCCACTCCGGGAGGTCCGTGATCGTCGTCATCGCGTCAGAGCCCTGTCTATGAGAAATGCTCGGGTGATCCAGCTTCGCTCTCCAAATGCGACCGGGCAAGCGCAACTTTATGCCCCTTCCCACAAGCTAAGCTTTCAGCCGCCACCTCAGATCTGCTGGACTTGCCCCGACGCCTCCAAATCCTGCCACGCTTGGCAAGAGGAGGTCAGGACATTTCACCCGACCATTGTCATGAGTGATAATTGGTTATGCCAATTCAGACAACGCTTGCCATCCGCTGCGCATTCGGCTAACTTTTTGGTATAACCAATAAAAACATCGTAACATTTCCATGGAGGAGACAAGAATGCTGAAGTCGATGATTCGTGGCTTGGCCACAGCCGCTGTAATGATTGCTGCGACGGCAGCGAGTGCTCAGACCAATTTTACTCTCTCAACGCCTGATCCGGATAATTCTGAGATCACTCTCGCCGCCAACAAGTTTGCCGAGCTAGTGTCGCAGAAGACAGGCGGCAAGGTGACGATCAAGGTGTTCCCGAATGGCCAGCTGTATGGCGGCGATCCCTCAGCTGCAGTGAAGCAGCTTTCAGGTGGCTCGCTCGACATGCTGCTGCTCTCGACGTCGCTCTATGCCAACTTCAACCCGAAGTTCACGGCGATTTCAGTTCCGTACCTCTTCACCGATACAGCCCAGCTCCGCACATACCTGTCCGGGCCACTGGGGCAGGAGCTGATCGCTGACCTTAACAAGATCGGTATTCAAGGTCTCGGCCTGTGGCCGCGTCCGTTCCGCCAGATGACCAATTCCCGCAAGCCGATCACGGGCCCGCAGGATCTGGCCGGCATGAAGTTTCGCGTGCCCAACAATCCGCTTTGGGTCGAGTTCTTCAAGAAGATGGGCGCTGCCCCAACCCCAATGGCGTTTGCAGAGGTTTACAATGCCCTGCAGCTGAAGGTCATTGATGGCCAGGAAAACCCGATCAACATCCCGGTCACGGCTAAGTTCTATGAAGTGCAATCCTTCGTCACCATGACAAACCATATGGCGGATGGTTGGGTCCTGGGAATTAACCCCGCTAAGTACAACGCGCTCCCTGAAGACCAGAAGAAGTCGATCAAAGAAGCGGCTGTTGAGGCCGAGGCTTGGAAAGTGGAAAACGACGCTGCAGACGAGGGCAAGTCGATCGCAGCGCTGACCGAGAAGGGCATGAAGGTCGACCGCCTCACCCCTGAGCAACAGAAGGCTTTCGTAGACGTCGCCAAGGAGCTGTTCCCGACCTTCGCCAAGCTCGTGAAGGATCAGACCTTCTTCGACCGCACCATCGCGGCCGTCAGCAAGTAGTAAGACAGTCCTACAGGGCATCCTGGTCGCGATCCTGCGGCCAGGATCCATCTGAGAGGTGAAGCCCCATGGCTCAACAACCGTCTTTGCTCGGCCGCTTTGTCAAGCTCACCGCCGATTTTGCAGCTGGCGCCACGGCAGCCGGGATCCTGATTGTCGTAGTCGTACAGATTGTAAGCCGCTTGATCGGACAGCCTGTCTCCTGGTCTGAGGAGGCCACTCGCTTTCTCTTTGTCTGGATGGTCTTCCTGGGCCTCGCCGCGGGCTTCCGCACCGTTGAAAGTGCCCGCGTTGTGGTGTTCATCGCTGCGGCGCCACGCCTGTTCCGGCGATTGGCGGTGCCAATTTATGTTGTCTCATCCGTTCTGTTCTTCGGCATCATGGGGTGGACTGGCCTTAGCCTCGTTCGCCAGCAAATCATGATGAGCGAGGAGGCGGCGACGCTCGCCATCCCGATGTGGGTGATCGGCCTCATCATGCCCATCTCGGCAATTCTAGCTGTCTTGGCCATCGTTGAGTCGCTGAAGACGAAGCGCGATCTCATTGCGCTTCCGGAGGTTGGCGCGCCGCGGGTTGACCTCGACGAGCCTGATGTCTTTGTTTCGAAAGGACATACGCCGTGAGCATTGCGCTTCTTCTTCTCTTCCTGGGGTTGTCTGCCCTTGGTGTTCCTTTGGCGGTGGCGCTCGGCCTGGCTAGCGTGGCGGCCATCATGATGTTCACGTCCACCCCGATCGATCTCCTCTCGCAGAGCATGTTCTCGGCGATGAACTCCTTCCTGCTTGTGGCCGTGCCGCTCTTCATCCTGGTCGGGCACTTCATGGAGCGGGGGCGTGTGGCCGAGCGTATCTTCGACTTCGCCGAGGCGATGGTCGGCTGGATGCCCGGCGGCCTCGGCCACGTAAACGTGGTTTCCTCGGTGATCTTCGGCGGCATCTCCGGATCGTCCGTTGCCGACATCGCTTCTGTCGGCGCGATTGAGATTAAAGCTATGGAGCGGCATGGCTTTCCCAAGAGCTACGCGGTCGGCATGACGCTCGTCACCTCGACGCTGTCCTCCATCATCCCGCCATCCATCCTGGTCGTGATCGCAGGCTCGATTGCAAACGTGTCCATCGGCACGCTGCTGGTGGCTGGCCTGATCCCAGGCCTGTTCATCGCCTTCGTGTTCATGGTGTTCAACCATTTCTACGCTGTGCACTACGGCTATAATCCACCGACTCCGTTTAATCTCCGCTTGGTTGTGACAACTGGGCTTGGCGCTATCCTGCCGATGCTGACACCAATCATCCTACTCGGCGGCATCGTCAATGGCTTCTTCACGCCCACGGAAGCCGCCGCCATCGCAGTGCTCTATACGATGTTCCTGTCAGTCATCGTTTATCGCTCAATTCCTCCAGCAGAGATATGGAATATCCTGGTCGAGACGGCCCGGGCCTCTGGGACGATTCTGTTCATTGCCGCAACCGCGAAGCTCGCTGCCTGGGTGTTCGCCTTCGACGGCCTGCCGGTCCAGGTCGCCAATTTCCTGGCCAGCATCAGCACCGGCCCGACCATGGCGCTGTTCCTAATCTTCCTGTTCCTCATCGTGGTTGGGATGTTCATGGATGCGATTGCGGCCATGTTCATCTTGATACCCGTGCTGCTACCTCCGGCACTTAAAATGGGCATCGACCCGATGCACTTCTTGATCGTGACCGTAATCACCCTCACGCTCGGCCTCGTCACCCCGCCGGTTGGTGTCTGTCTGTTCGCTGTGGCTCAAGTGGCGAAAATGCGGATTGAGGACGTTATTCGCGGATCTATGATCCCGGTTGGGATCCTGACTGCCGCGATCCTGGCGCTGGTCCTGTTTCCAGTCTTGACCCTGGGGCCAATCAGGCTCCTCGGGCTCTATTGACGGTAACAGTTTAAGAAAGGGCAGGGTGTATCAACATCTGGCCCTTTGCATTTCCTGGCGATGATGGAAGGCGGTTTGTCGAGGCGGATCCAGACCTCACATGCCGCGCATAGATCGCCACAACCGACTCGCAGAAAGTGGTGTCGTATGACTGAAGCCATGCCCGGCGCGCCGGCCCGCATTGTGTTCCTCGATCGAGAGACGCTCTCTCCAGAAACGCAGCTGCGGACGCTGTCTTTCCCCCATGAACTTATCACCTATGGCAAGACCACTCCGGGCGATGTGGGCCCGCGCATTGCTGATGCTGATATCGTCATCACCAACAAGGCACCGGTAAGACGCGATGCCATCGCGCAGGCACGCAACCTCAAGCTCGTCGCTGTTGCAGCCACCGGGTACGACGTTGTCGACGTCGCAGCCTGCCAGGAGCGCGGCATTTCCGTGTGCAACATCCGCAATTATGCGGTGAACACTGTGCCCGAACACACTTTCGCGCTGATTCTCGCCCTGCGGCGCAGCATCCTAGCTTATGCGGATGCTGTTCGCCGAGGCCGATGGCAGGAGGCGGGTCAGTTCTGCTTCTTCGATTATCCAATTCGCGATCTCGCCGGCTCGACCCTCGGCATCATTGGCGATGGCGTGCTTGGACAGGCGGTCGCCGACATCGCCCGCGGCTTCGGCATGCGAGTGCTGTTCTCCGCCTACAAAGGCTCAACCGGCATGGGTCCGCTCTACACCCCTTTCGAGGATGTGCTGCGCCAGAGCGACGTCATCACGCTGCATTCTCCGCTGATGCCGTCGACCCGCAACATGATCGCCGCTCCGGAATTCGCCCTCATGGAGCGTCGGCCCTTGCTCATCAACACGGCCCGCGGAGGGCTGGTGGACGAGGCTGCCCTGGCGGATGCGCTCACAGCCGGACACATCTCTGGCGCCGCCTTTGATGTGGTCACGGCGGAGCCGCCAGCTGCGGATCACCCATTCATACGCCTGCTGGACCGACCCGACTTTATCCTTACGCCGCACGTGGCTTGGGCGAGCAGCGAGGCTGTCCAGGGGCTCACGGACCAGCTGTTTGAGAACATCGAGCTATTTCGGGCCGGTAAACCCAGGAACCTAGTAGCGTAAAATTGGTACAACCAATTAATGTTTTCTCTTGTAGGCGCGCAATAATTGGTATAACCAAATTTCACCCCAGTTTTGTCGGCAACATCCGACCTGCATTAAGGAGCCTCTATGTTTCTCGGGAAAGAAGTTCGTCTGAACCGGATCGTGAATCCCAAGTCTGGCCGCATGCTCGCCATCACGGTTGACCATCCGATCACCCGCGGGATGATGCCCGGACTCGTGGACATCCGCTCCGTTATGCGCAAGGTTGTAGCCGGCAAGCCTGACGGTATCACCATGCACAAGGGCATCGCCGAGAAGGTGTTCGCACCCTATGCAGGCCAGGCCTCGATCATCTTGAAGGCTAGCGCCTATTCCGTGCAGTACCATCCGACGTATGACACGCCCGTTGCGGACGTGGAGGAAGCGGTGCGCTTTGGTGCTGACGCCATTTCGGTGGGCTGCATCGTCGGCGGCCCCGACCAAGCCCAGCAGCTGACATTCCTTGGCAAGATCTCCAAGGAAGCAGCTTCGGCCGGCATGCCGCTTGTTGCGCACATCTATCCGAAGGGCGCGCTGATCAAGGATCAGCACGACGCTGAGGTGTTGGCCTACGCGGTGCGCGCTGGCGCCGAGCTTGGCGTCGACATCATCAAAACCATGTGGTCCGGTTCTGCCGAGAGCTTCCGCTCGGTGGTGGATGCCTGCCCGTCCATCGTGGCTCTGGCTGGTGGCGAGATGGGCGAGACTCTGGAGGACTATTTGCGTATGACCCGCCAGGCACTTGATGTCGGTATGCGCGGCGTTACCTATGGCCGCTTCGTGTGGTCGCACCCGCATACCTCCGCCGTTATTAAATCCTTGTCCGCTTTGATGCACGATGACGCCAGCGTCGAAGGAGCTCTCAAAGTTTACGAGCGCGCCCTTGAAGAAGAGAAGGATCTCCAGAAATGAAGGCAGCAGTTCTTCGCGCTCCCGACGACGTCGTCTTGCAGGATGTTGCAACCCCATCCGCCGGACCCGGTGAGCTGATCCTGAAGGTGAGGGCCGCGACTGTGTGCGGGACAGATATCCGCATCCTGCGTGGCCGCAAAACCAAGGGCGTCCGCTTCCCGTCCGTTCTCGGCCACGAGTTCGCGGGCGAGGTGGTTGAAGTGGGAGCCGGCGTCTCGCAGTTCTCCTGCGGCGACCCGGTGTCAGTTAATCCTGTCATTCCCTGCCGCAAATGCGCCTATTGCAAGACCGGCCGGGAGAATGTCTGCCAGAACCGTCAGGCCATCGGATACGAGTTCGATGGGGCCTATGCCGAGTACCTGAAGGTGCCGGCGCTGGCGCTTGAGTCCGGCAACGCAGTCCGTATCCCGCAGGGGATGCCGTTCGAGGCGGCGGCTCTGGCGGAACCTCTGGCGTGTTGCATCAATGGTTTGCGCAATGTCGGCGTTGAACTCGGTGACGTGGTGGTCATCCTCGGGGCAGGGCCGATCGGCCTCATGCATGCGGCGCTTGCGCGTCGGGCCGGGGCACGACTGGTTATCGTCAGCGAGCCCAACCAGATGCGCCGCGAGGCTGCCCTCGAGCGCGGCGTCGACATCGCCTGCGATCCGACCAAGGAGGATTTGGCAGGGGTAATCCGCGGGGTGACTGACGGACTCGGCGCGGATGTGGCGATCTTGGCCATCGGCGTTCCGGCACTTGCCAACGAGGCGCTGAAGCTCGTGCGTAAGGGTGGCCGCGTCAACCTCTTCGCGGGGTTCTCGGCGGGCGACATGGCGACGTTCGACGTCAATCTCGTGCACTACAACGAGATCGTCGTGACCGGAGCCAGCGCGCTGCGTCGGCAAGATTATGAGACGGCTCTCAACCTGCTCGCAGGCGGGCTCATCGATGCCAACTCGCTTGTCACCCATCGCTTCGGATTGGCGGATGCTGTCGAGGCGCTGAAGGAGGCAGAGAGTGGGCGGGCGCTTAAGGTAGCAATCCGCAATGACTGAAGCCTTCCTCGGGGTCGATGCTGGAACGAGCGGGATCAAGGTTTGTGCCTTCACGCGCGAAGGCCGCTTGGTTGCGAAGGCACACCGGGCGGTTCCCGTGGTCACACCTTATCCGCTCTGGGCCGAAATCGACCTCGACCGCTATTGGGCGGCCACCGCCGATGCTATTCGGGAGGTTGCCGCCCGCGTCCCAACGATAATCTCGATTGGGCTTGCCACAACTTGCCCGACGACCATCCTTCTTGACGAGGGGGGGCAGGTAATACGGCCGGGCATCCTTTACCTCGATGGCCGGGCCCAAGCAGGTCTTGAAAAGGTAGTTGGTGCCGATGCTGAAGCAGATGTGCAGCAGACCGGCAACCGGGCTAGCACGTCTACTTGCTGGGCAGCCAACCTGGCCTGGATCCGTGAGAATGAACCGGGTGCTTGGGCAAAAGTGCAGCGGGTTACCATGCTTAACGGTTTCCTGGCTCGCCGACTAAGTGGCCAGGACGGCATCGAGCCGACCCAAGCGTCTTACTCGGGTCTGATGCGTATTGCTGATCCCGAGCCGTCGTGGAGTCGCGACCTTCTAGCTCGATGGGGACTCGATGCGGCTATTCTGCCAGAAATTAGTAGCTGCACCGATATGATCGGTCGAGTGACGGATGAAGCCTCCATCCTGACTGGAGTTCCGGCCGGCATTCCCGTAGCGCTCGGCGCTGCCGACACGGCAGCGGCTTCCTTTGCGGTTGGCTTGATGGACAGCGGCGAGGTTTTCGAATCCGTCGGCACGTCCGGGGTCATTACCTTCTGCCTTGACCGTCCGGACTTCGAGCCGTCGTTCCTGCATCGCCATCATATCGTGCCCGGCCGCTGGCTCGCCCATGGGGCAATGTCGACGCTGGGCGGTGCGTTCGGGTGGCTCAACAACAAGGTCTGGCCGGAGCTCAAGACTCTTGCCGAACTGGAGCGCCTGGCGCAGGAGTCGGTTCCAGGAGCCAACGGTCTCTTGTTCCTGCCCTACCTTGCCGGCGAGCGGAGCCCCATCTGGGATGCAGAGGCGAGCGGCAGCTGGCTCGGGCTTCTCCTCCGACACAGCCGACAGGATATGGTCCGCGCCGTCTTTGAGGGCACGACGTTCGGCCTTCGGCAGATTCTGGAACGGGGTTCCGCCAAATGGGGCAAGCGCCCTGAGCGCATGCTCAGTGTGGGCGGCGGAGCGCGGAACAAGTTCTGGGGGCAGATGAAGGCGGACGTCCTGAAGCTCGACTATATCATGTCTGATATGCCTGATGCTGCGGCACTGGGAGCGGGCCTGCTTGGTGCCATAGCGGCAGGGCTGTTCACGGGCAGTGACGATAGGGAGCTTCCGTTGATCTCGGCCAACGCAACAGCGATCAGGCCCGGGTCCCAACGGACAATCGAGACCTACGACCGCATGTTCACGATCTTTGACGCAGCTTACCCACAACTGTGCGACTTGATGCATGCTCTCGCAGATCGTAGTTCTGGCCCGTACGCGGATGAAGAGGCACGGCCCCGGCTTGGGGTGCGAGCCACTGGGTAAAAGGAACTACGGTTTCATATGACGGACGGCGAAGACGATATCCTTGCGCGCGTCATCGACATCGCGATGGAGCTGAGGCCCGACAGCAGCGGACGAATCAAGCTCCCCACCGAGCGTGAGCTGGCCGATCAACTCGGCATTCAGCGCCCGACTTTGCGGGATCGGCTGACCGTTCTGGAGACGCTCGGCTTGCTCCAGCGCGTCCAAGGCAGCGGGACCTATCTGGCGCTCCCGAACTCGCGGTTCCTGCAGTTCTATTTCGGCGTTGCTCTGAAGCTCGGGTTCATCTCGATTGATCAGATCCAGAACGCCATGGAAATGATTGGTCGAGAGATGGCAGGAGCCGCCGCGATCCAGGCCAGCACTGCTGATCTTGAGGCCCTCGAGGATCTCATCGACCAGATCGCTGCATCGGACTCCTTGGAAGATGTGGTTGAGCTCCAGTTCGAGCTTCACGCCAGCCTCGCCAGGGCGTGCCGCAACCCTGTAATCGTCATCGTCATCGATGGCCTCTCGTCCGTCATCCGATCTGTGATTGCGAACAAGGTCAGGATCATCTCCATGGTCCGCGGTGCGTTCGAGCGAAACGTCGAAGCGTACCGGGCACTCGTGCAAGCCCTAAGGGATCGCGAGCCGGAGCTCGCTCGTGAGGCTATTCAGGAGTGTTACTGGTTATGGCGTCGGGAAGAGTCGAAGATTTCGATCCTCAACATCAGCGAGTGAGAGCCTCGGAAAGGCACGAGCGACAATCTCATGCGTGTAGATTAGTGCATCCCTAATCCGCAATGTCCGTATTAACGGTAGAGTGGAACGACAATGACTGAGCCTAAGCCATGCCCAGTGTGCAGAAGCGCCGAATTAGGGATCAACTGCCTCGAATTATATGGGCAGTACGAGGCGCATTTTCTCTGCCTCAGTTGCGAGAGCGAAGTCGCACCACAGGGCCCTTTGTCAGAACCGTGCGGGTCGGCAGCTGAAGCGGAGGGGGCGGCTCTTCGTGCTTGGAACGACTTCGTATCGGGTCTCTCCGGTCACAGGAATGTAGCCTAGTTGTCGCTGATAGTCGCAACGCGCCGTGACAGGCAGGGCTGTGAGTTGCTTCGCAGAGACTGCGGAATCTTGCCTTTATGGCTTACTTGCGCTCTCAGTCGAGCTTGTTGCCAGCGCGTGCGAGATGCGCATTCAGAACACGTTCGGCCCTGAGCTGGTTCGCGTAGGCAGTTGCATTAACGACGCGCATCACGAGGCGGAGGATTGCTGTTACGAGCATAATTCTTATCCCTCTACAGAGGCGTTCAATAAGCCTCCTATGATGAATAGATAATTCTTATGCTGCTGCGCGGTAGATAGGTCAGCACACATGACCTATGCGTTGTAGGCATATCAACCTGAATTTGCGCCACCGCTCCTTTCCTGGGCGCATGAGTTATAAAATGTCTTTATTGATTTTTGAATTGCATGGTCGGCGTCCAGAGCGAGCCCTTGCGGGAGATGTGCTTAATATCAGCAGTAGCAGAACTCGGACATTTCCGGGGGAAGGGGGCTAATCTAATTTGCAGCCGATGCGGCAACTGAATTTTAGCTGTAGTCGGAAGAGCGTAAGTTTCGGGATCCATAATTTAGCGTAGAGCTAGAGCGGTTTGGGGTTGAACGGAATCGGGAAGTCTGACTCGATGGAGGTCAGGGGCGTGAGACAGAGGCTCGCCATGACTACACCGTTGTCGCAGGACCTGCGCCGGCGCATCGTTCGCGCTGTTGAGAAGGGCAGCTCGATCCGCCAGGCGGCCGCTCGTTATGAGGTCAGCCCGTCGGCGGCCGTGAAGCTGATGCGGCGGCTGCGCCAGACCGGCTCGGTCACCCCAGAGCGGATCGGCGGCCATCGTCGTCCGGTCCTCGAGCCGCATCAGGATCTGCTGCGCTCCCTGGTGGACGCTAAGTCCGGCATCACGCTGGCCGAGATCCAAGCCGAACTGCGCGCCCGCGGGATCGTGGTGCAGGCGCTCTCGACCATTCACCTGATGCTCAAGCGCATGCACCTGACGCACAAAAAAGACGCTCCGGGCGGCCGAGCAGGACCGGCCGGACGTAGCCCAGGAGCGCCGCCGCTTTCGGGTGTGGCAGCGCTTCATGGATGCCAGCCGCTTTGTGTTCCTGGACGAGACCGGCACGGCCACCAACATGACCCGGCGCTACGGCAGGGCGCCGCGCGGACAGCGGGTGGTCGATGCGGTGCCGCACGGGCACTGGCTCACCACCACCTTTGTGGCCGGCCTGCGGGAGAACGGGATCATCGCTCCGCTCGTGGTGGACGGGCCCATGCGGGGCGAGGTCTTCCGCGCTTATGTCGAGCAGATGCTGGCACCAGCCCTCTCGCCTGGCGATGTGGTCGTGCTCGACAATCTGGCAGCTCATAAGGTGGCGGGCGTTGAGGAGGCGATCCGAGCGGTCGGGGCCAGCTTGCTGTACCTGCCGCCGTACTCGCCCGACCTGAACCCGATCGAGCAGCTGTTCGCCAAGCTCAAGGCGCTCCTGCGCAAGGCAGGCACCCGCACCAAGGAGGCGCTCTGGACCACCATCGGAGAACTGCTTGACGCCTTCGAGCCAAATGAGTGCCAGAACTACATCAGGAACTGCGGATATGAGCCTGTCTAAGTCGAACCTGCTCTAGTACTACAGCCGGGGCTTGTGCGTTGTCTTAGACACGGAGGTGTCGCGCCATGACGCATGCAAGCGAGGCCCACCGCTGGGCCGATCAACTG
>NZ_JAEQMY010000042.1 GCF_016743775.1 Microvirga aerilata | reverse complement strand
AACTCGCCATGATCCGGCTCATGACCCGCAGGATCGCAAGGCTTTGTCAAAGCTCATGAATCGCTCGGACCGACTCTTAGAAATTGTCGCAAACACGACGGCATTGCCGTCGCCGGAGCCGTCCGCGTCGTAGGAGAGATCACCCGTCTGCTTGTTGTAGATGATATAATCGTTTTCATCCTTAGCGCCGTCGCCGATGGTGAAGAACGCCTTCTTGAGCTTGCCGGGCTTTGCATCCGAGCCCTTGCCCACTTTCGTGAAGAGGGCGTTTTCCAGCAGGAAGCTATCGTCTGCCACCTTGAAGTCCGTGATTTTGTCCACGTTTGCTTTTGATAGCTTGCTGTCGAAGACAAAGGAATCTTTGCCCTTTTTGCCAGTCAGAACATCTTTGCCTGCTCGGCCAGCAATCTCGTTTGTTCCGTCGTTGCCAATGATGACATTGCCGAGTTTGTTGCCGACCAGATCGATCGCCTTGTTTCCGCTGACTGCAACCAGCTTCGCTGTAGTTCCCGTGAGCGTATAATCGTCGGACGCCGTGATCTGTGGCATCTTGCTCAGCTTCTCATTGATAAAGCTGAGAGCGCCCGCGACTTCCGCATCCAGAGTAGCTTCGCGGCCGATCTTGAGGCCTTTCAGAAGCAGGCTCGCGTCATCGATAACTGCGTTGAATGGGGTGCGCACCGTAAAGCCAACGGTGGTCGTCTGCCCCATTGCAAGGCTGCCGTTCCAGGGAGCGTTCTTCAACTGATATAGAGCGCTGGTGTTGCCACCCTGAAGTTTGGACATTTCGGCGCCCCAGACCGAGGTAATCTCATAAGCGCTGTTGAGGAACAGGCTCCAACCCGCAAGGCTTGCGTCGGCAGTGATCGTCAGAGTGATCTCAAAGCCTCCCCACCAGTTCTTGCCCTGTCCGATGGCGAGGGGGCTGGCGGATACTTCGATGCCATTGACTGGCTCTGCCGATTTGAAAAGATCGCGATACTTACTTCCCAGGTCCAAGCCGAACTTGAAATTGTATTTCCCATGCGAGATATCACGGCCGTCCTCGGCGCCATCGGTGTCGCCGTAGATGATATCCGCGCCGCCCGCGCCATAGAGCTTATCGGAGCCGACACCTCCGATGACGGTGTCTGCGCCCCCATTCCCGTAGCCGAGATCGTCGCCCTTGCCGCCTATCATGACGTCGCTGACATTGCCGCCGTAAAGCTCATCGTAGCCATCATTGCCGTTGAGCTGATTGAAGCCTTCGTTTCCATAAAGGCGATCGTCACCCGCCCGCCCGAGCAGGGTGTCGGCATCATTGCTGCCGAACAGGTCGACCGAGTTGACGGCCCGACCGGCCGGCCTCTTCGCGCTGCCAGCCACTCCCGTCCATGTTGCGGGAAGCGCCGTTGCCACTGGTGCCGTCTCCGTCAGAGCAAGAAGCTCTCGCATGGACAGCGTTACGCCGTCAGCAAAGACGAACGCCTTGCGGTCGCTCTCCCTGAGACCCCCGAAGTCGTTGATGACGATCGCATCGTGTACTTTATCGCCCTTGCCCAGGATCAGCGCGATCTTATCATGACTTTGGGTTTCGATGCGGTTCGTGACCCCACGTACATACGTAGCGCCTATGATTTCCTTCGAGCTGTAGCCGAGCACGACTGTGTCATCGTCAGGCCTAAAGTCCCAGATCAGATCAACACCGTCGCCCTTCTCATAGAAGTACGTATCGTTACCGTCGTTACCATAGAGGTTGTCGCCGATGGTGACCTTCGTAAGCTTTGCTCCGGTCCAAGCGAGGCGTCCATCGTCAGTGCCGCCGATAATGGTGTCATTCCCGGCCTCGCCCTGCATCTCGTCGTTGCCGCGACCGCCATGGATGATGTCGTCACCGTCGCCAGCTTCGATCAGGTCGTCATATTGACCCTGGGACGGTTCGTTGCCGCCGGGAGGAGTTGTCTGGTCGCCTCCACCGGGAGTGGTATCCTCTCTGCCTCCCGGAGGGACCGTCTGACCTCCATCGGCTGCTTTCGGCATAGTGCCGAACAGCTTCAGGCTGTCGTTTCTTTTGCCTTCGGGGCCGACTGCCATCAGTCGAACAGCGAAGAACTCCTCATCGATCAGGTCGAGGGTGAGA
Source organism: Microvirga aerilata (assembly GCF_016743775.1). Lineage (GTDB taxonomy): Bacteria > Pseudomonadota > Alphaproteobacteria > Rhizobiales > Beijerinckiaceae > Microvirga > Microvirga aerilata. The sequence continues at coordinate 40,053 of NZ_JAEQMY010000042.1, read as the reverse complement.
TCTTTCTCGTGGGAGAGGATGAAGGTGCCGATCCGAACGTCATCCTTGCCGTCCCCAGGGGTACCGAACTCGATGCCGAAATCTGCGGTATGGCTTTCACCTTCGCCATTGATGTTGGCGCTGCCGGTATCGCCAACCTTGACGACTGTGCCGTCCCCTTTTGCTACCTTTACGTCTTTGATGTCGCTGACGATGACCTTGTCGGATCCCTTGTCTCTCACCGTTATGGCATGGTTAGCGACAGTCAGACCGGAGAGCAGGGAACTGTCCGAGACGTTGAAGAACAGGGCGCGAAGATCAGCGAGATTGCTCGGCCCCTTTGTCAGTTCGACAATGAAGAGGAGATCGCCGTTCTTCTCCTCGACCGTAATCAGGACATCGGGGTCTTTGTAATTGAGAGCGAGCTGCACTCTTCTTGAGCCCGCCTGATCCGGGGAACTTGTCGTGCTGCCGCTTGCTTGAGAACTGACCGTGTCAGCAGGTGTCGTATCGCTTGGCTGACTACCTGTATTCTTATAGCTCGTATTCGACGCATCCGACATGACAGCCCCCAAGCACCATTTTTATGTGCCCTTGGGGTATGTCATAGCTGACCTTGGGGATATTAAAATCCTGCGGAGATGAATATTTTGAAATTTAGGTCTTCGGACCCGGATTCCCCAATGGTATTTCGGTAAGTTAGCCCGCAAGCAGTAAGCGGTCACATTTTTGCTACGATACATCGTAAACGATATCTGCAGCCCAGAGCTGCACGTCTGTCTCTATTCCTCGATGCGCCTTCTGCGAGAGGGAGCCGACAGCCTTGATCGGATCTCCCCGACGATGATGTTCAGCTCTCGCTGAAGGCGGTTGAGCCGCGACACCAATTCTCCATCCGGCATCCCTGTTGCGCCGGGATGGCTCCCTCCGTCGGGGTCGGATTGCGCCATGCTGCGCAGCTCTTCGAGGGTTGTCGGCCCAATGTTGGGAACCGTAAGCCACTGAGCATCGGAGATGCTGGCGACCTCGCGGATGGTTGGGCAGCGACCCTGAAACTCGGTCAGGATCGCTCCTCGAACACGTCCGGAACATTTCTCGATTGGAAATGGATCGTCCAAACCCATCTCGCGTCCTCGCACAATTACCTGTGAGATAGTGTCATTCAACGGGACACCCGCCTTAGAACTTAGCCATGTAGGAGACTCCATGGGTAGCGGCTAGACGGTGAAAAGAGCAGACGTCCTTAAGGGGGGTGATAACATGCGTAAGGAGTAGCTAAATCGGCTCAGGATAAGGGTTTGCGGCTTTTAAGCGGCTTTTGAGCGTCTTCCTTGGGTATAGCGGCTTTGAGGCCTTGATTTGGCCCAAACGGAGGAGCGGCGGATGCCTTTCTGGCGTGGATTTGCCAGAGCCAGAAATAGCCTTTTTCGGTGATTTGGCCAGCCGCCCACCATTATTAGCCGGCAACCTTATTGCCGTCGTGCTCATTGGTGAATAATCAAGAGAGCCGCGCCGCATCCGCAACATTGAGGAATGAATGTCCGCAACCTCCGTCCTGATCCACCTTTTCGGTGAGATCGCCCTGCTGCTGTGGGGGATCAACATGGTCAATAGCGGGGTGCAACGCGCTTTCGGCAGCGATCTGCGCTGGATGCTTGGAATTGCCTTGAGAACGCGCCTTCAGGCTTTCCTGGCGGGAGTCGGCGTGACGACGGTGCTTCAGAGCAGCACGGCGACCGCCCTGATGGTGGCCTCCTTCACGGCCGGCGGCGCGGTGGACATCATCCCAGCTCTCGCGGTGATGCTCGGCGCCAATGTGGGCACGACCCTTATCGTGCAGGTTCTGTCCTTCGATGTGTCCCTGATCTTCCCTGGCCTGATCTTTGCCGGCTTCATGGCTTACCGCCGGGGCCGCTCCAGCCGGATCAAGGATCTCGGGCGGGTCACCATCGGTCTCGGCCTGATGCTGCTGTCGCTCCATCTCCTGGGCGAAACCATCCGGCACATCGAATCCTCCGTTGTCCTGAAAGAGCTCCTTGCCGTCGTCTCATCGGATCCGCTGATCCTGGTGATGATATCCGCAGCCTTTGCGTGGCTTGCTCATTCCAGCGTCGCCGCGATGCTCTTCATCATGTCCTTGGCGGGCGCCGGGGTCGTCGACGTTCACGCCGCCATGGTGATGGTGCTGGGTGCCAATCTCGGGAGTTCCCTCAATCCACTGCTGGAAGGAACAGCTGGCGATCCGGTCAAGCTCCGGGTTCCGTTCGGCAATTTTGCCATGCGGGTCGTCGGCGGTCTGGTGGCTTTGCCGCTGATCGACCTGATCTTGCCCGCCATGACCGCGTTCGACCCGAATCCCGCTCGTCTGGCGGCGAATTTCCATACGCTTTTCAACATTGCCGTAGCCGCCGTCTTCATCCTGCCGCTGCCGTGGATCGCAAGGCTTCTGCTCAGGATCTTCCCGGAAAAGCTTCGGGTGTCCGATCCTGGAACGCCGCAATATCTCGACAAGGACGCGCTCGATACGCCCTCCGTCGCCCTGTCGAACGCCGCCCGCGAGGTCCTGCGCATGGTGGACACGGTGGACTCCATGCTCCGCAGCTCCCAGGATCTGTTCCGGCAGGACGATATCAGCCGGGTCGATCAGGTCAGCCGCACGGACGACGTGCTCGACCGGCTCTTCAGCGCGATCCGCCGCTATCTGAGCTCCGTCAACCATGAAGCCCTGAGCGAGGAGGAGGCCAAGCGCCTGTCCGACATTCTCGCCTTCGCCATCAATCTGGAGCATGTGGGCGACATCATCGACAAGAACCTGATGGAGCTTGCGGCCAAGCGCATCAAAAATCACTTGCGCCTTCCGAAGGACAGCCTCGACGACATCACCAGCATGCATGGAAAGCTGCTGGAGCACCTGCAACTCGCAGCGTCCGTCCTGATGTTCCAGGATCTCGGCTCCGCCAGGAGGCTTGTGGCCGAGAAGGAGCGTTTCCGCGATCTGGAGCGTGCCGTCACCCAGAAGCACCTGGAACAGCTCCGATCCGGCCGATCGGCAGGCGATACCGGCACCCTTCAGCTCGATATCGTACGTGACCTGAAGCGCATCGAAGCTCACATCGCATCGACAGGACACTCGCTCCTCGAGAAGAGCGGGGAGCTCAAGCCGAGCCGCCTGACGTCCTGACGATCATGAGCGGTCGTTGTCCGTCAACTGCCGCCAATCCATGTACCGCACGGGATCATCAAGGCCGATGTCGCGCCGCTCGTGCTCCGACAGATGGTTCAGATCTCCGACGATCGGCCTGCGTCGCACCGGGGCCGGCCGGAGCCAGAGCTTGAGACGAAGCCAAGCGCTCTCGACGCCGCGCAGGCGGCGGGGTTCTTCGTATCTCATGACAGCCTACCAGTTTTGTTTCGCCCGCCGGCCTCCACGCCGGCGATCAAGCCCGTACAGGGTGCGCCTGCCGCAGGAGCTTGACAAAGAGAAACCCAATGGGCTGGCATAAGGCAGCCTTATGGATCAGCCATGCCGAAACTCTCCACGAAACTTCCTCCCATGAGCGCCGTCAGGGTCTTCGAGGCCGCGGCCCGGCACCAGAGTTTCACCCGAGCGGCGGAGGAACTCGGAATGACCCAGGCTGCCGTGAGCTACCAGATCAAGATGCTGGAGGATCGCATCGGCGCGCCTTTGTTCGTTCGCTTGCCCCGACAGGTCACGCTGACCGCGAAGGGTCGACAGTTGGCTCCTGCCGTCACGGAGGCGTTCGAGGCGTTGCGAGCGGCCTTCGCAGGTGTGGAGGAGACGGCCCAATCTGTGCTCTCGCTTTCGACCCTCACAACCTTTGCGGCCAATTGGCTGGTGCCCCGCCTGGGCCGCTTTCAGCAGCTACATCCGAACATTGCGGTTCAGATCGATGTATCAGGGCAGGTCGTGGATTTCGGCCAGAGTGAATTCGATCTGGCGATCAGAAGCGGAGAGGGTAATTGGCCCGGTCTGGAGGCGCATCTTCTCTTCCCAAACCTGTTCACGCCGGTTTGCAGTCCCGAGATCATCCGCGGCATCACCCTGAAGGAGCCGTCCGATATCCTGAAATTCCCGATCATCTCGCCGAACGACCCCTGGTGGCGGGATTGGTTCGCTGCGGCAGGCGTGCAGAACTTCGATCCCTCGCAGCGGCCGGACACTTATCTCGGGGCCCAGCAGCAACTAGAAGGCATGGCCGCGATGGCAGGGCAGGGGTTTGCGCTGATAAACCCGTATTTCTTCCCGGGAGACCTCGCCGCAGGCCGTCTCGTCCAACCCTTCGATCTGCTGGCCACCTCCGGGCGGGGCTATTGGCTCGTTTATCCAAAGGCACGCCGGCGCTCCGCCAAGATAGAGGCTTTCCGTGATTGGATCTTAAGCGAAGTGGCGGGAGATGCCGAAAGAACCCCGGTCCTTGCTCAGGCGGAAACCGGGAGCTGAGCCCCGGCCTTCCTCCAAGGGTTACTCGGCCGCCTGAGCCTCGGCGGGTTGGGCCTTGAGATGCACGAGCAGGTCGAGGAGCGCCCTGTCGTGGAGAACCACCATGCGTTCCTTGTTGTGCAGCCAGCTCATGGCATCGTCGATGGTCTCGGCATCGACGAGCTTTGCTTCCGCCAAGGCCCGCTCCGTTTCGATGGTGCCGCGCTTCCGGGGCGCGGCAGGGGGGAGCATCTCGATGTGCCGCTCCCTCAGGTTGGCATCCGCGTAGATCGCCCGCAGGCTGTCCTCTTCGTCGAAGCCGAAGGTGGCGTTACGAGCCTGCAACTCGTTGGCGCGGGTGGCAATGGCCGGCGGCTGGTACTCCTCCGGGGTCCTGAGAAGCCCGAGCCTCTTCAGGGCAAGCCCGGCGCCGAGCTGGCCGCTGAGCCACGACAGGGGTATCGCCAGAAGTAGGCCGATGATCGTGGGCGACATCCAGAGGAACAGGGATGTGGCGATGGTGAAGGCGGAAATACCGGCCAGCGCTCCCAGAACCGTATGGGCCCTATGGCGGCGGACGATATCCTTGAACGGAATCGACCCATCGTCGCGGCGCTGCGGCTGCCAGCCCGTATCGCGCCCCAGCAGGATCTGGAAGACGGAACCCGATTGGATGAGCATCAGGATCGGCGCCAGAAGCGCCGAGAGGATCATCTCGATCGTCGAGGAGATGATCAGGCGTATGCCTCCGCCCGAGGCCCGGCGGTCGCTGCCGCGAATGAGCATCAGCAGGAGGCCGAAGATCTTCGGCGCGAGCAGGATGCTCATGGTCACGGCGAACAGCGTCAGGGCTCGCTCCGGGTCGAACCGGGGCCAGATCGGGTAGAGCCTGAAGTCGCGGGCAAAATATTCAGGCCGGATATAGGTCGTCTGCAGGACGAGGGCGATACCGACGATCAGCTGGAACAGCCAGAACGGCGAGGCCAGATACGACATGATGCCGGTGGCGAAGTGCTGCCGGGTCGGCAGCTTCAGGCCCTTGGCGGTGATCACGCGCATATGCTGCAGGTTGCCCTGGCACCAGCGCCTGTCGCGGGCGGACAGATCGATCAGGGACGGCGGGCTCTCCTCGTAAGAGCCCTGGAGATCCGCCAGCATGTAAACCGACCAGCCCGCGCGGCGCAGCAGCGCCGCCTCGACGAAGTCGTGGCTGAGGATGTGACCGCCGAAGGGGGGCTTGCCCTTCAGATCCGGCAGTCCGCCATGGTCCGCAAAAGCCTTTGTGCGGATGATCGCGTTATGGCCCCAATAATTGCCGTCGCGCCCCATCCAGACCGCAAGCCCCATGGCGATGACCGGGCCGGTCACGCGGGCGGCATATTGCTGGAGGCGGGCGAAGAGCGTGTTGCGGTTGATGATGAGCGGCAGCGACTGGATGATGCCCGCATCGGGATCGGCCTCCATGGCCGCTGCCAGGCGCACGATGCACTCGCCGGTCATGAGGCTGTCGGCATCGAGCACGAGCATGTGCTCGTAATGCCCGCCCCAGCGGGATACGAAATCGGCGATGTTGCCAGCTTTGCGGTGGTGGTTCTTCTGCCGGTGGCGGTAATAGAACCGGGCGTCTGGCCCCAGACGTTCCCGAAGGGCAAGGAAGGCCCGCTCCTCGGCGATCCAGGCATCCGGGTTCGTGGTGTCGGAGAGGATGAAATAATCGAAATGCTCGCCGAGGCCCGTTGCCTGAACCGACTCGTAAATCGCCTCAAGGGCGGCAAACGTGCGGTCCGTCTGCTCGTTGTAGACGGGCATGACGACTGCAGTGCGCTGCTGCAGGGAACCAGGCAGAGGACCCCTGTGGCCAGGCTGCCTGAGCAGGGCCAGGAAGCCCAGAAGGGCACTGGTGAACGCCACTGCGATCCAGGAGAAATTGACGGTGAAGAGCGCAACGAGCACCCACTGCAGCGCCGTGGTGCGGCTGACCGACACCACCTGATACATCTCATAGGTGCCGTAGGCCGTCAGCAGAAGGCCGCCGCCGAACACGAATAGACGAGCAAGCCAAGTTCCCATCCGGGGATGGCGCATGAGCGGCCTGCGCTCCTGGGACTCCGACCAGCGCCTGAGCGACTGGGTTGGCATCTCCAGATGCTTCTCAGGCGGCATAGCGGCTGCCTGCCGCTCCATGGCGGCGACGTTCGGGTTTGTGTCGGGACTTACGGTGTCCAACGATAAAGCCATGTCTCGCTAATCGGTTTCCCGCCTGCCTCTAGGATCAGGCGCATCTCACACGCGTTTTCGTTGCCCGGGTCAAGCTCGAATGCGACGCGTACTGTCTTTCGCTCAGGATATGGCAAAAGTTTGAGGTTCTGGAACGTTCCAGGACCGACGGTCAGGACGGATCTAAGGTCCGCCGGCAGTTTGTCACCCAGCATCTCGCCGGAAAAGTCCACCGTGAACCGCCGCCGCCGCCCTCCGCTGCCCTTGCCCGAGCGCGTTGTCACGACGGTTGCGAGGGGCGGGCGCTCAGGGGAGCTCCATCCCCAATATTGCCGGTAGGCGAGGGTGACCTCGGAGCCTGCCGCCATGGGAGCCCTGGGGCGCCAATAGGTGAGGATGTTGTCGTTGATCTCCGCGTCGGTCGGAATCTCCAGGAGCTGGACGCTGCCCTGGCCCCAATCGCCCAACGGCTCGATCCACAGGCTCGGGCGGCGCTCGAAGCGCTGGTCGTCGTCCTGGAACGCCTCATAGGAGCGCTCCCGCTGGAGCAGGCCGAAACCGCGCGGCGAGTTGTCCACGAAGGCCGAGATCTGAAGGGTCTCGGGGTTGTGCAGCGGACGCCAGAGCCATTCCCCTGAGCCGTTCAGCATCTGAAGCCCGGAGGATTCGTAGACCGCCGGACGAATGTCGTCCGAGTTGAGCAGGTCGTTCGGCCCGTAAAGGTAGGTCGAAGCGATGCCGCCCAAGCCCACATGTTCCAGGTTGACGCGGGGGAAGAGGGTGGTCTCCACATCGACGATGGTCATGTCGCCGGGGCGGAAGGTCATGCGCACCGCGCCCGTGGTCGATTCCGAATCGAGCACGCCGTGAACCGTGATGCTGTTGCTGCCCACCCCAGGACGCTCGAGCCAGAAGGCGCGGAAAACCGGGAACTCCTCGCCGCGGGCTTCGGCCGGCCTCAGCGTCAGCGCCCGCGCGATGGCACCATAGGTCTGCCCGCGGGCAATCGCACGGAAGAAGGTGCCGCCTTGAACGAAGGAAAAATCGAACGGCTTGCCGTCCCCGAGCTGCGCGATCAGCTTGAAGCCGGAATATCCGATATCCGGTATATTGTTGGGCAGGTTGATGCGCCCGTAATCGAATTGGGAGGGAGCATAGGCGATCCGACGGACGGCCCCATCCTCCACGACGAAGAGATCTACCGCATTGCTGAATACGAAGCCGCGATGGAGCGGCTCGACGGAGATCCCGCGCGCTTCCGTGCTCCAGATGGCAGGCTGCGTGTAGCGGATGCCGGCGTATTGGTCCTGGTTCAGGTTGGAGAACACGTCCGGCAGGTCGGAAGGCGGTGCGGCGAAGGGCTTCTTGGAGAGCTGCCGCGCCACATCGACCACGACCGCCGGATCGAACCGCTGATTCTCCCCCATCCTGGCTGAAATGGTGGCCTGGGGCGTTTGAGCCCGGACGACTGGCGCATATGCGAGCCCGGCGACCGAAACGCCGATATAGGCCAGCATATCGCGCCGGCGGGGGTGAGAAGGGGACGAGCCCCTTGGCGAAACCGGCACAGCGATACTCTTGTGTGAACGAGGCTCTTCAGCCAGACAATTGGAATGCCTTATACATATCGTCAATCGTGAGCGTTAAGTAAACGAGGCCGTTGAGGAAAGCGCCTCATTGCTCATGAAATGATTGCCGAATTAACTCTTCTGATCTAGCACCGCCGCAAATCGCCACCGGATTGAAACCTTATGACCTCGACCGACACCTTGATGACGTCCTCAGCCCGAAGCTGCTTGGCCATCGTGCTTGCCGCGGGCGAGGGGACGCGAATGAAATCCGGTAAGCCGAAGGTCCTGCATCAGGTCGCCAACTGTTCCATGCTGGGCCATGTGCTCGCCACCGTTACGGCTGCCGGCGCCACGGGCGCTGCGGTGGTGATCGGGCCGGAACGTGACGATGTAGCCAAGGAGACCCAGAAAAGTCTTCCCCACGCGCGAATCTTCGTTCAGCAGGACCGGCTCGGCACGGCACACGCTGTGCTCAGCGCCCGGGAGGCCCTGGAGGGGAAGCCGGACGACGTGATCATCGCTTTTGCCGACACGCCTCTTGTCTTGCCTGAGACCTTTGCCAAGCTGCGTGCTCCCCTCGCCGAGGGAGCGGCCGTAGTCGCCATGGGATTCGAGGCGAAGGATCCGACCGGCTATGGGCGCCTCGTCATGGCTGGCGATCAGCTTCTCGCCATCCGCGAGCACAAGGATGCCACCGAGGCTGAGCGGGCCATCACCCTGTGCAACGGGGGGCTCATGGCAATCCGCGGGGACGTGGCGCTGGATCTTTTGAGCCGGGTGGATAACGCGAACGCCAAGGGCGAGTACTATCTGACCGATATCGTCGCGATTGCCCGGAAGTTGGGCCATAGGACCGCCGTTGCCGTCGTGCCGGAAGAAGAGGTGCACGGCGTCAACGACCGGGCTCAGCTCGCGGCCGCCGAACGCATGATCCAGGAGCGCCTGCGCCAGGCCGCCATGGCCTCCGGCGTGACCCTCGTGGCGCCCGAGACGGTCTTCTTCAGCCACGACACCCGGCTGGGCCGGGACGTGGTGGTGGAGCCGCACGTGGTGTTCGGTCCCGGCGTTGTCGTTGAGGACGGCGCGGTCATTCACAGCTTCAGCCATCTGGAAGGGACGCGCCTCTCCCCGGGTGCGGGCGTCGGCCCCTTCGCGCGGCTGCGTCCGGGCGCGCTCATCGGCCCAAAGGCCAAGGTCGGGAACTTCGTCGAGATCAAGAACACGGAACTGGGAGCGGGAGCAAAGGTCAGCCACCTGACCTATCTTGGCGATGCCAGCATCGGGGCCGAGGTCAATATCGGCGCGGGCACCATCACCTGCAATTACGACGGCTTCGGCAAATACCGGACAGAGATCGGTGAAGGTGCCTTCATCGGCTCGAACTCCTCCCTGGTCGCGCCGATAACAATCGGGAAGGGGGCTTTCGTCGGCTCCGGTTCGGTGATTACGGAGAACATCCCGGACGACGCCCTGGGTCTCGGCCGTGGTCGCCAGACCATTAAGGAGGGGTGGGCCACGGAATTCAGGGCGAAAGCCCAGGCGGCGAAAAGAAAATAAGCTATTGTCACAATAGGTTACGCAAGTTGATTCCCCTGCGGGGGAGCGCCTCTGTATGAATGGCGTCAAGCGTAGCGATACTCAGGTTGCAAAAGGAAGTCTTTCAGGATGTGCGGAATTGTTGGAATCGTCGGCAAAACACCTGTTGCGACGCAGATCGTGGAAGCGCTGAAGCGGCTCGAGTATCGGGGATACGACTCTGCCGGCGTCGCCACGCTCGAAGAGGGCCGGCTCGACCGCCGTCGTGCCGAGGGGAAGCTGCGCAACCTCGAGACCAAGCTGTCCCAGTCTCCTTTGTCCGGCGTGATCGGCATCGGCCACACCCGCTGGGCCACCCATGGCAAACCCAACGAGATCAATGCCCATCCGCACGCGACGGACAGGCTGGCCGTCGTTCACAACGGCATCATCGAGAACTTCCGGGAATTGAAGACCGGCCTCGAAGCCAAGGGCATCCGGTTCGAGACCGAGACCGATACCGAGGTGGTTGCCCAACTCGTCACCTATGAGATCCGCCAGGGCCGCCTCCCGATCGAAGCCGTTGCCGTGACCCTGCCGCGCCTGCGCGGGGCGTTCGCCCTCGGCTTCCTGTTCTCGGGCGAAGAGGATCTTCTGATCGGGGCGCGTCATGGCGCACCGCTCGCCATCGGCTATGGCGACGGCGAGATGTATCTTGGCTCCGATGCCCTGGCGTTGGCCCCGTTCACGGACGAGATCGCCTATCTCGACGACGGCGATTGGGCGATCCTGACCCACAAGGGTGCCGATATCAGGAATGAGACGGGCCAGCCCGTGCGCCGGACCCGTCACAAGATCCCGGTCGGCTCCTTCATGGCCGACAAGGGCAACTACCGCCATTTCATGGCGAAGGAAATTCACGAGCAGGCGGAGGTCGTGGGGCGCACGCTCGCCCATTACGTGAATTTCTCCTCCGAACGGGTTGAACTTCCAATCGAACTGCCCTTCGACTTCAAGGATCTCAAGCGTCTCTCGATCTCCGCCTGCGGTACGGCCTATCTGGCCGGGCTGATCGCAAAGTACTGGTTCGAGCGTCTTGCCCGCATTCCGGTCGAGATCGATGTAGCGTCCGAGTTCCGCTATCGCGAGGCTCCCCTGGAGCCCGGAAGCCTTGCGCTTTTCGTGTCTCAGTCGGGCGAAACGGCGGACACGCTGGCGTCGCTGCGCTACGCCACCTCCGAGAAGCAGCACACCCTGTCGGTTGTGAACGTGCCCACCTCCACCATGGCGCGGGAAAGCTCCGTCGTAGCGCCGACCCTTGCCGGTGTGGAAGTGGGCGTGGCCTCCACCAAGGCCTTCACCTGCCAGCTCACGGTGCTCCTGTCGCTCGCCATCGCGGCCGGCCGGGCTCGCGGGACCCTCAGCGCCGATGACGAGAAGGAGCTCGTGAACGCCCTGATCGCCGTTCCGGGCCAGATGACCGAAGCGATGAAGCGGGAGCACCAGATCGAGGTTCTGTCCCGCGAACTCTCCAAAGCCAAGGACGTACTCTATCTTGGTCGCGGCACCTCCTATCCGCTGGCGATGGAAGGGGCCCTGAAGCTCAAGGAAATCTCCTACATCCACGCGGAAGGCTACGCGGCGGGCGAGCTGAAGCACGGTCCCATCGCGCTCATCGACGAGACCATGCCGGTCATCGTGATCGCGCCCTACGACAACATCTTCGAGAAGACCGTGTCCAACATGCAGGAAGTGGCGGCCCGCGGTGGGCGCATTATCCTCATCACGGATGAGCGCGGCGCCCTGGAGGCTAGCCTCGACACGATGGCGACCATCGTCATGCCGTCGGTTCACCCGATCGTGGCCCCGCTCATCAATGCAGTCCCGATCCAGCTTCTCGCCTACCACACCGCCGTCTTCATGGGCAAAGACGTGGATCAGCCGCGCAACCTGGCGAAGTCCGTGACGGTGGAGTGAGGGCTTTCTCTCCCCGTCCATGACCCGGACCCTTCCCGTGTCGTCGATCCGCTTGGCTCGCCCAAGCGAACTTGACGCGCTCGCCCCCATCGAGCGCTCCGCCGCATCCCTGTTCCGGGATGCGGGGCTGAGTTGGCTCGCGGATGGCGACACGATGGACGCGTCGATACTGTCGAAGTTCTGCGAGCAGGGCACACTTTGGGTGGCGGTCGACGAGGGGGACAAGCCGGTTGGCTTTCTCGCCGGGCAAGAGCTCGACGGACAGTTCTACATCGCTGAAGTCTCCGTTGCCCTGTCACATCAACGGCAGGGAATAGGGGCCAAACTGGTAGGCGCTGCCGTAGCGCATGCCAAAGCTCTCGGCCTTGAGGCAGTGACGCTGACGACCTATCGGGATCTGGCCTGGAACGGTCCCTTCTATGCCCGGTTGGGCTTCATCGAGATCGATCCGGCCAAGGCCGCACCAGGGCATCTCGAGAGGCTGCGGCAGGAGGCCGAGGCAGGACACGATCAGGCAAGGCGCTGCCTCATGGCTCTGCGTCTCGATCAGCCGGCCCGCAGCAGCTTGATGGCCGAGTCCCGCTCGAACAGGTAGAGCAGCACCCGCAGGGCTTGTCCTCGCTCGCTGGTGAGATCCGGGTCGCGGTCGACGATCAGGCGGGCGTCGTCCCGGGCGGCCCCGAGCAGATCGCCGTCTACCTCCAGGCGGGCGAGCTTGAAGCCGGGGGTGCCGGACTGGCGGGTGCCGAGAACCTCGCCTTCGCCGCGCAGGCGCAGGTCCTCCTCTGCGATCCGGAAGCCGTCCTCGGTCTGGCGCATCATCTCGAGGCGCGCCTGGGCAACCTGCCCCAGGGGGCCTTTGTAGATCAGGAGGCAGGTCGAGGATTTCGAGCCTCGGCCGATGCGCCCGCGCAGCTGGTGGAGCTGGGCGAGGCCGAAGCGCTCCGCGTGCTCGATCACCATGACGGTGGCATTGGGCACGTCGACGCCCACCTCGATTACCGTGGTGGACACCAGAACCTTGGTCTCGCCGCGGGAAAACCGGTCCATGGCGGCGTCCTTGTCCTTGCCGGCGAGCTTGCCGTGGACGAGGCCGACCTGATCCCCGAAGAAGCTCTTGAGGGTCTCAAAACGCTCCTCGGCGGCGGCGAGGTCGATGGATTCGGACTCGCCCACGAGGGGGCACACCCAATAGACCTGATCGCCGTTGGCGATGGCGCGCCCGATGCCGCCGACGACCTCGTCGAGCCGGTCGATGGAGATGAGCTTGGTCGAAATGGGCTTCCGGCCCGCTGGCTTTTCGCTCAGCACCGAGACGTCCATGTCGCCGAAATAGGTGAGCGCCAGGGTGCGGGGGATCGGCGTTGCGGTCATGACCAGAATGTCGACCGCCTCGCCCTTGGAGCCCAGCGCCAGGCGCTGGTGCACGCCGAAGCGGTGCTGCTCGTCCACCACCGCCACCCCGAGATCGTGGAAGGCGACGCCTTCCTGAAACAGGGCGTGAGTGCCCACCGCGATCTGGATGCTGCCGTCGGCGAGCCCGGCCAGGACCGCCTTGCGGGCTGCACCTTTCTCACGTCCGGTGAGGAGGGCGATCGTCAGGCCCGCCTGCTCGGCCATGGGGGCAAGGCGCTCGTAATGCTGCCGCGCCAGGATTTCGGTTGGCGCCATCATGGATGCCTGGCGGCCTGCCTCGATGGCGCTCGCCATGGCGAGCAGCCCGACCACGGTCTTGCCCGAGCCCACATCGCCCTGGAGCAGCCGCAGCATCTTCTTGTCGGACATGAGATCGCGGCGGATATCCGCGACGGCCTGCGCCTGCGAGCCGGTCAACCCGAAGGGCAGGGCGGCTTTCAGGCGCTCCACCAGCCGACCGTCGCCTGCATTCACCCGGCCGGGCAAGCGGCGCATGCGGCTTCGGACGAGGGCGAGCGCCAACTGCGAGGCCAGCAGCTCGTCATAGGCAAGGCGCCGGCGTGGGGCCGATTTGGCGAGCGCGTCCTCGGAGAGCTGCGCCGCGCTGTCGGGCTTGTGCAGGGCAGAGAGAGCCTGACGAAAATCGGGCAGTGCGTTGCGGTCGAGCCATGCGGCGTCCTGCCATTCGGGCAGACCGGGCACTTTTTCGAGAGCTGCGCCGATGAAGCGGCCCACCATGCGCGACGAGAGGCCCTCGGTGAGGCCATAGACGGCCTCCACGGCCGGCAGGCTCTCGATGCCGCGGTCGTCGAGGATCCGGTCCGGGTGCACCATCTGGCGCCGGCCCTCCCACAGCTCGATCTTGCCTGAGACGTAGCGGCGCTCGCCGAGCGGAAGGAGCTTTTCGAGGCGGGGCCTCTGGCCGTTGAAGAAGATCAGCGTGACGTCGCCGGTCTCGTCCTCCACGATGATCCGGTAGGGCGCACGGCGGCCCGGAGGCGGAGGACGGTGCGCCGCGACAGTAACCGAGAGGGTCACCGGCTCGCCGACGGGCGCGTCCGCAATGGCCCCCTTCATCTCCCGGGAGATGCCGCTGCTCGGCAGATGAAACAGAAGATCCGCCACGCGCGTCGGCCTGCCGGGCTCCCCTAGGAGCCGGTCGATCAGGGGGGCGATTTTCGGACCGACGCCGGGCAGAGTGTTGGCCGGGGCGAACAGCGGATCGAGAATGGAAGGACGCAATGACATTCAAATGGGTGGCAACTGAAGGGGAGATGGTTATATAGCCGCTAGAGCATGGGACCCAAAATTGGATTTGCATTTTTGGGGTTAATCCAGTGCTCATTCCTTGATGAGCGCATCGTTGAAAGCGGATCCGAAGGGCCGCGCCAGCGAAAAACGCCCCGAGGCGACGGTATCTCTTGGATCGGAGCATCTTCATGAGCGGAACCACACGCACCAGCGCCGGCCTCGACGTTCGCTGCAGGCAAATCCTCTACCGCTCCTGGCATCGGGGCATGCGGGAGATGGACCTGATCATGGGCCGTTTCGCGGATGCGGAGATCGGCGACCTCTCCGAGGAGGATCTGACCGAGTTCGAGCGTCTGATCGAGGTGACCGACCGGGATCTCCTGGGCTGGATTACGGGCGAGCTTGAGACGCCTTCGAATTACGATACGCCGCTGTTCGGGCGTCTCAAGGCTTTCCATACGCACACGTCGCCGATCCACAGCTGAGACAGGAACGGCCATTGCTCTTTTCCCCTCACCCTTGCGGGGAGGGTCGCAAAGCCGGAGCGCTGGCTTTTATCGCAAGAGTGCGAGGCGGCTACAACTCCCCCTCTTCCGTGTGGGAGAGGGGCAGGGGTGAGGGTGTGACGCCTGACCAGCAAAGCGCTCTCATCTCCGCTGCAACATGGTTCCCCCAGCACCTTTTTCCGGATACCGGCCTTGCCTCACCCTAGCCCTCTCCCACACGGAAGAGGGAGACCAGCGCCTGACCCGGCTACCGCTCACCCGGTCGGACCACCCCCACCCCGGCCGCTACGCGGCACCCCTCCCCGCAAGGGGAGGGAAGAACATCGTCAAATGGGGTGACAATGAACGTCCCCTCGGACTAAACCACGCTTATCTTTTCTCGCTTTCGTCGAACCCCGCCGGAATGCCCGCGTTTGATACCCTATGGCCCCACAATCCACCATGAAGCCAGCCCTGACCCGCGCCCTCGACGCCCTTAAAAAAGGTCAAAGCTTAACCCTGTCCAGCGTACCGGATGGCTTCGATGCGCTTGCGATTGCCGATCTGGCACGCGGCCTGTCGGGAAAGGTGGAGGGCCCGGCGGTTCTGGTGCATGTGGCCCGCGACGGCCAGCGGCAGCAGAACTTCGCCAACAGCCTCGGCTTCATTGCGCCTGAGATAGAGATTTTGACCTTCCCGGCCTGGGACTGCCAGCCCTATGACCGGGTGTCGCCCAACCCTGCGATCACAGCTCAGCGCATGACGACCCTGGCGCGGCTTGCCCGTTCCAAGACCTCCGAGGACAAGCCGCGCATCCTGTCCACCACCGTGAACGCCCTTGTCCAGCGGGTGCCGCCCAGGGCCCGCATTGCGGCGGAGACGTTCTCGGCTGCGCCCGGCAACGTGGTGAACACGACCCAGCTGATCGCCTGGCTGGAAACCAACGGATTTCTGCGCACCGGCACGGTGCGGGACACGGGCGAATATGCGGTGCGCGGCGGCATCATCGATCTCTATCCGGCGGGCCTGCCGAACCCGGTTCGTCTCGACTTCTTCGGCGATGCGCTGGAATCGATCCGCGCCTTCGACCCGGAGAATCAGCGCACCGTCGGCACCCTGCGCTCCCTCGACCTCGTGCCCATGAGCGAGGTTCAGCTCACCACGGAGAGCATCAAGCGCTTCCGGCAGGCCTATGTGGCAGCCTTCGGCGCGCCGACCCGCGACGACCGGCTCTACGAGGCGATCAGCGAAGGCCGGCGCTATCCCGGGCTCGAGCACTGGATGCCGCTGTTCCACGATCATCTCGACACGCTTCTCGATTACCTGCCCGGCATTCCGGTGGTGTTCGACGCGCTGGCCGACGATGCCGCCGCCGAGCGCCTGTCGCAGGTGAAGGACTATTACGATGCCCGGCGCGAGGGCATGGGGCAGAACCAGCCCGGCGTCGCGCCCTATCGCCCGCTGCCGCCGGACGCTTTGTACTTCAAGCCTGAGGAATGGTCGACGCGCACCGACGCACTGCCGCTTGCGCGGCTCACGCCCTTTGCCGTGCCGGAATCCAGCGGGCGCCTCGTCATCGATTGCGAGGCGCGCCAGGGCCGCAACTTCATCGCGGAACGGGCGGATGAGAACGCCAATGTGTTCGAGGCGGTGATCGCCCATATTCGAGACCTGCAGGCCTCCAAAAAGCGCGTGATGCTGGGTGCATGGTCGGAGGGCTCGCGGGAGCGGCTCTGCCACGTGCTGCACGACCACGACCTGCGCCAGACCAAGCCCATCGCCCGCTTCTCCGATGTGCTGGCTTATCCGCGAAACGAGATCCCGGTAGGCGTATGGACCCTGGAATCGGGCTTCGAGACCGCGGATCTCGCGGTCATCAGCGAGCAGGACATCCTCGGCGACCGTCTCGTGCGCCAGAAACGCAAGTCCAAGCGGCCGCAGGATTTTCTCACCGAGGTGGCGGCTCTCACGCCGGGCGACCTGGTGGTGCACGTGGATCACGGCATCGGGCGCTTCGAGGGGCTGAAGACCATCGAGGCTGCGGGCGCGCCGCACGACTGCCTTGAGCTGCATTATGCGGGCGGCGACCGGCTCTTCCTGCCGGTGGAGAATATCGAGCTTCTGACCCGCTACGGGTCGGAGGAGACCGAGGTTCAGCTCGACAAGCTCGGCGGCGGGGCGTGGCAGGCGCGCAAGGCCCGCATGAAGCAGCGCATCCGCGAGATGGCGGGCGCGCTCATGAAGATAGCGGCTGCGCGCATTCTCAAGGATGCCCCGCGCCTGACGCCGCCGGAAGGGCTCTACGACGAGTTCGCCGCCCGCTTCCCCTATGACGAGACGGAGGACCAGCTCAACGCCATCGAGGCGGTGCTGGACGACATGGGCTCCGGCCGTCCCATGGACCGGCTGGTCTGCGGCGACGTGGGCTTCGGCAAGACGGAAGTGGCGCTGCGGGCCGCGTTTGTCGCGGCCATGGGCGGCAAGCAGGTGGCGGTGGTAGTGCCGACGACGCTTCTGTCCCGCCAGCATTACCGCACCTTCTGCGACCGCTTCCGCGGCCTGCCGCTCAACGTGGCCCAGGCCTCCCGGTTCGTGCCCTCGGCCGAGATGAAGAAGACCAAGGAGGGGCTTGCCGACGGATCGGTCGATATCGTCATCGGCACCCATGCGTTGCTTGGAAAGTCCATCAAGTTCAAGGATCTCGGCCTGATCATCGTGGACGAGGAGCAGCATTTCGGCGTCTCCCACAAGGAGCGCCTCAAGGAGCTGCGCGCCGAGGTCCATGTGCTGACGCTCTCGGCGACGCCGATCCCGCGCACCCTGCAGCTGGCGCTGACCGGCGTGCGCGAATTGTCGCTCATCACCACGCCGCCTGTGGACCGGCTTGCGGTTCGCACCTTCATCACGCCGTTCGATCCGCTGCTCATCCGCGAGGCGCTGCTGCGCGAGCGCTACAGGGGCGGACAGGCCTTCTACGTGGTGCCGCGCCTCGACGACCTGGGCGACGTGAAGGCCTTCCTCGACAAGGAGGTGCCGGAGGCGAAGGTTGCCGTCGCTCACGGGCAGATGGCGGCAGGCCAGCTGGAAGACGTGATGACGGCCTTCTACGAGGGCAAGTACGACATCCTGCTCTCCACCACGATCGTGGAGTCTGGCCTCGATATCCCGACCGCCAACACGCTCATCGTCCACCGGGCCGACATGTTCGGCCTGTCGCAGCTCTACCAGCTTCGTGGGCGCGTGGGGCGCTCCAAGACTCGCGCCTATGCGTTGTTCTCGGTGCCCGCCAACAAGCAGCTGACGGTTCAGGCGGAGCGGCGGCTGAAGGTTCTCCAGACCCTCGATACCCTGGGCGCGGGCTTCCAGCTCGCCTCGCACGATCTCGACATCCGCGGCGCGGGCAACCTGCTCGGCGAGGAGCAGTCCGGCCACATCAAGGAAGTCGGCTACGAGCTCTACCAGCAGATGCTGGAAGAGGCGGTGGCGCAACTCAAGGCCGGTATCGAGGAGCCCACAGAAGATCAGTGGTCGCCCACCATCGCGGTCGGCGCGCCGGTGATGATTCCGGAGAACTACATTGCCGATCTGCAGCTTCGGCTCGGTCTCTACCGCCGCCTCTCGACCTTGGAGACGGACCAGGAGATCGACGCCTTCCGGGCCGAGATGGTCGACCGGTTCGGGCCGGTGCCGTCCGAAGTCGATCAGCTTCTCAAGATCATGGCCATCAAGGTGCTGTGCCGCCGGGCCAATGTGGAGAAGGTGGACGGCGGGCCGAAGGGCATCATCATCTCGTTCCGCGACAATTCCTTCGCCAATCCCACGGGCCTCATTTCCTACGTCACCGAGCAGGCCTCCTTCGCGAAGGTCCGCCCCGACATGAAGATCGTGTTCATCCGCGACATCGAGACCCCGGACGAGCGCATCAAGGCCGCCACCACGATCCTGCGCAGCCTCGCACGGATCGCGGAGAAGAAGGCGGCCTGATGGTCGACGCCTGGGCTTTGGTTGAAGACGGTGCCGTGGCACAAGCCTACGATGCCGAACGGCTCGTGCCTTGGTGGAGCTTCACCAAGACCGTTCTCGCGGCAGCGGCCCTGGTTCTCGTCCGCGACGGCGTCCTGAGCCTCGACGAGCCCCTTGAGGACAAGCCCTACACCCTGCGGCACCTTCTCCAGCACCGGTCCGGGCTGGCGAACTACGGCGGGCTCCGCGCCTACCATGAGGCGGTCGAGCGCGGCGACGATCCTTGGCCCGTGGCCGACCTGCTCAATCGCCTCAATGCGGAACGGCTTCGCTACCCGGCAGGCGAGGGGTGGGACTATTCCAATGTCGGCTATCTGGCGGTGGGGCAGCTGATCGAGGCCCTGACCGGGGAAGACCTGAAAGACGCCCTGCGCCGGCTGGTGCTCGCGCCACTGCATATCCCGAGCGCATATCTCGCCCGGGAGCGGGTGGATCTGGAGCCTGCCGCCCTGGGAGCCGCCAAGGGCTATCATCCGGGCTGGGTCTATCATGGGCTGCTCGTCGGCAGCGTTCAGGATGCCGCCTTGTTGCTCGACCGCCTGCTCACAGGCCGCCTGCTGCCGCCTGCGGTGGCGGCCCATATGCTGATGCCCCTTGCGCTTCCGGGACCGGTTTCAGGCAGACCCTGGACCAGGCCCGGCTATGGGCTCGGCATCATGGCGGGGGAGACCACGGGCGGTTTGCGGGTCTCAGGCCACACCGGAGGCGGGCCAGGCAGCACGATTGCGGTCTATCGCACCATGATTGGTGGATCTGCCCGAACGGCCGCATACTTCGCCACGAGCGAAGATCAGTCCAGAACAGAGGAAGGGGCTTTCAGGCTGCTGTCAGTTTAGAGCTCGGGAGCTGCGACGGCTTTCACGCTGAGCTGGTTCTGAAGCATCGTGGCGGCCCCGTTCACGCCACCGGTGATGATGACCGGGGTGCCGCTGCTGGCAAGGTTCTTCCGCAGGCGGGTGGCCAATTCCAGGAAGCGCTTGCGCTCGGCCCAATTCGCGCGTTGCGGCATGTGCAGCACAACGGCGGCGGGGCTCGGGATCAGGGCCAATACGTCGTCCGCGGCCTCGAACGGGGTGGTCACGCTTGCGTATCCCATGCCGGCCAGCTCCGCCGAGAGTGCACTCTCGGGAGCACGCTCGCCGTTATCGACGACGAGAACCTTCGGCATTCCATTCATGGCGATACCCTGCAATTAGACGCGACAGATGAGACAGGAGGTACTCACCTAACGTCGAAGCACGGCATTAGTTTCATCTTCTACATGAATGGAAGCTCAACGGTAAGCTTGTCCCAGGGCCGATTTGGCTAATTCGGCTGCCGCCACCATGTGTCGATATTCGTCCCCATGAGCGGCATCGTGGCAGGCTTCTTCAAGTCGCTGCTGTAGGCAAGCCATTGATCCTTCACATAAAACAACGGAACCACATAGAAGCCTGAGAGAAGGAGTCGATCCAGGACACGCACGGCGGAGACGAAATCCTCCCGGCCTTTCGCCTCCAGGAGCGCGTCGATGGACCGGTCTATCGCCGGGGAGGTAGCTCCGGAATGATTATGGGAACCACCCCTTTTTGCCGCCTCGGAACTCCAGCGATTGCGCTGCTCGTTCCCAGGGGAGGCGGAGGCGGGCCAGATCCATTGCACCATGTCGAAATCGAACCTGGCCAGACGGCGCCAATATTGAACGTCGTCTACAAGGCGCACCCGCGCCCGGATGCCGATGCGGCTCAAGGATTGCGAATAGTTCAGGGCCAGTCGCTCCTGCTGGCGGGAATTGACCAGCAGCTCGAACCCGAAGGGCTCCCTGGTGGCTTTCTTGACCAGAACGTCGTCCTTGAGAACCCAGCCGGCTTGCGAGAGAAGGGCCAATGCGCGGCGCGCCATCTCCCGATCCCGCCCTGACCCATCGCCTGCGGGAGGCACCCACCGACCCTCAAGGATGTCCTCGCGGACGGCACCCGGGAATTCGGCGAGCAGCATCCGCTCCCGCTCGTTCGCCGGGCGGCCGGTGGACGCGAGTTCGGAGCCGGAGAAGTAGCTGTCGGATCGCGTGAGCTGTTCGAAGAAGAGGTTGCGGTTGACCCATTCGAAGTCGAACAGATAGCCCAGCGCCTCCCGAACCCTAGGGTCGCCGAAAAGCGGTTTGCGGGTGTTGAACACGAAGCCGTTCATGCCTTTGGGCAGGCGGCTCGTCACCGTTTCCCGAACGATGCGACCGCTCTTGACCGCAGGAATGTCGTAGCCCGTCGCCCACTGGCCCGGATCGCCCTCGATTCTGAAATCGTAAAGCCCTGCCTTAAAGGCTTCGAACAAGCTGTTGGCGTCGCGATAGAAATCGTAACGAATCTCATCGAAATTGTAGAGCCCGCGGGTAACCGGCAGATCCTCTCCCCAGAAGTCCTTGCGGCGGGTCAGCACGACGCGCTCGCCGGGCCTGACTTCGGTCAGCGCGTAAGGGCCGGAGCCTATGGGTGGAGCCAGCGTCGTCTTGTCGAAGTTGTCCGCGTCCGTGGCGTGAGCCGGAAAGATCGGCATGGTGGTGCCGATGAGCAGGGGCAGTTCCCGGTCGTTGGAGCCGGAGAGGTCGAACCTGATGCGGTGCGGATCCAGGATCTCGACGGACTTCACCTGCCCGAAGCTCGAGCGGTGAAACGGTTTCCCGTGCTTCTTCAGCGCCTCGAAGGTGAAGCGCACATCCTCGGCCGTCAGGGGATGGCCGTCCGAAAAGCGCGCCTTAGGGTCGAGGTTGAAGGTGATGGAACTGCGATCGTCCGGCATCTCCACCGAGCGGGCGATGAGACCATAGATGGTGAACGGCTCGTCGGTGGAGCGCAGCATCAGGCTCTGCAGCACGTAGCGCGGCACCACGTCCGGGGCGACGCCGAGAACGATCAGCGGATTGAGGCTGTCGAAGGTGCCCTGGAGCGCCAGTGTGATTCGTCCGCCCTTCGGGGCTTGCGGATTGGCATAGGGCAGATGCTCGAAACCCGGCTTGAGCGCCGGCTCGCCATGCATCGCGATGCCATGCCGCAGCGTCTGCGCTTCAACCCCGTTCAGGTACCCTAAGCTCGATAGGGCGAGACCGGCGGCAAACAGCCATATCCGTGAAAGCCTGCGGCCCATAACATTCCTGGTGCTAAACGGCATTTGTATGGGGCAATGTTGTAAAGAAATTTACCTCAGGTGACTGGAAACCTACCACACGAAAGGTTAAAGGAGCGCCACACGTCTTGTCTTCGCCACATTGGGCACGGATTTGACCGCATCATTGCAGGTTTAGAACGCGCCGGATCAACCGGCCACTTCAAAAGCCGACCTTTCGACTGAAGAGGATAACAACATGTCATTCGCGACACGCATCGCGAGCCTGGGGGGGACCCGTGGCCTGGCGACTGTTCTGGCCCTTATGGTGAGCGCGCCCGTTCTGGCTCAGACCGCTCCGGCTCAGAGGCCTGCAGCTCCGGCCGCCCAGCCGGCCCGCCCTGCCGCACCGGCCCAGCAGCCCGCTCCAGGCGGCGCTCAGCCGCAACAGAATGCCGGCCCTACGGTCGTGACCGTGAAGGCCGAGCCGTCCCAGCCGGAATGGACCAAGGTCTGCGGCAAGGACCAGAACACCAACACCGAGATCTGCTACACCACCCGCGACTTCGTCTCGGACCAAGGCCAGCCGGTTCTCGCGCTCGCCGTCTATGACGTGAAGGGCCAGCAGCCGCAGAAGGTCGTCCGCTTCGTGATGCCGCTCGGCCTGCTCCTGCAGCCGGGCCTGCGCTTCACGGTCGATCAGGGTCAGGCCGTTCCCGGCCGCTACGTCATGTGCCTGCCCAACGGCTGCTTCGCCGAGGCGCAGGTGAAGGACGACTTCATCGCATCCCTCAAGAAGGGCGCGAACCTGAACGTCAGCGTCCAGAACCAGATGGGCCGCGAGATCACCTTCGCCGTTCCGGCTGCAGGCTTCGGCAAGTCCTTCGACGGTCCTCCGATCGACCCGAAGGTGCTCGAAGAGCAGCAGAAGAAGCTTCAGGAAGAGCTTCAGAAGAAGAGCGAAGAGATGCGCCAGAAGATGCTGAACAGCGGCGCAGGTGCTCCTGGCGCAGGTGCTCCTGGCGCGGCTGCCCCGGGCGTCGCTCCCGGCGCTGCGGCTCCGAGCGCTGCGGCGGCTCCCAAGCCGTAAGCTCTGAAACCATCAGGCAAACGAGAAACGCCGGGTCGATGACCCGGCGTTTTCTTTTCGGCTTAGGTTTGCCGGCACTTCAGTGGGCGAGCATGGGCTTTGCCCTGTAGATGCCGTTCTTTTCCCGGGTGAACATTTCTTCGATCATCGGGTTGCGCAGAGGCTCGCTCGAAGGGTCCGGCAGAAGGTTCTGCTCGGACACATAGGCGATGTATTCGGTTTCCGCATTCTCGGCGAAGAGGTGATAGAAGGGCTGGTCCTTGCGTGGCCGGGCCTCCTCGGGGATCGACAGCCACCATTCTTCCGTGTTGTCGAACTCGGGGTCGACATCGAAAATCAGGCCCCTGAAATCGAACAGTCGATGACGCACCACTTGGCCGATCGCGAATTTGGCTGAACTCGCTTTCATGGTCTTAACTCCTTGATCTGCATATAGAGACGCGGGCCGGATTCTCCAAATCCGCTCCTCGTCACGATCAGGAGAGCAGGGGATCCCGGGCGAGCTTTGCGTTTTTGGACTGGAGGCCTCTCGAAAGGTGGGATTGCCGCAAGGTTCCAACCTTGCCAGAAGGGGTGCCGACACCTTCCGCCTGCCGCACCCTCTCGCCTGGAGCCGCCCATGTCCGACCTGATCGGGCTGTTCAACCTGCTCGCCCCCTTCTTCGGCCTCATCGGCCTCGGCTTCTTCTGCGGCAAGGTGGTCAGGCAGCCCGAGTCCGGCCTCGCCTGGATGCAGTTCTTCCTGATCTATGTGGCTCTGCCTTGCCTGTTCTACCGGCTCATCGCCGACAAGCCGCTGGACGAGCTGGCGAACTGGCCCTTCATCGCGGCAACCACGTTCTCGACCTTCTGCGCCTTCGTGCTCTCCTTCGCGACCGGATGGCGGTATACACGGGAGCTTGCCCAGGCCGTCATGCAGGGCGTCGCCGGGTCCTATTCCAACATCGGCTATATGGGGCCGCCGCTCATTCTTGGAGCCATCGGGGCGGCCGCGAGCGCTCCCGTCGTGCTGATCTTTGTCTTCGACAACCTGTTCCTGTTTTCCGTGGTCCCGCTCCTGATGTCGATGGCGGGCGTTGAAAAGCTCAGCCTGTCCGCCACGGTCCGCAGGATCGCCTGGAGGGTGGTGACCCATCCCTTCAACGTCGCGACGGCAGTCGGCATCGCGGCGAGCTATCTTCACCTTCAGCTGCCGCAGCCCGTCGATCAGGTCGTGACCTGGCTGTCCGGAGCGGCCGCCCCCTGCGCCCTGTTCATTCTCGGCGTGACGGTCGCCTTGCGGCCCTTGCGGAAGGTGCCGGGCGAGGTGCCGGCCCTCGTGTTCATCAAGCTGCTTCTGCACCCCTTCCTGGTCTGGGTGGTGCTGTCCGCCGTCGGCGATTTCGGCCAGACCTGGACCTATGCGGCCATCGTCATGGCAGCCTTGCCGCCTGCCTTGAACATCTTCGTGATCTCCACCCAGTACAATGTCGGCGTGGAGCGCGCCTCCGCCTGCGTGCTGCTCGGAACCCTTGTTTCCATGGTGACCCTGACGGGGGTTCTCTACATCACCACTAAGACCGGCGCGTTGCCCTACGATCTGTTTCCCTGAAGGCAACTGCGCGCTGGTCATCCGCGGCGAGAGCAGCGAAGGAAGGGGATCCACCCACACGCTCAGCGCCATGGATTCCCTTCCCCTCCGCTTCGCTCCGGCCGGGAATGACAAGAGGGGCAGCTACAGCTGTTCCTTAAACTGGCACCGTACCCTGCATCAGCCTGGGCACTCCCACCCGCGGCAGAACGCCCTCGCGCATGACGATGCGCCGCAAGGGGCCGATGTTGCTCAAGGCCAGGAGCCCGGCGCCGCGCAGGAAATCGGCAGGGAGCAGGCCGGTCAGAAGCGTCCGGTTGAGCCCGTCGACGGCTGCAGTGCGCAAGCGGACATCGAGATCGCGGCTTTGCTGGTACCGATTCAGGCTCTCGTCCGACCCTGGCTCCTGGCCGCTGTCGTTCGCATCCACCACCGCATCCCTCAAGGAGGCAACGTCACGGAAGCCCAGGTTGAGCCCTTGCGCTCCGATCGGCGGGAAGACGTGCGCCGCCTCACCCACGAGCGCCAGGTGCCGGGACCAGTAGCGGTTGACCGACAGGCCCGTCATGGGCACGAGCCCCCGGGGGCCCTCGACCCGCATGGCGCCCAGATGCGATCCGGCCTGCCGCTCGATGGCGAGGGCCAGGGCGGCGTCGTCGAGCCGCGACAGGCGCTCGGTTTCCACTTTGCTCGTTACCCACACAAGGCTCGAGCGGCGACCGGGCAGGGGCACAAGGGTAAACGGCCCGTGCCGGGTGTGGAATTCGGTCGAGGTTTCCCGGTGGTCCCGGTCGTGGGCGAGGATCGTCGTGACGGCGGATTGCGGGTAGGACCAGGTTCGGGCATCGACGCCAGCGATCTGGCGCAGCCTGGAATTGCGCCCGTCCGCAGCAACCACGAGGCTCGCCCTGATCCTTGTATCGTCGGCAAGCGTCAGGTGGGCCCCTGCCTCGTCCGCCTCAAACCCGACCGCAAAATCGGGCACGAGATCCAGGTTCTCGCATCCGCGGGCCGCCTCGGCCAGTGTCTCGACGAGGGTGGCGTTCTCGATGTTCCAGCCAAAGGCGTCGAGGCCGATCTCGCCGGCCCTGAAGGAGGCTGGCGGGGGGCGAAACAGGCTGCCGGTGTCGTCGATGATGCGCATGGTTTCGAGCGGCGCGGCCGCTTTGGCAATCTCGGGCCAGACGCCGAGCGCCTCCAGGAAGCGCACGGACCCGTTGAGAAGGGCAACCGTGCGTCCGTCCCGGCGGGTGTCGAGGCCTCCGACCAGAACCGTCTTGAAGCCGTCGCGGGCAAAAGCGAGCGCCGCACTCAATCCCACGGCTCCGGCGCCGACGACGGCGATGCTATAAGTCTTTTCGGTCACGGGCTTCTCTCCGCACCAGATTGTGGACGGCCTTCGGACTCACAATAAACCATGGATTGGCCATTGCCGACCGCTGTGCCCCGTCCCTATGATCGCTCCACAAGACAAAGGCGAACCGGCGCGGCACTTGCCAAGTTCCATACTTGCCAAGTTCCGTGCGGGCCGTCATCCATGGGCCTGTTCCTACCCTGCTTCAACTTTTTAAGTCAGAGTCGCTTGCGTGAAGCCAGACGTATCACCACCGGGGAAACCCCTCGTCGAGCTTAAAGGGATCAGCAAGCGCTATGGCGATCTTCTCGCCAACGATGGGATCGATCTGGCGATCGAGCCTGGCGAGATCCACGCGCTTTTGGGAGAAAATGGCGCCGGCAAGTCGACGCTGGTCAAGATCCTCTATGGGGTCATAGAGCCGAGTGCCGGCGAGATCCGCTGGGAGGGCCGCCCCGTTGCCATCGCGTCACCGGTCGAGGCGCGGGCGCTCGGCCTCGGCATGGTGTTCCAGCATTTCTCGCTGTTCGACGAGCTGACGGTGGCCGAGAACATCGCCGTCGCGCTTTCCGGCGACTGGAACCTGTCCACCGTCCGGGGCAAACTGGGCGAGATCAGCCGAACCTATGGCCTGGCGCTCGATGCGGACAGGGCGGTCTGGACCTTGTCTGCCGGCGAGCGGCAGCGCATCGAGATCGTTCGCTGCCTTCTTCAAAATCCTCGTCTGCTCATCCTCGACGAGCCCACCTCCGTGCTGACGCCCCAGGAGGCGGAGCATCTCTTCACCACCCTGGACCGGCTGTCGGCGGAGGGCTGCTCCATTCTCTACATCTCGCACAAGCTGGAGGAGGTGCGCCGCCTCTGCCGCCGCGCCACGATCCTGAGGGGCGGGCGCGTGGTGGCCACCATCGACCCGCGGGCGAGCAGCGCCCGGGAGATCGCGGCGCTCATGGTTGGCAACGAGGTGGGCAGGGTCCGCACCGATGCGCCGCACCACCCGCAAGGGGAGATGCTCAAGGTCGGGCGCCTGTCCTTCCCCCCTGTGGGGCTGCATGGCCAAGCCCTGAACGGTATCGATCTCGTGGCCCGCGCCGGTGAGGTCGTCGGCATCGCGGGCATCGCGGGCAACGGCCAAAGCGAACTGTTCGCGGCGCTTTCGGGCGAGCGCTTGGCCGACAGGGCGGACGCCATCGTGATCGCCGGCAAAGCCTGCGGGACCATGGGCATCGATGCCCGCCGCCGGCTCGGCGCCGCCTTCGTGCCGGAGGAGCGCCTCGGCCATGCCGCGGCACCAACCCATCGCTTGAGCGAGAACACGCTCATCTCCCATGCGGCGGCCGAAGTCAGCCGCTCGGGCTTCATTCTGGTGAATGCCGCCAGGCGCCTTGCCCGCTCCATCGTCCAGAGCTTCGACGTGCGCACGCCGGAAAGCGATCCGCAGGCGCGCAAGCTCTCCGGCGGCAACCTGCAGAAATTCGTCATCGGCCGCGAGATCATCCGCAAACCGAGGCTGATCATCGTCGATCAGCCCACCTGGGGCGTGGATGCGGGCGCGGCGCGGCTCATCCGTCAGGCGCTTGTGGATCTTTCCCGGGAGGGCAGCGCCGTGTTGGTCGTGAGCCAGGATCTCGACGAGCTGTTCGAGGTGGCGGACCGGATGGCTGTTATTCATCAGGGCACCCTGAGCCCTTTGAAACCTGCCCGTGAGTGGACCAAGGAAGCCATCGGCCTCGAGATGCTAGGCGTCGCACAAGCTCAAGGGGGCGCCCATGCGGTTTGAGCTGACGCCCCGCACCAACGTATCGCCGGTCATGAGGGCGCTTGCGCCGGTTGCGGCCTTCATCGTCTCGTTCCTGATCGCAGGATTCGTGATCTGGCTCATGGGCCGCTCGCCCATCGCCGCCTTCGAGGTCTATGTCACCCAGCCCTTGAGCGATCCCTGGTCGCTGCAGGAGCTTCTCGTCAAGGCGACACCGCTGGCGCTCATCGCCATCGGCCTGTCCTATTGCTTCCGGGCCAACCTATGGAACATCGGTGCTGAGGGCCAGTATGTGATCGGGGCTGTTCTCGGCAGCTGGCTTGCGCTCAGAACCCACGGCACCGAGGCGGGCTTATGGGTGCTGCCGCTCATGCTGCTCTTGGGCATCATCGGCGGGGCTCTTTATGGCCTGATCCCGGCTTTCCTGAAAACCCGCTTCGGCGTCAACGAAATCCTGACCAGCCTCATGCTGGTCTATGTGGCGCAGCTGATCCTCGACTATCTGGTGCGCGGCCCTTGGCGCGATCCGAAGGGTTTCAACTTTCCTCAATCGGTGACCTTCGATCCGTCGGCCACCCTGCCGCCTATCCTGGAGGCGGGCCGGGTCCATTATGGGGCGGTGTTTGCCGCCACTGCCATTGTGCTCACGGCCGTGATCCTGGGGCGGACGCTCTTCGGCTACCGGCTCAAGCTGACGGGCGATGCCCCTCGCGCCGCCCGGTTCGCGGGTTTCAGCTCCAAGGCGACCACGATGTCGGTTTTCGCCATTTCAGGCGGCCTGGCAGGGCTCGCCGGAATCTCGGAGGTCTCGGGCCAGATCGGGCAGCTTCAACCCTCGATCTCGCCCGGCTATGGCTTCACGGCGATCACGGTGGCCTTCCTGGGCAGGCTCAATCCCATCGGCATCCTGGTCGCAGCCCTGGTGGTTGCGCTCACCTTCATCGGCGGCGAGAGCGCGCAGATCATGCTTAAGCTGCCGCTCGATCTCACCCAGGCCTTCCAGGGCATCCTGCTTCTGTGCGTGCTCGCAGCCGATGCCCTGGTGAGCTACCGCATACGTTTCGTCGCACGGGGAGGGGGCAAATGACCACTTTCGAGGCCATCCTGCTCACCATCGTCACCGCCTCGACGCCCCTGCTGATCGCAGCCCTCGGCGAGCTCGTAGCGGAGCGCTCGGGCGTTTTGAACCTCGGCGTCGAGGGCATGATGGCCATGGGCGCCGCCTGCAGCTTCGCCGCCGCCGTGACCTTCGACTCCACCCTGCTCGGGGTTGCGGCCGGCATGCTGGCGGGAGCCCTGATGGCGGCCCTGTTTGCCCTTGTGGTGCTGGGCTTTGCGGCCAATCAGGTGGGCTCGGGGCTTGCCCTCACCATCTTCGGCTTGGGCCTGTCCGGCCTGATCGGAGCGCCGTTCGTGGGTGCAAGGCGCGATCCCGTGGCGCCCGTCGACATCCCAGGCTTGAGCGATATCCCCGTGATCGGCCGCCTGTTTTTTGAGCAGGACCTCTTCGTTTATGCCTCTATCGCGCTGACGATCCTGGTCGCCATCTACCTGACCCGGACCCGCTCGGGCCTGACCCTGCGCTCCATCGGGGAGAACCACACCTCGGCCAACGCCCTTGGCATGCCGGTCTGGCGCGTGCGCTTCTGGGCGATCCTGTTCGGAGGTGCCTGCGCCGGGCTGGCCGGGGCTTACCTCGCCCTTGTCTACACCCGGTTCTGGTCACCCGGCATGACGGCGGGACGCGGCTGGATCGCCCTGGCGCTGGTGGTTTTTGCCGCCTGGCGGCCGGGCTGGCTCCTGGTCGGTGCCTATATCTTCGGGGCGGCGACCGTGCTGCAGCTTCATGCCCAGGCGGCCCAATTCGGCGTGCCGTCCCAGCTGCTCTCGGCGGTGCCCTATCTCGCCACGATCATCGCCCTGCTGCTCCTGTCCCTGCGCCATGGCCGCGCCATCGGAGCGCCCGGTTCCCTGGGCGCGCCATTCGTGCCTGACCGGTAGGCAAAGTGGTGTTAATCTGACCAAAGTGTAGGCAGAGGAATTCTTGCCAGAAGGCTTCAGACCTGCAACGGATGAGTGAAACCTAAACTCGAGGGAACAAGCATGCTTTCAGGTAAAATCTTCGGAGCTCTGGCGGGAGCAGCGGTCGTGGCTCTGGCCGCAACCGGCGCCGTCGCGCAGCCGAAGGACAAAGTCAAAGTCGGCTTCATCTATGTCGGCCCCGTGGGCGACCACGGCTGGAGCTACCAGCACGATGTGGGCCGTCAGGCCATCGAAAAGGCTTTCCCGGGCAAGGTTACGACCACATTCGTCGAGAGCGTCCCCGAGGCCGATTCCGAGCGCGCCATCGAGCAACTCGCCCGTACCGGCCACGACCTGATCTTCACCACCTCCTTCGGCTTCATGGAGCCGACCCTGAAGGTCGCCAAGAAGTACCCGAACATCAAGTTCGAGCACGCCACCGGCTTCAAGCGCGCCCCGAACCTTTCCACCTACGCGGCGAAGTTCCACGAGGGCCGCTACATCATCGGCCAGATCGCCGGCAAGATGACCAAGTCGAACACCATCGGCTATGTGGGCGCCTTCCCGATCCCGGAAGTGGTGGCCGGCATCAACGCCTTCTATCTCGGCGCCCAGTCGGTGAACCCGAACGTCAAGATCAAGATCGTGTTCGCCAACACCTGGTATGACCCGGCCAAGGAAGGCGATGCCGCCAAGGCGCTCCTCGACCAGGGCGTCGACATGCTGGCCCAGCACACGGACAGCCCGGCTCCGATCCAGGCCGCCGAGGCCCGCGGCAAGTTCGGCTTCGGCCAGGCTTCCGACATGGAGCGCTTCGCCCCGAAGGCGCAGCTCACCGCCATCGTCGACAACTGGTCCGACTACTATGTCGCCCGCACCAAGGCCGTTCTCGACGGTACCTGGAAGTCCGAGGACGTTTGGGGCGGTCTCGCCTCCAACATGGTCGTGATGACGCCCTACAAGAACATGCCCGACGACGTGAAGAAGCTGGCGCAAGACACCGAGGCCGCCATTCGGTCCGGCACGCTCAACCCGTTCAAGTGCCCGGTCATCGGCCAGGACGGTAAGGAGATCGAGTGCAAGGGCAAGGGCGCCCTCTCCGACGAGCAGGTTCTCGGCATGAACTTCTACGTGAAGGGCATCGAGGACAAGATCCCGCAATAAGCCAAAGCGCTTCGCAGGAGGTGAGGGCAGTCGAGCGATCGACTGCCCTTTTCGTTTGGGCGGCTATATTCATGACCTGAGAGACGGGTGGAGAAGGAAGGGACATCGTGAAGCCGGGTGATCAGGACCTCCTCATCGTGGTCGACCTTCAGTACGACTTCCTTCCCGGCGGCGCGCTCGCGGTGCCCCACGGAGACGCGGTGATCGCGCCGATCAACCGTCTCGCCAGGGCCTTTCGCCATGTGGTTCTGACGCAGGATTGGCATCCGGCGGGACACGCCTCCTTTGCTTCGAGCCATCCCGGCAAGCAGCCCTTCGACCTGGTTGATCTCCACTACGGGTCGCAGGTGCTCTGGCCCGATCATTGCGTGCAAGGGACCAAAGGTGCCGAGATCTCGGGTGAGTTAAACATCCCGCATGCGCAGCTCGTGATCCGCAAAGGCTACAATGAGGGGATCGACAGCTATTCGGGCTTCAAGGAAGCCGACCGGCAGACCTCGACGGGACTTGAGGGTTATCTGAGGGAGCGCGGATTCCAGCGGGTCTTCTGTGCGGGATTGGCGCTGGACTTCTGCGTGGCCTGGACGGCCATGGATGCAGCTTCCGCCGGATTCGAAACCTACCTCATCGAGGATGCCTCGCGGGCTATCGATACGAACGGGTCGCTTGAGAAGGCCCGGCAGGATTTGGAAGCGGCCGGTGTTCGAACCATTAACAGCGCCCAAATCATAAACCCTTGAACTCTGCTGTCGTGACGGGATCATTCCGTCGATCCAAGATCCAGGAAACACAGACCTCATCCTGAGGAGCCGCTTCAGCGGCTCCTCAGGATGAGGGTGGAGGGACACGCAAGGGTGTGAAAGCGTGGCTCCCCGGGACGAGCCCGGGGTTGTGATGTTGCAGGCTGGTTCGAGAAGGCGATTAAACCACCGTCCCGTGCAGATCGTACTCGTCGGAACTCTCGATATTCACGTTCACGATCTCGCCGGCCTTGAGCGGCTGGCGTGAGGCCACGTAGACCACGCCGTCGATCTCCGGAGCGTCGTACTTCGTGCGGCCGGTGGCCACCGTCGCGCCGGGCTCGTCGATGATGACCGGCAGGGTCTTGCCGACCTTGTTCTTGAGGATCATGGCACTGACCTTCTGCTGGGTCTGCATGAAGCGATGCCAGCGCTCCTCCTTCACCTCGTTCGGCACTGCACCGGCGATGTCGTTGGCGGGGGCGCCCTGCACGGGCTCGTACTGGAAGCAGCCGGCCCGGTCGATCTTCGCGTCCTTCAGCCACTGAACCAGAAGATCCATGTCCTCCTCCGTTTCGCCGGGGAAGCCGACGATGAAGGTGGAGCGGATGGCCAGATCCGGGCAGACCTCACGCCACTTCCGGATCCGCTCCATGGTCTTTTCCTGGTTTCCAGGACGGCGCATGGATTTCAGGACGCGCGGTGAGGCATGCTGGAAGGGAATGTCCAGATAGGGAAGGATCTTGCCCTCGGCCATCAGCGGGATGACCTCGTCCACATGCGGGTAGGGGTACACGTAGTGCATGCGCACCCACATGCCGAGTTCGCCCAGTTCCTTGGAAAGCTCGAAGAAGCGGGCGCGGACCTCCCGGTCCTTCCACAGGCTCGGCTGGTACTTGATGTCGACGCCGTAGGCGCTGGTGTCCTGCGAGATCACCAGAAGCTCCCTGACGCCGGCCCGGGCGAGCTTTTCGGCCTCGCGCAGCACGTCCCCGATGGGACGGCTCACCAGATCGCCGCGCAGCTTCGGGATGATGCAGAAGGAGCAGCGGTTGTTGCAGCCCTCGGAAATCTTCAAATAGGCATAGTGGCGCGGCGTCAGCTTCACGCCCTGGGGCGGCACGAGATCCACGAAGGGGTCGTGAGCGGGCGGGACGGCCTGGTGCACGGCCGAGACCACGGACTCGTAGGCCTGCGGTCCCGTGATCGCCAGCACGTTCGGGAACTGATCGCGGATCTGCTCGGGCTCGGCGCCCATGCAGCCGGTGACGATGACCTTGCCGTTCTCGGCCATGGCCTCGCCGATGGCCTCCAGCGACTCGGCCTTGGCGCTGTCGAGGAAGCCGCAGGTGTTGACGATCACCACGTCGGCCCCGTCATGCTCCTTGGTCAGCTGGTAACCTTGGGCGCGAAGCTGGGTGATGATGCGCTCGGAGTCCACCAGGGCTTTCGGGCAGCCAAGGGACACGAACGAGACTTTAGGCGCGGGAGCATTCATCCGCCAAATCCACTCTTCTGTCGAAACGGACATCTGAAAGGTCGCCCGCCCACGGCCGCATCGGCACGAGGTCTGGGCAAGAAAACATGTTGGTCGGAGGCAGGAAGCTTTGAAGGTCGGGCATTCCTGGATCGATCCAGCGCCTCGCGCAGGCATTCCATCTCGAGAGGAACGTGCGACTTAAGGCGAGTGTGCCTTTACAACACCCGGCTTGCCCTGACAACATCAGGGTTTGTCGCGGCTCCCCTGTCAGGCTCGCCTGCTGATCTGCGGGCGGCCTTCAGGGCCCCTGCAGTTCCCTGGCGGCGATTTTCTGGACGGCCCGCTCGGCAAAGAGCTGAAGCTCGGCCTTGTCGCCGCGGGAGAAAGAGCGAGGCTTCGTGTCGAGCAGGCATAAGGCCCCTAGCCTGATGTTCTTCAGGAAAATCAGAGGAGCGCCCGCATAAAACCGGAGAAAGGGCGCGCCTGTGACGAAAG
Source organism: Microvirga aerilata (assembly GCF_016743775.1). GTDB lineage: Bacteria > Pseudomonadota > Alphaproteobacteria > Rhizobiales > Beijerinckiaceae > Microvirga > Microvirga aerilata. The sequence continues at coordinate 6,426 of NZ_JAEQMY010000042.1, read as the reverse complement.
GATTGTCCCTAAACCGGTCATCGGCCAGGGCGTCGCTCACTACGAAGACCTCATCGCTCAGGATCGTATAGTTGCAGAATGCGGCATTCCGCGGCGTGTCGCCTGTTTCCAGTCCCTGCGCGGCCCTGATCTGCTGCCGGGCCCGGTCCAGGAGGGTGATCGTACACATCGGCACCCCGAAGTGCTGCCGCACCTCCTCGCAGAGACTGTCGAGAACAGGATCCTGCTGCGGATCGAGGGCGCCCGTTTCCAAGAGAACCTTGAGGCGCTCGTCCTCATCGGGGCTAATCGGGAACGACATCGAATACTTTCCTCCAAGGGGACGGTCCGCTCGGACCCCTCGCCGGTGCTTAGCTATATCACGGTCGTGGCTTTGTAAGCCGTCTTCCCCTCAAGGGTAAGTCATTGATTTCGCAAGACTGCAGCGCAGTTAACGCTCCGTCTGCTCCCCCTAATCCGATATAGTCGAATTCCGATGCGCTGCGGCCTTGAGCAATGCGGCCTTGATGGCATGCCAGGCGGGTTTGCGCCGAAGCGCCCGGTCCAGAGGCAGCGGCCGCTGGGGAGAGCCGTCGGGCCTGGGTCTGAAGGCGTTCAGCCAAGTGCGATCGTCGGACAGGCCCCAGGTGGTGACGGCCAGGACGGTGCTTTCCTCGAGCACAAGGTCGAGGTATGCCCTATATGTATCCGCAACCACGCGGTCACGCTCCGCTCTGTCGCGAGGGCAAAGGTGATCCGACACGTCCAGCTCTGTGATCATCACGCTCAAGCCCATCCCGTCGATCTCCCGGAGAAAGGCTCGCAGGTCAGGGTGATGGCGGGGCTGTTCCATTGCTGTGAGGTGCGACTGGATGCCGAGGCAGGCGATGGGGGTTCCCCTTGAGAGCTCCCGCTCGAGGAGGGCGATCATGGCGCGCCGCTTCCTTTCGGCTTCGGGATGAGCGTATTCCAATCCCATCTCGTTCAGCACAAGAGTGGCGTTCGGATCGAGGGCCGCAGCCTCCTGGAAGGCGATGCCGATGTAGTCGGGTCCCATGGCGTTGAGAAAGCGCGTGCCGCGCAAGCCGTCATCCCGACCGTGGGCAGGTTCCAACACCTCGTTCACCACATCCCAGGAATGGAGCTGCCCCGCATAACGGGCTGTTATGACCCGTAGGTGCTGCATCGCGGCCTCGGCAAAAACCTTGTCGGAGCTTTCACGATGAGACGCCGGAATGGACTCATGCCACCACAATGTGTGGCCGTGAAAAGCGAGGCCATTGTCCCTGGCGAAGGCGACGAGGTCATCGGGCGCCGCATAGTCCGGCTCGTGCGAATGCCGGAAAACGGCATCCCACTTCATCTCGTACTCGGATGTAACTAAATTGCAATGACGGAGAATTGCACGGCTGCGCGGTTGCAGGGTGAGGTCCGAGGTGCCAATAGCGGTCCCGTACAGGGGCGTCTTGTGAGATGCGGCGCTCGACAAGGCGTACTGTTTGAGTCCATCTTGCGTCATTCATCCTTCCTCGCCTAATGGCAGAACAGCCCGAACAGACCTCAACCGAGCACAGCGGCGTCAGATCCCCAGCCCCATGAAGATTCGCCATATCCTGTTGATCCTGACAGCCTTCCTCGGTGCTGCCCTGCTTGTTGCGGTGGCCGTTCAGATCCGTAACGAGATCCTGAAGTATCAGACTGCGCAGCGCATGGTGGCCTCCAACGCCGTTCGCGAGCAGCTTCTGCTCGGAACCGACGCCCTCGCGAGCGAGCGAAGCCAAGCTTACGTGCTCCTTATCAGAGAAGCGGGCGAGAGCGACAAGCTCTACAAGCTGAGAGAGGCCCGGCGCCGGGTCGACGCACTGCTGAGCGCGGCCGAGGCCGAGATCGGCAGGACCAAGGCGTCTCTGAGCAATACCAACGGCAGCCTGGCCTCTCTTGTGAGAATCCGTGAGGAGATCGGCACCCTGCGGGGGCAGGTCGATGGCTACCTGGCGCCGGACCAGCCGCTTCGGGGCTTCGAGTTCGCGCCGCGCTGGTTCCAGCAGGCAAGCCGCCTCGTGGAGGAGCTTCAATCGTCACGGATGACCCTTCTCCAGCGCGAGCGGCCCCTGGACCCGGTTCTCAGAACGGAGGCGAATCTGCGGGCCTTTGCGGCCATCCTGAGCGAGAGCATCGCCCGCAATCAGGCGCTCGTCACCCACGCGCTGGTCAGAATGGCTGAGACAGGCAGTCTCGAACTCGATGCAATCAGCCAGAACGCCGGCCGGGCAGGGCTCGCCTGGGAGCTGATCGACGGTCAATTGGCCGTTCCATTGAGCGAAAAGGTCGAGAAGGCCGTTTCCTCGACACATGAGGATTACAGCACGACCTTCGCACCGCTCCAGCGTTCGTTGCTGGCGGCATTCATCGGGCGGGTGCCTCCCGCTTTGAGCCCCGACCAGTGGTATGACATGACCGAGCGATCGCTCCGCAGCGTCGCGCTCATGCAGCAGGAGCTGCTGACCAGCTCGCGGGAGCGGCTCGAGGCGGAGCTTTCGCGCGCGCAACGAACGGTGGCTCTCTGGTCGGCGCTGCTTCTGTTGGGCATTGCGGCCGTGATCACAAGCGCCCTAGTCGTCCGCAGGCGCGTGGTGCAGCCGCTCGAGGGCTTGAGCGATGCGATGCTGAAGCTGGCGGATAACGACCTGACGACACCCCTGCCGCGTCTGACCCGGGCCGACGAGATCGGCGCCATGAACGATGCATTGCGCGTGTTCAAGGCCAATGCGATCCAGCGGCAGAGGGCGCAGAGCGAGAAGCAGCTTCTTCATGCCCGCCTCCGGGATGCCTACCGGCAGCTCCGCAAGGATCTCGAGGCGGCCGCCGTCATTCAGAGCACCATGCTGCCTGCCGCCGCGACCCTGGGGGATGTGCGGTACCGGGGCCTGTTCCGCCCATCGAGCCTGATCGCCGGGGATACCTACAACGTCGTTCGGCGCACCGACGGCGGGATCGGTTTCTTCCAGGTGGATGTGGCAGGCCATGGGGCGCCGGCTGCCCTCGTGTCGGTGGCGTGCCATCATACCCTGTCCCAGGCCATCCTTACCCGGACGCAAGGAACCCACCTCGAGGAGATCGCCGCCCAGATCAATGAGGACTGGCCGGAGGACCTGCCGTATTTCACCATGATCCTCGGAGAGATCGATCCCCGCGGCCAGCGTGCGAGCATCGTTCAGGCCGGCCATCCGTCGCCGTTGGTCATTCGCCGGGGTGGAACCGTGGAACTGATCGGCGATGGCGGATTTCCCGTTGGGATGATCTCCTCCGCATCCTATGAGAGGCTGGAATTCGACTTCGGTCCCGGCGACCGGCTTCTGATCTTCTCCGATGGGCTGGTGGAAGCGGAAAACCAGGAAGGCGAACAGTTCTCGGAAGCGCGCTTGCGCCAGCTGGTCGGCGAGAACGCGACCGGGACCACGCCGGCCGTCCTCGAGACGCTCGACGGGGTATTGCGGAAGTGGCGCGGCTCTGAAACCCTGGATGACGACTTGAGCGTTCTCATGCTGGAGCGCTTACCCGAAAGGACCCAAGCCGATGCTGTCCACTGATCTACGTAATAACGTCCTCGTCGTCCGGGTCGCTGAAAAGCGCATCGACGCCAGCAAAGCGCCGGCTTTCAAGGACGAGATGACGAAGTGCATCGACAGCGGGCAGAATCAGATCGTTCTGGATCTCAGCAGCGTCGATTTCATCGACAGTTCCGGGCTGGGTGCGCTCGTCTCCTGCCTCAAGCGCCTCGGGCCCAGGGGGGGCCTGGCGGTTGCGGGCGCGACGGGGGCCGTCAGCCGACTGTTTACGCTGACCCGGATGGATCGCGTGTTCGCGCTCCACGCCACCGTCGATTCCGCGGTCGAGCAGCTGTCGGCCTGACCGGCTTCAGCCAGGGAGCAGAAAGAAACAGGATGGTTTCCTCCATCAGCCTCTCGATAGACAGCGACCTGGACAAGGTCTCCCTTCTCGCGCGCGCCGTTCGTGCCCTGTGCGAGGATTTCCTGAGCCCGGATGATCAGGATGCCGTTGAGCTCAGCCTTGTGGAGGCTATCAACAACGTCATCAAGCACGGCTACCAGGGCAAGCCCGGCAAGGATGTTCAGGTTGCCGTCGGGCTTCAATCGGACCAGGTGGTGATCGACATCATCGATCATGCTTCTCCCATGGAGCCTCAGCTGCTGGAGCAGCCTGCTGCGGATCCCTTCTCCTTCGACGAGACGGAGCTTGCAGATATCCCGGAGAGCGGAATGGGCCTGGCGCTCATCCGCATGAACATGGACGAGGTTCAGTATCTCTCCAGCGAGACCGAAAATCGCCTGCGCATGGTGAAACGCATCGAACGCCCGCTCCCTTAGGATCCCTGCCTTCTAGGGAGCCCCGCTCAGCTTTGCGATCCGCTCCTGAAGCGACGGGAAGGCGAGGGCCGCCGCTCCCAGTGCGGAGGCGACAGCCGGATTCCGGTCTCCAGGCTGCCCCTCGATCTCGTCGAGGATCCTTTGCGCACCCGATAGCCCCTCATCGGGCTTTCGAATCCCAAGCTGAACGGCGGACGACAAGGACGTGAGCAGAGCTGCCCGGTGCGCCTCGTTGCCGGGATCGGCCGCGTAGGCTTGCTCGGCACGGGTGAGGTTTGCCCTGACTGCGGCCTCGATGGATGGAGAAACCGTCGCCGGAGCGTTTCTCTGCCGGGCAAGTTCCGTGGTGACGCGGCTCTGGATGCGCTCCTCGGTATCCAACGCCTCGAGATAGATGATGACCCCTGTCGAAAGAGCGAGCGCCACGATGAAGGTGATCTGTCCGCGCGCCTTGAGGAGGCCTTCTCTAAAAGTCAACGTTGCAACTCCGAACCACGTGCAAATCACGAATAGGACTCATCCCCTGGGAACGGGGAAAGGGTGCGGAGATTAGGGGCCTGCAGCTGAACAATGCAAGAGAGACCCTTGGATTAGCTCAAGAAATCACCAAGCAATCAAGGCCAAGCTCGATTTTGAAACAAACTAACCTTGCGCGGCATTAATTCACAGACAGGTTGATCTGCGGAAAAGGTGCTCGTAATCGAGTGGGGTAAGGTTTGCTGATTTGCGGTGAAATCCGGCCTGCGACTTGGAAGAGCCAGCCGAGCATATGCTGCAGGACCCTGCCCATAAGGCAGTTGAAGAGGATACGGTGAGTGCTTTGAGGTCGGGACCGGCTCTTTTCGTTCAGCCGCATTATGACGATATTCCGCTCTCCTGTGGCGGCACGGTTGCCTTGATGGCCGCACGGGGAGACGAGCCGCACATGGTGACGGTGTTTGCCGGAGAGCTGGTCGACGAGATGGTCGGCGAGTTTGCGGCATGGAAGCATGAACGGTGGAAGGTCACCGATGCCGAGCACGTTCTCTCCGTGCGGCGCACCGAGGACGCTGAGGCCGCTCAAGCGCTCGGATCCGCCGTTCGCTGGCTTGGATTGCCGGATGCCATCTACCGGGGCGACCGCTATCGGTCCGATCCCGAACTATTCGGAGTTCTGAAAGGCGAAGAGCTGGAGTTGGCGGCCTACCTGGCGGAGGAGATCTGTCAGCTGCCCGAGTGGCGTGACGGCACACGGGTCTTCGTTCCCCTGGGCGTGGGTTCTCACGTGGATTACCAACTCGTGTTCGAGGCCGGGCGCCATCTCGCATCCCGGAATGTTGAGGTCTATGCCTACGAGGACTGCCCCTATGCCATCCATACGCCTGCCGGCGTCGAGGCTCGCCTGTCCGTGCTCGGGGATGCCGTCGGCGAGCCATTGGTTGTTCCCATCGGAGACAGGCTCGAGGACCGCCTTCGGTCGATTGCCTGCTACCGGTCTCAGGTTCCGGTGATCTTTCGCTTCACGACGGATTTCAGAAGCACTGTTGCGGAGTTCGCGTACAGGACAGGCGGCGCCCTCGGACCAGCGGAGCGGTTTTGGCCTGTTCACCCAAGAGGTGACAAAGCATGATGCTATCCTTCGAAGCCCTGGAGCAGGACGTCACCCTCGTTCGGCTGAACGGTCGCCTGGATGCTGCGGTTGCACCCAAGTTCCTGGCGCGCCTTAAAGCATCGATCGAAGAGGGAAAGACCCGCCTTGCTCTCGATCTGGCTGCGGTGCCGTTCATCGACAGCACCGGACTCGGCAGCCTTGTATCCGTTCTCAAGGCTGCGCGACGGGCCGAAGGCGATCTGCGCTTGATCGCGCCGAGCCAGCAGGTGCAGAAGCTCCTGCAGCTGACGACCCTGAACCGGGTTTTCAAAGTTGTGGAGACGCCCGAGAACGCCTGGGCCTGAGGCACGCTCCAGGCCCACGTGAAGGCTCATGGTGCGCGGCGGCCTATCACTACAGTTGCACCTCCTGCGCATGGGTTCATAATCTCCTGATCTGACACAGGAGGCTGCCATGACGGGTGTAGCC
>NZ_JAEQMY010000041.1 GCF_016743775.1 Microvirga aerilata | reverse complement strand
GGATATGACCAATTCGAGCTAGATGTCAGGCGCCATCCCCTCCGCGAGGAGCTCGATGCCGCAGCGCCCGATCATCCCGTTGCGATCGTGAGGGCCTGCGGCCACGTGACGATCTGCAACTCGAAGGCGCTTGAACTTGCAGGAATCGACGAAACGACTCCCGTTCCGCAAGGAGGCGCCATCGAACAGCGGGACGGGCGTTTGACGGGCCTGCTGGCCGAGACCGGACGAGACCGTCTCAAAGCCGTGCTGCCGGAGCCGACGGATCAGGAGCTCGTTCAGGCCATTGACGATGCTGGCAGGGCATGTCTGTCCTACGGCATCACCAGTGTGATGGACGCAGGCGTCGGCATGAGGGCAGGCTACCGCGAGGTTGCCGCCTATCGTACGGCCCAGCGGCTTGGCCGCTTGCCGGTGCGGACAACCCAGTGCCTGCTCGGCGGGCCGGGAGGCATTGTCGAGCAGGCCTATGCCGATGGAGTGGTGACAGGCGTGGGTGACTCCATGCTGCGCGTCGGGCCCGTGAAGATTTTTACCGACGGCAGTGCCGGCGGCAGGACCGCGGCCATGACGGAGCCCTATGTCGGAGAGCCCATAACCAAAGGCCTGATGCTCCTGCATGACAACGAGATGAATGACCTTGTGCATGATTACCACGCAAAAGGGTATCAGCTTGCCGTTCACGCCATCGGCGATGCGGCAATCGAGCAGACTCTCAATGCATTCGAGCGCGCGCTAGAGGCTATGCCGGATTCGGATCGCCGCCACAGGATCGAGCATGCGGGTTATGCAAGAGCCGACCAGAACGCCCGCATGAAGCGCTTGGGGGTCCAGCCGGTGCCGCAGCCCGTTTTCATCTACGATTTCGGGGATTTGTACGTCTCGGTTGTCGGCGAGAAGCGAGCATATCCTTCCTACCCTCTCAAAACCTGGATCGATCTCGGCTTCAAGCCTGCGGCCGGCAGCGATGCTCCCGTCTGCGACATTAATCCTTTCCCTAACTTCTTCTCGATGCTGACGCGTAAGACCTCCCATGGCACCGTCATGGATGAGCGGGAGGTGGTGTCCATTGAACAGGCGATCACCGCTTTCACGGAATTTGGAGCCTATGTGAACAGGGCCGAGCACGAATGGGGCCGTCTTGTGCCCGGACTTGCAGCAGATGTGGCGGTCTTCTCGCGCGATCTCCTGACGGCCTCGCCGGAGGAGATCCTGCAGGATACCCGGTGCGATCTCACGATCCGTGGCGGGGAGGTCGTTTTTGACCGCTATGGCGAAGCGGTTCGTTAGCCCATCCCGGCCCGTCCGAATGCCATGATGCAAGAGGCTCCGGGAACGCTCGGAGCCTCTTGCATTCAACGCTACAGGTCAGCGGCTGATCGGAAAGACACGCGGACTCAATTGCTCCAGCCCCCGACCAGCCCAATCGCGTTGCGGGGCGGCCGCAATGGCCTCGGTTTGGCCTCTGCGCAGCATCTCGATATCCTCGCCGATGTCGAAGTCCAGGATCTCTCCATTGCGGACGACCTGCCTGCCGTCGACATAGACATCCTTGATGGCTCTGTCGTTCGCTGAATAGACAAGGCTGCGGATAGGCTCGTAGTCAGGCTGCATGTAGGGATTGCTCATATCGACGAGCGAGAAATCCGCTTTGCATCCTGGTGCAAGGCGCCCGAGATCGGGGCGGCGGATCATGTCGGCTCCCACCGCCGTTGCCGCCATGAACGCATCGCGGGTCGTGGAGGCCGTGAAGCTCCCCGCCACGATGCGTCCGGCATAGCAGGCCATGCGAAGCTCATCGAGCATGTTATGGGGGAAGCTGTCCGTACCGATACCGCATCGAATGCCTGCCTCTACGTAGCGACTGAGGGTATTGAGTGCGATGCCGCGTCGGGCGAAGACGACAGGGCAGTGTGCCACCTGAGCGCCGCTGTCGCGCAGACGCTCGAAATCGTTGGCATGAGGCCAGTGCAGCCAGGGATGATCGTTCAGGAAGATGCAGTGCCCGATGATCGTGTCGGGGCCAAGGGCTCCGATCTTATCCAGCCATTCGATGGGTGTGCAGCCATAACGGCGCATGATCTCTTGGAATTCCACGATGCTCTGGGCCGCATGGATCTGGATCGGCTGGTTACGCTCGCGGGCCGCTTCGAGCGCGTCGCGGATCTGTCCTTCCGTGCAGGTATCGATCTGGGCAGGGCCGATGAAACCTGTGATGCGTCCGCTCGGGTGCTTTGATGCTGCATCGGCGATGTCGAGCGCTTCGCGCAGCAACCGATCGCCTGTGGCGGGGTCGAGATCGTACTCCACCGAGTGGCCGTTCGTGGTTTTCCAGGGACCGGACCGGAACATCCCCCAGAGCACGGCTCGGATGCCTGTTTCCGCATACTCGTCGGCCCAGGTCTCGCGGGGCCTGCCGAGATCGCAGATGGTTGTCACGCCGCTCTTGAGCAACTCCGACGCTGCAACGCGCAGTGCCGGGCGGGTGTATTCGGGGCCGATCTGGAAAACCGGCATGAATTCGTAGAGCGAACTCTGGCCGAGACGTGGGCTGCCCAGCTCCTCCAGCATGCCCTTCCAGCCCGGTTCATGGCCAGGGTGGCTGTGCACGTTGACGAAGCCGGGGATGATCATCATCCGGCGGGCGTCGACCTCAGCGTCCACCAGGCCGGAATAACCTTCGCCGACGTGAACAATCTCCGTACCCCGGATCACGAAATCAGCGTTGCGGAGATAAGTATGGGATTGAGCAGCTTCATCCCAGGCGACGATCCAGTCGCAGTTCCGGAAGAGGGTCGTCTTGGCGACGGTATTGGTCATGTCAGACTCCATGAGGTCAGGCAGGGTTTTTGCGAATGCGTTCCAAAAGGACTAATGGGCGGCGGGTTGCGACAAGCGGACATGGCCGACCGCCATTGCGACCGCCGCCTGCGTGGGCTCCACCACCGGAACGCCAACAGCTGCTTCCAGGGCCGTTCGAAACCTTGCCATCCCGGCGCACCCCATCACAAGGACATCGGCTCCATGGGAATCCTTCAACGTGCGGCCAACCTTAATCATGCGATCCAGTGCTCGGCCCTCGTCCGACAGCTCAGCGACACCCAAACCGATCGGCAGGTCCGCGGCAAAGCGATCCATGACGCCCATGGCGCCGAAATAGCGCAGATGCCTCGGAACGGATGTGGGCAGGATTGCAATGACGCCAAACCGCTGTCCGAGAGTGAGTGCGGTCAGCACCCCGCATTCCGCGATTCCGAAGACGCGACGGCGGCTCAATTCGCGAAGGGCATGGAGACCCGGGTCGGAGAAACAGGCAACGACAAAGGCGCCCGCGCTATCCTCTAGCTCGACGGCTTTCCGCAGCATAGGGACAATGACGCCATCGACATCCTGTTGCGACTGGATGCCGGGTGGGCCTTCGGCCAGGGACAGGCATACGATATCCGGTCCATCGGCGCTGCGAAGAGGAGCCACTGCCTTGTCGATTTCCGCAGTGACAGTTTGGGAGGAATTCGGGTTGATCACATAAACCGTCGGGCCCATGATCGTCTCATCCTCAACGATGGAGCGGCAGGGAACAGGGGGCGAGGGCGGATAGCGGGCGGCCCTGCGGGTCATCCCGTTCGGCCCGTCGGCAAGCGCGCCTTTGCGCGTCCTGCAGTTCGCGAACCGCTCCATCGTAGTCGAGGTTGACGACGCGCCGATCCTTCACGACGGCCTTGCCGTCCACATATACATCGCGGATGGCGCGGTCTGCGGCGCAATGGATGAGATTGCGCAAAGGATCATGAACCGGTTGCATGGATGGATGACTCAGGTCAACCAAAGCCAAATCCGCCTTGGCGCCGGATACCAGTCGTCCAATATCGCCGCGGCCCAGAGCTTTCGCTCCACCGATTGTCGCGGCAGAAAACAGGCTGCCGGTATCGATGTCGAAAACGCTGCGGCCGGAAACGCGTGAACAGATCAATGCCTCCCGCATCTCTTCGAGCATATTGAAGGGATAGCTGTCGGTGCCGATACCGACATTGACGCCTGCGCGGAGATAGGCGCCAAGACTTTCCAGGGTCATTCCACTGCGCGCAAATGTAACCGGGCAGTGCGCAACTGACGTGCCGCTGCTGGCCAGACGCTCAAGATCATAGCGGCTGCGCTGCCGGGTCCATGAGTGGTGGTCGAGGAATATGCAGTGACCGAGGATCAGATCCGGTCCAAGGACCCCCAACCGCTCGAGCATCGCAGGGGCAGTCTCACCGGTGCGTCGCAGCAACTCCTCGTGCTCAGCCATGGTCTGAGCCGCATGGATCGTGATGCGCATCCCACGGCTGCGCGCATGGCCGACAGCATCCTGGATCAACTCTTCTGAGCATGTCTCGATCTGCGACGGCGCGATCACGCCATCAATCCGGCCGCTGGGGTGGGCACGAGCTTCTTCAACGAAAGCCAGCGCTTCGCCGTAGCGCTCCCGTCCCTGAGCTTCATTCCATTCGAATTCGAGACGGTGGCTTCCGGCCATGCGCCACTGCGCCTCTCGGAAGCCGGGTGCGAGGTACGACCGTAACCCACTTCGGGCAGCGAGCGAGAGCCATGTGGGGGCAGGCGATGCGATATCGAGATGGGTGGTCACGCCGCTGCGCATCAAATCGCTCAGCATCACCGTCTGGCACGCAGCCTTGGCGTCCGCATCCGCGTCGATCAGCGCCGAATACTCGTAAAGGGCGTTACCCCAAAGAGCAGCGGTTCCCACGTCTTCGAACAAACCTTTCGCAATCGGCTCGTCGCCGGAATGGCAATGGATGTTGACAAGTCCGGGCATCGCCATGATCCCCGCACCGGCAATTTCCTCGTCGGCCTGGCCCTGATAAGCCGGTCCCACATAGAGGATGCCAGCCTCGGAGAAGGCCACGTCCGCATCCTGCATGTAGACGTGTTGCGAGGCGCCCTCGTCCCATGCAACCGTCCAAGCTGCACGTCGAACAACCGTTACTCTGTCAGTCATGATTTACCGGCCCATGCAAATACGTTGATTGGAGATGGGGCAACTTGCTGATTGTGTTCAGGGATGTTGATCACAGGAGTTGCGCGCCGAAGTTGGTAGCGGGATCGAACTCCGGGCTCAGACGTCCGGTCGGGCGCATGGCAGTCGAGCAACTGCGGGGGAGCAGCTGTCCGGATCCCGGCGCGGCTTGCAGCCTATCGTCGGCAACAATCGTGCTGCCGCGGAGCAGAACAGTCTCCGGCCAGCCTTTCAGCCTGCGATCCGCAAAGGGGTTGTAGCCGACATTGTCATGCAATCCATCGTTCGTGAGCATCACCTCCCGATCAGGATTCCATATCGCGATGTCCGCATCGGCGCCGACGGCGATGGCACCCTTACGAGGATGTAGCCCATAGATCTTCGCCGGGGCTGTGGCCGTAAGCTCCACGAATTTCTCAAGGCTCGACCGTCCTTGGCTCACCATGGCATCGAAGAGCAGCGGCAGGCGGGTTTCGAGCCCAGGCAAACCATTCGCAATCTGCTTGAAGTTCGGATCCGAGCCCGCAGCAAGCTTGCCGCTGGCATCGAAGCGATAAGGCGCATGGTCGGAGGAGACGACCTGAAGGTCTCCAAGGTCGAGCCCTCGCCACAAGGCTTCCTGATCGGATGCTGAACGGGGAGGAGGACTGCACATCCATTTGGCACCCTCGAGACCCGGCCGGTCCATGTCTTGCGCTGTCAGGAAAAGATATTGCGGACAGGTTTCGGCAAAGACCTTGATGCCTTCTCCCCGTGCTCGCCGGATGACAGCGGCTCCCTCCGCCGTGGAGACATGAAACAGCATGACAGGCTGGTCCAGGAGCTGAGAGAAGCGGATGAGACGCTCAAATGCCTCGATTTCACAGACACGCGGATGGCTGACGCCATGGAATTTCGGCTCGGTGTAGCCGCGTGCCACGAGCCTGTCAGCCATCCATTTGATCATGCCGTGGTTCTCGGCATGTGCGCAGACCAGGGCTCCGTGCTTGCGGGCCACCATCATCACGTCGAGGACCTGCTCATCAAGCAGGCGGACGCGATCATAGGTCATGAAGATCTTGATCGACCGGTGGCCGGCTTCGATCAGCCGGGGCAAATCCTGCTCCAACGCTTCAGGCGTCGGATCGGAAATCCAGAGATGAAAAGCGTAGTCCGTCACTGCGCCAGCGGCAGCAAGGCCCGCATAGTTCTCCACGACATCGCGCAGCCTGTCTCCCCGGTGTTGGGCCGCAAAGGAGATAACCGTGGTCGTGCCGCCGAATGCAGCGGAGCGGGTTGCCGTCTCAAACGTATCGGCATTCATCAGTCCGCCACCGGAGAGCTGCTCAATGTGGCAATGGGCGTCCACACCGCCAGGAAGGACGAACTTGTCGGTGGCGTCGATAGTACGGGGCGCTTGCAGTTCTCGTCCGAGTGCGGCGATCACCCCGCCCTGGATCGCCACATCCATCGTCGAGATGCCTTCGGTCGTCGCGATGCGCCCACCTTTAATGACCAGGTCGTACTCGGCCAATGTATCCCCCAGGGCTCTAAGATAGCGGTCTTCTATCGTGCAAAACACAATGTATGCGGATGAATCGAGCCTCAGCAAGGAGAACTTGGAAAGCACCAAGCCAAGTCCGCTATCCAAGGCCTCACGCGTATCTCGGCCGCTTGTTGTATTTCGCGACCTCAGCGGCTTTTTGCACTGCAACATAAAACGAAGGTCGACCTTATTCGATTGGTTGCTTCTGATATGAGACAAAGCACGGATTGGAGCAGTGCTTGCTGCATGACCTCCATTCACATGGACGACCTGGATGTGCTTGCCTGGGGCCTATGGCGTGTCCCGCCGGGTCAATTCGTGGTTGGAGCCATCTTCGAAGCGTTCGCCGCATCGTCGGGAAAGAAACGACTTCGTCTGATCGCCTAACCGATGCAAGCTTTCCTGAAGGGCTCGGAGCTTGATCCTGAGCTGCCGCTCGCAGCCAAGCCGCTGATCGATTAGCTTGGGTGTCTTACTGCACCGACTGCAGCATTCATCCGTTGGATGACTATTTCACGAAGGTGAATATGCCGGAGGGCGCACAACTAGCGTGGAAGCTTCAAGTAACAAGCGTCATCATCCTGATACCTGCCCTGTCAGGAATGCAATTGTTGGTCACCCGGCAAAGGACCGAGTATCGGGTTTGATCGATTCCTGAACGCCACTCCAACCCTGGAGAAAAAGGGAACGATCGACTTCGCTCAGGGAGGACAACTCAATGAGATCATCGACCAGAACCGCACGCCTGATGCCCTATGTGGGCGCTCTGCTCGTCAGCACCGCGATCCCAGCTTTCGCAGACATGTCGACTGCGGTCCGAACCACATCGCAACAGGTGAGAGGGCTGCAAGCTCCGGCCGAGATCATCGTCGATCATTGGGGCATCCCGCACATTTACACGGCAAATCAGCACGATGCCTTCTTCATGCAAGGCTACAATTCTGCTCGCGACAGGCTTTGGCAGATCGACCTGTGGCGCAAGCGTGGCCTTGGCTTGCTTGCGAAGGACTTCGGGCCCGAATATGCCGATCAGGACCGGGCCGCCCGCATGTTCCTTTATCGCGGCGACATGGATAAGGAATGGGCTGCCTACGGACCCAACGCCAAAACCTACACCGAAGCTTTCGTCGAAGGCGTGAATGCCTTTGTGCAAGAAGTCCGCGATGGCACCCGCGCCGCTCCTGTGGAGTTCAAGATTGCCGGAACGCTGCCCGACTTGTGGAAGCCTGAAGATGTCGTTCGGATCCGCAGCCATGGCCTGACGCGCAATGTGGCCTCCGAAGTCCGCCGGGCGCAGGTTGCCTGTGCGGCCGGTCTCGATGCCGACCGCCTGCGCGCCAAGTTCGAGCCGGAATGGCAAACTTCGGTGCCCGCAGGGCTCGACCCGTGCTCGATTCCCAAGGACGTGCTGAAGGATTACGAACTCGGCACGAAAGACGTCTCGTTCACGCCGCTGCAGAAGAAAGCTTCCCTGGATTCTCATGATGAATTCCTTGATGAGGCGATGGCCAACATCGACCGAATCGGGTCCAACAACTGGGTTGTTGCAGGCTCCCGGACAGCAACAGGTCGGCCGATCCTGGCCAATGATCCCCATCGGGCTCATGGCGTGCCTTCCTTGCGCTACATCGTCCATTTGAATGCGCCGGGGATGTCCGTGATCGGTGCGGGCGAGCCGGCTTTGCCGGGGATCTCCATCGGGCATAACGGGAAGATTGCGTTCGGCCTGACGATCTTTGCCATCGATCAGGAGGATCTCTACGTTTATCAGCTCAACCCGGGCAACGTGAACCAATACAGGTTCCGAGACGGCTGGGAAGACATGAGGGTCGTGCGGGAGACCATAGAGGTCAAGGGCGAGCAGCCCCGCACCGTCGAACTGCTCTTCACCCGCCATGGGCCAGTGCTATCCAAGGATGATGCCAAACAGCAGGCTTTCGCCATGCGTTCGGTCTGGTTCGATCCGGGCACATCTGCCTATTTCGGCTCCTCGGACTATATGACGGCTCAGAACTGGACTGGTTTTCTCGAGGCGATGAACCGTTGGGGCGCACCCTCCGAGAACCAGGTCTATGCCGATACGGACGGCAACATCGGCTGGATCCCAGGTGGCCTTACGCCCAAGCGGGTAAGCTACGACGGCCTGATGCCGGTGCCTGGCGATGGGCGGTATGAGTGGGAAGGCTTCATCCCGATGGCGGATCTGCCGAAGGAGTACAATCCATCCCAAGGCTTCTTCGCGACCGCAAACCAGAACAATCTTCCGCCTGGCTACCCGATCAACGAGCGGCGGATCGGCTTCGACCAATGGGCTGATCCTGCGCGGTTCCAGCGCATCACAGAGGTGCTTCAGGCAAAGCCGAAGTTTACCTTGGCCGATGCAATGGACCTGCAAAACGACGATACCAGCATGCTCGGTCGCAGGCTCGTTGCGCTTCTCAAGCCCCTTCGTTCAGAGGATCCAAAGCAAAGGACAGCTCTTGAGCTGCTGCAGAACTGGGACGCGAAGGAAACCGCCGACAGCGCCGGAGCAGCACTCTTTGAGGTCTGGACCAGTAAGCATCTGGGTCGGGCGACTGTTGCCGCAACGACGCCCGATGCAGCTCGTGCGATCATCGGCAATGGTAGCCTCTCGGCAATCGTTGATTATCTGGAAAAGCCGGATCAGGCGCTTGGCGCGGATCAGACAGCGGCCCGCGACAAGGTTCTGCTGCAGAGCCTTTCCGCTGCAGCCGATGAACTCAGCAAGCTGCTGGGCGAGGACATGGCGGGATGGAAATGGGGTAACCTGCATCAGGCTGAGTTTAATCATGCTTTGAAGCCTCTTGCCGACAAGGCCACACAAGCTCAGATGACGGTTGGGCCGCTCGCAATGGGCGGCGGCAACAACGTGCCTCACGCTGCGGGTTACAGCACATCGACGTTCAAGGTGACGTCGGGTGCATCGTTCCGCATGGTGCTCGATGTCGGCAACTGGGACGATAGCCGCGCAATCAACACGCCTGGTCAGTCCGGCAACCCTTACAGCCCGCACTACCGTGATCTTGCGCCTCTTTGGGCGACCGGCGATTACATTCCGCTCCTCTACTCCCGAGAGGCGGTGGAACGGGCTGCGAGCGAGCGCCTTCAGCTGACCCCCAAAGGTTGATGCTGGCCCTCGCGGGCCTCCGATACGGGAAAAGGACCGGCCACAGGCCGGTCCTTTTTGATGCAAACGATCCCTCCAAATATATCTCTGGTTCCTGTCGATGAAGGCGCCCATTTGCCCTCGCTCAGGCCGGACCTTCGAAGTGCCCGCCCTCCGCCGTGAGCAAACATCTTGGCTTGGCGGTTCCTGGAAGTACAAGGAATGTTCAACCGGTGCGGGTGGGCACCGGCAGCGACGAAGAGGGCATGCTGATCCTTGATGATAAGCCGCAGCCGATGGCGGGGCTGACCCTCCTCGGCGACCATTATGGCGACGTGTCCGGGAATTGGTATGTGGAAGCCAGGCTCTGCCTGCTGGAAAGGCTGGGCCAACCCACCCACGCCGATCTGGACCGAGCCCAGGAGAGTATCAGGCAGCATCTCGCCAGGGAGCATAAGGCGCCTTTGCCCCCTCAGCGAGTGCGTTTTACCGCCGGCCAGCGGCTGTTGGAGGGTGAATGCCCACAGAACCAACGGCTGACAGGATGCGAGGGATGAACAGCCGTGACGAGAAGACGTGCGTGAGGTCCTGCGAGATCTGGGAGCGCCAGGGGCGCACAGGCAATCCGCACGATCACTGATTTGAGGCAGAGCGCGAGCTCAAGGCCAAGGAAGAACCGGCCGCACAGGAATACGCTGAGGCAACGGGCCATGCCATTTGTTCAGGACATTAGCAGACAGGATCAGGTTCTATGGCGCGCCCCTGCGCGGGTCGGCTCCTGCATGCCGGGTACGTGTTCTAAACCTCGGCCGCTGGCGTGACGCCGAGATCGTTCAGCTTAGCTCGAACCTCCGTCACCGAGCGTTTCAGCTTCAGGCTGATTACCGAGACTGGAGCGCCTTCCCGGGCAAGGGAGATGAGGGCTTGCACAGCCTCGTAGGTCCAGTGGGATCCAGCAACATCCATGGCAAGGGCCTCCATGTGCGGGAGCCGGAAGTCTCCACCTCAAGTAAGGCAAGATCATGAAAAATCGGAGCCGGAGCGCCAGCCGCCCGCAACCTTAGCCGAAGATATGCGTTCCATGTTGAGGCAACACTGACAGGGACTATCTCATGAGCATCATCTGGACCATCATTATCGGCTTCGTGGCTGGTTTGATCGCAAAATGGATCATGCCCGGCCGGAACGAGCCGTCGGGCTTCATCATGACCACCATTCTGGGCATCATCGGCGCTGTGGTTGCCACATATCTCGGACAGGCTCTCGGCTGGTACCGGGCGGATGAGGGGGCAGGTTTCATCGGTGCCGTCGTCGGCGCCATCATCGTGCTCTTCATCTATGGCCTGATCGCAGGACGCCGTTCGACATCCTCCTATTGAGCATCCACGCTCTCCGGGTCCGGCTAAAAGGGCTACAGCTCAAACTGCTGTAGCCCTTTATCTTTCAGCCGTGATGAGCGATGCGATCGCTCTCGTGCGAGCCCATCAAGGCAGCCTTCACGGGGCAGCTGCCGGCATATCCGCGCCACGCCAGATAGGACCCGCCCGCGAGCGCCAGAATGTTCAGGAGCGGATTGGGGCGGGGTTTGGCCGCCGCAGCCGCGAGACCGAGGCCCACTAGCATGTAGACGCTGCGCTCGGTGGTGCTGAGGTTGGGCTCCACGTTCATCAGCGATCCGGTCTTGGCGGAAGTCATGTTCGCCACGTCAGTTCTCCTTGATTTGCCTGGGCCGAACGCGACGTGAAGCGGTGTTGTTCCCGGTGTTCGTTTTAAGCTTCCTGCCGCGAGGAACCTCCAACCTTGGCCTTCGTTGAGTCCACGCTCAACCAAAGGAGTTGTCACAATGCCAGCCAAGGAAAAAACCTTGAACGACCTGTTCCTTCACACCCTGAAGGATGTTTTCTATGCCGAGAAGCAGATTCTGAAGGCCCTGCCGAAGATGGCGAAGGCAGCCGAGTCCGAGGAGCTGAAGCAGGCTTTCGAAACCCACCGCGAGGAGACCCAGGGCCAGATCGAGCGCCTCGAGCAGGTTTTCGAGATGCTCGGCAAGCCGGCCCGCGGGGTCCAGTGCGAGGCCATCAACGGCATCATCGAGGAAGGCAAGGAAGTCATGGAAGACTTCGCCGAGAGCGAAGCCCTCGATGCCGGCATCCTCGCGGCCGCTCAGGCCGTCGAGCACTATGAGATCACCCGCTACGGATCCCTGAAGACCTGGGCCCAGGAGCTCGGCATGCCCGATGCCGCAAAGCTTCTCGACCAGAACCTTCAGGAAGAGAAGAAGACCGATCAGCTGCTGACCCAGCTCGCAGAGGCTCGCGTCAACACGAAGGCTGCCTGATCACAGGCAGCCGAATACAGGCCTCGTTCCTTTGACGGAGCGGGGCCTGTTTCTTTGGGCTCCTGACCTGGCGGCGCTAGTGGGTGCGGCCAGGAGTAACGTCGGTATCCAGGGTCAGGCGCAGGGACCCGGAGGGGGTAATCTCCAGCAGGGCTTTCATGGTCTCGGGCTGCTCGACCAGATGCATGAAGGCCAGAAGCCTCAGACGGGTGACCGGAGGCCACTGGGCGAGAAACTGGGCCATCGCCTGGGAGAGATTCTCGATCATCTCCTCCTGCACGAAAGAGTTGACGGGATGGTTCTCGTCAGGCAGCGACATGGGGTATCCGATCGAGGATGGGAGATATCCGGGGATCGCGGACGAGACATGAGCCACGCAGGCCCGCCAGCCTGCGCACATGATCCAGGCTGTCCTGCGAGATCTGAATGGAGGCCGCGATGCAGGCCTGGCCCTCGATCATGCTCGGCAACCCCAAGGGTCGAACCTTGAAGCCTGCCTGCTGCCAACGGGGCAGCCACCACATCTCGACGACCGCGGTCACCTCCGTGACGCCCTCCTCAAGGCAGAACTGCTGAAGGGCGGCCAGCAGACGGCAGTCAGTCCTGCCCATCCTCCTTTCCTTGACGACGAGGTAGCGGGTCCATTCGAAGATGTGGCGCGCGCTCGGAATGCCACGCTCCGCCATCGGGGCGAAAACCTCGCTGATCATGTGAGGCAGCAGGGTCGGATAAAGCCGCTGACCGCCTACAATCCGGTCCTGATCGATCGCGAGGAGGTAGATCGTATTCTTGTTGTCGTAGGAATCGACCTCCCGTGCGTCGGGGCGTTTCAGATCGAGCCATCCCCGCTCTTTGACAAAGATCTCATGCCGGAGGCGGAAATACTGCTCAAGCTTATCTCTATGTAAATGTTCATTATCATGGGTGATAATGTGCACTTGGGTCATTGGATGGGTTCCTGCCTCTAAGGGCGGGAATCTCGCGGGTCCCGGCGGGAAAAGATATTGTAGGAAGTTACAGGTGCGGTGTCAGAGCCCTATCAGCTTGAACTGAAGGGCTCTCGCGACGGCCTGCGTCTTGTTGGCGGCCTCGAGCTTCTGGCACGCGCTCGCAATGTGAGCCGTGACCGTGCGCTCCGTGATCCCGAGGATCTCTCCCGTATCGGCGGCAGACTTGCCCGCCGCCGCCCAGGTAAGGGCTTCGCGCTCGCGAGGGGTCAGGAGACCTGAGCCGTTATAAGGGCTGGGCTTGAGCAGTTGGCGAGCCCGCTCGAAGGCGTACATGGCCATCAGGTGCAGGGCCGGCTTCTTCTGGGGCGAGAGATCCAGGTGCGCCCCACTCATCGAGAAGCAGGCCTCATAGCCCTGGATGCCGTGAATCGGCAGGCAGAAGCCTTCCTTCATCCTGAAATCGGTCGCCCGGTCCATGACCTCGGCGGCCTGTGGTTCGGAGGCCCGATCATAGGGGGCCTCGGACCATTCGAAAGGTTGAACGGTGGTTCTGCAGAGACGAATGATGGGATCGACCCGCACATAGTCCTCTTTGGCGTAGATGTTGAACCAGCCCACGGGCCACTTCTTCAGGAGGACGACCTGCTCGAAGCTTTCCCTGGGGTTGGGAAGGCCCGTGATGATGAAATTCTCGAAACCGAAAATCCCAAAGGATTTTTCCACCGCGTTGATGACGTCTTGTGGCGTGACCAGGTTCTCCAGCCCTTCGATGAACTCGAAGGCCTCCGTCGCATAGCTGAAGCTGCGGCCGCTCACCTGCGTCTCCTGTGCGTTTATCAACCTTTAGATGAATATAATAACTATGCTACCAAAAGTTTTGAAAGTGGCATAAAAGCGCAAAGTGGGCCAAAGGCAGGAGCGGTGTTTGCAAAAGAAGTCTCCCAACCAGATCGACAAGCACATCGGAAGCCGGGTCCGGGCCAGGCGGATCATGCTCGGGATGAGCCAGGAGAAGCTCGCGGACGCCATCGGCCTGACGTTCCAGCAGATTCAAAAGTACGAGAAGGGCGTCAATCGGATCGGCGCCAGCCGGTTGCTCCATATCGCCGGCATCCTGGACGTGAGCATCGAGTTCTTCTTTGAAGGCCTCCCGGGGCTGCGTGCGGGCGGCTTTTCCGACGACAGCCTCGTGGCCGATTTCCTGACGAGACCCGAGAGCGATCGTCTGGTCCGCGGTTTCCTGAAGCTGAAGGACGACGAGGCCCGCAGGAAGGTCGCCGACCTCGTCGACTGGCTGGCCTCCGCGGGCTAAGCCTCGCAAAGGATCCGTGTACGCTGGCCAGGAGCGCCAACCCCTCTGAAATGCTGCGCTTTTGGGACCTTCGGAACCTGCCGCGCTTCTAATGGTTACTCACTCACGATTGAGAGAGGTTGACCATGGGCGTGGGACAGCAAAACACCAACAGGCAGCAGGATACCGGCAACGAGGATTGGGATGCGCTGAAGGGCGACGTCGGCGATATCGCGGGCGCCGCTGTCGAGCGCAGCCGCTACTTCATCGATTCCGCGCGCGAGCAGGCGACGGACTACGTCGATCGCCGCAAGGACGACATTGCGCAGTCGGTGGCCGATTTCGCGACTTCCCTGCGGGAGTCCACCCATTCCTTCGACGAGCGGCCCAACATCCGCGCTGTCGTCGACACGGCAGCCGAGGGCTTGGAGCAGCTTGCGGACACGATCCGGGAGCGGACCTTCGCGGACTTCTTCAACGATTTCGAGGATGTGGTCCGCCGCCGCCCGGCAACGGTAGCGGCCGTGACGGTCGCCGTCGGCTTCCTGACCGCCCGCTTCATCAAGAGCACGGCCGAGGATCTGCGTCATGACCGCATGAGCACGAACATCGCTCAAGGCGGGCAGGGCCGCGCACCACAGGGCCAGCGCTCGCGCGCCAAGGCCCGTACCTGACGGGGACCGCCATGCAGCAGGGCAACGGCAATCAAACCATCCAGGGCCTCGTCGGCGAGGCCCTGCGCGAGTCGACCGATCTCGCGCAAAAGGAGTTCACCCTCTTCCGGACTGAGGTGACCCAGAACATCAAGACGCTTTTCCTGGGGCTTGCCCTGGTCGTGGTGGCGGCGATCTTCGCCATCGCGGCCGTCATGCTGCTGACGGAATCCCTGGTCGAGTGGCTGGCCACCGTCGTCGATTCCGAGGCGCTTGCCGCGCTCATCGTCGGCGGGGTGCTGGCGCTCATCGCCATCGGCCTTGGGCTGTGGGGACGCAGCGCCATGACCTCGTCCTCGCTTACGCCGCAAAGGACGATGCGTTCGCTCAAGCGCGATGCGGAAGTCCTGTCCGAGAGAGGTACGTGATGACGACACAGAGCTTGCAGGAGCTGGAGAGAGACATCGAGCGGAGCCGCGCTCAGCTCGAACACACCATCGATCGTCTCCAGGACAAGATGACAGTCTCCGGCGTCGTCGACGACATGCTCGGAACTGCCCGCAACGGGCAGTACGGTCCGCTTTACGACAGGGTTCTGGAAACCGTCCGGCGCAATCCGGTTCCGGTCATGCTCGTCGCCCTGGGCATCGGGCTCCTCGCGTATCGTCTCGGCCGCCCCGCACCCGCATCCCGGCAAAGGATCCGGATCATCGCCGCCGACGAGGATCTCATCACGGAAGAGCACCTTTTGATGGAGGCGGAGGATCCCCGTCTCTACGGCTCGGAGGCAACTCCCCTGCAGTCTTCCGCAGGAGCAGCGCCGCTGCAATCGTCGACCGGAGCGGCGCCGCTGCAAACGTCGGATGGGATGTTCGAGCGCCCCGGTGTGAATTCCCGCATTTGATGAACTGAATAGGAGCTTTCCATGGCAAACACAAAGAACGAACCCGGCAAGCCGGGAGCAGACAAGCAGAGCGGCGGCGGCGCGGACACGGGTTCGGCCGGCAAGGTCTCTGCCGGAACTTCGGTGGGCAATATCGGCGAGGCTCCGATGCCTCACGCTCATGACGCGAAGCCGGCCACGAGCCAGGGTTCCGGTGCAACGGGCGCCAGTCAGGGTTCGGGCGCAACGGGTTCCGGTCAAGGAGCCGGTCAGTCCAAGGGCCAGACGTCGGGCCAAGGAGCGGGCCAAACCTCGGGCCAGTCCACGCAGCAGAATGCGCAGGGCCAGGGCGGCTCGATGGCCGACAAGGCCCAGCAGGCGAGCGAGCAGGTGCGCCAGAAGGCCGAGGATCTCTATGAGGACGCTTCCGAATGGGCCCAGGATACCTATGAGCGCGCCTCCGGCTGGGCCTCGGACAACTACGGCCGTCAGCGTCGCCGGATGAACCAGATGGGCGGCCGCTCCTCCCGCGCCTACGGCAATGCTCGGGGCGGGGTGCAGAGCTACGTCTCCGAGAACCCGATGGTCGTCGGCCTCGTGGGCCTGGCCGCAGGCCTTCTCCTGGGTGCCCTGCTGCCGCGCACGCGCCGGGAGAACGAAATGTTCGGCGAGTGGTCCGACGAGGTGCGCAACCAGGGTCTCCGCTATGCGCGCGAGGCCGCCACGCGGGGCCGCGAATACGTCGAGGAAACCTTCACGGGCGACGATGCGCAGTTCAGCCGCCACGAGAGCGAATTCGGCGGCGGTCAGCCGGACGCCAATCGCCACTGAGGCTTTTCCAAAGCCTGCCATATGAGAAAAGCGCCGGTGCAAACCGGCGCTTTTTCCTTGAGTTCGGCCCGATGTTTGGAGCGGCCCGCCGCATCAGATGCCAAGGCCTGAAAACAATAACGGCCACGGCGAGATGATGCGCGTACATCCGGCGTCATCATCTCGGCAGCGTGACCGCTTCTGGTGGGAGATCATCCCACCAGCTTGATCATGAAATGGTAGCGCGAGGGCCGGTTTTCAAGGGGATTTCGGGCGGTTCAGGCGCTCCGTCGTGCTTCTATCGGCGACGCTTAACCTTGAATCCTCAAAGTCTCCGCTGCGCCGACGAAGTCAGGAACCCGACGCAACCGAACTTGTTGGCTCTGTGCTGGGACAAAGTTCCCGTTCTCCAAAGAAGGCTTTCGGCTTGGAAGTTGGTCCTGCTGGAGGACCAAGTGATGGGGTTTGCTGTGCGTATCCTGATTCTGGAAGACGATCCTTCTATTGCGTTCGATCTGCAGGCAATCCTCGAGGACGAGGGGCACGAGGTCGTCAGTGTGGTCAGCTCCCTTCTGGAAGCCTACCGGCACCTGGATGACCGCCTCGACTGCGCTCTGCTGGATATCGACGTGGTCGGCGGCAAAAGCTTCGGCGTCGCCGAGGCCCTTCTCGAGCGGCACGTTCCGTTTGCCTTCGTGTCGGCCTCGCGGCCGTCCGACGTGCCGGAGTCCCTCCGACAGGCGGCGTTCATCGCAAAGCCCTTCGAGGAGCGCACCCTGCTTCAGTCCGTAGGGGATATCGCCCCGAGGCCCTTGCCCTGCCATTGAACCCGGTCCTTATCTCGGCCAGCGTGGGAACCTGCTCTTCCAACGCGACTTCATCCCCTCGTCATGCATGATTTTCGATTTGGCTTCTGCTGCAAGTATATTCCCGAGGACGGCGATGCCCGTGCGGCGCGGGAGATCAACACGTCCACGGTGACGATGGCATATCTCGGCCGTCTCGATCCGAAGGCCGCCTACGACAAGCTTGCCTCCGTGGTCGCCCATAACCTCGAAGCGTTCCGGCTTCAGGTCGCGCATGTGGCTGCCCGCCCAGGAATCGAACGGCTGCATCGCTTGTCCAGCGATCTGCTTCCCGGCTACACGCACCCGGCCTGCTGGGACTTCTACCGCGATCCGGATCTGCGCCGCCTGATCGAGACGAAGCTTGCGGATGTCGGACGGTTCGCCCGCGAGAGCGATGTTCGCCTGAGCATGCATCCCGGGCAGTTCTGCGTCATCGCCTCGGCCAATCCATCCGCGGCCATCAACGGCCTGGCGGAGTTCGAGTATCACGTCGAGGTCATGGCCCTGATGGGCTACGGCGAGGGCTGGCACCCGCACGGAGCGCACATCAACATTCATGGGGGCGCCAAAGCCCTTGGCGCCGAGGGTGTCC
Source organism: Microvirga aerilata (assembly GCF_016743775.1). Lineage (GTDB taxonomy): Bacteria > Pseudomonadota > Alphaproteobacteria > Rhizobiales > Beijerinckiaceae > Microvirga > Microvirga aerilata. The sequence goes on along the minus strand of NZ_JAEQMY010000041.1, from coordinate 27,355 downwards.
GGGGCGGTCTCGCCCACCTGTCGAAGACGGCCCGCAACCTGATCACGATCGAGAATGACGAGGTCAGCTTCGGCTTGGACGACCTGCTGCCCCTCGTCGACGACGTCGCGCTCGTCCTCGACCTTCATCATCATTGGATTATGAGTCGTGGCGAGTACATCGAGCCCGACGATCCCAGGATCGCCCGCATCATCGACTCCTGGCGCGGCGTCAGGCCTGTGAGCCATGTGAGCGTCTCCCGCGAGGATCTGCTGCCCGATCAGGATGTGCGGGCCCTCCCGGACTTCAACGCTTTCATGGATGCGGGCATCAAGCCGAAGGATCTGCGCGCCCACTCGGACCTGATGTGGAACGAGGCCATCAACGATCTGGTGATGCGCCACCTGGCATGGTCCGACTTCGAGATCGAGGCCAAGCTGAAGAACCTCGCCACCGAGGGGCTCGCCCATTACGTGGAGAGGCGGCAGGCCTATGCTTAAGCCTATCGGAAATTATCACCGGCCAAGGAACCAAACCGTTCTGGATGCGTTGTGGGATATTGTGCCAGTGAGTCAAGAAGTCGATGCCCGCCGACCAGTCCACCGTTCTGTTGGTTGAAGACGAGCCCCTCATTCGTCTCTTCGTCTCCGAGCTTCTTGAAGATTCAGGCTTCAAGGTTGTCGAAGCCGCCAACGCCACCGAGGCCCTTGTGCTCCTGGAGGCAGGCCTGCCGGTCAACGTGCTCCTGACCGATGTCGACATGCCGCTCGGCTGCAACGGCTACGAGCTGGCGCACCGGGTCAACCAGTCCTGGCCCGAGACTGAAATTCTGATTATGTCGGGCAGGCGCTGGCCTTCGCAGGGAGACTTGCCGCCCGGAGCGGCGTTTCTCGCAAAGCCTTGTCCCAACGAGGCGATCCTGTCCCATGTTCAATCCGCCGCGGAGCGGACGAAACGCTATCACCGGGCGGGGTCCACCCCGCAGATCGCTGTGGAAACGGCCGCTAAAATCCTGCCCTTTCCGAAAACAGCCTAAATTCCTGATCTCTATCTTGCTGACTGCGCTGAGCGGACATAAGCTCTGCCGGAATTGACCTTCTGTCGGGCGCCGGGGTCTGGGAACACTCCCCCCCAAATGTCCGATTGAGGGTTGGTCAATGAGCTTCTCGGGCCTGGTTCAGGGCTGTCGACAAGCTGTCCCACACCATTCCCGGAGGAATACATGCCGACCAAGACGACAGACGGAAAAGCCGGTGCGAAGAAGGCCGCTGCGAAGCCCGCCGCCAAGAAGGCTGCTGCTGGTTCCAAGCCCAATGCTCTTCAGCAACCCTTGCAGCCGTCCAAGGAGCTGGCCGCCATTGTAGGCACGGATCCTCTGCCGCGTGGCGAGGTCGTGAGCAAGATGTGGGAATACATCAAGAAGAACAACCTCCAGAATCCCGAGAACAAGCGCGAGATTCTGGCGGACGACAAGCTTCAGCCGATTTTCGGCAAGCCCAAGGTGACCATGTTCGAGATGAACAAGCACCTTGCACAGCACCTGAAATAAGCCTGCTGACGATAAAGCCTTTAGGAATCCTGCCGCCATTGATCGAGCGGCAGGATCTCCGACCTCTGGCCGGGCGCCTTGGCCCAGGGATCCACCGCCCAGGCCGATCCCGTCCGCTTCTCCGCGATGACCGCCGTGAAATGCGGGTAGCGCCCATCGAAGAAGAAGCCGCGCGACTCCGGATGCTCCACCACATGATGGGCCAGAAGGCCCTCGTCCTGCAGCACCAGTAGCAGGCTTGTCGTATTCGCGGTCTCGTCCAGACAATCCATCTGGCCATTCACGCCTGACATCCCTGCCGGCGAGCCTGGATCGTCGGGTTTGCCCCCGAAGGACGCGGCCAGATAGGCCGTGTACGTCCTGATCACGTCGCCCAGAGCCCGTCTTTCCGCCTCGGGCGAGCCCTGTCCGGCCTTCAAAGCCGCCCTGGCGCGACCGAACCAGGCCCCATCGACCGAAAGCGCCAGCCGGCGCGAGCACCCGTAACCGTGACAGGCGATGATGCGATGCCCCGCCGGTGTCACGTAGCCCTGTTGACTGAACCAGCTCTGGGCAGGCCGCGAGGCTGCCGCGCCTGGTGAGGTCATCAACAGCAACGACAGAACGGCGGGAATCAGAAGTGGCGTTGACGGCATGATGGGTTTACCAATCGGCCTTAAAGCGGCAGGCGCCCCTGGTCATATAGATCGCGGGATGCGTCCGCCTATAGGTCAAGCTTGGTTTGGCCGGATTGCGATTTTGGAGTTCCCATGTCCCGCATCGTCTTCCTGAACGGATCCTTCCTGCCGCTCGAAGAGGCCAAGGTGCCTTTCATGGACCGGGGCTTCCTGTTCGGGGACGGCGTCTACGAGGGCATCGGAGTTCTCGATGGACGGCTCATCGACAACGAGGCGCATCTGGAGCGCCTGGAGCGCTCCTTGAGCGAGGTTCGCATCCCCAACCCTTATACGAGAGCCGAGTGGACCTCCCTTCAGGGGGAGATCGTCCGCCGCAACGGCATGCAGGAGGGCTTCATCTACTTCCAGGTGACCCGCGGCGTCGCCGAGCGGGACTTCTTCTTTCCCGAAAACGCCAAGCCGACGGTGGCGATGTTCACCCAGGCTAAGGCCATCGTCCACGCGCCGGCGGCCGAGAAGGGCATCGCGGTCGTGACCGTGCCGGATCTGCGCTGGGAGCGGCGGGACATCAAGTCGATCTCCTTGCTCGCCCAAGTGCTTGCCAAGCAGGCGGCCAAGGAAGCCGGCGCGCAGGAGGCCTGGCTGGTTGACGAGGGTTTCGTGACGGAAGGCGGCTCGTCGAGCGCCTTCATCGTCACGCCGACCGGCAGCATCGTCGTGCGCCCCCTCTCGCATGCCATCCTGCCCGGCATCACCCGCAAGTCCCTGCTGCGGCTCTCGAAAGAAGGGGGAATCGCCCTCGAGGAGCGCCGCTTCACCGTCGAGGAGGCCTATGAGGCCGCCGAGGCTTTCCTGACCAGTGCGTCCAATTTCGTCCTGCCGGTGGTCTCCATCGACGGTCGCCCCGTTGCGGACGGCAAGCCGGGGCCAATCACCAGGAAGTTGCGCGAGCTGTACCTGCAAATGGCGTCTGCGCCCGCCCTGGCGGCCGAGTAACCTGATCGGAACCCGCCCCATGGTCGTCCGTTGCCTTCCCAAAGGAGCGACCCATGACGCGAGTGCTCGTCCTATCCACGATCCTGGCAGCCGGCCTTAGCACGGCTGCCCTGGCGCAGAATCCCGGGGTGCTGAACCAGCAGGCCCCGAACATGCCCGCGCCGAGCCAGATGCCCGCCGAGAAGGTGGAGCCCGACAGCAACCTGTCGGGGACCAACGGGCCCGCCGAGACGGGCTCGACCAGGACCTTGAGTGAAAAGCTTGAACAGACCGACGGCGTGATCCGTCCGCCGGAGACCGCAACGCCGGACATCACCGTGCCGGCTCCGGTGCCGAACCCCGGCACGACCCCGGTCATCCGGCCGCCGGGCAGCGCGGGCGGAAATCAGCAGATCGATCCGAAATGATCCCGTGAACGGTGGGAGGGGGGCTGAGCCTTACTTCCCCGCCGACCTGCGCCGCTTGCCCTCGCGGGACTTGTTGTTCTCGCGGGGGCCGTTGCTGTCGCGGGAGGCATTGGTCTCGCGAGGCTTGCCGCTCTGGGAACGGTCATTGCCGCTGGTCATGATCTGGGCGGCCACCTCGGAAATCTGGCGGCGCAGCTCGTCGTTCTGACCCTCGGAGCTTTCCAGGCCGGTGAGGCGGGTTTGCGCCTCGTCGCGCTCGCTTTCGATCTCGCGGATGCGTTGCTCCAGGATCAGGCCGCGCTCCTGCTCGGCGGCAAGGCTCCTGGCCAGCTCCGCCAGACGCAGGCGTTCGTCCGACAGTTCGTTGTGGCGCTCGCCCAGAGCCCGCTCGAAATCGTTGCCCCGGGCGGTCTGGGTCATCAGCCGGGTCTCGAGATCCGAGATGGTGATGCGCTTGGCGTCGAGATCGCTCAAGGCCGCCATGAGGCGTCGTTCCGCATCCGCATGTTCCGTCTCCAGGCGGAGGAGCTTTTCCTCCGCATGAAGAAGCTCCGTCTTCGTCTTGGAGCGGTCGTGCTGGGTCAGCTCCAGCTCCATGCGGGTGTTGGACAACTCGTTCAGGGTTGCCCGGTGAGCATTCTCGAGGGCCGTCAGGGTCTCGCGGGTGCCGGACAGGAAGGTCTTCGTCTGTGCCAGGTCCTCATCGGTCGCCGCCAGGCGGGTCTGGGTGTCGGCCAAGGCTCTCTCGAGCTGGGAGACCGTCCGGTCCCGCTCGGCCAGGGTTGCCTCCAGGGCTTCGATGCGGATGGCCCGCCGGCCGAGCTCTTCCATGCTCTCGTGCTTGAACGCCAGGGCTTCCTCGGCCTTGCGCTCGATCCGCCGCTGCAGCACGGCGAACTCGGCGCGCAGATGGTCCTTCTCCGCCGTCAATTCCGAGATCGACATGGGAAAAAGCGCCTCGGCCCGGCGGCGGGCAAGGCGCTCCGCCCGGGCATTGATGGCTGGAATGATGAGAAGCGCGATGAGGGTTGCTGCGACGAACCCCAGCGCAAAGATCATGACGGATTGGACCACGCGGACGCCAACTCCAAGGTGCTTGACCGGTAACGCTCAAGCACCTTGCCTTGTGCCTGCGCAGCTTTCCGGAGCCGTGTTGCTCCAGACCGCCCTTTGTAGCGCATTTGCGGAGCGTTTCCACTGGCCCGGAAACGCCCCGGGCTTTTGGCAGGGGCCTAGAACGGATTCCAGGTCGGCTCGGGCGTAAACTTCAGGTAGCCCACGTTCACCCCGAGGCGGGCGCCCACGCCGGCCCTGATCGGAACGACGATCATTTCGTCCGCCGCTGCGGCCGTCACGCCGAAGCCCCCGATGAAATAGGCCGATCCGTCGAGGCCCACGAAGCGCTTATAGAGGGCATCGGTGAAGGGCATGTTGTAGACCAGCATCATCGTGCGGGCGCCTTCGCCGCCTACGTCGAAGCCGACGGACGGACCCTGCCAGAAGATCCGGCGATCGCCTGCATTGCGGGTAAACAGCTTGCCCTCGCCGTAGCGCAGCCCGCCGAAGAAGGCGCCGGACGCCTCCTGGCCGAGAATGTAGCCGTTGGGCTCGCCCCACCGGCGGATCGCCTCCTGCATGGCAAGGGCAAGGCCGCGGGAGGCGGAGCCGAAGAACTGATGGCCCGATTCGACCAATTCGTTGGAATTGAACGAGTCCGGGCTGCCGGGATTGGTCGCGTAGGCGCGCTGGACGGTCTGGGCGGATGCCGGCAGGGGCAGGGCGCCGAGAAGAGCGGCAAAAGCTGCAGCCGCAAGAAACCTGGATCGGGAGCGCATGGGCTATCTCCTCGCATGAGACAGGGGACAATCCGGCCGTCTTGGGCCGAAAGGCTTCTATCGAGGTTCGAACTTTACGGTCATCAACCCTAACAATCTCTGTACGGGTGGTGCTTTCTGGAAGATGAGCGGCATGTTCTGCCATCTCGCATGGAAGGACCCTCCCTGCGGCGTTCAGTTGAAATCGGGACGCTTGGCGATTTGAGGGGCCTCTAGGCCACCGAGGCTGCGACGGGAAGGTCGAGCTTGGGCGCGAGCGCCGTGTCACCGATGGCCGCGAAGGGGCCGTTCCGATAGCCGCGGTCCTCGTGCCCGTAGGTCAGGGGAACCCCGCCCGGACCGACCACGCTGCCGCCGGCGCGGCAGAGAATATGGTCCCCTGCGGCGGTGTCCCACTCCATGGTCGGGCCGCAGCGGACATACACGTCGGCTTCGCCTGAGGCGATGAGGCAGAATTTGAGGGCGGACGAGGTCATGCGCCTCGTGCCGATCGACAGAACCGACAGGCAGGCTTCCGTGGCGATGTCCCCATGGCGGCGGCTGACCAGCGCCACAAGGTCCGCTTCCGGGGCGGGCCTGACCCTTGTGTCCTGCCAGGCGAAGTCGGTGTCCTGCCCGCTGGGGAGCGATCCCCTCCGGGCGGTGTCTCCCGCGATCCAGATGGACCCCATGGCAGGGGCGGCCACCACGGCGGCCACGGGCCTCTGCCCACGGATGAGGGCGATGTTGACGCTGTATTCGCCGGTGCCGTGAATGAAGTCGCCCGTCCCGTCCAGGGGATCGACGAGGAAGAAGTAATCGTCCGGCTGCACGGTGCTCGAGGTTTCCTCGGCCACCACCGGAACTCCGTCCCAGGCCTCGTTCAAGCGCTGGATGATCAACGCCTCCGCCGCCAGATCGGCTGCGGTCGTGGGGGTTCCGTCATCCTTGATGCGCTTGTCGATCAGCGCGCTTTCCATGGTGCGCAGGACCCGTCCTGCCTCCAAGGCGATCTGGGCGAGCCTCAAGGCAATCTCGTCGGGAGCCTGACCATCGAAACGCATCATAGCTTTGTGCCTGTTCCCTCAAGGGCTGTCGATCTCTTTTTGCCCGCTTTCCAAAGAACTCGTTGCCGGGTATCCCGGTTCACGTTCTCTTTCCTGTTTGGCTGTACTCATGCGCGTCGAAACCTCGATTTCATGAACAAACAGCTGACGTTACGGTGCCTCCGGAGCCCCCATGGCCACGATCTCGCTCGATTCGCTCGACCTCGCCGCTCTCCTCTGCTCGCGCGTCTGCCATGACGTGATCTCGCCGGTGGGTGCAATCGTCAACGGCCTGGAAGTGCTGGAGGACGACAGCGACTCCTCCATGCGCGACTTCGCCCTCGACCTGATCCAGAAGAGCGCCAGACAGGCCTCGGCGCGCCTGCAGTTTGCCCGCTTGGCCTTTGGGGCGGCCGGATCGGCCGGCGCCTCCATCGACCTCGGCGATGCCGAGCAGGTGGCCCGCGGCCTTTTCCTCGACGACAAGATCACCTTCTCCTGGTCGGCGCCCCGGCTCCTGTTTCCGAAGAACCGGGTGAAGCTCCTCCTCAACCTGATCATGATCGCCACCACCGCCATCCCGCGGGGCGGCTCGATTTCGGTCACCGTCACGGGTGATGCGGAGGCCTGTGCGTTCACCATCGTGTCGAAGGGCCTCAACGCCCGCATCCCGGCGCATTCCGAGGCCCTTTTGGCGGGAGACTCTGAGAGCGGCACGGTCGATGCCCACGGCATCCAGATCTATTATGCCGGCATGGTGGCCCGCGCCTCGAACATGACGATGGCCTTCAGCATCGAAGGCGACGAGGTGACGATCAAGGCTGCTGTGGCATAGGCGTCCTTGCCGCCTCATGAGCCAGCCAATCGCAAAAGGCCTGTGCCTTGCGATGGCGACCGGGCTGGCGCACCGCAACATAATCGAGCCCGTTGGGAACAAACCCGAAGGGTGCGACCAGGCGCTTCGCCTGAATGTCGTCGATGACGAACGGCCATGGGGCGATGCACACCCCTAGGCCTGCCGTGGCTGCCTCCAGCATATAGTAGAAGTGCTCATACTCTGTTCCGACCAAGCCTGAGTTTGTGAGGTGTCCGGTTCGAGCCGCCCAATCCTCCCAGGCGTGCCGGCGCGTGATCGTATGCAGGAGCGGAGCCCGTTCGAGGTGCTCCGGCTGCGTGAGATCGAGACGAGCGGCCAATGCTGGCGAGAGGACAGGACCGACATATTCCGCAAAGAGGGTCGTTACAGGGGCGTCCGGCGGGAGGGGATGCTCCGCAAGCCTGATGGCGATCTCGTACCGCTCACGTGAGAAGTCGACCGGCGCGTAAGAAGCCGATAGCCTGACGTCGATACCGGGATGGGCGTCCTGAAAGCGATAAAGGCGCGGGATGAGCCAGCGCATGCTGAAGGTGCCGGTGCAGGACACGTCGAGGGTGCCCTCTCCTTCATCCGCAATGGTCCGTACCCCCGCCTCGATGTGATCAAGTCCCAAGGTCAGGTGAGGCAGCAGTGCTCGCCCGGCATCCGTCAGGCGCAGGGCGTTCTTCGGACCTTCGAAAAGGCGAACGCCCAGTTTCTCCTCCAGTTGCCGGACATGCCGGCTGATCGCTCCGTGGGTGACGGCAAGTTCATCAGCCGCCAACGTCATACGCCCGAGCCTCGCAGCGGCCTCAAAGGCGATCAAGGCATTCAGGGAAGGGAGGCGGCGTCGCGGCATGTGAGAAAAGCGCACATCGTTTGTTCGATAATCTCGATTATCAGCCGCTTAGTTCAGTGAAACAAGGGTACATGAGCGAACGGGCGAACTTGAGCCCTGCCGAGAGACACCGGTCTGTGAGAGATTGAAGATGGACTTGAGCGTTTTCGGCGCAGTTCTATTGGCCGCATTCATGCACGCGGGCTGGAATGGGCTGGTGAAAGTCGGCCTTGATCGCTTCTCCTCGCTTCTGGTGATCGTGCTGGCGCAGATGGGTTTAAGCTGCGTTCTGTTGCCCTTCTTTCCTTGGCCGAGTGCCGCATCTTGGCCTTGGATTCTGGCATCGGGCCTTGTCCATACCTGCTACAAGCTCACCTTGATCCGTGCCTATGAGCATGGTGAGCTTTCCCAGATCTACCCGATCGCTCGCGGATCCGCTCCCCTGCTCGTAGCAGGCGCCAGTATCCTGATCCTTGGGGAGGCCATAGCGGGTCCTAAGATCCTGGCGATCGCTGCCATCGGGCCAGGCGTGTGCCTGATGACTTTGAGGAGTGGCGCCGCGGAGGCTATGTCGCCAAAGGCGTTGGGCTATGCCCTTGCCACGGCGGGATGCACGGCATCGTACACCCTCATCGACGGGATAGGGGCAAGGCTCTCGGAGGCCGCATCAGGTTTCATCCTGATCGCAACCGTTGTCGACGGCATCTTCACCTGTAGTTTTGCTTTGTTATCGCGAGGGAAGAAGGCTTTTGCCAAACTGAAATCGGATTGGCGAAGCGGTGCGGCTGCGGGAGTGATGTCCCTTGCTTCCTACTGGATTGCGGTTTGGGCTTTCACGCAAGCTCCCATTGCCCTGGTGGCGGCTTTGCGCGAGACGAGTGTGCTCTTCGCTTTATTGATCGCTGTCGTTTTCCTTAAGGAACGGGCCAGCGCCGGGCGGATCGTCGCGGCTTGCCTGATCACCTGCGGAGTTGCGTTGATGCGGGTCTAGGAGACCCTCCGGCTCTTACGCCTTGTAGGCGACGAGAACTGCGCCTGCTGAAATCAGCGCGATGCCGATCCAGTTCGGCGTCGCCAGCTTCTCTCCGAGGAAGAAAACGCCGAACAAAGCAACGAGCACGACGCTGAGCTTGTCGAGCGGGGCGACCCGTGCGGCGTCGCCGAGCTTCAGGGCCCGGAAGTAGCAGAGCCAGGATGCGCCCGTGGCAAGGCCGGAGAGAATCAGGAAGAAGTAGGTGCGGCCCGAGACGGATGTCAGAGGCTGCCATTGCCGGCTGCCGATCAGGATGGCTCCGAGCACGAGCAGGATCACGATGGTCCGGATGAACGTCGCGAAATCGGAGTTGATCTGTTCGATGCCGATCTTGGCGAAGACTGCCGTGAGGGCCGCGCAACCGGCCGAGAGCAGGGCCCAGAATTGCCACGACAGCAGAATCGATTTCATGGGAACCTCCACCCGGCGGCAATGAAAAAGCCCGGTCGCGGTGCCGGGCTCTTTTCATTCCATGGTCGCTCGCGTCAGATCGCGATGCGCTCCTCCGCCTCGGTGGGCTCGCGCAGCACGTAGCCGCGGCCCCAGACGGTTTCGATGTAGTTGCGGCCCTGCGAGGCGTTGGCGAGCTTCTTGCGCAGCTTGCAGATGAAGACGTCGATGATCTTCAGCTCCGGCTCGTCCATGCCGCCATAGAGATGATTGAGGAACATCTCCTTCGTGAGCGTCGTGCCCTTGCGAAGGGAGAGGAGCTCCAGCATCTGGTATTCCTTGCCGGTCAGGTGAACCCGGGCGCCGCCGACCTCGACGGTCTTGGTGTCGAGGTTCACGATCAGGTCGCCGGTGGTGATCACCGACTGGGCATGGCCCTTCGAGCGGCGGACGATCGCGTGGATGCGGGCCACCATCTCGTCCTTGTGGAACGGCTTGGTGAGATAATCGTCGGCGCCGAAGCCGAGGCCCTTCACCTTGTCCTCGATGCCGGCCATGCCGGAGAGGATCAGGATCGGCGTCTTCACCTTCGCGACGCGCAGCGTCCGCAGAACCTCGTAGCCCGACATGTCGGGCAGGTTCAGATCGAGAAGGATGATGTCGTAATCGTAGAGTTTGCCGAGGTCGATGCCCTCTTCGCCGAGGTCCGTCGTATAGATATTGAAGTTCTCGGACTTCAGCATCAGCTCGATGCTTTGCGCAGTCGCGCTGTCGTCTTCGATCAGAAGTACGCGCATGTTCAATCCCCAGCCCTTGCCCTTGAGCGTGCGAACAGCGGAAGGCTGCCCATCCGCCGCAGGGCCTGCGACGGATGCTCTTTTGAACTGATTCGAAACGCTAATACAGAATGGTTAACAAACCCTGATTCTCTGACGCAAGCTCTTAACGACCTTGGCAAGCCAATCGTCTGAACAAAGCCAATATCCTGTGGATTTTGGGTCACCATACGGAACGGCCTCACAATAACCGAAAAGCTTGCAAGCAAAGCGTTTGGTCTGCATCCGGAGGCGGATCGGATGAAGCCGCGCCCGTGACCAAGCCAGTGTTAACGAAATCGGTAAACGAAAGGTTTACGAGGCCGGGCTGTGGACGAGTTGATCGACGGAATGTGTCGAGAGGCTGAACAGCGCCGGATTTTTTTGTCGCAGCCGGTAAGGAAGGGTCAACTTCCATCGGCGATGGTGTCTCACGTCTGGCGGATAACTGAGCGATCCGTGAGATGAAGTGAAACAGCGACGTGTGGAGTTGAATCAAGATGAAGTCGCGGGATACGCTCATCCGCCTCAAACGCTTTCAGGTCGACGAGAAACGTCGCAGGGTGGCGCAGATCGAGATGATGATCGCCGAGTTCGACCGCATGGCGGCTGACCTTGACCGGGAGATCGCGGCGGAGGAGCAAAAGGCCGGCATCGCCGACCCGAACCACTTTGCCTATCCAACCTATGCGCGCGCTGCGGCCCAGCGGCGGGACAACCTTCGCCTCTCGGCCGAGAATCTTCACATTCAGCTCGACGATGCGAAGGCGGAGCTCGGCGAGGCCTTCGAGGAACTGAAAAAGGCCGAGAGCCTGGAAGACCGGGAGCGCTCCCTGGATGCCGCCATCAGCCAGACAGGCCAGTCCCGCGCCGTGCGCGCCTCAGCCTGATCGGGCCGTACCGCCAAGTTTCGAAAGGCGCGTCCGTCAGGATGCGCCTTTTTCGTTTCCGGCCGGCACAAGGACCGGAATGTGAGGAGCCGCCTCCAACGGGAAAAGGCCGAGGAGCCGAGGGTCGTCCACCACCTCGATGTCGCGCCGGTAAGGCGTGAATCCCGAGCGGATGTAGAACGGGAGGGCTCCGGGGGAATCGAGCGTGCAGGTGTGAACGAACAGCCGCCTGATCGGGCGGGCGAAGGCGCGGCCGATCGCTTCGTTCATCAGGAAGCGGCCGGCGCCCCGTCCAATATGCCCCGGCACGAGACCGAAAAAGGCAAGCTCGACCTCGTCGCCGGAACGGAAATCCAGTTCCAGCAGGCCCACGTCCGACGTGCCGTCGCGCAGGGCATAGGCCTCAACCCGGGGGTCGTTAAGGATGCCGGCCAGTTTGTCATCGGGCATGACGGCGCGGCTGAACCAGAGCCACGGCTCGCCAACCTGGCGAAACAGGGCTCGATAGCGCCGGCGATCCTCATCGATGCGCTGGAGCGTCCAGGCGTCCGGCTTCTGGACCGGGGGAGCGGATGGCCGCTCCAGCATTTCCAGGTAGGTGACGACCGTGGCGATCTTGCCCGGCGGCACGTTCGTGTAGCCATCGAGATTGAGCATCACGGATGATTCTGCTGTCATATCTGGCCTTCCGGGTGCCGTAGGGGAGCTGACCGTCCCGCGGCAGGGGAGGCCACCTGATAAGCCTATTGTCCCGCGCCGTCACCCTCCTTTGCAGGGCCCGGGGCCCGGGGGGCCGCGCGCCTGCGCACGCCTCCCTTGCCGTCGTTTGCAACCTTGTTCGTCTTGGACCTTATGTCATGCTGAAACGGGCCATATCCCCCTTGCAGAACAAGGGGATTGTAGGCACAGAAGGAGCAGTAAGGGAGTTCTGCCGGCTCGATGAAGAATGTGCGTGAGTTCATTTGGCCCCTCGTCGGGCTTCTGGCAGTCATCGTGTCCGGCTGGCTTCTTTATCGCGAGCTTCGCGGCATGTCCCTCGACGACGTCTGGGACAGCCTGACCGCCGTTCCCGCCCACCGCTATGCCCTGGCAGGGCTCTCCACCTTGGTCGCTTATGCCGCCCTGGCCTGGTACGACCGGATCGCGCTGCTTCATCTGGGGGTGCGCCACATCTCCTGGCTGTTCGTGTCCGTCACGTCGTTCACCACCTATGCCCTGTCCCACAACATCGGCGCGTCCGTGTTCTCGGGTGCCGTCGTTCGCTACCGGGCTTATACGTCGAAGGGCCTGAGCGCCCCCCAGATCGCCGTGCTGGTCGCCCTGTGCTCCTTCACCTTCGGGCTCGGGACCATTCTGCTCGGCGGCGTCGTCCTCGTGCTGGACCCGACCCTTCTGCACCGGCTCGAAGACCTTCTGCCCACCATGCTGACCAATCCGGCCACAGCCCGCGTCGTCGGCTTCCTGTTGCTCGGCTTCGTCGCCCTTTATGTGATCGGCTCCGTTCTGCACCTGCCGCCGCTCGTCATCCGCAAGGCCAAGCTGGAGTATCCGCGTCCTGCCGTCATGGTGCGGCAGCTGATCGCCGCGCCGCTCGAGCTGCTGGGAGCCGCCGGCATCATCTACTTCGTGCTGCCGTCCCACCTCGAGCCCAGCTTCATCATCGTGCTCGCCGTCTTCCTGGCTTCCTTCTCGGCGGCGCTGGTCAGCCATGCCCCAGGGGGGCTCGGGGTGTTCGAGCTCGTGTTCCTCACCGCCATGCCCGATATTCCGAAAGCCGATGTGCTCGCCGCGCTCATCATCTTCCGGTTGTTCTATCTTCTCATCCCGTTCGGGCTTTCGCTCGTGGTCGTGCTGATGTTCGAGCGCGCGCGGCTGGCGCAGGCCTGGCGCGGCCGGATCGGCACCGGCGACGGCTCGGTGCCTCCGCCGCCTCTGTCCTCCACGGACTAGGACGTGTTCCGGCCGGACCCAGGCGCCCGGTGCCCGTCCATCAGGCGATGGCAGGCTTCTGCCCCGGCTCCGGCACGGCAATGCCGGCCTCCCCGTATTCGTTCAGCTTGTTGCGCAGGGTGCGGATCGAGATGCCGAGGATCCTGGCCGCGTGGGTCCTGTTGCCGAAGCAGGAGGCGAGGGTGTCCAGGATGAGGTGGCGCTCCATCTCGGCGATGGTGCGGCCGACCAGGGCAAATCGGGATGCGGCGGTGACCGGCTCGGCTGCCGCCGGCAGGGACGGGTCTGCGCTTGCCCGGTTCGAATCCTGCTGTTCCAAACGATTCTGGGTGCCGAGCACGATATGAACCTGCCTGTGGGGAAGTGATTCAGGGATATATGCCCATCTTATGGTTAGCAGGGTCTTAACGGCCACGTCTGCCGGTTGGATTTTGAGGCCGCAACGAAAAAAGGCGCTGGCTCGTGGAGCAGCGCCTCTTCGTTCAGCCCATGCCGATCATTACTGCCGGTATTGCTGGATCCGGGTGGTGCGAAGGCCAGCCAAGCCATGCTGGTCGATGGACAGCTGCCAGCTCAGGAACTCCTCAGTGGTCAGCGTGTAGCGCTGGCAGGCTTCCTCAAGGCTGAGAAGTCCGCCGCGAACGGCGGCAACAACTTCGGCCTTGCGGCGGATGACCCAGCGGCGGGTGCTGGAGGGAGGCAGGTCGGCAATCGTCAAGGGACTGCCATCAGGCCCAATGACATACTTGACCCTTGGGCGGTGGGGTTCGGTCATGATACGCTCACACAAAAATTCAACGACCTTTAGTGGGCTCAACCTACGCGACGGGGCTTAATGTTTTCCTAAGCCCCTTCAGGCGGTTACGAGCGTGCCCAGATTTGGCCGTAATCGTTAATGCCGGCTTATTGCAACGCGGTTTCTCTGGAAGAATGTGGTTGCAATCGCTATAGAAGGGCTTTGGCCCCTCCTGTGCGCCGCCTTGAACGGCGCCTCTGGATGGAATGATGCTCAACTCACTCGATCTGCCCCACGACCCTTCCAAGACCCGCGTGGTCGTTGCCATGTCGGGCGGCGTGGACTCGTCCGTGGTCGCGGCCCTGCTCAAGCGCGAGGGCTACGACGTCATCGGGATCACGCTCCAGCTCTACGATCATGGCGCCGCCGCCCACCGCAAGGGAGCCTGCTGCGCCGGCCAGGACATCTACGATGCCCGCCGGGTGGCCGAACTCATCGGCATCCCGCATTACGTGCTCGACTACGAGGCCCGCTTCCGCGAGGCCGTGATCGACCGCTTCACCCAGAGCTATCTGGACGGCGAGACACCGATTCCTTGCGTCGAGTGCAACCGCTCCATCAAGTTCCGCGATCTCCTGGAGACCGCCCGGGAGCTGGGCGCGGATGTGCTGGCCACGGGCCATTACGTGGCGAGCCGGGCTTTGCCCGACGGGCGCCGCGCCCTGCACCGGGCCGCCGATCCGGACCGGGACCAGAGCTATTTCCTTTATGCCACCACCCCGGAGCAGCTGGACCTCCTGCGCTTCCCCTTAGGCGAGCTGCCCAAGGAGAAGACCCGCGAGCTTGCGCGCGAGTTCGGGCTCAACGTGGCGGAGAAGGCCGACAGCCAGGACATCTGCTTCGTCACGCAAGGCCGCTACAGCGACGTGATCGAGCGGCTGAAGCCCGGGGCCGTGCGGGGCGGCGAGATCGTTCACGTGGACGGCCGCGTGCTCGGCCGGCACGAGGGCATCATCCACTACACGGTCGGCCAGCGGAAGGGGCTCGGCCTTTCGGTCGGCGAGCCGCTCTACGTCGTGCGCCTGGAGGCCAAGGAGGCCCGCGTGGTGGTGGGGCCCCGGGAGGCCCTGGCGACCCGCCTCATCCGCGTCACGGACATGAACTGGCTCGGCGATGTTCCGCTCGAGGCCTTGGGCGAGAAGGGCATGGAGGTTGCCGTCCGGGTCCGCTCGACCCGCGAGCCCCGTCCCGCCACCTTACGGTCCACAGGAACCGCCACTACGGTCGAGCTGTTATCTGCCGAAGATGGGGTGTCTCCCGGCCAAGCTTGTGTCATCTATGAAAGCGATGCTCCCCGGGCCCGCGTGCTTGGCGGGGGCACCATTGCTCGCACTGTTGCCGAAGCTGCGCCCGCTGCGGCTTGAGGCACTCACCTAGGGATCCCTTATGACGGATGGAGCGACCACGGTCCTGATGCGCAAGGCTTATGCGCGTTGGGCTCCGATCTATGACCTCGTCTACGACAAGTTGACCGAACCGGCAGCCCGCGCCGCCGTGAATGCCGCCGTCGCCTGCGGCCCCAGGATTCTCGAGGCTGGCGTCGGCACGGGCTTGTCTCTCGGCTACTATCCGGGACATGCGGAGGTTTATGGGGTCGACCTGTCCGAGGACATGCTCCGCCGGGCGCAGGAAAAGGTCGACAGGCGCGGCCTCACCCATGTGAAAAGCCTGCAGGTGATGGATGTCACCCGCTTGGGCTTTCCCGACGAGACCTTCGATGCGGTCACGGCCCAGTTCATCATCACCCTCGTGCCGGAACCCGAGACCGCTCTCGAAGAGTTCATGCGCGTGCTCAAGCCGGGCGGCGAGATCGTGCTTGCCAACCACTGGGGGCAGCCCGCCGGCCCCATCGCGAAGCTTGAAGAGCTCGCTTCCCCCGTTGCCAAAGCCATCGGGTGGAGCTCGGCCTTCAAGGCTGCCCGGGTCGAGGCTTGGGCGAAAGGCACGGGACGCATGGACGTGGTCGAGTTGAAGCCCCTCTTTCCCAGCGGCTTCTTCAAGCTGATGAGAATCAAGAAGCGGGCCTGACGGAGGCTTCTTCGGGATCGCACGAGGCCGCAGCTCCGGCGGCCGATCGGCGGACAGCGTTCAGGTTGTCCCACAGGAGCAGGGCGCCTCGGTGCGCCCATCCGCGTCCCAGGCGTATGCGACGCCGTCGTGTGCTGCCTCAGCCGTCCCTCAAGCCCCACCGAGGTGACTTCCGCCGGGCGAGCCCTATTTGTGGTCGAGCGCGACCTCTGTTCCCACTGAAAGTCACTGCCATGCGCCTTTTCATGTTCACCTCCCAGGCCAAGGACGATCTGCATGCCTTCGCGGGCGACGAGTCCGGCACCAAGCTTCCCGCGAAGTACGCGCCGTGGGGCCTGACCGGAACGCTGAACTCCCGCGAGGCTCCGCCGCACAAGTTTTCGCGCCGAGCCATCGAGCAGGCTGTTTCGACCGAGGGCTTCCAGCTCTGGCGCATGAAGCCCAAGGGCTGAGGGCCTGCAGCAGCCATAGCCATTCTGACAGGACCGAGGCGTCGGCAAGGGCGAGGCCTGCCCCCCTGAACAGCCTCCGAAACAGCCCTGTCACAAATGTGCGGCTTAACCGCGTGTCTTTCTTGACACCTGGGGGCAATCTTCCCTATATCGCGCTTGCCTGACACGGGGTTTGCCCCGTTGCCTGGGGCGGAGTAGCTCAGTTGGTCAGAGCAGAGGAATCATAATCCTTGTGTCGGGGGTTCAAATCCCTCCTCCGCTACCACCTTTCCCCCATGATGAATTGATGCAAGCTTCCATCGGGAAGCTCTGAAGCTGAGCCGAGTGATCGAATAGCCGAGCCAACCGTCCTTTCACCTCAACCCACTTTGGCTTGCTGTCTTTCTCACCGTGGACGTACACAGAGTCGATAAATTCGCGAATAACCATCGCTGGGCCAAGGTCTCCAGCCAAGGCACGGCTCTCGATAGCCTTACGAAGACCCTGAATTGCACTCAGATAACGTTCAACGGCTGAGGAGCGGAGCTTCACGACATTGTCTGGTGTTTCCTGCTTCAGGACTTCAAGCCTCACCTCAAGGTTACGCTTTTCAGTCGCGGCCTCCTTCACTGCACGGCTATTCTCCTCTTCGTCGCCGATCTCAGCAATAAGCATCTGATTCAATCGAGTGATCTTGCGCGATAGATCAGCAATTCGCTTCTCAACGGATGCTTTCTCGTCAATAGCCTCAGCCGCAACACGACGACGCTCATCCTCGTATGCCTTAATGGCGCGTTGAATGACTGCCGGTTCTGCCAATCCCTTCTTAAGGGTTTCCACGACGGTCTCTTCGATCCACTCCAGATAGAACGTGCGCGGATCAGAGCAGGAGCGGCTTTCCTTATGGGTCGAGCACCCCACGCGGATTTTACCTGTCTTTTTCTCAACTCCGTATGAAGACATGCCACCGCCACAGGCGGGGCACTTGAGCAGTTGGGAGAGAAGACGCGGAGGGGTCCGTCGATGCGACATATGGGTAGCGCCGCTCTCGCCGATGATCGCCTGTACATTGTCCCAAAGAACTTGCTCTACGATGCGGTATTCCGGCACGTCCACGATCACGTGTTCCGCCTCATCCTTAGAGACCGATATCCGCTTGTTCGACCCAGGTGGCTTCTTGAACTTCAATTTGTTCCAGCGGTAGCGGCCTACATAAAGCTCGTTGTGGAATATGCCGATGCCGCGTCCCTTCTGACCGTTAATCGTCGATGCGTTCCATTTCCCACCACGGGGTGAGGGGATATTTTCCCAGTTGAGGCCAGCCGCAATAAGGCGAGGGCTCTTTCCCTGTGCTCGTTCCTCGAAAATGCGAACGACGATCTTAGCTTCGTCCTCCTCGATCTTCAGCTTGCCTTTGTCATCGATGTTCCGCGTTTCTTCTATGAGAGGCTTATAGCCATATGGCCTTCCTCCCATGTACAAGCCTTCTTGGGCGCGGGGCTTCATACCCCGGTAAACCTTCCGTGCGGTTTCTTCCCGAAACAACTGGCCGAACAGCGATTGAACCCCAGTGCGCATGGTATCGAGCTTGCCGCCATTCGCTTCCCACATTTCCAAGCCCAGGAAGTC
The DNA here is from genome assembly GCF_016743775.1 of Microvirga aerilata. Lineage (GTDB taxonomy): Bacteria > Pseudomonadota > Alphaproteobacteria > Rhizobiales > Beijerinckiaceae > Microvirga > Microvirga aerilata. Next base: position 9,291 of record NZ_JAEQMY010000041.1, on the reverse strand, counting down.
GAACTCTCTCTTCACGGTAGTGGCATCTGCCATTTCACGGCTGAAGCGGGTCAGGTCCTCGAAGTAGACAATTTCGAAAACACCCTTTCGAGCATCGCGGAGCATGGCCTGGACCTCACGGCGGTCCAAGCTCGCACCGGATACGGCACTGTCCTTGTAGGTCCTGACGATCTTGCAGCCCGGATGGGTCCGTTCTGCGGCTGCGATACAGTATGTGATCTGATCTTCGACAGAACGTGGCGACTGTTGGTCAGTCGAATGCCTTGCATATACCGCTATTGCGACAGGCTTCACCATCAGAGCCACTCCCTTTTGGCTGATGTAGCCTCGATTGGGGTTGCATCCCGTTCGTTATCCTCTTGTGCCAGAGAGCGAGCAAGGGTCTCAGCAAGACGCATCAGGAAGTCGAGCTTTTCGTTTTCATCTTGGACCGGGCAATTTCCAGTCGTAACCGTATTCATTAGAAATTACTTTTGGAGCGTACCGGGGTTGCACTCCGTATTCTGATCTGACCGGTACCCACCTCTACGGGTGGCCTGTTTAAGGGCAGGAGCCTTCCTACCTGTGCTCAACATACGGGAGGTGTGGCCGGATCACCTAAATTAAAATGATAGAAATTTACCCTCGCAGGAGAGGGCATGTCTGCCCCACAGGGCACCTCGCAAGAATAATGACAATCAGGATGGCTATCCCTTAGCAAGAAGAGGTCAGCGTTCGGCCAACAGCACATTTTTTGCGAACGAGGGTTCTTTGGATATTCTCGACTGGAGTGCCTCGGCTCCAGCGGGGTCATCCGAATTGATCGGAAAATCGATCTCACAGAAGGAGCGATTCACGAGAGGTCTGGAGTTTCGCCAGCAAATTCAAAATGAGTTCCAGAGCTTCCAAAGCATGGAAAGTGGAAAATCATTGATCCAGATCAATCTGTGATCCGAAATTTTGGTTATTGCTGCTGCCACCGCAACTGGGAAATACCACTCGTTCCCGTCGCCAGCGATCTTTGCCCTATACGCTTAACTATGAATTTATGGACTGTTCTATGAACCTTGATGGAAAATGCTTGAAGCCCACGATGAAAGCACCTCGTTTGCATACCGCCATGGAGTATGGCCGCAAGGTGATGTCATGAGCCGCAGCTACCTTGATCTTGTAAAGGCCGCGAAGCGTGGTGCGGTCCGTCCTATTACCGGATTCGAAGCGGGCTCTCACATCGTGGGTGGACGGTGGATCGGCCAAACGATTGTTGGCGATCCCGAGAGACCACCATTCGTGTTTGAGCGCCCCAACTATGACTTAGGCTCCCTTTTCGACCGCTGGCACACCGATGGGATCGGGCGGGATGCGTATTCCCGTTACTTGGAGGAGGGCCAGAGGCGGTTGGCTAAGAGAGACCTCTTTCTCCCACAGGAGATATGCTCTTATCTTTATCACTGCGTCGAAGATGAGTTGGATTTCGAGCGGACTTACTGCGCTCTCCTCCAACAGTCGGGGGCTGGCATCGAGGGCACAGTCTTTATTCGTCAAGAGGCTCTTAATGAGCCGTTTCGATCCTGGTTGATTGATGCCGCCTCGTTCTGTCTATGCCCAGATGGAACAACTACCTATGTCTACAGCATCCCTCGCCCCAAATGGTCGAACGGGGCAATCGAAACATTGAAAAGTCGCACTGACAAACTCGTTGGAGATGTGATTGTTGCAACGATGCTCATCACCTCATCTTCGAAAGTTGTCGAGACAAGCGCGAAACGGAGCTTCAGCGTTGATGTCTACAATCGCAACAGGAGGCTTGGACAGAAGAAACTCGATGCACCGTGCATAGTAAAGATCAATCGCGCCTTACTCCTGGCCGAGGGCGCAAGGATGACCACGCAGGGGGAAGGCGGACCTACAAAACGTGCGCACGAGCGTCGGGCTCACGTTCGGGTAATCTGGCGCGGAACTGAAAAGGAGCGTGAGGTGAAGGTTCGGGCAGCGTCTATAAACGGGGGCAATCCAATGCAGTCATACAGGGTCATTACCTGACGCGTCACAACCTACGCCTAATCATCTTGTTCATTCCCGTGTTTAGGCCAAGAACGAAAGTCGGGGCTGATAAGCCCCGATTTCCCTCAGGCTCTGAAGGTCACCTTCGTGAGCGAAGTGCTCGTGCCACTGGAGCTTGCTTCGACCATTCCATGTGCGGGTCCGAGTCGGCGACTACCAAACGCAAATTTCCACCGGCCACAAGTTCACGAAGCTGGTGAAGGATGCTGAAAGGCTTATGGCTGATCTCCATCGAGGAACTTGGTCAATTCAGCACCAGACAGCATCTTCGTCCGACCACCATTGATCTCATGATCGTTAAGATGAGTGTGGAACCAACCCTTTAGGGTGTCCACCTCCTTCGTGATGTTGGCCTTCAAGGTGTTGAACTCCGTTCTCAAAGCACCAGCGACTTCGCTGATGACACCATCGTTGTCCACGATGACCGGAGCCGTCAACTGATCCACCTTGGATTCGACAGCTTCAAGCCGTCTCACCAAGATTGTCAGGCCCTCGACGAGTGTGGTGAGGTTCTCCTGGTTGATCTGATTTATGGACGCAGTGTTCTGTTCGACAACGTCAACGCGATCTTTCAATGCCAGAATGGCTTCAATCAATTGCTTGCTCATGATCAGTGCTTCCTCCCCTTGCCACCCATGGGACGACCGGGCTTCCAGAGGTTGTGGGGATTGTATCGAGAACGGATGATGGGTAGCGGCTTACCGGGAACCGTCTTTACGGTTTCCCACACATCGATCTTGGGAAGCATCTCATCCAGCCAGACTTCAAGGTTCGGTTCCTCGAACCGGTCGTAGTAGAACCGCAGGAAGTAGGGCCATGAGTAGTTCGTGCCGCAACTCTTGTCCGTAAAGGTGCCGATCAGGGCATTATCGGGGTACTCGTCCATGGTCTTGCGATACGCGGCCTTTAGGTAGGCATACGTGTCGGCGTCGATCTTACCCTCTTCATGTTTCACATCGACGTAGCTGATCCAGAACCCTGGATCGAGAAGTTGGACCGTGCCCTTCCATGCAGCCAACGGTTCCCTCGGCGTGAACGCTTCCGTCTGCGTGAAGAACTGAAGGTTCATGGTGAACCGAGACGAAGACCACTTGGTTTTGTGATCCTTGCCGTTATCGTAGTGGTTGAAGGTGGCCACGGTGATCTCGGCTACAGACGGAATGCCGTTTAGACCAGATAGAGGATCGGACGTGTTGTTGGTGGAAGAAGACGAATTGCCTCCCTCAAGATTTTGTAGCTGTCTCTCCAGCACATCAAAGATATTAGTCACGGAATAAGTTAGTCCCAATATAAAAGTTCGTTAAATTAATGCCTCTGACCAGTAGTCTGGCCAGCGATTTAAGCTTTAGCGTTGAAACTATATTTTTCACCGCCTATTAATAAATAACAAGCCACCCTTCATATTACCTATATTTTTGGAGCATGGCTGATATGCAGTATGCTCATGCCTCCGCAAAGCATTGCGCAAGATGCGTGTACAGGATGTTCTCGCAGTGGCTTCAGGAGAGTCTTCTTGTTTAGCTTACTTAATAAAAATCTACAATCGATAATCTATAATGCGTAAGATGTAATTATAATGAGATTTGAAGAACTCTCCCGCGTCTGCGACCTTGCTCCCTTCGGTCCCAAGTCCTCGACGTGCAATCACTCGTCTTCGACGTTCGATCTCGCTTCGCTCGACGTAATCGGCTTCACGTCCGTTCAGCCGGTAATCTGACTTCGCGTTTGCTCGTCAGCGATGAGATGTCTTCCGCCCTCACTTCGTTCAGGTCGTTCGCCATCTCGAGAACCAAAAGGTCACGTCGAAGGTCAACCCATTATGGTCAGGTGAGGGAGGCGAGTGGCGCGGAAAGAGGATTGACCCCATTGGCCAAGTTGGGATTGAGAGTCCGCTGCAAGCACGGCTTACGGACCCGAGCACCAAGCGCTCATGCGGCTGATCCGAGCCCTGGTTGAGACCTGTACGTCCATCACCAATGGTCAGCTTTGACCTTTAGGAGGAGCTACCCTATGACCCCGTCCCCATGTCCGACCTCAGCGTACCCTCTGAACGGAAACTGATCCTCGTGGTCGAGGATGAACCGGCAGTGAGAGCGGTGGCGGTGGAATTTCTGGAACATGAAGGCTTCGAGGTCATCGAGGCTCCTACCGCCGATTACGCCATAACCATCCTTCAAGCCAAGGATGACATCGGTGTGGTATTCACGGACGTAACCACGCCGGGACATCTCAACGGGTTCGACCTTGCTCAAATCGCCCAGACGTTGCACCCGAACATTTCGGTGATTGTCACCTCTGGGGCATTGCCGTCCGGGTTCTCGGGCGTGGCTACCGATGCTCGATTTGTCAAAAAGCCCTACCAGATGACAGCAGTCATAAGACTGATCCACGAACTGACGGACGGCTCATCACATTCCTGATCGACATCGATCTCGCCTATGAGTGTAAGTGCAATGAACTCAGCAGAAGCAACTTAGATGCTACCCTCCAGTATCACTTGCTGGAAAAGCTGCTGGTGCAGCACAGCGAACAGCGCGAACCCTACGCTCAGCACCTGATTGCATTACAGGATAAGTTGAAGGCCAAGAGCGAGCCCTGTCAGCGATCCGTGCTCCACAATCTGTGCCAGCGATGTGGGAGGCTTGTGTACTCCAGGGTCGTCACGCAGTCCTTCAGGATCATGACCTGATCAGGAGAACCTGGAGGCGGAAGTCGCACTCAGGCTCTCTTATGCCACCTTGCGTCCCCATCTCGAAATTATACCCGGTACGTCGGAACCAGCGACAGGCTGTGAAAAGTAGTAGCCTTGCGCATACTGGCACCCCATCTCCCGCAGCCACTGGGCTTGGCCGGTCGTCTCCACCCCTTCCGCTGTGATCTGGAGCTTCAGGCTTCTGCCAAGGCCAATCACCGCCGCGATGATGGCTGCATCATCAGGGTCTTGCTCCAGGTCCTGCACAAAACTCCGGTCAATCTTGAGATGATCAACCGGAAACCGCTTGAGGTGCGTAAGAGATGCATAGCCGGTGCCGAAATCGTCCAGTGCCACCTTGATGCCGTGCTTGCGGAAGGTCTCCAGAGCGGATGAGACCGCATCAAAATGTCCATCCAGCAACACCTTCTCGGTAATCTCGATCTCGACATGCTCAGCGGGAACTTGTGCCTCATCGAGAGCGCGCAGGAAGCCATCCGCGAAACCGGGCTGGGTGAACTCCGCATGGGACAGATTGACTGCGACCCGCCCGAAGCTCAGACCGCAGTTGAGCCAGTTGCGCATGTCTGCCGCGATTGTTCTGATCAGACGCTGACCCACCAAGGCGGCAAGCTCAACGTCATCGAAAACCGCTCCGAAGGTGCCGGGTGTCAGAAGACCTTGGGTCGGGTGGTGCCAGCGAGCGAGTGCCTCAAAGCCAACAATGGCACCCGTGGCGAGGCATACCTGCGGCTGATAGTGGGGGACGATCTGATCCTGCGAGAGCGCCTCCCGCATCTCGCGCCTGAGCGCAATCCGTTGCGTGGCGACGGCTCGCATCTCCGGTGCATACAGCGTCACGCGATTGCGTCCCGCAGCCTTGGACCGGTAGAGGGCGATGTCCGCATCCTTCAGCAATTCCGCATGCTCCGTGGCATGGTCCGGGTACAGCGCCATGCCAATGCTTGCCCTGGTGGCGATGCTTTGGCCTGCATAGGAAAACACCGGTTGGTTGAGGCTCTTGATCAGGCTCTCGGCAAACGCCTCCCCTTGATCAAGCAAGGACGGGTCTGTCAGCAGAACCGCGAACTCGTCACCCCCGAGTCTTGCAGCCGTGTCACAGCCCGTGAGCATTCTGGACAGCCGCTTTGCGGTTTCATTGAGCAGAGCATCGCCCGCATCATGGCCAAAGGAGTCGTTCACATCCTTGAAGTCATCCAGGTCAATCAGCAGAAGAGAGACGGCTGTTTGGTTTTGCTTTGCCTCGGCAAGAGCATTGCTCAGACGAACTTGGAACAGGGTGCGGTTGGGCAGTTCTGTGAGTGGATCATGGTTGGCCAGCCACCAGAGACGCTCCTCAGACTGTTTCTCTTCATGAATGTCGGTGATCGTGCCAACCCATTCCCGAACTGAGCCGTCATCGGCCTTCAACGGTACGCCGCGAGCTACAACCCAGCGATACTCACCGGCCCTTGTCAGAACGCGATACTCCACCGCGCCGGATCGGCGTTGCTCAAGCAGTTCCTGCCAGACCGTAACGACCCGCTCCCGATCATCGGGATGAAGAGCATTCAGCCAGCCATGACCTTCATACTCCTCGGGTGCTTGTGCGGAGAAGTCCTCCCAGCCCCAGCCCTTGATGATTGAACCATCGGGTGCCGCTCGCCAGACCATAGCAGCACTCGCCTGGATCAAGGCCCGGTAGCGCTCCTCGCTTTCGGCCAGTGCGACCTCCGTCCGCTTGGCTGCGTCAATGTCTGTCGCAGTGCCGAGCCAGCGCTCGATGTCGCCCTGCTCGTTGCGGAGTGGGACCGCTCGTCCCAAAGCCCACCGGTACTCGCCGGAATGGTGGCGCAGACGATATTCCGTCTCAGACGGCTCACCTGTTGCGAGGGAGTGCTGCCATTCGGCCCAGGTTCGCTCCCGATCCTCGGGGTGGAGGGCTTCGCGCCAGTTGTCGCCCAACCCTGAGCCTAAAGGCAGACCTGAGAACTCGTACCAGCGTTGATTGTGGAAATCATTGCGGCCATCGGGCAGCGCCGACCACACGATGTGGGGCACAGCATCGATGATGCGCTTGAGCCGTGCCTCATTCTCCTCGTGAGCCTTTTCGGCTTGCCTGAGCTTGAGTTGGGCCATCACCGCACGAGCAAGATCAAGCAAGGCGGTTAACTGCTCGGGCGTCAGCCCCTCAGGGCGAGGCTTGTCATCGAGAACACAGAGAGTCCCGAGCGGCAGTCCGTCATCGGTGACCAGTGGCGCACCGGCATAGAAGCGCAGATTGGGTTTGCCGGTGACGAGCGGATTATCGGCAAAACGCGAGTCCCTCGTGGTGTCGGGAACGACAAAGACACCGGATTGCAGAATAGTATGTCCGCAGATGCCGATGCCGCGCGGGATTTCCCGCGCTCCAACTCCGATCTCGCACTTGAACCAGTGCCTGACATCATCCACCAAGGACACGAGTGCCATCGGCGCGTTACAGATGTGGGCGGCGGAAGCGGTAATCTCGTCGAAGGCTGCTTCCGGCTCAGTGTCGAGAACTTGAAAGCTCCTGAGAGCAGCGAGACGATCAGCCTCTGTCCATGACGGGGAGCGACTCTCGGACATGGGTACTGACATAAGGGGGAAGCCTGAATATTATCCTGAAAAAGCACTGCCAAGCATATGAGCCCGCCGGTATGAAGTAAACCAGGGCAGGTATTGGGTGGCGTGGGGTACCTGTGCCAGCATCTAAAACGAGATGATGTTAACTTTGATCTTACCCGTATGGCGACTCCAATCGCGCTGATCGCGGCCTATCCTCAAGGTCCGTAGGGTGGGTTCAGCATAATGCGACACATAACCCATGCCTTTCGTCCAGAACTTTCAGCGGCATCAAGATTGGTTGAGATGTAAACTTTCTGCGTCAGGGTGCCTCACCAGCAGAATGCTTGCTTTTAGCTACGCTTCATAAGAATAGAGAGCGATAAGGGGCAGACTAAATAAATGTATTCTACCGATATGCTGTGTGCAGGGCCAGTGCAGGGGCATCGAGCCAACAAACTTTTGGCTGCTCTGGAGCCGGAAGACTTTGCCTGTCTGAAGCCGCACCTGGAGATCGTGAACTTGCAGCAGGGTCAGGTGCTCTGCGAGACGGGCCAGCCCCTTCCCTACGCCTACTTTCCGCATAACATCATCATCTCGCTGATGGCCGTCATGCACGACGGTCGCTCTGCCGAGATGTCGGTTTTTGGCAGCGAAGGCGTCACAGGTCTCACCGGAGCAGCGGTCACCAATCAGGCTTTCGGACGCTATGTCGTGCAAATTACTGGCACGGCTTCACGGATCAAGATCGCCAAGATGCACGAGGTGGTCAGCACCCGTCCCGCCATTCAGCGCCAGATGCGCCACTTCATGGAGGCTCAGATGGCACGGGTTCTCCAGAACGTCGCCTGTAACGCAATCCATAGTGTGGAGGCCCGTTGTGCTCGCCTGATCCTGAGCACGAGCCATCGCGTCGATCAAGGGATGATCCCCCTAACCCATGAGTTCTGGGCAGAGCGTTTGGGAACCCAACGCTCGACCATCAGTGCCATCATGAAGAGGTTTCAGGCCGCAGGGTGGGTCAGGCAAGGCAGGGGCGGCATCACCATCACAGACCCGACTGCTCTCAGAGAGGTCTCATGTGAATGCTACCAGAGAGTTCACGACGTTTTCGTGCGCCTGTTGCCGTATACCGCGAAGGAGGACTGAGGCTACGTAGTCCCTCGTCCCTTCGCCACGGTCGCCACATACTCCTTCAGATTCCGCAATCTCATGAGGACAGCCTGGAGGCGGAACTCGCCTTCAGGCTGTCCTATGCTGCCTTGCTTCCCCCGACCTTGGAATCAGGCCCGGTACGTGAGAACCAGCAACAGACTGCGCAAAGTAGAAGCCCCGCGCGTGTTCGCAGCCCATCTCCTGCAACGGCTGCGCCTGTCCAACCGTCTCAACGCCCTCCGCTGTAATTTGGAGCTTCAGGCTTCTTCCGAGGCCAATCACCGCCGCAACGATAGCCGCATCATTAGGGTCGTGCTCAAGGTACTGCACAAAGCTCCGGTCGATCTTGGTGTGACCCACCGGAAACTGCTTGAGGTGGGTGAGGGACGCATAGCCCGTTCCTCAGTCCTTCTTGAAGGCGTCCTTGATCGAATCCTTGATGCCGCCGATGGCGTTCTGAATCTTGCCCTCAGCTTGATCCGCCTTGCCTTCTGTCTGCATCTTGGAATCGCCGGTCACGTTGCCGACGCCTTCCTTGAGTTTACCGCCGATGTTCTTGGCGGAACCATCAACACGATCTTTGTCAACCATAGCTCTCTCCTTGGCTGTCAGTTTAACGTGCGGTGGATTTGAGCCGTTCCTGCGACGTAAGGCATCGTCGGACGCTGGCGGTTACAAATTGGCCCTATTTCTCTTTCGAAGCAGAGAATATCCATTGGGATTACTATCACAATGGGATGCTTGTTTTACCCTCCTTACCGGCCATCCTTAATCTGCTGAACGATAAGGCTTTGTTCTGCGTACAGGGATAGGCG
>NZ_JAEQMY010000040.1 GCF_016743775.1 Microvirga aerilata | reverse complement strand
CGTTCGGACAGGATCGGCAATCCCGCGATGACGAGGTGGAGATCGCGGCTGCGCTGGGGCGTGAGCCGCACGCGCAGGATCTCGTCGGACTCCGCCTCGGCCGAGGCCATCTGGGTCAGCAGCTGGCTGAAGAGCGGATGCCCCTTCGTCTTCAGGATGTTCAGCGAGAAGGCCGCATCCTTGGCGGTCAGCCGCGAGCCGTCGTGAAAGCGCGCTTCAGGGCGCATGATGAAGCGATAGGTCAGCTTGTCCCCGGACACCCGCACGCTCTTTGCCGCAAGCCCGTAGAGCGCGTCCGGCTCGTCGCCGAGGAGGCCGATCCGCTCGCCCGAGGCCGTCATCAGGCTGTCGAAGGTCAGGCTCATCCCGGCGGCGCCATCTCCCTTCAGCACGAAGATGTTGAGGGTGTTGAACGTGTCGAAGTTCTGGTTGCCGATGGTCTGCTTGATCTGAACCGCAAGCTTGCCGCCTTTCGGCGCATCCGGATTGACGAAGCTGAAATGCTTGAAGTCGGGACCATGCTTCAGATCGCCGAAGCTGGAGAGGCCGTGGGTCTCGACCTCGCCTGTCTCCTGAGCCGGCGTGGCTCTGGGAAGAACGGAAAGAGCGGCCGCCGCCGCCCCGGTCTTGAGGATGCCGCGGCGGCTGATGCCCTTCATCGTGGTGCTCCGGTCTTGGCGGCCTTGGCCTCGTCGTACCACCAGACTGTCGGGAAGGCGGAGCCGCCATAGCGCGGCATCGTCTCGGGATGGCTGTAGCGGTCCCAGCGCGCGGTGCGGCTCTTCAGCGAGGTCCATTGCGGAACCACATAGTCGTGGGCGAGCAGAACGCGGTCGAGGGCTTTGGTCGCGGCCACCAGCTCGGCGCGGTCACGCGCGAAGATCACTTTCTCGATCAGGGCATCCACCCCGGGATCGGCGATCCCGGCCAAGTTGCGGGAGCCTTCGCGCCGGGCCGCCTGCGAGCCCCAGAACTCGCGCTGCTCGTTGCCGGGCGACAGGGACTGCGGCCAGATGCCGGAGACGATGTCGAAGTCGAAGGAGCGGGTCCTGTTCACATACTGCACTTCGTCGACGGTCCGCACGGAGGTGGCGATCCCCAAGCGGTCGAGGGCGGATTTGTAGGGCAGGAAGACCCGCTCGTCGTTGGGGCTGTCGGCGAGAAGCTCGGCGGTCAGCGTTTCGCCCTTGGCGTTGACCCGGCGTCCGCCCTTCACCTCCCAGCCCGCCTCGCGCAGGAGCCTGTCGGCCTCGCGCAGGTTGTTGCGGATGGCGTCCGGCGTATCGTTGACGGGGTTCTTGTAGGGGGTCGTGAAAACCTCCGCCGGAACCTTGTCGCGGATGGATTCGAGGATTGCCAACTCCTGGCCCTCCGGCAGGCCGGAGGAGGCGAGCTCGAGTCCATGGAAGTAGCTGCCGACCCGCTCATACTGGCCGTAGAAGAGCGTCTTGTTCAGCTCCTCGTAGGTGAAGGCGAGGTTGAAGGCCCGGCGCACGCGCTCGTCCTTGAACTTGTCGCGGCGCAGGTTGAGCACGAAGGCCTGCATCACGCCGGTTGCCCGCAGTGGAAATTCCTCCAGAACCACGCGGCCCTGCTGGCGCGCCGGAAAGTCGTAGCCGACGGCCCAGTTGCGGGCGCTGTTCTCGGCGCGGAAATCGATGCGGTCGCCCTTGAAGGCTTCAAGCAGCACCGTTGCGTCGCGATAATATTCGTAGCGGATCTCGTCGAAGTTGTTCTGGCCCACATTCACGTTGAGACCCGCGCCCCAATAATCCTTCACGCGCTCGTAGGAAGCGTTGCGTCCTGCCTCGAAGCCCTTGATGCGGTAGGGGCCGGAGCCCAGCGGCGGCTCCAGGGTGGTCTGCGTCACGTCGCGCTTGCGGCCGTCCGGCGCCGTGCCTTCCCACCAGTGCTTGGGCAGCACGATCAGCTGTCCCATGATCTGCGGCAGCTCGCGGTTGCCCTTCTCGTCGAAGGTGAACTTGACCTCGCGCTCGCCCGTCTTCTCGGCCCCCGTGACGTTGGCGTAGTAGAAGGCGTAGGTCGGGCTGTTCTCCTTCAGCACCTGGAAGGAGTAGATCACATCCTCCACCGTCACCGGCTGCCCGTCGTGCCAGCGGGCCTCCGGCCGCAGGCGGAAGCTGACGGAGGAGAAATCCTCCGGATACGAGAACGCCTCGGCCAAGAGGCCGTAGGACGAGCTGGACTGGTCGAGGGCCGAGGTGGTCAGGGTCTCGTAGACGAGGCCCAGGCCCTGCTCGGGCGTGCCCTTCACGCCGGCCACCACGATGTTGAAGCTGTCGAAGGTGCCCTGGGCTCCCAAGCGCACCAGACCGCCCTTCGGGGCGTTCGGGTTGACGTAGTCGAAATGCTTGAAGCCTTCGGGGTATTTCGCCTCTTCCAGAAGCCCGGCTCCATGCCGCCACCGGGCCTCCTGGGCCGTGACAGGGGTGAAGGCAAGGAAGGCCGCCAGAAAGCTCGGCAGAAGGATGCGGATCACAAGGCGTCTCCTGATGGGGCGAGGCGTCTTTCGTCAGGTTACATTTTTGGGCGCTCCCGGGCGAGCGCAAGGGACAACGCATGAAAGGAGAGGCGGCACAAACGAAAAAGCCGGGCTTTTCGGCCCGGCTCGCTCGAATGTGAGAGGATGCGCTTTACTGGGCCGCAGGAGCGGCAGGAGCGGCAGGAGCGGCAGGAGCGCCGCCAGCGGCGGGAGCGCCGCCGGCGGGCGCCGCGGGAGCACCTCCGGCAGCCGGCGCCGCAGGAGCGGCAGCAGGGGCTGCGGCCGCGGATGCCTCGGGGAACGCAGGAGCGCTAGGGGAGACCGACTTCAGATAGGCGATGAGATCGGCCCGCTCCTTGGCCTGGGCGATGCCCGCGAAGGCCATGATGGTGCCGGGAACGGCCTGCTTGGGGTTCTGGATGAAGGCGTTCAGGGCCTCGTAATTCCATTCGCCGCCCTTGCCCTTGAGGGCTCCCGAGTAGTTGAAGCCCGCGTGGGACGCGAGAGGACGTCCGACGACTCCATGGAGATTCGGGCCGACCTTGTTGGGGCCGCCCTCCTCGAAGGTGTGGCAGGAGGCGCACTTCTTGGCCGAGGCCTGACCCTTGGCGACGTCGGCGCTGGCGAGAAGAACGGGAAGCGGCTCGGCCGGAGCGGCGGCGCCGGCATCGGCGGCAGCGCCTTCTTCGGGCGCCGGGAGGTCGTAGCCCGGAACGGCTGGCTTATGGGGCGAAAAGAGGCCGCCGGCGATAACGTTGACGCCGACCACGAAGAGGAGCGAGCCGAAAACGGCGCCCATGATCTTATTGGTCTCGATATTCATCAGTGAGGCTCTCCTCGCCTTCGTACAAGCGGCGAAACCAGCGCAGCAGAACGGATCCGCGGGCGGGTGCCCGCGATAGGGGCGTTGCTTAGCCGTAGAGATAGGGTTTTGACAATGGGGTTTTCAGGAGTTTTCGCCGTTCTCGTGGTCGCAGCACGGGTTTGCAACGCCTAAAGGCCGCTCGAGGTTCATGGATCGGTTGCCGCAGAGCCCATGACAAACGGAGCCTGCCTTGCTAAGAGCCCTCAGCTTCTCCGCAAAGAGCGCACCATGTCCGACCCCCTCGTCCTGATCCCCGCCCGCCTTGCCGCGACCCGCCTGCCGAACAAGCCCCTGGCGGATATCGCGGGCGAGCCGATGATCGTCCATGTGTGGCGCCGGGCCGTGGAGGCCGGGATCGGGCCCGTGGCTGTGGCGACGGATGCGCCCGAGATCGCCGAGGCCGTGACCAGGGCCGGCGGCCGGGCGGTGATGACCCGGGACGACCATCCTTCCGGCTCGGACCGGATCTTCGAGGCTGTGGAAAAGCTCGACCCGGAAGGACGGCACGACGTGGTCGTGAACGTCCAGGGCGATCTGCCGACCATCGACCCCGCGGCGATCGCGGCCTCCATCGCCCCCCTGTCGGATGCGGCCGTCGATCTTGCGACGCTTGTGGCCGTCATCGAGCGCGAGGAGGAGAAGACCAACCCGAGCGTGGTGAAGATGGTGGGAAGCCCGATCTCCCCCGGCCGGTTCCGCGCCCTCTACTTCACCCGCGCGACCGCACCTTACGGGGACGGCCCGCTTTATCACCACATCGGCCTTTACGCCTACCGCCGCCGGGCGTTGCAGCGCTTCGTCAGCCTGCAGCCTTCGCCGCTGGAGACCCGCGAGAAGCTGGAGCAGCTGCGGGCGATCGAGGCCGGCATGCGCATCGACGCCGTCGTGGTGAACGATGTGCCGCTCGGCGTCGACACCCCTCACGATCTGGAAAGGGCGCGGGAGATCATCGTGGCCCGGAGGCATCCATGAGCAAGTTCATTTCATTCCAAGGCGAGCCGGGGGCCAATTCCCACACCGCCTGCTCCGAGGCGCTGCCCGACTGGCAGGTGCTGCCCTGTCCGACCTTCGAGGATGCGTTTGCGGCCGTCAACGAGGGCCAGGCGGGCCTTGCCATGATCCCGATCGAGAACTCGATTGCCGGGCGCGTGGCGGATATCCATCACCTCCTGCCGACCTCGGGCCTCCACATCATCGGCGAGCACTTCCTGCCGATCCATTTTCATCTCATGGCCGTTCCGGGCGCCGAGATCGGCACCATCAAGGACGTGTACAGCCACGTGCATGCCCTGGGCCAGTGCCGCAAGATCATCCGCAAGCTCGGGCTCAAAGCCCACGTGGCCGGCGATACCGCAGGCTCCGCCCGGGAGGTCTCCGAGTGGAAGGACCCGACCCGCGCGTCCCTTTCGCCCCGCATGGCGGCCGACATCTACGGCCTGAAGATCCTGGCGGAGAACGTGGAGGACGAGACGCACAACACCACCCGCTTCGTGATCCTGTCCAAGAAGCCGCAATGGGCCCCCAAGGGGCAGGGGCCCGTGGTCACGTCCTTCGTGTTCCGCGTCCGCAACCTGCCGGCCGCGCTCTACAAGGCGCTCGGCGGCTTTGCCACCAACGGCATCAACATGACCAAGCTGGAGAGCTACATGCTCGAAGGCGAGTTCCTGGCGACGCAGTTCTACGCCGAGGTGGACGGCCACCCGGAGGACGCGAACCTCAGGCGAGCGCTCGAGGAGCTGGAGTTCTTCTCCCGCGAGCTGCGCATCCTCGGCGTGTACCCGGCCGATCCCTTCCGCGAGAAGATCAGGGAACCGGCCGAGTGACGGTTCGCATCCGCGACGGGAGTGAGGCCGACATCGAGGGCATTGCAAGGGTCCATGTTCAAGGGTGGCGGGAGTCCTACAAGGACTTCCTGTCTCCCGACGCTCTTGCCGGACTGTCTGTCGAAGAACGGATGATGATGTGGCAAAGGGTTCTGGATCGGGCAGACCCGCAGTCGAAGCTTCTGGTCGCGGAAACTCGTGACGGCGAGATCGTCGGCTTTGCGCGCGGCGGGCCGATCAGGAGCAAGGAGCCGGTGCTGCTTGGCACCGAGGCCGAAATCTTTGCCATCTACCTGCTCGACAGGGTCAAGCGGCAGGGCATCGGCCGCCGGCTCATGAACGGCGTGTTCGACCACCTCCGCTCCCAGGGCTTTCGATCCGTCGGCTTGTGGGTCCTGAAGGAGAACCTCCCGGCTCGCCGGTTCTACGAGGCCCTGGGCGGAACGCCCGGCCCCGAGCAGGCCTTCGACCTGCGCGGCCAAACGGTCACCGAGATCGCCTACCGGTTCGACCCCGAGGCCATCGCTCCGCTGTCATCCCCGGCGAGCGCAGCGAGGGAAGGGGATCCATAACCGCTGACGGCGCAGAACAAGAGCAGGGCGCGCCGCCATCTCCTGCGACCATCCTGGTTCCGGCTCCCCGCCTGCCCAGGCACGACAGGTCGTGGCCGGTGCAATGTTCTTACTTTGTTCTTGACTTCTGCTGCAACCTTGGCTATATCGTTGCACAGCCTGGTCCTGACGAGGGGCGCGCTCGCGAGGCGTCGCAGTGTGGGAGCAGGCACGGTCTCGTAAGCCCGCCTCGCAAGCGGGTTTGGCGAGAGGCCCTGGTGAGGGGCCGGAAGCGGGTTGGGCCCAGGGCCTCCAGCATGGCCGCCTTGGGCCAGCGCCGCACCGGTCGCACCAGTCCGCCTGAAAAGAACCGTGCGCGAAGAGGCAGTTCGGCTCTTCCCTTTCATACCACAGCGAGCCGGGCTGCATCGCGCGCCACCCTCGTGTGCTCTTCAGGCTCGCAGCCCAAGGCTGCGGGCCCGAAGGCGCTGGATCTTTGACAAGCAGGCTATCAGCATCCCCCCGGATGAAGCATGAGCGAAGATCCGGGAGCGCATCACAGCTATCTCGCGGGAGCCCTCCTCCCCACAAGGGGAAACCCGCGCTGCACTCGTCAACCGATCCCGGGTTCTGCTGTGCAACCTTCGGGATGACGTTCCGGTAAGAGGAGCTTACTCCTTCACCCATTCACGGATGAGAAGGTTTGCGATGGCGATGGGAGAGGGGGCGGCGAAATCCTCGTGCGCGCCTTCCAGCATGCGCCGGACGTCGTCCTTGGAGAACCAGCGGGCGTCCTCCAGCTCCTCCCCGTCGAAATCGATCTTCTCGGTGAGCGCCTCTCCGATGCAGCCGATCATGATGTTCGACGGGAAGGGCCAGGGCTGGGAGGCGAGGTAGCGCACCTTGCCCACCCGAATGCCGGCCTCCTCGAAGGTCTCGCGCCTGACCGCATCCTCGATGGTCTCCCCGGGCTCCAGGAAGCCGGCGAGGCAGGAATACATCTTTTCGGGAAAGCGCGGCTGGCGGCCCATGAGGCACCGGTCGCCATGGGTGACCAGCATGATCACGACGGGATCCGTGCGGGGGAAGTGCTGGGTGCCGCAGGCGGAGCAGTCGCGCCGGAAGCCGGCCTGGGAAGCCTCGGTCGGGGCGCCGCAATTGGCGCAGAAGCGGTGGCGCCTGTGCCAGTCGAGCATGGATTTCGCCATGGCCAGAAGGCCGAGCTCCTCTGCCGGCACGAGGCCCCGCACCGCAATCGACCGCAGATCCACGGCCGCATAGGCCGGGTCGTCCTGGAACAGCTCCGCCGCTTCCGGTGGGGCCAAGGTCGCCACGACGGGGCGCTCTCCCAAGGTGCCCAGGAGAACCTGTTCCTGGAGGCCGGGGATGCGGCCGAGGACGGAGGCGGTCAGGAGGCTCGTGCCCGGCTCTCCCGTCTGGAGCACCGGCAGGTCGCCTGCCAGGATCACCATCGCCGCCTGCGGGTTGCGGATGGCGTTGGCAAGCGCTTCCGGGTCCCGTTCGGCGCTGTGGCGAACGAGAGGGTTCGTGATGTAGCCGATCGGTCGGGTCATGGGTCAGGCCGCCGCGAAAAGAGTGGCGGCGCGCTCGATCAGGGCTGCTGCCGCATGGCTGGGATAAGGTGTCCGGGTGCCGTGGCCCCAGACGGGGCCGGGCCAGGCCGGATCCGAGCGGAAGCGCCCGATCACATGGACATGAAGCTGCGTCACGATGTTGCCGAGCGCGCCCACATTCACCTTGTCGGGCCCGGACAGCTCCAGCATGACCCGGGTCGCGATCCTGATCTCCTGCATCAGCTGTGCGGACTTCTCGTCCGAAAGGTCCGTCAATTCGCTCAGGCCGTGGATGCGCGGCACCAGCACGAACCAGGGAAAGCGTGCGTCGTTCAGAAGCAGGACCGATGAGAGAGCAAGGTCGCCGACCGGGATGGTGTCGGCTTCGAGGCGGGAATCGAGCTGGAAGGCAGGGGTCATGGCCGCACGTTAGCCGACCCTGCCGCCCGGTGCCTAGAGCATCGGACCCAAAAGTGGACTCCGCTTTGGGATCTATTCGATGCTCCAACTCATCGGCGGGCAAACGTCGATGGGAGACGGAGCGTCCAACTTCGCGTCGCCTATAAGGCCAAGCCGAGGCGCTGAAAGTCCGCCCTTGATGCCAGCGGGGCAGCGTCGTCCTGGCGGCGGCTGCGACAATGCGGCGGCGGCATGGTGTGGCCGATCAGGAACATGACGGCGCTTGCTCCTGCGAAAACCGCGAAAAGGAAGAACATGCCGGCACCCCCGAAGGTGGCCAGAGCGACGCCTCCGAGCATCGGGCCAAGAAAGTTGCCCACCGACGTAAGAGAATGAGCCCCGAAGTAGGTTCCCCTGTTGCGTGCGTTCGAGATGCCATCGACAAGCAGATATTCCGATGGAACCACCAGCACCTCTCCCAATGTGAAGACGATCATGGAAAGGATGAGGGCTGCGTGCGCGGAAGAGGCGGCAAATCCAACCTCCCCGGCCAGAAACAGGATGCATCCCAGGGCGATGGCGTTGCGAGCCCCAATGCGTTCGATCAGGAAACGTGCAGGAGTGCTCGCCAGCAGCACGGTCAGGGCATTGGTGGTGACGAGCTGCGCGAAGAGATTGATCCCATCCTCGAAGTTGCTCCCGAGATACTGCGATAGCGTGATGGACCACTGGCCGTGGACGGCGAGCAGAAGGGTGCCGCCGCCCAC
This sequence comes from Microvirga aerilata, assembly GCF_016743775.1. Taxonomy (GTDB): domain Bacteria; phylum Pseudomonadota; class Alphaproteobacteria; order Rhizobiales; family Beijerinckiaceae; genus Microvirga; species Microvirga aerilata. The sequence continues at coordinate 37,973 of NZ_JAEQMY010000040.1, read as the reverse complement.
GAAAAACAGGAGGCGTCGATCCTGGAGCGCGAAGCCGAGGCGGCGCCAGCCGACGAAGCTGGGCACAGGGGCTTGCGTGTCGGCCTTTGGAGAAGCCACCACACAGGCGATCAGGATCGCGAACACCGCGTGCATGACACCGGCAACGATGAAGGGAGCGGAAGAGGCTGCTCCCACGGCAATGCCGATCATAGGCCCGACGGCCCAGCCTAGATTGATGGCCAGATACCGCCATGAAAAGGCGCGCAAGCGCAGATGCTCAGGCGACGCGTCGCTCATGAGCGCCCGCGAAACGGGCTCGTACACGGACCCGGCCACGGCCGAGACGATATGGGCTGCAGCGAACATGGCGACGGATGAGGCAAGTCCGAGGGCCGCCAGCGCGAGCGATGTGAGAAACAGGGCGACGACGAGAACGGTCTTTCGCCCGATCCGGTCGGAGAGAGCGCCTGCCATGGGGGCGGCAATGGCGCCCAGGAGAGGCCCTGCTCCAATCAATGCGCCGACGGCCATTGGCCCCAACCCGAAGTCACGCTGGAGCCGGATGGCGATGAAGGTGAGGCTCATCCCCTTGGCGATGGTGACGAAGCCGGATCCCGCGATCAGCATGAGCGTAACGCGCCGCCCCGCACGCTCTGAATACGCGGTCATGAACCAGGCCTGTCGCTCGAATGGGATGTCATACGGGACGCTGAGAAAAGGGCTTCTGTCCAAAATATTGAGACAATATTACCGCGGAGGCAAGCCACGTGCCTTTGATCCCGCATAAAGCCTGGTGGAAAGGCTTGTAAGAGAATGTGTTTCCCCGCACGGCCACTTTTTCGGGCTTCTCCCGGTGTAGGCCGGCCTTCAATCGCGCTTGCGTTTCCCGGCCGGAGCGCTCATATAGCGGACGGGAGGTTGGCGAGGGACGTCTCACTCGCCAACCGGGTCAGGTCCGGAAGGAAGCAGCCCTAACGAGACCGAACGGGTCTTCGTCCAGCCTCCCACCTCAAGATTCTCCAAAGCCTTTGCAGTCGATGGACGATACCACAGCCGGCACGCCCCTGAACGACGAGCCGGCCCTGCCGGGTTTCCCTGCCGCGCCGGCTCCCGCAGCGCCGGCGTCTCCTTACCGCGTTCTTGCCCGAAAATACCGCCCGCGCACCTTCGACGACCTGATCGGTCAGGAGGCGATGGTCCGCACCCTCTCGAACGCCTTCGAGACCGGCCGCATCCCGCAGGCCTGGATGCTCACCGGCGTTCGCGGCGTCGGCAAGACCACCACGGCCCGGATCCTGGCCCGCGGCCTCAACTACCAGAAGCCCGACGGGGCCGGCGCGCCCACCATCCACATGCCGGAGCTTGGCGTTCATTGCCAGGCCATCATGGAATCGCGGCACGTGGACGTGCTGGAGATGGACGCCGCCTCGCATACCGGCATCGACGACGTCCGCCAGATCATCGACGGCATCCGCTATTCGCCCGTGTCGGCCCGCTACAAGGTCTACATCATCGACGAGGTTCACATGCTCTCGGAGAAGGCGTTCAACGCCTTCCTGAAGACCCTGGAGGAGCCGCCGCCGCACGCGAAGTTCATCTTCGCCACCACCGAGATCCGTAAAGTCCCGGTCACGATCCTGTCCCGCTGCCAGCGCTTCGACCTGCGCCGCATCGAGGCGGACAAGCTCGTGGGTCACCTCGGCCGCATCTGCGACGCCGAGGGGGTCAAGGCCGACCAGGAGGCGCTCGCCGCCATCGCCCGGGCGGCGGAGGGCTCGGCCCGCGACTCCCTGTCCCTCATGGATCATGCGATTGCGCATGGGGCGGGGGTCGTCACCGCCGACACCGTGCGCGACATGCTGGGGCTTGCCGACCGCACCCAGGTGATCGATCTGTTCGAGGCTGTGATGCGCGGCGATGTGCCGGCGGCTTTCGAGGGGCTTCGCTCGCAATACGATGCAGGCGCCGATCCGGCCGTCATCCTGTCGGATCTCGCCGCTTTCTCCCATATCGTCACCCGCCTCAAGCTGATCCCGGAAGCGGCAAAGGACCCCGCCCTGTCCGAGGTCGAGCGGGCGCGGGGCACGGATTATGCCGGGAAGCTTTCCGTGCGGACCCTGTCCCGCGCCTGGCAGATCCTCCTGAAGGGGATTCCCGAGGTCCAGGCCTCGAACCGCCCGATTGCGGCAGCCGAGATGGTGCTGGTGCGCCTTGCCTATGCGGCCGACCTGCCGACGCCGGACGAGGCCCTGCGGGCCCTGAAGGACGGCGCGCCGTTGCCCGCAGGCGGCCCGGCCCCCGCGCCTTCGCGGCCCTCCGGACCCGCCACCTCCGGCAATATGGCGCTCGCCACCTCCCAGGCCCAGCCGCAGCCGCGCCCTCAGGCCGCGCAGACTGAGCCGACCATGCGGCTGCGGCGCTTCGAGGACGTGGTGGCGCTCGCCGGTGAGAAGCGCGAGATCGTGCTCAAGGCGGCGCTCGAGCGGGATGTGCGCCTCGTGCGTTTCGAGGAGGGCCGCATCGAGCTCAGCCTCACCGAGACCGGCAGCCGCACCATCGCCAACGATCTCACCCGCGCCCTCCAGCAATGGACCGGCGAGCGCTGGATGGTGGCGCTCTCCTCCGAGGAGGGGGCCCCGACCCTGCACGAGAAGGCCGTGGCCGCCGAGCGCGAGCGCAAGGAGGGGGCGGCCAACCATCCGCTGGTGCAGGCGGTTCTGTCCAAGTTCCCCGGCTCGCAGATCGTGAACGTGGTCGAGCGCGCCGAGAAGGCGGGCGACGACGCCGAAACCGAGATCCTCGGGGAGGCCGATGCAGCCGCCGCGCACGAGACGGAAGAAGACGACGATTTATTTTAAGCGAGGAATGCGTTCATGAAAGACATCATGGGATTGATGAAGCAGGCGCAGGCCATGCAGCAGAAGCTGCAGGATGCCCAGGCCGAACTCGAAAACCTTGAAGTCGACGGCACGGCCGGCGGCGGTGTCGTGACCGTCAAGGTGACCGGCAAGGGCAGCCTCAAGTCGATCAACATCGATTCCTCGCTCATGAATCCGGACGAGAAGGAGATCCTGGAGGATCTCATCGTGGCCGCCATGAACGACGCCAGGGCTAAGGCCGAGCGGGTGACCCAGGAGCGCATGGAGAGCCTCACCAAGGGCCTTCCGCTGCCGCCTGGCCTGAAGCTGTTCTGAGCATCGACCGGAGAAGCGGCTTCCGGTTCTTCGCATCAGGCGATGCCACAAAGAAAAAGAAGGTCGAATGGCTCAGCACGTTGCCGGTCCTGAAATCGAGCGCCTGATCCAGCTGCTCGCCCGCCTGCCGGGCCTTGGGCCCCGCTCGGCGCGCCGCGCGGCGCTTCACCTGATCAAGAAGCGGGAAACCCTGCTCAACCCGTTGAGCGATGCCATGCGCGTTGCCAACGAACGCATCGTGGTGTGCTCGTCCTGCGGCAACGTCGATACCTCGGATCCCTGCACCGTCTGCCGCGACCCGAAGCGCGATCCGTCGATCCTCGTGGTGGTGGAGGACGTGTCCGATCTCTGGGCGCTCGAACGCTCCGGGGCCGTGAGCGCCAAGTATCACGTGCTCGGCGGCGTGCTCTCGCCCCTCGACGGCGTGCGCCCCGAGCACCTGAACCTGGAGCGCCTCGTCGAACGGGTGTCGCAACCCGGCGTCGCGGAGGTGATCCTGGCGCTCAACGCCACGGTCGACGGGCAGACCACGGCCCACTACATCACCGAGCTTCTCGGCCATTTGCCCATGAAGGTGACGAAGCTCGCCCACGGGGTTCCGGTCGGCGGCGAGCTCGACTATCTCGATGAAGGCACGCTTTCGGCAGCGATCCGGCAGCGCACGTCTTTTTAAGGGTTCGATCCGTCCTCCCGTCATCACCGGCCTTGTGCCGGTAATCCCGATTGGGAGAGGTGCGGCGCTCCGTCGAAGCGAGATGGCCGGGACAAAGCCCGGCCATGACGGCGTCGCTCTACGCCGGAATGTCGAGCCGGAACACCGTGCCGCCGTCGGACTCGAGGCTGAAGCGCCCGCCGAGCTGCTGCGCGAAGGACCGGATGAGCTTCATGCCAAGCGACGAGCCGTTTTCCTGCGGCCCGGATATGCCCTTGCCCGTGTCGCGGACGGTCACCTCGATTCGCCCGTCGATCTGCCGTGCCGAGACCAGGATGCGCCCGCCTTCGCCCGGCCCGAAGGCGTGTTTGAACGCGTTGGAAATCGCTTCCGTGACGGCGAGCGAGAGCGGCGTGCCGCGGTCCAGGTCGATCATGATCGGTTCCGCATCGAGGTCGACCGTGATGCCTCGGGCCGATGCGCCGTAGGTGGCCGATAATTCGGTGATCAGGCGCTCGAGATAATCCTGAAGATCGATCGTCCGGCCGGCGTCCTTGCGGTAGAGGATGTCGTGGATGAGGCCGATGGAGCGCAGGCGGTCCTGGGTTTCCTGAAATGCGGCTTTCACGTTCGGATCCGTGAAACGGCGCGACTGCATCTGCAGCAGGCTTGAGGTCACCTGCAGGTTGTTCTTCACCCGATGATGGATCTCCTGGAGCAGCATGACCTTGTCCGAAAGGGCTTTGCCGAGGCTCTCGTTGGCCTGCTGCAGCTGGCTTTGGGTGGCCTCCGTCTGCTGGCTGAGCCGCACGCCGATCCAGGTGAGCCAGCCGAGGGCGACGAGGAAGATGGATGTGATTCCGGCACTCCAGTAAAAGCCGGCCCTCCAGGCGGCGAGGGCGGTCGCAACGGGAATGCTGGCGGTCACCGTGACCGGCCAGCGCTCCAGTCTTCGGAAGGAGACGATCCGCTCAACGCCGTCCGGAGTATCGCCGGCCCGATAAGTCCCGGCCCGTTGCGCTTCCAACTCGTTGAAGAGCATCGTGTGACCGACACCGGTGTCGATCTGGCCTGGAGTGAGCCCCGTTCGGGCGATCACGCGTCCGTCGCGGCCCCATAGGCCGAGGACGACATTGCCCGCATCAGCTTCGGGCCGTGAAATCTCTTGAAGAAAGGCCGGCCGCAGGGCGACCTGGGCAATGCCGTCGAGGTCGCCGTTCAAATCAGGAATGCGTCGCGAGTAGGTGTAGATGAGGTCGTGGGTGATGCGACCGACGATTGCCCCGCCGACAAAGGCTTCGGCTCCTGCCCGATGGGCTTTGAACCACGGTCTGTCGGCAAAATTGACAGAGGTGCTCTGCGTCGCATTCGACGTACCGACCAAGTCGCCATCCTTGTCGATGACGAGGAAGAGATCGCTGGCGGGAGATTTCTGCGTCAGCCCGGCGAGATACTGATGCGCGTCGCCCGTTTCGCTCAAGGCGCCAACGCCGCCTCTGAGCCGCACGAAGGCGATGATCTCGCCCAGGAGCAGATCGCTCGTTTCCAGGCTCCGCTTGGTATATTCCTCCATGAGAAGCGCCAGATCCTGCGTGGCGCCCCGCGCCCGATCGAGGGCGCTGTCGTAGTCGAGCCATAGGAACACGCCGCGGATGCCGATAACGGCGACTGCGAACAGAACCGCCGTGGCATACAGAACGCTGCGCATGTCTCGGACCGGGATCATGACAAAGGGGTCTTCGGGGCAGCGGTCTGATGGATCGAGAGCATGAGGGACCCTATGCCAGGCTGTTCGGCGGTGTCCACAACATATGATCAGGTGACAGGCCTGAGCGGCGTTGTTAATCAGGCCGCAGTGAAACCCCTGCTTCGAGCTTCTCATGTCCACTGACCTTGCCCACACCATCGATGCCGCCTGGGAAGACCGGGCCAATGTGAGCCCTTCCACCACAGGTGCGCTGCGCGAGGCGGTGGAGCAGGCCATGGAGCTGCTCGATTCCGGCAAGGCTCGCGTGGCCGAGAAGACCGCAGGCGGCGAGTGGCAGGTGCATCAATGGTTGAAGAAGGCCGTGCTCCTGTCCTTCCGCCTCAACGACATGGAAGTCATCGGCGGCGGTCCGGGCGAAGCTGCCTGGTGGGACAAGGTTCCGTCCAAGTTCGCCGGCTGGGGTGAGAACCGCTTTCGGGCAGCAGGCTTCCGGGCGGTGCCGAACTGCACCGTGCGCCGCGGCGCCTATATCGCGCCCGGCGTGGTGCTGATGCCGTCCTTCGTCAATCTGGGCGCCTATGTGGACGAAAACACCATGGTCGACACCTGGGCGACGGTCGGCTCCTGCGCCCAGATCGGCAAGAACGTGCACCTGTCCGGCGGCGTCGGCATCGGCGGTGTGCTGGAGCCGCTCCAGGCCAACCCCACCATCATCGAGGACAACTGCTTCATCGGCGCCCGCTCCGAGGTGGTGGAAGGCGTCGTCGTGGGCGAAGGCTCGGTGCTCTCCATGGGCGTGTTCCTGTCCGCCTCCACCAAGATTATCGACCGCAACACCGGCGAGGTCTTCGTGGGCCGCGTACCACCGTATTCCGTGGTCGTGCCCGGCTCGCTTCCCGGCAAGCCGCTGCCGGACGGCACCCCCGGTCCGTCCCTGTACTGCGCCGTCATCGTGAAGCGCGTCGATGCCCAGACGCGGGCGAAGACTGGGATCAACGAGCTGTTGCGGGATTGATCCGATGGATGCCTCGCCTCTTTTCCTCGCCCAATCACTCCTGCGCTGCCCGTCCGTAACGCCGGAGGAGGGCGGGGCTCTCGCCTTCATCGAAGGCGTGCTGAAGGAGGCGGGGTTCGGGGTCCATCGTCCGGTCTTTTCGGAGTCCGGCACGCCGGACGTGGAAAACCTCTATGCCCGCTATGGCAGGGGAGAGCCCTATCTGCTCTTTGCCGGCCACACCGACGTGGTGCCTCCGGGCGATGCGAGCCGCTGGCGGCACGACCCTTTCAGCGGCGAGATCGACGGCGGCGAGCTTTATGGGCGCGGCGCGGTCGACATGAAGGGCGGCATCGCCTGCATGATGGCGGCAGCCCTCGACTTCATCCGCAGCAACCCGGACTTCAGGGGCTCTATCGGCTTCCTGATCACGGGGGACGAAGAAGGTCCTGCCATCAACGGCTCGGTCAAGCTGCTCGAATGGGCGAAGGCGCGGGGGGAGCGCTTCAGCCATTGCATCCTGGGAGAGCCCACGAACCCGAACCAGCTCGGCGACATGATCAAGATCGGTCGGCGCGGCTCCCTCACCGGCAGGATCGTCGTCGAGGGCAAGCAGGGGCACGTGGCCTATCCGCATTTGGCCGACAACCCGATCCCCGGCCTGCTGCGCCTCGTCGACGGGCTCCTGCGCGAGCCGCTCGACCGGGGCACCGAGCATTTCGACGCCTCGAATCTCGAAGTGACCACGGTCGATGTGGGCAACCCTGCCGCCAACGTGATTCCGGCCGAGGCAAGGGCCACCTTCAACATCCGCTTCAACGATCTCTGGACGCCCGAAAGCCTGGAGGAGGAGATTGCGCGCCGTCTGCGGGAGGCCGCCGGCAACACGGTCCGCTACACCCTCAGAATGGAGCCCACCAATGCGGTGGCCTTCCTCACGCCGCCCAACGAGTTCGTGGGCTTCATCGCCCAGGCCATCGAGGCCGAGACGGGGCTGCGCCCCAAGCTGTCCACCACGGGCGGCACGTCCGATGCTCGCTTCATTGTGAAGGACTGTCCGGTGGTCGAGTTCGGCCTCGTCGGGCAAACGATGCACCAGATCGACGAGCGGGTGGCGGTGGCCGATTTGGACCGTCTGGCAACGATTTACCGCAAGGTGCTGGACGCCTATTTCGCCGGCTAGGCGCTGAATTTCCAAGCGTATCTGCCTTCGACCAAAGTCGAGCATCGGCCGGAACGTTTTAGGGCTTCCGCCTGTTCCTGTGTGCACCCCGCGCTCGAAGAGGCTGCCCATGATCGTCACGGCTGATGAGGTCAATCGCTCGTTCAAGGGAACGCTCGACCTGCTCAACAGCAGGACCGAGGGCCTACGCTCCTTCGACATGAGCGAGCGGGGCTTCTGGCGCTCCTTCATGGCGCTCTGGCTGACCCTTCCGGCCTACATCGTGTCCCTGGCTTTCGAACGCCTGCGTCTCGGCTCGCTGCAGCCGGACGGGTCGCTCCTGGACAATCTCTGGGTCGATTTCGTCGTGGCCCTCGGCCATGTGGCGGGATTCATAGCCCTGCCGGTCGCCATGATCTGGATTGCGCGGTGGTTTCGCCTCGAGAAGGCCTATGTGCCCTTCGTGATCGTGACGAACTGGATTTCCGTGATCGGCATGCTGGTTCTGTCCCTTCCGGCCATGCTCATGCTCTTAGGCTGGACGCCGCCGGCGCTGGCCAGCCTCGTCAGCCTCGCCTTCGCGATCATCATCGTGCGGCTGCAATGGTTCGCCACCAAGACGACATTGGGCCTCCCAAGTGTTGCGGCTTTGGGGATCGTTGTGCTCGGCATCGTGCTCAATGCTTTTGTGGGAACCGCGATGCGGGGCCTGCTAGGCTAAGTCCGGGTAATCGACGCCGATCAGGTAAAGCCCGGTGGACGGAGCCATCGGGCCGCAGCGCTTGCGGTCCCGCGCGTCGAGAGCCGCGCGCACGTCCTCCACCGACCAGCGGCCGGCGCCGGCCCGCTCAAGGGTGCCGGTGATCGAGCGCACCTGATGATGCAGGAACGAGCGGGCGGAGGCGTAGATGCGGATCTCGTCGCCGATCCGCTCCACGTCGAGGCGGTCGAGCGTCCGGATGGGGCTGTTCGCCTGGCACTCGGCGGCCCGGAACGTGGTGAAGTCGTGCCGCCCGATCAGGGTCCGGGCCGCTTCATGCATGATGGTTGCGTCAAGCTTCCAAGCCACGTGCCAGACCCGGTTCGCGTCGAGCGACGGCGGAGCCCGGCGGTTGAGGATGCGGTAGACATAATGGCGCTTCACCGCTGACAGACGGGCATTGAAGGTCTCGGGCACCATCTGAGCCGCGAGGATCGCCACGGGGGCAGGCTTGAGATGCGCGTTGGTGGCATCCCTCACCGTGTCCGGCCGCCATTCCTTCTCCAAGTCCACATGCACGACCTGATGGGTGGCGTGAACGCCCGAATCGGTGCGGCCGGCGCAATGAACGCGGACGGGCATTCCGGCAAAACGCGCAATCGCATCCTCGACGGCCTGCTGCACGGAGAGGCCGTTCGTCTGATGCTGCCAGCCGGTGAACGGCGTGCCGTCATATTCGACGACAAGCTTGTAGCGAGGCATGTCTACTTCAGTTCTGCAAAGGCCCGGGCATAGGAGACCGAACCATGGGCGTCTTTCCCTTGGTCGGAAAGCGCGAGGGCCTGGAGATACGGCCCGTCATAAGGGGTTTTCAGCCTTTCCGCCAGCCGGGAGGTGAAGCCGAAGCGGCCGTAATAATGCGGCTCCCCCAGCACCACGACGAGATCATGGCCGGTTTCCGTAAGGCGTTTGAGACTGTGCCGGACGAGAGCCGCTCCAATGCCCTGCTTCTGGAACAGGGGACATACCGCCAGGGGCGCCAGCACGCAGGCCTTGATGGCGGAGGTCTCGTGCAGGGACAGTTTGGAATAGGCGATATGGCCAACCGGCTCGTCCGTATAGGCGGTCACCGACAGGATGAGGTCGCCGTCATCGTGCATGTGCCGAACGAGGTCGGCCTCGGCCAGTTGCCCAAAGGCGGCAGCATAGATGGCGTAAAGTGCAGGCCAGTCGGTCGTCTCCTCCAGGCGAACACTCATCCCGGACCTCACGCAAAGCGGGCGCCCGGACCTAGCCTCACGCCGCGCAGGAATTCGTCGAAGGCCACAGGTCCCTTGCCCGCCCGCTGAACCTGCAGCAGACGAACGGCCCCGTCGCCGCAGGATATTATACCATTATTGTCGAGCAATGTCCCAGGCTCAGCTTGACCTTTTCCCAAGGCAGCTCGCAGCACCTTCACCCGCTCCCGTCCTTTGCCGAAATCGGCGGTGAAGAAGGCTCCGGGAAACGGGGAGAGACCACGAATGTGGTCGTGAACCGCCTGCGCGGGCTTCGACCAGTCGATCAGGGCATCCTCGTTCATGAGCTTATGGGCATAGGTGACGCCTTCCTCGGGCTGAGGCGTGAAGCCAAGCCCCCCACGGGAGAGGGCGGCGAGCGCCCGCACCATGAGGTCAGCGCCGAGCACCATCATGCTGTCGTGCAGCTCGCCCGCATTCATGTCGGGGGAAATCGCGATCCGTTCGACCATCGCCACGGGGCCGGTATCGAGCCCTTCCTCCATCTTCATGACGGCGACACCGGTTTCCCGGTCGCCCGCCATGATGGCCCGCTGGATCGGAGCCGCCCCGCGCCAACGGGGCAGGAGGGAGCCGTGGAGATTGAGGCAGCCGAGCTCCGGCGCATCGAGGACTGCTTTCGGCAGAAGCATGCCGTAGGCCACCACCACGGCCACATCGGCCTCATGACTGCGGAAGATCTCGGCGGCTTCCTCCGTCCGCAGGGTCTTGGGCGTCAGCACGGGTATGCCGAATCGGTCCGCCATGGTGTGGACGGGGGAGGGTTTCAGCTCCATGCCGCGCCCGGCGGCGGCTGGCGGCCGGGTATAGACGGCGATCACGTCATGGCCTTGGCCGACGATCTCCGACAGGGTGGGCACCGCGAAATCGGGAGTGCCCATGAAGACGACCCGCAGGCTCATGCGCCGGCCTCACGCTTAGCGGCCTTCTTGAACTTGGTCATGACCCGGTCGCGCTTGAGCTTCGACAGGTAGTCGATGAACAGGACCCCGTTGAGATGGTCGATCTCGTGCTGCACGCAGGTGGCCATCAGCCCGTCCGCATCCTGCTCGACCGTCTCGCCCTGAAGATTCATGTAGCGGAACCGCACCCGGTCCGGCCGCTCGACCTCCTCGTAGTATTCGGGGATCGACAGGCAGCCTTCCTCATAGACGCGCCTCTCCTCCGAGGTCCACAGGATCTCGGGATTGATGAGCACCAGGGGCTGACGCTCGTCGTCTGTTTTCGACACGTCCATGGTGACCATGCGAACGGGCACGCCGATCTGGATGGCGGCGAGGCCGACGCCGGGGGCGTCGTACATGGTGTCCAGCATGTCGTCCGCCAGCCGGCGGATCTCGTCCGTGATGTCCTTGACGGGCTCGGACGTCAGACGGAGCTTGGAATCGGGGATGATGACGAGGGGTCTGATGCTCATGATCGCGGGAGATAAGCGCTCGGGTCGGGATGGTCAAATCGTTCGTCTCAGGCATCGGACCCAAAAGTGGGCCCACTTTTGGGCCTAATCCGATGCTTATCATTCATGAGTGCATCGTTTTCACGGAAAAGTGGAATCCACTTTTCCACACGAGGCACTTATGTTCGGATGCATCCGTCAACCGGAACCTCATTTCCCATGAACGATGTCGTCCTGATCCTCGGCAAGACCCACGTGACTTGGGGGCAGGCCGTCATGGGGATGGCGGGATTGAGCCTCGTTCTCCTCCTGCTCGTCACCGTTCTGCTCCTGCGCACACGCCGGGAGAGGGCGTTCGAGGCCGCGATCGCGGCCGAGCGGGCCCGGGAGATGGACGACAAGGTGGCGGAGCTCACCCGCATCCAGTCCGAGATGACCGGGCGGATGCGCACCATCGCGGAGGTGTTCGGCACCCGCCAGAGCGATTTCGTGCGCATGATCTCGGAGCGGATCGACGGGCTGCAGCACCGGGTGGGGCAGGGCCTCGACGCATCCACCCGCCACCAGAACGAAAACCTGTCCAAGCTTAACGAGCGCCTTGCCGTGATCGATGCAGCCCAGCGGAACCTCACGAACCTCACCGGCGAGATCGTGGGGCTCAAGGACATCCTTTCCAACAAGCAGGCCCGGGGCGCCTATGGCCAGGGCCGGATGGAGGCCATCATCCGCGACGGGCTGCCGCCCAGCGCCTTCGAGTTCCAGGCGACCCTGTCGAACCGCACCAGGCCCGATTGCCTGGTGCGCCTGCCCGGCGACGACAGGAGGCTCGTGATCGACGCCAAGTTTCCCCTGGAGGGCTTCACCCTGTTTCGCGACGCCAAGGGGGAGGAGGCCCGCAGCCGCGCGGCCGGCAAGGTTCGCAACGACATGCTCGTGCACGTGAAGGACATCGCCGAGAAATATCTCATCCCCGGCGAGACCCAGGACATCGCCATGCTTTTCGTGCCGGCGGAGTCGATCTATGCCGATCTCTCCGAGCATTTCGACGACGTGGTCCAGAAGGCGCATCGGGCCCGCATCGTCATCGTGTCACCCTCCCTCCTGACGCTTGCCATTCAGGTCATGCAGGCGATCGTCCGCGATGCGCGGATTCGCGAGGAGGCGCAGGTGATCCAGGTCGAGGTGCAGAAGCTCCTGGAGGACGTGGAGCGCCTGGATGCCAGGGTGGCGAAGCTCGATAGCCATTTCCGCCAGGCGCAGGACGACGTGTCCCAGATCAGGGTCTCGGCCGACAAGATCGTGAAGCGCGGGCAGAAGATCGAAACGCTCGATTTCGACGAGAGCGAGGCGGAAGCCCGCGCCGAGTGGCTGCGCCTCCAGGGCCGCAACCTCCGGGCCGTGGAATAGGCGGGAACCGCCTTCGAACCCGCGACGTTCTCCCCACGCTGCACGACGCGCCACGCAGATGATGGCGCTCGCATGCCGGCACGTCTCAGAACTCGGGAAGGATTGCGCTATGGGCCTTTTGTCAAAGGACATCAAGTCGTTGGACGACCTCTTCGTCCATACCCTGCAGGACATCTACTACGCCGAACAACAGATCACGAAGGCCCTGCCCCAGATGATGGAGCAGGCCACGGACCCTCAGCTGAAGCAGGCGTTCCAGACGCATCTCGGTGAAACCCAGCAGCAGATCCAGATGGTCGAGCAGGTGTTCCGGATGCACGGCCACGATCCGAAGGGCGTAACCTGCCCGGCCATCGACGGCATCATCAGCGAGGCGCAGGACATCGCCGGCGACATCGAAGATCCGCAGGTTCTCGATGCCGCTCTGCTGGCCGCCGCTCAGGCCGTCGAACATTATGAGATCACCCGCTACGGCACCCTCGTTGCCTGGGCCAAGCAGCTGGGTCGCGAAGACTGCGCCGGCGTCCTGCACCAGATCCTGGATCAGGAGAAGGCCACCGACCAGAAGCTCAGCCGCATCGCCGAGAGCAAGATCAACACTCAGGCCGCGTAACGGTCCCTGCTCCGTCGAACACGAATGGCCTCCGAAAGGAGGCCATTTTTATGGGCGGGAGTGCTGTTTTTCCGGCAAGGCGTAAGCGCGCAGGAAATCCGCCAGATCGTTGGTGATGTAGTCGATGTCAGGCGTCTTGACCGCCTCCTGCTCGAAGCTCTCGCGGAAGGGATCGATGGTCTTCGGCACGATCAGGGTGGTGGTCATGCCGAGTTCGTGCGGCACGGTCAGGTTCTTGGCGATGTCCTCGAACATGGCCGAGCGGGCAGGCTCCACCCCGTGCTTCTCCAGGAAGATCTCGTAGGCCCGGCGGTCCGGCTTCGGCACGAAGTTGGAGGCGGCGATGTCGAACACGTCCTCGAAGTGATCGAGGATGCCGATTTTCTTCGCGACATTCTCCGCGTGCTTGCGGGAGCCGTTGGTGAGGATGAGCTTGCGGCCTGGAAGCTTCTCGATCGCCTCGCCGAGACTGGCGTTCAGCTCGATAGCGGTGTGGTCGATGTCGTGGGCGAAATCGAGGAAGTCGTGCGGATCGATGTCGTACTCGTCGATCAGCGCCTTAAGGGTCGTGCCGTATTTGTGATAGAAGAACTTCTGCAGCGCCTGGGCGGACAGGCCATCGAGGCCGAAAAGGTCCGAGATGTAGAGGGTGATGCGCTGATCGACCTGCGGCCAAACCCGCGAGGTGTGCGGGTAGAGCGTATTGTCCAGGTCGAAGACCCACGTCTCCACATGCGAGAACGGACGGGAGTCGGGGGCCGACAGGTGGCTCTGGGTGGCTGGCTTCGCGTTCATGGATCTCAAAGACGACAATGGGGCCGTGCGGCCCCACTGAGGATGATATAGGTATTCTGGCTGCTTCGGGAAGGCCCCGGGCCTTACCCCCTGCGGATCAGGGTGCCTGCGCCGTGATCCGTGAACAGCTCCAGGAGCACCGCATGGGGCACCTTGCCGTCGAGGATGACCACGGCCTCCACGCCCCGCTCCAGGGCATAGATGCAGGTCTCGATCTTCGGGATCATGCCGTCGGTGATGGTGCCGTCGGCGATGAGGCGGCGGCAATCCTCGATGGTCATTTCCGGTATCAGGTTCTTGTTCTTGTCGAGAACGCCGGGCACGTCGGTCAGGAGCAGGAGGCGCTTGGCCGTCATGGCGCCGGCGATGGCGCCCGCGAAGGTGTCGGCATTGACGTTGTAGGTCTGGCCGTCCTGGCCGATGGCCACGGGGGCGAGGACCGGGATGAGCTCGGCGCTCAGAACCTGGTCCAGAACCTCGCGGTTTACCGACTCCGGCTCGCCCACGAAGCCAAGATCCACCACCTTCTCGATGTTGGACTCAGGGTCCACGGCCGTGCGGGTGACCTTCCGGGCCGTGACCATGTTGCCGTCCTTGCCGGACAAGCCCACGGCCTTGCCGCCCTCGGTGCCGATCCAGCCGACGATCTGCTTGTTGATGGAGCCGGCGAGCACCATCTCGACCACCTCGACAGTGGCCTCGTCCGTGACGCGAAGCCCCGCCTTGAACTCGGACTTGATGCCGAGCTTGTCCAGCATCCTGCCGATCTGCGGCCCGCCGCCATGGACGACGATGGGCTTGATGCCCGACTGCTCGAGCAGAACCACGTCCTCGGCAAAATCCTCGGCTGCCGCGCGGTCGCCCATGGCGTGGCCGCCATACTTGATCACCACCACCTGCTGGTCGTAGCGCTGCATGTGCGGCAGGGCCTGCACAAGCACCTCGGCCTGCACATGAACGTCGGGGAGGGACGTGGATGGATCGGACATGGACGGCTCCGGCGCGGTGATCAAGACGAAACGGCCTGCCTTCTAGCCCAAGGATGGGCCCGTGCAAACAGGGACTTCAGGCTCGCAGGCGAAGAAGAGCCGAGACCCCCACCAGAAGCCAGCCCAGCATCAGGAGGATGCCCCCTGTGGGCGCAGCCCTGGGGAAAAGCGCCACCCCTGAAAAGGCGCGGCGGGAGAGATCGCCGCAGAACAGGATCAGTCCCAGAACGAGAATGTAGCCCGCGATCTGCGCCAGCATGGGGTTCACGGCGCCAGCCGCCATCAGGGCCACGAGGGCGAGCAGGGCAGGGGCATGAAACAGGAGAAACTGCGCCGCCGTGGTGAGATTGCCGCCGGCAATATGGGCTGCGGCGGCGGAGAGGCCGACCCCGAGCAGCCCGGACAGGGAGGCGAGGACGATCAGGATCCGGGCGGCGAGGCTCATCCCGCGCCTCTTTCGCTGAGGAGGCGGGCGATGCCGGCGCGCAGCTCCGGGATGCCGAGGCCCGAACGGCTCGACGTGGTGAGGATTTCGGGGAAGGCGGCGGCGCGCTTTGCGATCTTCTGCTGCGTTTCGGCGATGCGCTTCTCGAGCTCGTCCTTCTTCGGCTCGTCCGCCTTGGTGAGAACGATCTGGTAGGAGACGGCGGCGGTGCCGAGGGTCTCCAACACCGCCTCGTCCACCGGCTTGATGCCGTGGCGCGCGTCGATCAGCACATAGACGCGGGCGAGGCTCGCCCGTCCGCGCAGGTAGTCGTGGATCAGCTGCGTCCAGGCCTGCACCTTCTGCTTCTCGACGGCGGCGTAGCCGTAGCCGGGCATGTCGACGAGATGGAATCGGTTGTTGATGTTGAAGAAGTTGAGCTGCTGCGTCCGGCCCGGGGTGTGCGAGGTGCGTGCGAGCGTGTTGCGCCCGGTCAGCGCATTGACGAGGCTCGACTTGCCCACATTCGAGCGTCCGGCAAAGGCGATCTCGACCTTGCTCATGGGCGGCAGGTTCTTCAGGGAGTTCGCGGCCCAGATGAAATCCGCCTCGCCGGCAAAGATCTTGCGGCCGATTTCCAGGAAAGGATCCAGGTCTTGGTCTTGGGGGCTTGTGTCGGTCATGGCCTCTTATAGCGGCTCGGCGCGGAAAGGCGATCCCCAGCTTTCATCCTCGGAGCGCCGGCCGCTCTTCAGAATTGTCCTGCCATTCTACAAAACCGCAGGAGTGCATTCGATCCCGTATCTGCCAGTTTCAAGCCGATTGGTCGCAGCGCCCGGGATTGCCCTGGGCAGGCGCCACCAAGGCTTTGACATGACCGACGCCGTCATCCTGATCCGCTCCGTCGAGGTGCTCTCCGACGACTGGGCCACCTTGAAGAAATACACCTTCGACTACCGGCGCCGGGACGGCAGCCTGGAAAGGCAGGTCCGGCAGACCTACGACCGGGGCCATGGGGCCGTGATCCTGCCCTACGATCCGGAGCGCGGCACGGTGCTGCTCGTCAGGCAGTTCCGGCTTCCCGCCTATGTGAGCGGCCATTCCGAGCCGCTTGTCGAAGCCTGCGCCGGCCTTCTCGACAGGGACGACCCGGAAACCTGCATCCGCCGGGAGGCCGAGGAGGAGCTCGGCTACAGGCTCCGCCATATCGAGAAGGTCTTTCACGCGTTCATGAGCCCCGGCAGCGTGACCGAAAGGCTCATGTTCTTTTTAGGCCGCTACTCGCCGGACGACCGGATCGGCCAGGGCGGCGGGGATCGCCACGAGGGCGAGGACATCGAGGTCCTGGAGATCGCCCTCGATGAAGCCCTCGGGATGATCGACCAGGGGCGGATCGTCGATGGCAAGACGATCATGCTGCTGCAGCACATCAAGCTCAAGGGGCTGATGGAGGCTTAGATCGGCCTCGATCCGGCGCCATCAGACGGCTCTGCGCAGGGCCTCCAGGTCCGCCCCTCGGATGGCATCGAGATTGCGGGTGATCCTGTCCACGCTCCAATCCCACCAGCGGATGGCGAGAAGTTCGGCTATGACATCATCCGCAAACCTCCGGCGGATGAGCTTGGCCGGATTGCCGCCGACGATGGCATAGGGCGGCACATCGGCCGTCACCACGGATTTCGCCGCGATGATGGCTCCGTCGCCGATCGCGACCCCGGGCATGATCGTCGCCTCCTGGCCGATCCACACATCGTTGCCCACCGTGGTGTCGCCTTTGAAGCCCGCCTGAATGGTAGCCCAATCGAATCCCTGCTCCCAGCCCTGGCCGAAGATGTTGAAGGGATAGGTGGAAAAGCCCGTCATGGCATGGTTCGCGCCGTTCATGATGAAGGCGGTTCCAGCCGCGATGGCGCAGAATTTGCCGATGACGAGCCTGTCGCCCATGAAATCGTAGTGGTGCTGGACGCACCGCTCGACGAATCCCTCTGGGCCGAGCGGATCATCGTAATAGGTGAACTCGCCGATCTCGATGTTCGCCTGCTTCACGAAGGCCTTGAGGAACCCCACCCGGGGATGGCCGGGGAGCGGATGAGGGTTCAGGGGATCGGGGCCGGAGGCTGTCATTTTCGTCCTGCCGTATCGTCCAAACAAAATCCCCGGGACGGGGCCCGGGGATGATCGTTTCTGGTTGGTTGCCGCTCAGCCCCTGGCGGGACTCTTGCGGGCGAATGTCTTGCGCAGGTTGTCCCACAGCTCGATCTTGACGCCGTTCTTGCGCATGATGAAGGCCTGCTGGGTGACCGAGAGCAGGTTGTTCCAGGCCCAGTAGATCACGAGACCGGCCGGGAAGGAGCCCAGCATGAAGGTGAAGATCACCGGCATCCAGGCGAAGACCTGCTTCTGGACCGGGTCCGGCGGCTCCGGGTTCATCTTCATCTGCAGCCACATGGTGATGCCCATGAGGATCGGCCACACGCCCAGCATGAGGAACTGTCCGAGCACCGGCACGGCGCCCGGGTTGTAGGGCAGGAGGCCGAACAGGTTGAAGATGGAGGTCGGATCGGGAGCGGCGAGGTCGCGGATCCAGCCGAAGAACGGCGCGTGGCGCATTTCGATGGTGACGAAGAGCACCTTGTAGAGCGCGAAGAACACCGGGATCTGGATCAGCACCGGCCAGCAGCCGGCCACCGGATTGATCTTCTCCTTCTTGTAGAGCTCCATCAGCGCCTGCTGCTGCTTCATCTTGTCGTCCGCATAGCGCTCGCGGATCGAAGTCATCTCCGGCTGCACGGCCTTCATCTTGGCCATGGAGGCGTAGGACTTGCTGGCCAGCGGGAAGAACAGGATCTTCAGCAGCACCGTGACGAGCAGGATCGCGATGCCGAAGTTTCCGAACAGATGGAAGAAGAAGTCCAGGACCTTAAAGAGCGGCTTGGTGATGAAGTAGAACCAGCCCCAATCGATCAGGAGGTCGAAGTTCTTGATGCCGAGCGTGCCCTGATAGGCATCGACGGTTCCAACCTCCTTGGCGCCTGCGAAGAGACGCTGGGTCACTTCCGTCGTGCCGCCGGGCTGGAGGGTCTGCGCCGTGCCGGCCACCGTCGCCTGGTAGGTGCGAGCCGTCTGGCCCTGCTGGGAGGTGAAGGAGCCCTGATAGGGCTGCGCCTGATCCGGGATGACGGCGGCGGCCCAGTACTTGTCGGTGATTCCGAGGAAGCCGCCGGTCGCCGAATTCCAGATGTTGCCGACGGCGCTCGAGCCGGCCACGGGATCCGCCTTGTCGAGATTGGCGTAGGTGATCTCCTGGAGGCCCTCATCACCCACCACGCCGATCATGCCCTCGTGGAGCACGTAATAGCCGAGCGTGACCGGCGTCCCATAGCGCGAGACGAGGCCGTAGGATTGCAGCGTCACGGGAGCGGAGCCGCGGTTCTCGACCGCGTCCTTCACCGTGAACATGAACTTGTCGTCGACGGAGATCGTGCGGCGGAAGGCCAGGCCCTGGTCGTTCTGCCAGGTCAGGGTGACGGGGCTGCCGGGGGTCAGCGTGGGCTTGTCGGCCGTCCACACCGTGTTGGCGTTGGGCAGGCTGCCCGCCTGCGCGCCGAGCCAGCCGAATTCGGCATAATAGGGGTTCTGGGTGCCGGCGGGCGACAGGAGCACGATGTTCTGGCTCCGGGGGTCGACCGTCTCGCGGTAGTTCTTGAGCGCCACGTCGTCGATGCGGCCGCCGCGCAGGTTGATGGAGCCCGCGATGGCAGGCGTGTCGATGGCAATGCGCGGCGAGCGGGCAAGGGCCGCCTCGCGAGTTTCGACGGCAGGCGCCGCCGGGGTGCTCGGAACGGTTCCGGGCACCGTGGGAGCGGCGCCGCCGGCCTGGCTCGGGCTTGCCGGCGGATTTGGCGCGTTGGGATTGACCTGCGTGGATTGCTGCTGCTGGGCCGCCAGGCGCTGCCTTTCGGCCTGGGGAGCCGCAAAGAAGTATTGCCAGCCTAGCAAGACCGCCAGCGACAGCGCGATGGCGATGATGAGGTTTCTGTTGTCTTCACGCATTGGGATGTCCGCGACGCTCGCCGTTGGGGGGAGGTGAGGAGGAGAGGGGACGCTCTGCGGGGGGCGCGCTTTTCGGCTTGGTGACCGCCTTGAGCGCGCGCCGGAGATCGTCGATGAGCACGCTGAAATCGGCGCTCAGGATGTCACGCCGCCCGATGATGACGACGTCCGCATCGATCCTGGCGTAATCCTGGCCTGCCGGGGGAAGGGCAGCCCGAAGCCGGCGCTTGATCCGGTTGCGCTCGGTGGCGTGGCCGACCCGCTTCGTTACCGTGAGGCCGAAGCGCAGGCCGAGGCCGGAACCCTCGCGCAATCGAGCCTGGACCGTCATCCGCTCGGTATGAAAGCGGCGGCCGGAGGCCGCCGCGACGAAGTCAGGTCTTTTCGTCAGACGCCCGAGGCTTGACGCGGCGCGAGGCTCGCGCATCGGGCTATCCTTACAGGCTGCTTACGCCGAAAGGCGCTTGCGGCCATGGGCGCGGCGAGCGGCAATGACCTTGCGGCCACCCTTGGTCGCCATGCGCGCACGGAAGCCGTGGCGGCGCTTGCGAACCAGCTTGCTCGGTTGATACGTCCTCTTCACGGCACATCTCCGGTCGAATGGGGCAGCGGTGCTCGATGGCTCGCGCCCGTCTGGTTAGAATGGGTTGCCCCAAAACTGTCTGAAAAAACGATCAGCGCCCCAAGAAGAGCGCTGTCAGCTTGCGGGCTTATGACGGAAGGCCGGGGCAAAGTCAACGCCGCTCTGGCCTTTATGCGGCAATGAGGACCGGCGCTCACGCGTGCGGACGGGCCGTAGGCTTGACCGTGTCGGGCGCTACATACCATGCAGGACAACAAGGAGGCCACGTGGGCGAAAAGCAGCAGAAGCCTGGGCATTCGGGAGCGCAGAGCCGCCTCTGGCGCATATTGCCTCTCGTTCTCCTGCTGGGGGCCGTGGGAGCCGTCTTCGCAACCGGCCTCCACCGATCCCTGACCTTCGACACCTTCGTCCGGTATCAGAACTGGCTTCAGGAGCTTGTCGCCGCCGATCGCCTGAAAATGCTCGGAATCTACGGGCTGGTCTATGTGGCGGCCGTGACCTTGTCGCTCCCGGTCTCGGCTTTCCTGACCGCCATCGGGGGCTACCTGTTCGGCTGGGCCCTGGGCGGCACCGTCGCCTCCATGGCGGCCACCCTCGGAGCCACCAACATCTTCCTGATCGCCCGTACGTCCTTGGGAAGGCCCCTTCTGCGGCGGGCAGGCTCCCGCATTCAGAGCCTTGCGGACGGCTTCCGGAGGCAGGCTTTTTTCTATCTCCTGTCCTTGCGGCTCATTCCCGTCATGCCGTTCTGGCTCACGAACCTGGCCGCCGCATTTTTCGGCATGCGTCTGAGGCATTTCGTGCTGGCGACCCAATTCGGCATGCTCCCGGCCTCCTTCGCTTTCGCCTTCGCAGGCTCCGGCCTCGACGACATCATCGCCAGGCATGAGAAGCAGCATGCCGAGTGCTTGGCCACGGGACGCAGCGGTTGCGCCGTCGATTTCGACCCCAAAAGCCTGTTGACCCCCGAGCTGATGATCGCTCTCGGCATCCTGGGAGTATTGGCTCTGATCCCCATCGCGATCAAATTCTGGCGCGGGCGCAACGCCGAGGAGGGCAAGCAGTGAAACGGACGGACGAGGGCGTGGCCGGGCTGCTGCGGCCGGATCTTTGCGTGATCGGCGCGGGATCGGCCGGGTTGTCGGTTGCGGCGATCGCGGCCTCCCTCGGCGCATCCGTGGTGCTGGTCGAGAAGCACAGGATGGGGGGCGAATGCCTCAATGTCGGCTGTGTCCCGTCAAAGGCCCTGATCGCCGCCGCAAGCCGCGCGCAGGATTTTCGTGAAGCGGGACGTTTCGGCCTCCAGGAGGCCGAGCCGGAGATCGACTATGCCAGGGTTCAAGCGCATGTGAAGGAGGTGGTTGCCACCATAGCTCCCATGGACTCCATGGAGCGCTATGAGGCCATGGGCGTGCGGGTGATCCAGGGAGAAGCGTTCTTTACAGGCCCGCGAACCGTCATGGCGGGCGGCCTGACGATCGAGGCGCGGCGCTTCGTGATCGCAACCGGCTCCCGGCCGGCTGTACCCCCTGTCCCGGGGCTCGATCAGGTTTCGTATCTCACCAACGAGACCGTCTTCGACCTGACGGAGAAGCCGGAGCACCTGGTGGTGATCGGAGGTGGGGCTGTTGGGGTCGAGATCGCCCAAGCCTATCGGCGCCTGGGCGTCAGGGTCAGCCTTCTCGAGGCGGGAGAGCGCATCCTGGCCGGGGAGGATCCCGAGATGACGACGGTGGTCCACCGTTCCCTGGCGAGGGAGGGCGTCACTGTTCGAACGGGCGCGTCCATCGCGCGGATCGACCAGGAAGGGCCGGGGCGGTTCGCTGCCGTGCTTGCAGAAGGGGAAAGGATCGAGGGAAGCCACCTGCTCGTTGCCGCCGGTCGCCGGCCTCGGGTGGAGGATCTGGGGCTCGAGGCTGCGGGGATCGCGGCCGACGCATCGGGCATCGTGGTGGATCGGGGCTTACGGACGGCGAACCGCCGTGTTTACGCCATCGGCGATTGCGCGGGCGGGGCAGGGGCGGGAGCCCGCTTCACCCATGTGGCGAATCACCATGCGGGCCTCGTGATCCGTCACGCCCTGTTTCGGTTGCCCGTCCGCCTGGGCCGTGCACCCATCCCCCGTGTCGTCTACACCGTGCCGGAGCTTGCCTCGGTGGGTCTCACGGAAGCCCAGGCCAGGGCGGGGCACGCGACGGTTCGAATCCTGCGCTGGACCTTCGCGGACAACGACCGGGCGCGGGCCGAGAAGGCGACGGAAGGCCATATCAAGGCCATCGTGACGCCCCGCGGCAGAATCCTGGGCTGCTCCATTGCGGGCTCCCATGCGGGTGAATTGATCATGCCCTGGGTTCTGGCGATGACACAGGGCTTGAAGGTTTCGGATCTGGCGGGCTTGGTTTATCCCTACCCGACTTTCTCCGAGGTGACGAAGAGCGCGGCGGTGGAGTTTCTGAAGCCGTCAGCCCAGAACCCCTGGGTGCGGCGCTTGGTTTCTTTCGTCAGCCGCTTGGGATGAGGCCCCTATGAGCCTGGAACGGACACAGTCGCTTGCAGGACGCATCTTGAGCCAGTTCGGGCTCTCGGCGCGCCTTCTGCTGCTGACGGTCATGTTCGTGATGCTGGCGGAGGTGCTCATCTATGTGCCCTCGGTCGCCAATTTCAGGCTGACTTGGCTGAACGACCGGCTGGCGGCCGCGCAGATCGCCGCCATGGTTCTCGATGCGGCCCCTGAGGAAAGCCTCTCCGAGGAACTGGAGATGCGCCTGCTGCACGGCGTCGGCGCCAGGGCCATCGCCCTTCGCGGGGGCGGACGAAGGAGCCTTCTGGCCACAGGCGACGTGCCGCCCGAGGTCAGCAAGACCGTCGACCTGCGCGACGCGAAATGGCACACCCTGGTTCACGACGCCTTCGACGCCCTGCTCAACCCGGCGGACAAGCCCATCCGGGTCATCGGCTCCGGCATGGGTGTGGATTTCGTCGAGATGATCCTCGACCAGCGTCCCCTGCGTCATGCGATGGTCGAGTTCTCGCGCAACATCCTGCTCCTGTCGCTGTTCATCTCCATCATCACCGCCAGCCTCGTTTATCTCACCCTGCAATGGGTGATCGTGCGGCCCGTGCGGCGGCTCACCGGCAACATCGCGGAGTTCTCCAGCAATCCGGAGGATGCCTCGCGGGTCATTCGCCCCACGGACCGGGTCGACGAGATCGGCCTGGCCGAGCAGGCCCTGGCCCGCATGGAGACGACGCTGGCCGACGAGCTGCGCCAGAAGCGCCGCCTGGCGCAGCTCGGCCTTGCCGTGAGCAAGATCAATCACGAGCTTCGCAACATGCTCACCACGGCCCAGCTCCTGACCGACCGCCTGGACCGCGTCACCGACGAGTCCGTCCAGCGGATCGCGCCGCGGTTGGTCGGCACCCTGGACCGGGCCATCGCCTTCTGCGAGACCACCCTTGCCTACGGCCGCGCGACCGAGCCCCTGCCGCAGCGGCGGCTCATTCCCTTGGCTCCCCTGATCGCGGAGCTGTCCAACCTGACGGATCTCGCCCCGGAGGTGGGGATCGCCTTCGAGGCCGAGGTGCCTGAGGACCTCATGATCGATGCCGATCGGGATCAGCTGTCCCGGGTTCTGGTGAACCTGGTGCGCAACGCCGTCCAGGCCTTGAGCCAGGCAGGAACGTCCGAGGGCAGGCCGCGCATCGACGTGAGCGCATCGCGGGAGGGCAAGGCGGTGGTCATCCTGGTCAAGGACAACGGCCCGGGCATTCCGGAGCGGGCCAGGGCCAATCTCTTCACGCCTTTCCAGGGCTCGGGTCAGAAGGGCGGAACGGGCCTCGGTCTGGTGATTGCGGCCGAGCTTGTCGACCTGCATGGCGGAACGATCGGGCTTCATGAAGGGCCTGACAAAACCTGCTTCAAGATCACGATCCCGGATCGATCATCCCCTGAGAACGCAATCTGACGCTTTCGGCAAAACTTCTGCATGAAGAGGCTTGCCAACCGCGTCAGATCCCTTTATGTCACCGGCCTCGGCCAACGTTGCTTCCCGCAACGATCTGCCGACCAAGCGCCCGTAGCTCAGCTGGATAGAGCACCAGACTACGAATCTGGGGGTCAGAGGTTCGAATCCTTTCGGGCGCGCCATTCTTTTCAAAGACTTAGCCTCCATAGGTTGGAGGCCTGCTTCCATTCTCGACAGCTTCGGCCCCGTGGCCTTTCAGGCAGGCGACGGCCTCGACACCCGGCCTCACCCTCACATCGGGCTTGCAAGCCTGACCTACCTCATCGATGGCGAGATCCTGCACCGCTACAGCGAGGGCTACGTGCAACCGATTCGTCCCGGTGAAGTCAACGTCATGACTGCTGGACGGGAAATCGTGCATTCGATGCGGAGCAGCGAGACAACACGTGCGAGCGGCGGGACAGTGTTCGGCTTTCAGAGCTGGGTGGCATTGCCCACGGATCAGGACCAGACTCCCTTGCGGGTCTGGTTGCGGAGCTCGGAGCGCACGTAACGCCGACGGCTCTGCCCGAGGCCATGAAAGCGGATACTGTGATCCTCGCCGTTCCTTTTACGGCCGTCGCTGACGCTGTCCGGGGTTCTGCGCAATGGAACGGTCGGATCGTTGTCGATGCGACGAACGCCATCGACTTTCCTGCCTTCACGCCCAAGGATCTTGGAGGTCGCTCCTCTACGGCGGTCATCGCCGAAATGGTTCCGGGAGCACGGGTCGCCAAAGCCCTCAACACCCTTCCAGCGGCCGTGCTGGCCAGCGCTCCAACGCAGGATGGCGGACGCCGCGTTCTGTTCGTCTCGGGCAATGACGCCGTCGCCAACGCTGACATCGCGAGCCTGATCGAGCGCCTCGGTTATGCACCGATCACATTAGGCGAACTGAAACAGGGCGGGCTGCTCCAGCAGTTAGGCGCACCGCTGGTTGCCCAGAACCTGACCAAACACGGGTGACATCGTCTCCCGCCTGCTGACAACTGCCATCAAGGATCGCGGCGGGAAACTCATCAAGCCGCACCAGGATGTTTTTCCCGAACAGACGCCTATCGACCGGACAATCCCGATTGTATTGAGAACAACTGCGGCCAATGCACCAACGATGGCTAAGTTTGGTTCCACTTTTATTGCTTGGCTATTCATGACAAGGGCAGCCTAGGTGGCTGCCCTCTCTTTTTCTATGGAATGTACAAACTACTCGATGACCTGAATGATCTGTCGGGTTCGGGGGTCTACCAGAACGGTACGCTCGTTGAGGACGGAGTATTGATACTGAGTGTTCACACCCGCACCTGAGGGTACTGCATAGACGCCTGCTGTCCGCGGCAGAGGCCTTCCCACGACAACTGGCTCCTGGACGTATGCAGATGGGGTTCCCTGCATCACAACATATTGCTGAACCTGAGCAGCCTGAGGTCTCGAAAGTGCCCCACCAGCAATAGCACCAATTGCTCCACCAATCGCCGCCCCAACGGGGCCGCCGATAATCGCACCGGCTACAGCACCAGTAGTTAGACCCGCACCAGCACCAGCAGCCTCATGAGCGGTCTGAGCCTGGGCAGAAAGGGGCAGGGCAGCTACAATCAAAATAACAGAAGAAAACAGAACGCGCATCGAATTACCTCATTGATTTCAAATCGTGAAACGCGTGCATGATTTGCATAGTTCCGTTATCTTGGTCTTCTGCGTCGATGCTGAATTCACACAATGAGAACGTTTGTTAATGATGTCCAAAAATGAAGTTGAATAACTCTTTTCCTTACAGCGAAGATTAGTCGCTTAAAGGAATCTATATTTCGCTCATCTCTCATTTCGAGATAGGCTTAGTCAGCAGAGCAGTGGTGAACGATGGCGACCACACGGCACCCAACAGTGGCTGAGCAACAATGGCTCCAATGAGCCCAAACGATGCTAAAGCAAACCCTATACTGCCGCACAGGTGAAGGCGCTTCTTGTTGGGCATCGGTAACCCTCCAAGCATCAGTGATGGCCAAGCAACGCGCGAGGCTTGAAGTAGTTGCGGGTGATAAAGTAGCTTTCAGAGGCTGTTGTGAACTGATCGTGCGGCGCCTATGCCCCACGGACACCGCCATATGGGCGTTCAGGGTCGGATGGTGGTGGAAGCGAGATTTCTGCCCAAG
Source organism: Microvirga aerilata (assembly GCF_016743775.1). GTDB lineage: Bacteria > Pseudomonadota > Alphaproteobacteria > Rhizobiales > Beijerinckiaceae > Microvirga > Microvirga aerilata. The sequence continues at coordinate 11,869 of NZ_JAEQMY010000040.1, read as the reverse complement.
AAGTTGTCCAGCACAGGCAGCGATTTAGACCTGATCATGGCGGATTGACGTGGAGTTCTTCGCCAGTGCGGAGCGAGGACATCACAGCTGAATGCTGCCGGAGCTCGAACGGTTCTAAGCCTTCCTGGCCTCGGATGATCATAACCAATAATTCGCCTCGATCCTTTTATAATCTTTGTGTCTCGTCCCCTTGCAGGAGTGGGCCAATGAGTTTGCTCAAAGCATTGTGCTGAGACGACCTTGGATGAGCCGGATCCTCGCAGCGGTGGGGACACTCGCTCTTGCGATCCTGTTTGCGAGCCTCTGGGCCTACACGCAGTTGCGCTCCAGCCTTCCGCTCCTGGAAGGCACTGTTATGGCACCGGGTCTCTCGGCTCCCGTTGCTGTTGCGCGAGATGCCCATGGGGTGCCGACACTCACTGGAAGGAGCCGTGCGGACCTTGCATGGGTCTTGGGCTACCTCCACGCTCAGGAGCGCTTCTTCCAGATGGATGGCCAGCGCCGTCTTGCGGCAGGGGAACTTTCAGAACTGGCCGGAACGGCTGCTCTGACGCAAGACCGTGAGCGCCGCCTGCACCGCTTCCGCAGCCGCGCCCGAGCAGTGCTGGCCGCAATGATACCGGAGGAGCGCCTCGTCCTTGACGCTTACGCCGGCGGGGTCAACCGAGGTTTGCGCGACTTGGAGGCGCCTCCTTTCGAATACATGTTCCTGCGCTCCACACCTGCACCTTGGTTGGCAGAAGACACCGTGCTGACCGTCTACACGATGTACTTCGATCTGCAGGAGGACGATGGGCGGACGGAGCGCCGGCGCGCTGAAGCCGGGGAAGCACTGGGATCCTCACTGGCAGCTTTCCTCTTTCCTGAGGGAACATCGTGGGATGCCCCGCTAGATAGCTCGAACCTGCCAACGCCGCCCATGCCAGATCGCCATTCCTCCATGGGAGCACATCCTCCGATACGGGCAGGTGACGGAAGCGTTGAGAGCGCAAGCCTGGGTAGCAACAACTGGGCTGTGGGAGGGGCCCTTAGCACCTCTGGTTCTGCCATCGTCGCCAACGACATGCATCTTGGCCTACGTGTTCCCAACATCTGGTACCGGGCGCGACTTATCCTCGATGACAAGGATACTGGAGATCACCTGAACATAACCGGTGTAACCCTGCCCGGGGCTCCCAACATCGTGGCTGGCAGCAACGGCAAGATCGCATGGGGCTTCACCAACAGCTATGTGGATACCAGTGACGTGGTGATCCTGGAGCCTGCTGAGGAAGGCTCATCCCTATATCGCACGCCCGAGGGTCCCCAGCCATTGGATCGCGTAGAAGAGAAAATCTGCTCCAAAGGTGCAGCATGCGAGATGCTATCGGTCGAAGAGAGCCTTTGGGGGCCTGTCATCGGCGTCGACCGCCAAGGACGGAAACTGGCGTACCGCTGGATCGCGCACGATCCTATCGCGGTGAACCTTCGCGGTATGCTGGCCCTCGAGCGTACCGGCTCAGCACGCGATGCTCTGGGTATCGCCCATCGGCTGGGTATTCCGCATCAGAACCTCGTAGTCGGCGACGTGCGGGGCAACATCGGCTGGACCGTGACCACCGGCCTGCCGCAGCGCTTTGGATTTGACGGACGACTGCCAGTGTCCTGGGCTGATGGCAGCAAAGGTTGGAATGGTTATCTGGCGCCCCAGGAGGTGCCCGTCGTCTACAACCCGGAGAACCGAAGGGTCTGGACCGCGAATAGCCGGGTAGTTGGCGGTGAGGCCTTTGGTCGGCTTGGTTTTGGCGCTTATGCTCACGGATCCCGGGCCCGCCAGATCCGCGATCAGCTGTTGGCCAGGGAAAGATTTGACGAGCGGGATATGCTGGCGATCCAACTGGATGATCGTGGGGTTTTGCTGGAGCGGTGGCAAGGTCTTCTGCTTCAGCACTTGTGGGCCTGTGCGGGGCATCCGCAGTACGCACCTTTGATCCCCGAGGTGGAGAACTGGGGAGGGCGAGCAGTCCCGGAATCGGTTGGCTACCGCCTTGTCAGAACGTTTCGAGCCGAAGTGATCGGTGCAATCTATGATGCCTACACGGTTCCTATGCGAGCGGGGGAGCCAGCACAAGCCAACGATCAGCGCCTTCGTCCCATTACGAGCAAACAAGCGGACGAACCAGTATGGCGCCTGATAACGGAGCGGCCGGCTCATCTCTTGCCAGCTGGATACCAGAGCTGGGATGCAGTTGTGAACGCCGGGATTGCAAGAACCTTGTCGGCTGTGGCCTCACAAGCAGGAGGCCAGCTAGGCGCCTTCACGTGGGGTGCAGCCAATCGGGCAGAGATCAGACACCCCCTGACGAGAGTGGTGCCTGGGCTGTCGCTCCTTTTGAACCCATCGAGTGAGCCGCAGCCAGGAGACCTCTACCAACCCCGGGTGGCAAGCCCCACAACGGGAGCATCGGAGCGGTTTGTGGTTGCGCCTGGACACGAGGGGACAGGCATCTTCCATATGCCGACCAGCCAGACCGGTCATCCTCTCTCACCCTACTACATGGCCGGGCACGAGGATTGGGTGAGAGGCCAAGCAGCCCCCTTCCTACCGGGTGAGCCGAGGTGGCGGATGGTGTTCCAGCCGTGATGCGCATCTTGGCGGCGGCGCATGATGGGAGCTCATGATTAGGCGGCTCCGCAGCGGGTCTCATGCTCGTTCCGGTTCATCCGGCTCAGGCGACCTGGATGGTTTCCAGGGTTCAGCCTTCGGCAACTCGGCCCAAGGCTGGAGCGCACAGCTCAAGGGCTCGGATCGTCGGCTTTGCCGCAGAGCAGTCAATCCTTGTCATGAAACAGCAGCGTCATATCCCCGCCGATGCCGCTGGATGCAACGGGCCGCTTTGTGGCTAGCAGAGCCTCGTTCTTGGGTGAAGGGAAGCGGCTTTGATATATCTCAAGCCAAGCGATGCGATAACCTGGCACACTTCCGTCGCCTGGATATGGCTCCTGCTTGGAGCCTGTGATCTTCTCAAAGAAAGATGGATCCCCGAAGGATTCAACAACCCGGCTCACCAGCCGCGCCAAGGCATGTTTGTTTTCGGCGTAGAGGTCGATGCCCTGGGTATGGGCCAACTCGGCGATAGCGATCAGAGGCTCAGTGGCGAAGGTATGATAATCGCGAGCGCGTTGCGCGCGCTTGAGCTCCAGCGGCAGGGTCCCATCCGGTGCGATCTGCGAGATGCCAATTCGGGCACTGTCGGCCCCCCAGTCGATCAGCCATTTGTCTCCGGTCGCGACACCGGCCGCAATGGCACTCAAGCCGTTCCAATAACGGTGATTGTTTTTGCCCGACGTTCCACGGTTCTTGTCCATAGAGGCAGCAACCTGTCGGCCCAGCACCTTCAGCCAATCCTCGACGCGCTTTTTCTGCTCCTTCGCAAGAGCGGGAGCATTGCGGATTTGGAGATAAGCCAGCGCGAAACCAGCAACGGCCTGCCCCTGGTTCAGGCTTGCCTGTTGCGAGCGCATGTCGGTCATCGCCTCTGCCGCAGCCCAATGGTTTAGCCAAGTGAGCCCGCAAGCGGCTGCCGCGGGGTTCTTCGGATTTGATTTTACGTAAGCGTTCGCAATCTTCGCCAAAGTCTTCCCATACTCCCGCAGTGGCTGCACGGCCTTGGAGTAGGTCTCGTTCGCAGACTCATCGAGCGTCGCGCGACGTGGATCGTCCTGCCTGTACTTACTTGGAACGCCAAGGGAGATCACGGGCAGGGCCGGGGTGTCGCAGCCATATTCCGGATCCGCTTGAACACTGTCCGTGGCGGGAGCCGGCACCAGGTAGCCTACTCCTTGGGCGCGAGCGAGCGCGGAACTGATGAATGCAGTGAGAAGGATCGTTACGGCGAGAGCAGCGCGCGGGGAGCGTAGATGCCGAGGAGAAGAGCATTTCGCAGGCGCACCGCTGCGCTGCGCGGTCCGTCCGTCATGCAGAATGCCAGCCTTCTTCATTGCGGATCCTTGGATCTTCCTCAGGTCGATATTTGGGGCACCAGATCGCATCCAGGCGGAAAGGTCATGGCGAGGCAGGTGGTCGAACCGCCTCGTAGATTGCAGTCACCGCGTCATGCAGCCGGTCCATTCCGTCGGCAGGCTGCGAGTTGGTCTGCACTGTGATCAAGATGTCGTCTTCTGCAAACCAAACGTAGAGAGTGCGGTAGCCAAGCGTCTCGCCCTCGTAGAACCAGTGCGATCCCGCCGGCCCAAGTATCGCACGGGCCAGGCCAAGGGAGAAGCCGCGCGGATCCTCGGCCGTCAACCCGGCGATAGGTTCTCCGGTCCGGGTTGAGACCATCTGGAGCCACTCGCCCTGCTGCTTTTCTGGCACCACCCGGCCTGAAAAGACTGCGCGCATCCAGCGGCTGACGTCCCGGGCGTTCGAGATGGCGCCGCCTGCGGCCTGGGTCCACGATGAACTCATTGCACGCATGTCGCGGCCCATCAGAGGCAGGTTCCAGGACACCGTACAATCCTTCGGCTGGTATTCGGTGCAGGCCGGGTTCTCGAAGTAGCCATGCGCCAGCCGCCGGATCACGGCCTCAGGATAGGTGCCGCTTTCGTAGAAGGTGGAGTGCAACCCAAATGGCTCGATCACAAGCTCATGAACCAGTTCCTGGAATGTCTTGCCGGTTGCCTTCTCGGCAATCATGCTGGCCAAGAGGTAGTTGGTGTTGGAGTAGTGATAGCCTGTTGTCACAGGGAGCCTGTTGCTGCTGGTGGGATATGCCAGCCTCACAAGCTCCTCGGTGCTGAGGTCGCGATGGGGTTCATCGGCCCACAGGCGTGACATCGCCTCGGTCTCGGAATAGTTCGGAATCCCGCTGGTCATGTTCAGCAGGCGTCGGATGCTGACATCCTTCCAGGCAGGGTACTCCGGCAACCACCGGCCGATCGTGTCGTCCAGCAACAGTTTGTCGGCAGCCTCAAGCTTGAGGATCACAGCGGCCGTGAACGACTTCGACGTGCTGCCCATCTGGAACAAGGTGTCCTGGCCGATGGGCCTGGCGGAGGGGGCTCGGCCTGTGGTGCCAGCGAACGCCTCGATGGCCGGCCCGGGATCCCCAAGGCTGAGATAGGCGGCAATCCCGGTGACCTTCTCCAGTGGGGCTCTCTCGGCCAGCCACCTTTCAAGTGCCGCTTGCACCTTCTCGGGGCTGATTGGCTCGGCTTCTGCACCGAAGGCGAGTATCGACGCGATAATGCCCATACACGCCGACAGAAGGGCTCTTGCACAGGCCATGGTCGCCTCCGTGGCGCCCTAGGATCGGCTGTCATTACAGCAGATCTATGACCAAGCCAGCAACGCATGCCGGGTTCGCTGCCGTAACCTAGCTGCCGCTGATGTCCACGCTGCCGAGCCCAGCCACATCGAAGCGGTAGGTGAAGGGAGCGGTTGGAAACTGCGTTGTCACGATGCTGCCGGTCATGACGATGTCGCCTCGGCGTAGCCGGCGTCCGTGGGCGGCGAGATGGTTGGCCAGCCATGCCAGCGGCACGAAGGGATGGCCTAGCGCATCGGCCCCATGGCCGCGCGCAAGCTCTGTGCCGTTCCAGTAGGCGATTCCTTCGAGATCGTCCAAACGGGCAGGGGGCGGTGCGAAGTCCCCCAAGACGACCCCGGCATTCCAGGAATTGTCGGCAACCAGCGTGTTGATGTCGAGAGCGCTGTAGTCCGCATGACGGTCGTCGACGAGTTCGATGGCTGCGGCAACCGCATCGACCGCTTCGCCGGCCTTCTCGGGCGTGAACGGCCCGCTGCCTGGATCCAGATCCCGGCCCAAACGGACGCAGATCTCGAACTCGAGCCCGAGGCGGCCGTAGCTGGCCATCGACAACCTGGCACCGCTCCTGAACACGTTGCGGCTGAAGATCGTACCGCAGATCGGTTGATCGATGCCGCACATCTTTTGCATGCGCTTGGAAGTCAGGCCGATCTTGTAGCCGGCACAGGCATCGTGGCAGATGGTGGCCGCCACGTAGGCGTCCTGGACGCGGTAAGCATCCGGCAGGCCGCCGATCTCATCAAACCTGTGGAATTTCACTCCATCGCGGTGTTCGGCAGCAAGCTGTTCCGCAATCCTGCCAAGCTCTTCTGGGTCAAGTTTTTCTGTGCCAAGTGCTTCGCTCAAGTTCCTGCCTCCTCGTCGGCGCTTTCGCAGACAACCAAGCCCTCGGCACACGCGCCGATCGCATTGCTTTCGGTCGAAGCCGCAAGAGCCGCGCGGTGCTCGGTTCAAGGCTGCCTTTCCGGGAGGCTACGCCGCAAATACGGGCGATGGAAGGGGAGGCGGAACAATCTGTAAAAAGGATCGCCTCCCGTGGCACCTCCCGAAAAGACTGCCGTCCAGTCCAACGCGCCCAACTGCACGTTGCCGTAGATGGGCATCTGTTATGCTAGCCTCTCAGAAGGATGTGTCCCTGCTGTTCAATTCTGTAGTGTTCTATGCTGAAAGGCGGTTTTCTTTCCCGAGAATGCGCTAGGGTCAGCGGAGACGAGGACGATTGGGGGCTCTTTATGACCGGCTATGGAGATACCTACTACACACGTACGCTCACGGATTCTTCACAACGCTCCCCGCTTGAGGGCACCATAAGTGCCGATGTTGCTGTTATCGGTGGTGGGCTTGCAGCGCTGTCGGCCGCTCTCGATCTGGCGCGAGCAGGCCGTTCGGTCGTGGTTCTGGAGGCCGAGCGGGTTGGATGGGGTGCATCGGGCCGCAACGGCGGGTTCGTCGGGCCGGGCTATGCAACAAGTCACGCCAACATTACCCGCATGGTGGGGCCCCAGAGAGCGAAGGATCTGCATCGGCTTTCGATCGAGGGTGTAGGTATCATTGAAGACAACATCGACAGCCTTGGCATGACCGATAACACGCGGGTCTACGGAAAGATGAGCGTGCTCCGATATCATGACCCCCACGGTCTTGCCCGGCAGTGCGAGATGATGAAGAGGGAGTTTGAGTACGACCTCAAGGTGATGCCTACCGATGCCGTAAGAGATGTCCTGCGATCGCCGAAATACTATCAGGCGCTCTACGATCCTGCCTCCTTCCACTTCCATCCCCTCAATTACGCGCGGTCTCTGGCAACGGCAATCGAAGATCTGAATGGAAGGATCTTCGAGGGCTCCCGCGTTACCGGATGCGAGATCGACGGCGCGGAAAAGGTCGTCAGGACGGCACGTGGTGAAGTGAGGGCACGCGACGTGATCCTGGCAGGTGGCGGCTATACGGACGATCTGATCCCTCGCCTGCGCCGCAGCATCCTGCCGATTGCAACTTACGTGCTTCTAACGGAGGCGGCGCCGGAGAGGATCGCCGAGGCGGTGCGCACGCCAATGGCGATCAGCGACAACCGTCGTGCGGGTGATTACTACCGTCTTGTCGAGGAGGGGGCGCGGCTTCTCTGGGGAGGGCGGATCACGACGCGGACGACGGAGCCACGCCGTCTCGCAGACATGATGCAGAGAACGATGATCTCCACCTATCCCCAGCTCAAGGGTGTGCGCCTGGAGACAGCATGGTCGGGTCTCATGGCCTACGCGCGCCACCTGATGCCGCTCATCGGGCAACTCCGGCCAGGGGTCTGGTACGTCTTCGGTTTCGGCGGACGTGGCATGAACACAACGGCGATCGGAGGCCGCGTCATCGCAGAAGGCATCCTCGGCACAAGCGACCGGTACCGCCTTTACGAACCCTTTGGGCTGGTATGGAACGGAGGCCTCTTCGGACTTGCTGCAGCCCAGCTCACCTACTGGACCTATCAAGCCATGGATCTCGCCAAGGAACGTCAGGCGGCTCGCGCCGCCTGATCAATCTTCTGCCGACAACCTAGTCGTGGCCAAGACGCATGCGTCGCTCCAGGAACCGGCTATAGGCGCCCATCGCGTAGGAGAAAATCAGGAACACGACAGCCGCGAAAACGTACCCCTCCATGACGGCGATCCCGACCCAGTTCGGGTCCGTCATCGCTGTGCGAACGGTGGATAGAAAATCCAGAAGGCCGATGATCGTGACAAGGGTAGTATCCTGGAAGAAGCCGATGGAAATGTTTACCAGCGGCGGAATGGCGACCTTCAGAGCTTGCGGCAGAACGACAAGGCGCATGGACTGCCAGTAATGCAGGCCCATCGCGCTGGATGCCTCGTGCTGACCACGGGGAATGGCCTGCAAGCCGCCACGGACCGCCTCTGCGATATAGGCGGCCGCGAAGATGATGATGGCGATCTGCGCCCGCAGCAGCTTGTCCACAGTCATACCGCTCGGCATGAAAAGCGGCAGCATGACGGATGCCATGAACAGGATGCTGATGAGGGGCACACCTCGAATCACCTCGATGAACACGATGGCGATCACGCGGATGGCGGGCAGCTTCGAGGAGCGCGCCAGGGCCAGAACGACCCCTAGAGGGAAGCCGAAGGCGAGTCCGACCGCCGAGAGCAGGAAGGAGAGGGGCAGGCCGCTCCACTGCGTTGTCGGCACATAGGGGAGGCCGAAGACGCCGCCCCAGATCAGGATTGCCGTGGCGACGATCGTTGTTCCCCAGAGAACGAAAAGATTTCTGTTCCAGAATCGCGGGATCATCGTGACCCCGATAGCACCAAGGAACAAAACCATCGCGAGCGCCACACGCCAATGTTCGTCATAAGGATAGACGCCAAAGATCATGAAGCGAAGCTTCGCTTCGTAGAAGGGCCAGCAAGCGCCGTTGCCCACCTTGCAGGCCTGGGCCCCACCCTCGGTAATGGCTCGGGTTACGAGCCAACCGTAAGCGCCCTTCACGCCAAGCCACAGGACCCAAAGGCAAGCCAATGTGACGAAGGCATTGACAGGAGTCCCGACGAGGGGCTTGAGGGTGCGGTGGAGCAGACGACGCTCCACATCCGGCTCCCGCTGAACCGGCATCTTCAGCTGTGCTTCGGCAATGTCGGTTGCGGTCGTCATGGCCTAGCGCTCCTTCAGCGCGACGCGGCTATTATACCAGTTCATGAACATGGAAATCATGATCGACAGGCCAAGATAGACCAGCATGAAGATCGCGATTCCTTCAATCGCCTGTCCCGTCTGGTTCATGGTGGTGTTCGACACCATGACGAGATCCGGATATCCGATGGCGATCGCAAGCGACGAGTTCTTGAAAAGGCTCAGATAGCTGCTGGTGAGCGGCGGAATGATCACGCGGAGTGCCTGCGGCAGCACGACGAGGCGCATGGTTGACCTGTCTCGCAGCCCCAACGCGCGTGCGGCCTCCCATTGCCCTTTGCGCACCGACAGAATGCCGCTTCGCACGATTTCGGCGATGCCAGCCGAAGCCGAGAGAGCAAGGCCGACGAGGAGTGCGGTGAATTCGGGGGTGAGCTGAGAACCGCCCGTCAGTCGGAAGCGCCCTTTCTCCGGGATGCTGAGCGTAAGATCGGGTTGCACGACCAAAATCGCGAGAACGGCTGGGAGGAAAAGAGCCAACACGACCAGCGGCCAGGTCATCCGCACCTTGCCGGTCCTGATGCGCTCCGCCGTTGCCCGGCGATGCACAATGGTTCCTAAAACTCCTCCAAGAACCAGCGCCAAGAGGATGATCGTATGGGCGCTTGTCCACACCAAGGACGGCACGGTCAGGCCGCTGTTGCTCAGGAAGACGTGCGGCAGGATTTCCCATGCTTCGCGCACGGCCGGCAGGCCCGTGACGATCAGGGCATACCAAAGGAAGAGATAGAGCAGGAGAGGCACATTGCGCAGTGCTTCGACGTAGAGAAACGCCAGAAAGGCAAGCAGCGGATTTCGTGAAAGACGGGCGATGCCGACGAAAAGGCCAATGACGGTAGCAAGCACCACGCTCCAGATCGATACCCAAACCGTGTTGACGATGCCCACCAGAATCGCGCGGCCGTAGGTATGAGTGGGCTTGTAGTCTATCAACGACTGGCTGATGACGAAGCCTGCTTCGCGGCTCAAGTAACCGAAGCCTGTCGCGATGTTCTGCTCTGCCAGCTTCTGGGATACGTTCGAAAACAGGTAAAGTCCCAGAAGGACGATGCTCCCGACGGCGAGCACCTGGTAGAGGATCGCCCGGAAGCGAAGATTGTAGAGGAGCCTCGTCCCGCTCGACGCATCGACGCGCATGATGTCCCTTTCCGGACTATGCTGAGGGTGGAACGGGCGGCCGCATGGCCGCCCGTTGATCTCAGACTACCGGAACGGCGGCGCGTAAAGCAGGCCGCCCTTGGTCCAGAGTTCGTTCGGACCGCGCGTCAGGCCTAGCCGGGTCTTCGGGCCGAGGTTGCGATCGAAGACTTCGGCGTAGTTTCCGACCGACTTGATGATGTTGTAGGCCCATTTGTTGTCGAGGCCCAGCATCTTGCCGAAATCGCCGTTCACGCCGAGCATGCGCTGGATCTCGGGGTCCTCGCTCTTGAGAAAGTCATCCACATTGGCCTGGGTAACGCCCTTCTCCTCTGCGCCGATAAGAGCATAAACCGACCAGTTCAGAATATCGCGCCAGTTCGGATCGTTCTGGCGAATGGTCGGGGCGAGGGGCTCTTTCGAGATGGTCTCGGGCAGGACCACGTATTGCGACGGATCGTTGGCGATGGCGCGCACGGAAGCTAGATCCGAACGATCGGTCGTGATGGCATCGCAGCGCCCGTTGAAGAACGCGTTCCGCCACTCATCGGAGTTCTCGAACACGACGGATTCATACTTGATGTTCTTGGGACGGAAGAAGTCCTCGAGATTCTGGAGCGTCGTGGTGCCGGGCAGAAGGCAGATCGCAGCATCGGCGAGCTCGCCGGCGCTCTTCACGTTGAGTTTGGCTGGCGCCATCAACCCTTGACCGTCATAGAACACGACTGGCCCGAAATCGAGACCAAGGGACGCGTCCCGCGAGAAGCTCCAGGTGTTCTGGCGGGATAGAATGTCCACCTCACCCGACTGAACCGCCTGGAAGCGGACATTGGTGTTCAGCGGAACGTATTCGACCTTTTCAGGGTCGGCGAAGACTGCGGCTGAAACGGCGCGGCAGATGTCGACGTCGAAGCCGCGCCGGACACCTTTGTCGTCGGCATAGGAGAAGCCGGGAGCGACCGGGGACACGCCGCAGAGAATTTTGCCGCGCTTCTTGACCGTATCGAGCGTCGCTTGAGCAGATGCCGGCGCTGCGGAAACGGCGGTGACGCCGGCGATGACTCCCATCGCGAGCCAGCGGGCCATGGATTTTGAATGTATCATCGGACTCCCTCTATTCCTGCGCCTTATCTGGTCGCTAACACATCAAGCTAGACCCGAAACAACTACAGTTTCAAGGATAGAATTTCCTATCGTAAGGCGTCTGAGACCTTGCTGATTGACTAAAAGGTATGCAAACTCGCCCGTCCTCAACTGCAGCGGCTGCTGCAGCTGCCCTTGCCGTGCGAGTGGTCCATGCCCATCCTGCCCAAAGCCGATATCGTCCTCACAAACGGCCGCATCTTTTGCGGCATCTCAGAACAGGTGACCGAAGCCATGGCCCTCTGGGCTGGGCAGGTCTTGGCTACGGGATCGGCCGCCGACATGGAGCCTCTTATCGGCCCATCGACGCAGGTGATCGATCTGGCAGGCCGCCTTGCGACTCCGGGATTGTGCGACTCCCACATGCATCTTCTCCCCTATGGAGTGATCATGGGCCATGTGGATGTGCGTGCTTCTTCCGCGCCGACCCTAGCCACGTTGCTCGAAAGGATTAGGGAGCGTGCTGCCGTCACGCCTCCGGGACAGTGGATCCAGGGGCGGGGATATGACCAATTCGAGCTAGATGTCAGGCGCCATCCCCTCCGCGAGGAGCTCGATGCCGCAGCGCCCGATCATCC